>NZ_VFWW01000008.1:0-369841 GCF_006442955.1 Mesorhizobium sp. B1-1-1
CCCGCCAGGAGCGCAACGGCATCCTGCTTGGCACTTACGAAAAGGCGTGCAAGCCGTGGTCGCCGGTCAACACGCCCTGGGATTTCGGCCACGAGCTGTTGCAGCCCGACCTCGACCGCATCGCCCCGTCGCTGGAGGTCGGCTTCAAGCATTTCCCCGGCATCGAGAAAGCCGGCATCAAGCAGATCATCAACGGTCCCTTCACTTTCGCATTGGATGGCAATCCGCTGGTCGGCCCGGTGCAGGGCCTGACCAACTTCTGGTGCGCCTGCGCCGTCATGGCCGGCTTCAGCCAGGGCGGCGGTGTCGGCCTGGCGCTGTCCAACTGGATGGTGCATGGCGATCCCGGCTTCGACGTCTGGGGCATGGACGTCGCCCGCTTCGGCGAATGGGCCAGCCTGCGCTACACCAACGCCAAGGTGCGCGAGAACTATTCGCGCCGGTTCTCGATCCGCTTCCCCAACGAGGAACTGCCGGCAGCGCGCCCGGCGCAGACGACGCCGCTTTATGACACCATGCTCGCCAACAACGCCGTCATGGGCGACTCCTGGGGCCTTGAGACCCCGCTATGGTTCGCGCCGAAGGGCAAGGAGCCGAAGGATATCGTGTCCTTCCACCGCTCCAACGATTTTGGGCCGATCGGCGAGGAAGTGCGCGCCACGCGCGAGCGCGTCGGCGTCACCGAAATCGCCAACTTCGCCAAATACGAAGTCTCCGGACCGGGGGCGGAGGATTTCCTCAACCGGCTGATGACCAACCGCATGCCGAAGGCCGGCCGCATCGTGCTGACCCCGATGATCAACGAATTCGGCAAGCTGATCGGCGACTTCACAATCGCCAAGGCCGCGGAAGACCGCTTCATGATCTGGGGCTCGTCGGCCGCGCAGAAATATCACATGCGCTGGTTCGAAAAGCACCTGCCGAAGGATGGTCCAAGCGCGTCAGAGGTGCGCATCCACCGCTTCGACCAGACGCTTGTCGGCCTGTCGATTGCCGGACCGAAGTCGCGGGATCTCCTGCAGAAGCTGGTCGATGTCGACATCTCGACCAAGGCCTTCCGCTTCATGGATTTCCGCGAAATGGCGGTCGGCGGCGCGCCCTGCATGGTCAACCGCATTACCTATACCGGCGACCTCGGCTACGAGATCTGGATGGCGCCAGCCTATCAGCGCCTGGTTTACAAGGCGATCAAGGACGCAGGCGAAGAATTCGGGCTGGTCGATTTCGGCATGCGCGCCCTGCTCTCGATGCGCCTGGAAAAGAACTTCCCGACCTGGTTCCGCGAATTGCGGCCGATCTACGGACCGTTCGAAGGCTCGATGGACCGCTTCATCAAGCTGGAGAAGAACGACTTCATCGGCCGCGACGCGGCCGCCAGGGAACGGGCTGAAGGACCGAAGCTGCGCCGCGTGTCCTTCATCGTCGAGGCGGCCGACGCCGATGTGATGGGTGACGAGCCGATCTGGGCCAAGGTCGGCAAGGACTATGGCACAGTGGAAAAGCCGCATGGCTTTGGCGCGCCGCGTTTCGATGCAGCCGGCAAGGAAGTTCGGGGCTCCAAGGCGGCGCAAGGCGCGTCCGCTGTGCGCGGCATCGTCGACGGCGACTGGCGCGTGGTCGGTTGGGTTACCTCCGGCGGCTATGCCCACTATATCCAGAAGTCGATGGCGCAGGGCTACGTGCCGGCGGCGCTGGCCGAGGATGAAAGTGCCGGCCTGTTCGAGATCGAAATCCTCGGCCATCGCCGTCCGGCCCGCATCAATGTCGAGGCGCCGTTCGACCCGAGCGGCGAGAAGATGCGGAGCTGAGGTTTCGCCATGGACAGCGCGGCGCCAAAGGGGAGCTTCGGCCGCCACCGCAAGATCATGCCGTTTGTGCCGGGCTCGATCGAGGCGCTGCGCGACGCCTCCCGCCGGAAGGCGGCTGATCTCAACCAGCATGTGCTGGGCTACGGCGCGACAGCCGAAGCGGAATGGGCGGCGGCAGGCATTGCCGCCCCCGACCTGGCCGAAATGCGCAAATACCGGCTGGAGCGCATCCGCACCGAGCTGAGGCGCCGGGGCTACGCCGGCGCGCTGCTCTACGATCCCATCAACATCCGCTATGCGACCGATTCCACGAACATGCAGCTTTGGGTGGCGCACAACCCGACACGGCATTGTTTCGTCGCCACCGAAGGGCCGGTGGTGCTGTTCGACTATTTCTCCTGCGAACATCTGTCGGACCATTCCGGCGTCGTCGACGAGGTTCGCCCCGCCGTCTCGTGGATGTATCTGTACAGCGGCGAACTCACCGAGCAGAAGGTCCGCCGCTGGGCGGGCGGGATCGCCGATCTGGTGCGGGAACATGGCGGCGGCAACAGCCGCATCGCGGTCGACCACATCAATCCGGAAGGCGTCGAGGAACTTGCGCGCCTTGGCATTTCCATCGGCAATGGCGAAGCGGTGATGGAGAATGCGCGGCTGATCAAATCCCCTGACGAGATCCTTGCCATGCGACGCGCCATCGTCGCCTGCGAGTCGGCAATGGGCGAGATGGAACAGGCGCTGAAGCCCGGCATCTCTGAGAATGAATTATGGGCCGAACTGCACCGCGGCAACATTGCACGCGGCGGCGAATGGATCGAGACGCGGCTGCTGACGTCGGGACCGCGCACCAATCCCTGGTTCCAGGAATGCTCTTCGCGCGTCATAGAAGCCGGCGACCTCGTTGCCTTCGACACCGATCTGATCGGCCCTTACGGCTTCTGCGCCGACCTGTCGCGCACCTGGCTGTGCGGGGATGTGATGCCAACCGACGAACAGCGCGATCTTTTCCGCATCGCCGCCGACCAGATCGCGCACAACACCGAATTGATACAGCCGGGCACCGCCTTCCGCGACCTTGTCGACCGCTCGGCGGTGCCGCCCGGCGACTGTTTCCCGATCCGCTATGGTGTGCTCTACCATGGCGTCGGGCTGGCGGACGAATACCCGACCTTGCCGCATGCCGACGACTGGACATCGGACACGCCCGACGGCGTGATCGAGCCAGGCATGGTGCTGTGCGTGGAGAGCTATATCGGCAGGCTCGGCGGGCGCGAGGGCGTCAAGATCGAGGAACAGATCCTGGTCACCGGCACCGGCAACGAAAAGCTTTCAACCTATCCGCTGGATGCGAGGCTGCTCGGCTAAGCCGGCAAGGGCCTCGCGCATCGCGGCAACCGTTTTTTCCGGCGTCGTTTTCGCGGTGATGAAGGGCAGGCCCTTACGCAGGCCCGTCCAGCCGACGACCTTCACTTGCCGGGCGGCCCGCTCGAAGCGCTGCGCCAGCGCCCAGCTCTCGCAGTCGATCGCCGCGACATCGGCCCTGCCCTCGGCCACGGCGACGATCGAAGCGCGATGTCCGCCGCTTTCGCTGCGCGAGGAAAACACATCAAGGCTTTCGCCCAGCGCCTCCAGGTCTCGCGTCGGCGCGATGATACCGGACATTGAATCGAGGCTGTTGAAGGTGAAGCGCTTGCCCCGGATCAGATCGAGCGGGATGACGGGCCTGCCATTGCCAGGCGCAGGCACCGACGCCTTGCCGTCCGCCCGCATCACCAGCGCGCTCGAATAAAGCTCGCCCTGGCCGCCTTCGTAGACGTCATAGCTCGGCTGGCCGACAACCTGCACATGGCCGGCCAGGCCAAGCTCCATCGGCCCCCAGCAAGTCTGCGCGAACAGCAGTGCGGGATGCAGCCAGAGCTGGTGAAAATCGAGCGCGTCCGGCGGCAGTGTCGCGGGGTCGGGCGCGATCAGAACGCCGGTGCCACTATGAATGCCACCCGGCACCGGCGGCAGATCGCCGTTGCGGCGAATGACGGTCTCCGGCGCATCGATTATCCCCCCTTGACGGAAGGCATCGCGCAGCAGTGCCCATTGGTCGTCGACCTCGCGGCGCACTTCCGGCCAGTCGTACATCGGCAGCGCTGCAACGAATTCGCTCATGCCGGGATCTGACCATTAAATCTGGAGAGAGGTTCACAAAAACGCGGCGTCGGATTTGAGTTAGCCGACACCGTCCGTCGTGTCGCGGGCTTCATTCCTTGGGCGGCTCGGCCGGGACTGGCGCGGTGCCGAGCCCGCTGATGCTCCGCGCCCTGACGCGCGGCTTGAACGCCCTGCCCGGCTCCGGCTGGCGCCGCAACACCGGATGCACGATCGGCTCCTTGGCCTTGAAAGCATAGGACCTGATCAGCGCGAAATAGCTGGGATAGGCATAGCCATTGTTCATCCGCAGCCATTCCTCGCGACGCTCGCGAAACAGCTGAGGCAGCCGGTACCAGGCCACCGTCGGGGTCTTGTGGTGGACGAAGTGCAAATTGTTGTTGAGGAACAGGAACGACAGCGGCGAGCGCTCGATGATCACCGTGCGGCCTTCCGGATGCTCGGACCATTGATGCTCCGCAAAAGTGCGGATCGCGATCAGCGACTGGCCGAGCCACACCGGCAGAATATAGAGCCAAAGCGGAATGCCAAAGCCGAACTGCACGATCGGCGCCACGACGGCGAGGCCGATCGCATGCAGCAGCCAGGCTTTGCGGATGGCCTTGTCGCCGGCCATTATGTGCTTGGCATCGTCGATGAAGAAGCCGATGCAGGACAGCCAGGGACCGAGCAAGAACCGGCCGGCCATGGTGTTGTTGACCTTGAGCAGGAATTTCATCGTCGGCGGCAGGTCGTCATGCTGCCACAGCGCCTGGTAATAGCTCTCCGGATCGTCGAGCGGATCGGTCAGGCGCTCGTCGGCATGATGGCGCAGATGAAGCGTCTTGAAACGGCGGAACGGCCAGACCAGACCAATCGGCAGGAAAACGAAAGCCTCGTTGATCAGGGCATTGCGCGTCGGATGGCCGTGCAGCACTTCGTGCATGATGGACGACTGAAGTGCCAGGATGAAACCGAGGAGAGCGAGCGCGAAGATCGGATAGGACGGCCAGAGCAGAAGGCCGGTGGCGAGCCATGCTCCGTAACAGAAGAAAGCGAGGGCTACGGTTGGCCACTCGATGGCCGGTGTATTGCGTCGCCTGATGCTCTTGCCAGTCATGCTATCGACCACTGCCCCTCAGTCGCCGGAACCCCAGTGGCTCCTGACAGCATAGTGTCAGGAGAAACGATTCCACTCAACGAGACAAAGTGTACAAAATGTTGCGATTGCGCATTTTCAACCGCACATGTTACAGATTGTAAACAGACCTAAAGATTCATTTGCGCCTGAAGCGCCTCGTCAGGGCGTTCCGGCGAAAATTTTTCCTCATGATTCGGAGAGTCGGGAGATGGACAAACGGGATTTGTCAGCGATCTTTCGGGAGCGTCTTAAGCTGCTCCTGACACGGTCCGACCTCAACCAGTCCGCCTTCGCCACCGCCGTCGGCATCGATCGGTCGGCGCTGTCGCAGCTGATGTCGGGCGCGTCGACGCGCTTGCCGCGGGCCGAAACGCTGCTCAACATCGCGGCCGAGTTCAAAGTGTCGCTGGATTGGCTGCTCGGCCTCAGCCAGGACGAGGGCGTCACTGGTGAAATCCGCGAAAGCCTGGAAATCGAGGAAGCACCCGACGGTTTCGACCGCACGCTTCTGGCCAGATGGTTCGCCGAGGCCGCAGGCACCAAGATCCGCTATGTGCCGGCCGGCATCCCCGATCTTCTGCGGACGCACGCGCTGGTCGACTATGAGGCAAACATCACCAACAGGAGCAGGCTCGCACAGGCCAGCGAGACCCAATACCGCATCGAATACAACCGGCGCCCAGAGACCGACATGGAAGTCTGCATGCCGCGACACACGCTGGAGATTTTCGCACGCGGCCTCGGCGTCTGGGACCGCTTTCCGGAGGCCGACCGTCGGCAGCAACTCGCCCATATGGCGACGCTGCTTGACGATCTCTATCCGACTTTCCGGCTGTTTCTCTACGACGGCCGCATGCGCTATTCGATCCCGCTCACCATCTTCGGACCATACCGCGCCGCTATTTATGTCGGCGACATGTATGTCGTGCTGAACGCCACCCAGCCGGTCCAGGCATTGACCCGGCATTTCGACAATCTGATCAGGGCCGCCGACGTCAACCCGCATGAGGCAGCAAGCTTCGCGCGCAATCTGGCCAGCATGTCGTTCCCATCAGGTTCCGCATGACAGCGCGCACCCGTAACCGCGCCCTTTAACTGCGACTCCGCCGTCGCTATTTTATTGACTGGACATAAAGACTTCTTTATATCCTTATTCGAATTCAGAATGTGAAAGCCAATCCGATGACGACGACCAACCCGATCGACGCGCTGCTGGCGCAAAAAGGCGTGCTTTTGGCTGACGGCGCCACCGGCACCAATTTGTTCGCAATGGGTCTGGAGGCTGGCGAGGCGCCGGAGCTGCTGAACGAGACCAAGCCCGACACCATCACCAGCCTGCACCAGAATTTCGTCGATGCCGGCGCCGACATCATCCTGACCAACTCCTTCGGCGGCACCCGTCACCGGCTGAAGCTGCATCATGCCCAGGACCGCGTGCACGCTCTGAACAAGCGCGCCGCCGAGATCGCCCGCGCCGTTGCCGACAAGGCCGGGCGCAAGGTGATCGTCGCCGGCTCCGTTGGCCCGACCGGTGAGTTGCTGGTGCCGCTCGGCGCCATGACCTATGACGAGGCGGTCGACGCCTTCGCCGAGCAGATCGAAGGCCTCAAGGAGGGCGGCGCCGAGGTCGCCTGGATCGAGACCATGTCGGCGCCCGACGAGATCCGTGCCGCCGCCCAAGCGGCGATCCGCGTCGGCCTGCCCTATACCTATACCGGTTCCTTCGACACCGCCGGCCGCACCATGATGGGCCTGCTGCCGAAGGACATACACGGCGTCGCCGATGGCTTGTCGCAAGCACCGCTCGGCGTCGGCGCCAATTGCGGCGTCGGCGCTTCCGACATCCTCGCCTCGCTGCTCGACATGACCCAGGCGAAGCCGGAGGCAACCGTGATCGTCAAGGGCAATTGCGGCATTCCCGAATTCCGCGGCACCGAGATCCACTATTCCGGCACGCCCGAACTGATGGCCGACTATGTGCGCCTTGCTGTCGACGGCGGCGCGAAAATCATCGGCGGCTGCTGCGGCACCTCGTTCCAGCACCTGGCCGCCATGCGCAAGGCGCTCGACGCCCACACCAAGGCGGATCGTCCGACCGTCGAGACGATCGTCGAGCGCATCGGTCCGATGCGCAACAAGGTGGCCACGGCGAACACCGCCGAGACCAGTGAGGCCCGACGCGAGCGTCGTCGCAGCCGGGCCTGAAGCCACCGCTTTCTAATTATTCGCTGTTGTCGGCGTAGCTCGACTGCGCCGATTTAAGATCGACGACATTGGCGCCGCGCATCGTCATCAGCGCTCCGGATGAAACCGGATCGGTGATCTGCTCCAGCATGATGCGGAAACGATCGTTGGTCAGAGCCGACATGGCGGTGTGGCACGCCTGC
Source organism: Mesorhizobium sp. B1-1-1 (assembly GCF_006442955.1). NCBI lineage: Bacteria > Pseudomonadati > Pseudomonadota > Alphaproteobacteria > Hyphomicrobiales > Phyllobacteriaceae > Mesorhizobium > Mesorhizobium sp. B1-1-1. The sequence continues at coordinate 7,476 of NZ_VFWW01000008.1, forward strand.
GCGACATCGTCGCCGATGCGCCTGGATTCGGCTGATTGGGCGGCCGCCGAAGCGTCCCGTGCCGGCGGTGTCGAGTTGGCGGTAGTCCTGATCTGCAATTCCGACTCCCTCAAGCCCCACACACCTATCCGGCGTAACAAGAGGAAATTGCGATCCGGTACCGGAAATGCCGCGCAATTTAACGATCGCAAATTCCGAAAAAAACGGGCCGGCAGGGAATGCCCCCTCGCCGGCCTCGCCTCACCCGCCCGTGGCCGGTTTTCCCATCAGAACGACCCCATCTGGAAGAAACCGACCGTCATCAACATCAGCGGTTGCCGCTCAGCGCCGAGGCAAGGCGCACAAGCGAGAGGAACTCGGACCTGTACCCAAACGGGTCGGCTCCCCGGGCGGCTGTGGCGATCTCCAAGATCTTGTCGTAGCCGAACTTCGCCGTTGCATCCTCCTCGCGCAGCTTCTGGCCGAACGCCGCGACGGCGACGGAGAAACGCTGGTCGGTGCTGGCCTGGTCGAAGGACGCAACCTCGTTGGCCGACGTCACCGGCGTGGTGATCAGCTTCGAGACGTCCTCGTTGGGCAGCTTGTAGCGGATCTTGACGAAGGCGTATTCGTCCGCGTTGGCGACGCCGCCATTGTTCACCGCGGCCTGGCCATAGCGCAGCGGTTCGATCTGTTCGCCGCCGCTGCCTTTGGGCGTGATCTCGTAGATCGCGGTGACCGAATGGCCCGAGCCGATGTCGCCGGCATCGACGCGGTCATTGTTGAAGTCCTCGCGGTTCAAGGCGCGGGTCTCATAGCCGATCAGCCTATATTCCGAGACCTTGGCGGGATTGAACTCGACCTGGATCTTCACGTCCTTGGCAATAGGGAACAGCGTCGACGAGGCATCCTCGACCAGCACCTTTTCCGCCTCGGCCAGCGTGTCGATATAGGCGGCGGTGCCGTTGCCGTTCTGGGCGATGGTCTGCATCATCTGGTCGTTGAGATTGCCGCGGCCGAAGCCGAACACCGACAGGAAGACACCGGTCTTGCGCTCTTGTTCGATAAGGCGCTTGAGATCGTCGTCGTCGCTCTGGCCGACATTGAAGTCGCCGTCGGTGGCGAGCATCACGCGGTTGATGCCACCCTTGATGAAGGACTGCTCGGCCAATTTGTAGGCCTCCTTTATGCCCGCCTCGCCGGCCGTCGAGCCACCCGGCTGCAAATTATCGATGGCGTTGAGGATCTTGTCCTTCTCGGCAACCTTGGTCGGCATCAGCACCGTGCCGGCATCGCCGGCATAGGTGACGATCGAGATGGTGTCGTCGGTCTTCAGCTTGCTGACCAGAAGCCGGAATGCCGACTTGAGCAGCGGCAGCTTGTCCGGCTCGTCCATCGAGCCCGAGACGTCGATCAGGAACACCAGATTGGCCTTGGGCTGTTCGGCCGGCTTGACGTCGAAACCCTTGATGGCGACATGCATCAGCTTGCTGTGCGCGTTCCACGGCGTCGGCATGACGCTGACGGTCGAATTGAACGGCGTCGACGCCGCATCCGGCCCCTTCCAGTCATAGGGGAAGTAGTTGATCATCTCTTCGACGCGCACCGTGTCGGCCTGCGGCAGGAAACCCTCCTTCAGCGAACGGCGCACGAAGGAATAGGAAGCGGTGTCGACATCGATCGAAAAGGTCGAGACCGGGTCCTCGAGTGCCGAATGCACCAGATTGGTCTTGAAATCCTGGACGCGGTCGCGATTTTCCTCCGGTGGTGCGATCTGGTCCGCCGGCGCCACGGCCGGCTGCTGCGGTGCTATCATTTTGGACATGCGTGCGGCTCGCGACGTGCTGGGCGCGGCAGTGCTATCCAGGGCGAACTCGCCCGTTGGGGCAGGTGGCGCAGGTTCCGCCGGCGCAACCTGTTCCTGCGCATTCTGCGGCGCCAGGCCTCCAGCAACGGCCGATTCGGATCTGTTCGGCGCCGCCAAGGCCTCCGTTTCGTCGCGGCTTTCTGCGTCGGTCTTCTTGTCTTTCTCAGGCGCGCTCGTTGCGAGCGGTTTGTCGATCGCCTGATCGCCCGTGGCCTGTTTAGCCAGCGGCTTCACCGTGGCGGGCTTGTCGGCCAGCGTCTCGGTGATCTTTTCGCCGCCGCCGAAAGTGGACGGCTGTTCCCTCAGCATATGGAAAGTGGCGTATCCGGCAATCGGCAGGGCGACGAGCCCGGCAATAGCCGGCGTGGCAATGAGTTTCTTTTGCATGATTTCGCTCCAGAGCTTTCGTGCTCGCTCTGTGAGACGAAGACCGCCGACCGATCCTTGGCTGACAGCGGAAATATTTTCCTCATCATAGGCGCGCATGGCGGCCTCGAAGGCGCGCGCCTTCGCGCTCTCGCCGGGAGCCGGGATCACTATGTCGCGCAGCCTCTTGAGTTCGTTCTCGTCGACCATGGTCACACTTCCCCGGCTGAACGCATGAGCGTCTTCAGCCGTTTCTTCGCTTCATGGATGTGCCAGGAAACAGTCGTCTCCGAGATCGCCATCGCCTCGGCGGCGGCCGCGTGGCTCAAGCCCTCGCCATAGACCAGCAGCACGGCGTCGCGCTGCTTGTCCGGCAGTCGCCGCACCGCGGCCCACAGCGCCTCGGCAAGATCCTCGTTCTCGGCCGGAGCCTCGCCCGAAATCAGCGCATGAACGCCATAGGCTTCGGTCTTGACCGTCTCGCGGGCGCTCTTGCGCATCATGTCGCGCGCGGCGTTCAGCGTCATGGCATAGAGCCACGTGGTGAAGGCGCTGCCGCCGCGATAGTCGCGGATCGCCTTGCCGAGCCGGACGCAGACTTCCTGGGCGATGTCTTCGGCGTCCGCCTTCCGACCGCACCAGCGGTAGGCGGCGCGATAGACGAAGTCATAGTGCCTTTCGAGCAACGCGCCGAAAGCTCCCCTGTCTCCGCCCTTCGCCCGCCCGATCAGTTCGGCGTCGGAGGCTTCGCTCTCATCCAGCATCATCGCCATCATTTGCCTGTTGGACGAAGGCTAATGGCCAATCCTTGGGGTGAGGGAAAGATTTTTTTACTGGTACCTCTTCCTTCTCCCCGTTCTACGGGAGAAGGTGCCCGAAGGGCGGATGAGGGGCGGCGCCGACCTCTCGAAGATTGGCTTTACCCGAGCGTCTCGGAAAACAGGGTGATCAACCGGTTCCAATGCCGCTCGGCGCCATCTTCGTTGTAGACGCTGTGGTCCGGCACGCACCAGCCATGCGCCATGCCGACATAATTCTCCAGCACGTAATCGACTTCCGCCGCCCTGAACGCCTCGGCCAGCCGCGCTGATTGTTCGGGCGGAAAACTCCTGTCGACGCCGGCCATGCCGACATGGACGCGTGCCTTGACCGACCCCGCCTTGCGGTGCGGACTGTCGGCCGCGTCGCTGGCGAGATTGCCGCCGTGGAAACTGGCCGCCGCCCTGATGCGATCCGGATAGGAGGCGGCTGCGTTCAGCGCCCGCGCGCCGCCCATGCAATAGCCGACAACGCCGATCGGCCCGGTGACGCCTTCGGCAGCGAGTGCGTCGAGGAAGGCGCCGCTGTCGGCAATCGTCATCTCCTGCGTCGTGGCGCTGATCAGCGCCATCAGCGGCACCTTGGTTCTTTCCTCGACGAACGCGGTTTTGGCATCGAACGGACCGTAGGGCGCGTTGCGATAGAAGAGATCGGGCACCAGCACCGGATAGCCCTCGTCCGCCAGCCGCCCGGCCATGCCGTCGAGCGCGGGGCGCGGGCCGAAGGCATCCATATAGAGGATGATGCCGGCCTTGGGCGGGGAAGCGTTGGCCGGGCGGAACAGCCCCGCCCTCGCCATACCGTCCCTGGTCTTGATCTGAAGGTCTTGTTTCGCCATCGCCAGCTCCGTTCGGTTGCTGGGCGATACATATCCGGGCACGCCGACAGGGCAAGCTGTTGCCTGATTTTGGCAGTCAACATTTCGTGCGGCAGCGCGACGAGCTTACCGGCCCGCGAACGCTGCCATGTGGAAGGCCTGCACCTCTGAGGGGTAGCGATAGGCTGTGCCATAGGGACAGGCGTTGCGGTCAAGGCAGCCGCCGTCACAACAGGGCCCGCCACTCGGCCCGCGCACATGCGCCAGGCAGGCCTGGTAGGCGAAGCCTTGGATGGAATAGGCATCGACCGGACAGGATTTCAGGCACGGTTTGTCGACACAGGTGTCGCAAAGATGGACCGCCTCGCGAGCCTCCGGGAGCGCGATCTCGTCCTCGAACAGCAGCGCGCCGCGATAGGCATGCCAAAGCCCATATCGCGGATGCATGAGGATGCCGAGCGGTGACGGCTTCAGGCCCTCGGCCCGCATCGCCCATCGCTGGAACGGCAGATAGGGCTTGTCGGACGGCGACACGGCGCGTGCGCCGAATTCTTCCGCGACCGCGCCTATGACCTGCCGGGACCAGGTGTCGAGCGGATTGGCGATTGCTCGCGGCTGCTTTTCACGCCAGCGCAGAAAATGCGGCCAGGGTGCTGCCCCCGCCTGTCCCACCAGCAGCGCCGACCTGGTTGGTGCACCGGAGCGGCCACAAGGCGCCGCCTCGCCGTCCCCAAAGGTGAAGCCGCCACGCAGGATGAGGCCGTCGGCGCCAAGCGCGGCCGCAATCTCCTCCATCCTGCCGCGCGAAGGAATCATCCCTTCTTGACCGGATCGGAGAAGGCGCTCCGCCAGACTTCCTTGTGGATGATGTTGGCGACTTTAGCCCCGCCTGACTCGGGCTCCTTTCACGTGAAGGCGTCGGGCATCGACCCCTTCTTCTTGGCGATGAAGTCCTTCAGCGCTTCGTCGATCGCCGGATCGAGATGCGGCGCCTCATAAGATTCCAGCCAGCGGCGGGCGAGTTCGTTGGCGCGCTGCGGCGCGGTCTTCTCGCCTTCGGCCAGCCACTGCTCGTATGAATTGTTGTCGGCGATGTTGGAGCGATAGAAGGCAGTCTGGAAATTCGCCTGCGTGTGGTCGCAGCCGAGATAGTGGCTGCCCGGCCCGACTTGGCGGATGGCGTCCATCGCCTGGCCGTTTTCCGACAGGTCGACGCCTTCGGAGAATTTTTGCGTCATGCCGAGCTGGTCGATGTCCATCATGAATTTTTCGTAGCAGGACGCCAGCCCGCCCTCGAGCCAGCCGGCCGAATGGAGGACGAAATTGGTGCCGGCCAGAATGGTCGAGTTCAGCGTGTTGGCACTTTCATAGGCTGCTTGCGCATCCGGGATTTTGGAAGCGCAGAGCGAACCGCCGGTGCGGAACGGCAGGCCGAGGCGCCGTGCGAGCTGTGCGGCGCCGTACGACACCAGCGACGGCTCCGGCGTGCCGAAGGTCGGCGCGCCCGACTGCATCGAGATCGACGAGGCGAAGGTGCCGAACAGCACCGGCGCGCCGGGCCGGATCAGCTGCGTGAACGAAGCGCCGGCAAGCACCTCGGCAAGCACCTGGGTCAGCGTGCCGGCCACCGTCACCGGGCTCATCGCGCCGGCGAGGATGAACGGCGTGACGATGCAGGCCTGGTTGTGGCGCGCATAGACCTTCAGCGCGCCAAGCATGGTCTCGTCGAAGACCATCGGCGAGTTGGCGTTGATCAGGCTGGTCAGGACCGTGTTGTTTTCGACGAAGTCGTTGCCGAACACCAGCTTGGCCATGGCGACCGTGTCCTCAGCACGTTCCGGCGCGGTGACCGAACCCATGAACGGCTTGTCGGAATATTTGATGTGCGCGTAGATCATGTCGAGATGGCGCTTGTTGACCGGTACGTCGACCGGCTCGCACACGGTGCCGCCCGAATGGTGGATCGAAGGCGCCATGTAGGCGAGCTTCACGAAATTCTGGAAATCCTCGATCGTCGCGTAACGCCTGACGCCGTCGAGGTCGCGCACGAAGGGCGGTCCGTAGACCGGGGCGAAGACGGTGGCATTGCCGCCGATCTGCACCGAGCGTTCGGAATTGCGGGCATGCTGGGTGTAGATGGGGGGCGCGGTCTTCAAGAGCGAACGGCAGAGCCCCTTCGGGAAATGCACGCGTTCGCCCTTGACGTCGGCGCCCGCCTCTTTCCACAGCTGCAACGCCTCCGCATCGTCGCGGAAGATGATGCCGATTTCTTCCAGCACCGTGTCGGTGTTCTTCTCGATCAGCGCCAGGCCTTCCTCGTCCAGCACTTCATAGACGTTGATCTTGCGCTTGATGTAGGTGAGCTGGGTGCCGGGACCGCCGCCCGAACGCGCCGCCCGCCGTGCCGCCGCCCCGCCGCTGGCGCCGCGTCCACGTCGCGCGTTTGACGCTTCCTGGTCCACTGCCGCGTGTTCGCTCATGATCGTTCTTCCCTGAATTTGGACCGGCTTGACTAGCGCCCGGCCCGGAACCGTTGTGGCCGCCGAACGCGGCTTCCGGCGGATCGTAGCCATGCACCCTATTCGAAACGGCCCGTCCGCGCCAACGCCTGTCGCAAAATCGACAAGAAAACCGATAGATTTTTCAGTCGCTTTCCTTTTGCGGGAAGTCGCAAATCAGCTATGGATACCCGCCCCTTGCGGGTTAGGTATTGGCGCGTTGATTTTAAGCTGCCATGGTCGTTCCCGGCAGCAAGGAGCCTGAGAAACAATGTCCGACGACGAGATTATCCTCTCCGAGCTTTCCGACGACGAGTTGGTGCAGCAGATGCACGACGATCTCTATGACGGTCTGAAGGAAGAGATCGAGGAAGGCACGCGCATCCTGCTCGAGCGCGGCTGGGCACCCTACAAGGTGCTCACGGAAGCGCTGGTCGAAGGCATGCGCATCGTCGGCGAGGATTTTCGCGACGGCATCCTGTTCGTCCCCGAAGTGTTGCTGTCGGCCAATGCGATGAAGGCCGGCATGTTCATCCTGCGCCCGCTGCTCGCCGCCACCGGCGCGCCCAAGCAGGGCAAGATGGTGATCGGCACCGTCAAGGGCGACATCCATGATATCGGCAAGAACCTCGTCGGCATGATGATGGAAGGCGCCGGCTTCGACGTCATCGACCTTGGCATCAACAATGCGGTCGAGAAATATCTCGATGCCATCGAGCAGCACCAGCCGGACATTATCGGCATGTCGGCGCTGCTGACCACGACCATGCCTTACATGAAGGTCGTCATCGACACTATGAAGGAAAAAGGCATCCGCGACGACTACGTCGTCCTGGTCGGCGGCGCGCCGCTGAACGAGGAATTCGGCAAGGCGGTCGGCGCCGACGCCTATTGCCGCGACGCCGCTGTGGCGGTCGAGACCGCCAAGGACTACATGAAGCGCAAACACAATGTGCGCGCTTCCGCCTGATACAAGGGCAAGGCGGACGCTCAACAAACGAAGCCGCGCCTTGCAGCGCGGCTTTTTTGTTCCCAGATGTTGGGAGCGGCGGTCAGGGTTTTTTGACGGTATCGTCAACGGCCTTCGCGGTAGACTTGATATCCCTGCCGACGCCGCGGACGGTGTTGGCACAGGCCGAAAGGGCCAGGGCACAAGCCAGGATTGCGATTGGCGCAATGCGTAACAGTTTCATCGACGGTTTATCCCTCTCTCGGTAGATCGCCCCACAGCAACGAAAGCCGGCTCGGCTGGTTTCATGAAGATGCCCAGACCCAAGCAGAATCAAGCGGACAAGCTGCTCATCATCGCCTGCGGGATGATTGCGCGCGAGGTGTTGGCCGTCAAGGAACAGCTCGGGCTCCATCACCTCGAATTGACATGCCTCCCGGCCGAGTTTCATTTCTATCCGGACCGCATCGCGCCGGCAATGGACAAGGCCATCGAAAAGGCCAAGGCGGAAGGCTACAGCAACATCTTCGTCGGTTACGCCGATTGCGGCACCGGCGGCCTGCTCGATCGGGTCTGCGAGAAGCATGGCGTCGAACGCATGGCCGGTCCGCATTGCTTCGCCTTCTACCAGGGCATGGATGCCTATGCGAAGGTCGCCGACGACGACATGATGTCCTTCTACATGACCGATTTCCTCTGCCGCCAGTTCGATGCCTTCTTCATGAAGCCGCTCGGCCTCGACAGGCATCCGGAGCTGATCAAGGACTATTTCGGCAATTACGAGAAGCTGATCTACCTGGCCCAGACCGACGATCCGGAGCTCGACAAGGTCGCGGAAAAGGCCGCGAAACTGCTTGGCCTCGTCTATGAGCGGCGCGCGACAGGCTATGGCGATCTGACGGCTGGGCTGGCCAAGGCCGCGGCTGACGTCTGACGTCTGACGCTGGCTGGGCTGCGGCCCTCTTGCGCGGCGATTGGCGATTATCGCCCTTTCCGAAGGCGAAGACAGGACGGATCGCCGCCTTCTACTGGAGAATGGCCTTGATCTGTTCCCAGGCCAATTGCCTTAATTTGGATCGCGGCGTGGTTTCGTTGTTAAGCACGGATGACAGCCTGCCGCGAATGGGTAAATTGCGCGCAACCCATGCAAAGGCGCCGTCCAGTGGTCGGCTGCCGGACACCGACGAGGAATGCCGATGACCCTTCGCCTGATGCTTGCCGTTGCCGGCCTTCTCTGCTGCACCTTGCCCGCGCTTGCTGACGGCGAGGTGCAGAAGCTGATCACCGCCGCCGACAAGGCGCGGCTGGACAAATATGGCGAGACGCGCAAGGCGGCTCTTGCCGAGGCGAAGGCGGGCAATCCTGGCGAGGTCAGGCAACTCGACGCCTTGCTTGCCAAGCCGCTGGTTGCCTTCTCCGACAAGGACCTCACCGGCAAGTGGCAATGCCGCACCATCAAGGTGGGCGGGCTGAGCCCGCTCGTTATCTATGGCTGGTTCAAATGCAGGGTGACCGACGACGGCTCCGGCTGGCGGCTGGAAAAGCTCACCGGCTCGCAGCGCACCAAGGGCCGCTTCTTCGACGACAGCGAAAAGCGTGCGATCTATCTCGGCTCCGGTTCCGTCAACAACGATCAGGCAAAACCCTATGGCAGCGGCCCCCGGACCGACCAGGTCGGCTACGCCTTCCGCAATAGCGCCGGGGAATGGCGCATCGAGTTCCCCGCTCCCTATTACGAATCGAAGCTCGACATCATGGAGTTCAAGCGCTGAGCGGAGCCTTCCTGACGACTCCGGCATACCAAGGATTAACCCGCCTCGTCTAAGCTCCGGCCGTGGCAGTTGGTCCCAGGGGTGGCAAGATCAATGGCAGTACCGGAAACCAATCCGAGACCGATCGTGGTTGTCACCGGAGGCGGCCAGCACGTATGGGCAATGGTCAACGCCATTGCCGATCGTGTCGGCCCAGTCATCGTGATCCTGGAAGTCCCTGAATCCAAAAAGCGATTGCTGCTTGGCCGTGCCCGTCGCCAGGGCTGGCTGCAGGCCATCGGCCAGTTCGGCACGATGGTGCTGAGCAGGCTGGGCAAGCGGCTCTACGCCAGCCATGCCGCCCGGTTGATTGCGCAGGAGAAGCTCGATACCGAGCCGCGGCCGGGCCAGGAGATCATCCATGTTGCCTCGGCCAATGGGCCGGAGTGTCTCGCGGCGATCCAGAGAATCCAGCCAGGCGTCGTCCTGCTTAACGGCTGCCGACTCCTGTCGAAGGACGTGTTGGCCAGGATGCCTTGCCCGGTGCTCAACTATCACGCAGGCATCACGCCGAAATATCGCGGCATGAACGGCGGCTACTGGGCTTTGGCATCAGGCGATTCCGCGAATTTCGGCACCACGGTGCATCTGGTCGATGCCGGCGTGGACACGGGCGGCGTGCTGAAACAGGCATACGGCCAGCCGAAACCAGGCGACACGATCTCAAGCTATGCGCTGCGCCAAACGGCGTTTTCGCGCGACATCTGCGTCGAGGCGGTCAGCGATGCTCTGGCCGGAAAACTGACGACGTTCGATCCGGGCCTGCCATCGAAGCAGTGGTACCATCCGACGATCTGGTATTATCTCTGGACAGGGTTCAGAACCGGCATCTGGTAGCGCATTCCGCGTCCGGCGCCGCGTGCCGAAGGCAGGGCTATCCCAGCGTCTCGAGCCTGCCGACGCGCAAGCCGGAACGAATAAACGCGCCTTTCATTTTACGACATCCAAATGCGTCGCTTTTGAATGCGCGCGCGTCGTCCCATAACAAGCGACCCAATTGCGCATGCGGCAATGCTCGCAGATCGAGGAGTGAGAATTCATGGCCGATCTGATCGTCGTCTACTGGCGCGACATCCCTGCCCAGGTCATCGTCAGGAAAGGCCGCCAGAACGCCAAGCGCGAACTGCCGTTGCGCTTCACCGAGGCGATCGACATGTGCGCCATGCGCACCGGCGCCGGCGGCACCGACGACTATCTGGCCGAATGGCGCAAGGCCGATCCGGTTCCGGTCGGCGACGACCTCGAAGCCGAGGTCGAGAAGGCATTCCAGGACATCGACGCGAAATATGACCGCGAGCGGCTGATCGCTCTGGTGAAGGCGGGCGGCAAAGAAAATGTCTGAAACCATTCCCGCCAAGGAGAGCCCGGCTCTCCAGCCGATCACCCAGGCGACCCTGGTCAAGAAGGCAGCACCGAAATCCGACTACAAGCCGGCCGACGTGTCGCCACAGCGCCGCGTGCAGCGCTCCTTCGCGGTGAGATTGTGGTCGGTCCGGCACTCGCGCCTGCTCGAATGGTTCTATGCCCGCTTCGCCGACATGTTCCTTCTGCTGCATCCCTTGTGGAAAGGTATCGGTTACAGCCGTGTCGAGGCCCCGGTGAAGTTTGTCGAAAAGCGCGTCAAGGGCTTCATGTTCGACTGCCGCATGTGCGGCCAGTGCATCCTGTCCTCGACCGGCATGTCGTGCCCGATGAACTGCCCAAAACAGCTGCGCAACGGCCCCTGTGGCGGCGTGCGCGCCAACGGCAATTGCGAGGTGGAGCCCGACATGCCTTGCGTCTGGGTCAAGGCCTGGGAGGGGGCGCGCAACATGGAGCACGGCGACAGGATTCTCGCCGTGCAGAAGCCGGTCGACCAGTCGCTGCGCGAAACGTCCGCCTGGCTGCGCGTCACCGCGCAGGCGGCAGCGGCCCGTGAAGCCGCGGCCGATGGGACGACCGGAGCGGCCGCATGATCGCCCGCCAGCGTGACGAGAACCCGGCCGGCATCCATCTGCCGCTCGACCCCTTGCCCGGCCATACCTCGCGCGGCCGGCTCGAACGCGTCCTGCGACGCGGTGAATTCGCGGTCACCACAGAGCTCAACCCGCCCGACAGCGCCGATCCCGAAGACGTCTACAACAGGGCGAAGATCTTCGACGGCTGGGTCGATGCCATCAACGCCGTCGATGCGTCGGGCGCCAATTGCCACATGTCGTCGGTCGGCATCTGCGCGCTCCTGACCCGCATGGGCTATGCCCCGATCATGCAGATCGCCTGTCGGGACAAGAACCGCATCGCCATCCAGGGCGACGTGCTGGGCGGGGCTGCCATGGGCGTCGCCAACATGCTGTGCCTGACAGGCGACGGCGTGCAGGCCGGCGACCAGCCCGGCGCCAAGCCGGTGTTCGACCTCGATTCCATGTCGCTGCTCGAAACCATCCGCATAATGCGCGACAACGGCAAGTTCCTGTCCGGCCGCAAGCTCACCACGCCGCCGCAGCTGTTCCTCGGCGCGGCCGTCAATCCATTCGCGCCGCCCTTCGATTTCCGCCCGATCCATCTCGGCAAGAAGATCGCCGCCGGCGCGCAGTTCATTCAAACGCAGTATTGTTTCGACGTGCCGATGTTCAAGGCCTTCATGCAAAAGGCACGCGATCTGGGCCACACGGAGAAGGTGTTCGTCCTGTGCGGTGTCGGACCGCTCGCCTCGGCCAAGACCGCCAAATGGATCCGCTCCAACGTGCCGGGAATCCATATTCCCGATACCGTCATCAAGCGGCTGGAAGGCGCCCAGGACCAGAAGAAGGAAGGCAAGCAGCTCTGCATCGACATCATCAACGAGGTGAAGGAAATCCCAGGCGTTTCAGGCGTCCATGTGATGGCCTACCGCCAGGAGGAGTATGTCGCCGAGATCGTCGATGAATCGGGCGTGCTGAAGGGCCGCCAGCCGTGGAAGCGCGAAATCCGCCGCGACGACCAGATGGTCGCCGACCGGCTCGACCATATCCTGCACGACGATGTTACCGAAACCCAGGTGGACATGGTGAAGACCGCGCATTGACTTGCGCGGAGAACCACCATTCGCTTGATCGACAAGAGATAACGATATAAAGAACTCTTTATATCACGACGGAGAGATTTCATGACCCGGACCATCGTTGCCTCGGCGACACGAGAAATCATCATCGGCTTCGACCAGCCCTTCTGCGTGATTGGCGAGCGCATCAACCCGACCGGCCGCAAGAAGCTCGCCGCCGAGATGATCGCCGGCAATTTCGAAACCGTCATCAAGGACGCGCTGGAACAGGCCGCTTGCGGCGCCACCATGCTCGACGTCAATGCCGGCGTCACCGCCGTCGACCCCAACGCGACCGAGCCGGCATTGCTGGTACAGACGCTGGAGATCGTCCAGGGTCTGGTCGACCTGCCGCTGTCGATCGACTCCTCGGTCACCGCTGCGATCGAGGCGGCGCTCAAGGTCGCCAAGGGCCGTCCGCTGGTCAACTCCGTCACCGGCGAGGAGGAAAAACTCGAAGCCATCCTGCCGCTGATCAAGAAATACAACGTGCCGGTCGTCGCCATCTCCAATGACGAGACCGGCATTTCGATGGATCCGGATGTGCGCTTCGCCGTCGCCAAGAAGATCGTGCAGCGCTGCGCCGATTTCGGCATTCCGGCGCATGACGTCGTCGTCGACCCGCTGGTCATGCCGATCGGCGCGCTCGGCGATGCCGGCCGCCAGGTGTTCGCCCTGCTGCGGCGCCTGCGCGAGGAACTGAAGGTCAACACCACCTGCGGCCTGTCCAACATCTCCTTCGGCCTGCCGCACCGCCACGGCATCAACGCCGCCTTCATCCCGATGGTGATCGGCGCCGGCATGACATCGGCCATCATGAACCCGGTGCGTCCGCAGGAAATGGAAGCCGTGCGCGGCGCCAACGTTCTGAACGGCACCGACGAGAATTGCACCAACTGGATTCGCACCTATAAGGATTACAAGCCGGCCGAAGGCGGCCAAGCGGTCGCCGCTCCGACGGCGGTCAATGCACCAGGCGAAGGCGGCGGCAATGGCGGTCGCCGTCGTGGCGGTCGTGAAGCCCGCATGGCAAGGGGATAAGCGCGCAATCGTGAATTCGCATACCAACATCACCGATCCGCTCGTGCTGTTCATGCCGTCGGGCAAACGCGGGCGGTTTCCGGTCGGCACGCCGGTGCTCGATGCCGCACGCCAGCTCGGCGTCTATGTCGAGAGCGTGTGCGGCGGGCGCGCCACTTGCGGGCGCTGCCAGATCGAGGTGCAGGAAGGCAATTTCGCCAAGCACAAGATCGTCTCCTCCAACGACCACATCTCGCCCAAGGGGCCCAAGGAAGAGCGCTATGAGCGCGTGCGCGGCCTGCCGGAACGGCGCCGCCTCTCCTGCTCGGCGCAGATCCTCGGCGACCTTGTCATCGACGTGCCGCAGGACACGGTCATCAACGCACAGACCATCCGCAAGGATGCCGACACCAGGGTGATCGCGCGCGATACGGCGATCCGCATGTGCTATGTCGAAATCGAAGAACCCGACATGCACAATCCTTCAGGCGATCTCGACCGGCTCAAGATCGCGCTGATGAAGGACTGGAACTTCAAGAACCTCGAATTCGATTTCTATTTGCTGCCGCAGGTGCAGGGCATCTTGCGCAAGGGCAACTGGACCGCGACCGCCGCCATCCACAAGGATGCCGACAGCGATATCGCGCGCGTCATCGCTTTGTGGCCCGGCCTCAAGAACGAGGCCTATGGGCTGGCCTGCGATATCGGCTCGACCACCATCGCCATGCATCTGGTGTCGCTGCTGTCGGGCCGCGTCGCCGCTTCGTCAGGCACGTCGAACCCGCAGATCCGCTTCGGCGAGGATCTGATGAGCCGCGTCTCCTATGTGATGATGAACCCGGATGGCCGCGAAGGCATGACGGTCGCGGTGCGCGAGGCGATCTCGGGCCTCGTCGACAAGGTCTGCGCGGAAGGCAGTGTCCAGCGCAACGACATCCTGGATTCCGTCTTCGTCGGCAATCCGATCATGCACCATCTGTTCCTCGGCATCGATCCGACCGAACTCGGCGGCGCCCCCTTCGCGCTCGCCGTCTCGGGCGCGGTGCGCATCAAGGCCTCGGATATCGGCCTCAAGCTCAACCCGGGCGCACGCCTCTACATGCTGCCCTGCATCGCCGGCCATGTCGGCGCCGACGCGGCGGCGGTGACGCTGTCGGAGGGCCCGCATCGCCAGGACGAGATGATGCTGATCGTCGACGTCGGCACCAACGCCGAGATCGTGCTCGGCAATCGTGCCCGGGTCGTGGCTGCTTCCTCGCCCACCGGTCCGGCCTTCGAAGGCGCCGAAATCTCCGGCGGCCAGCGCGCCGCGCCCGGCGCCATCGAGCGCGTGCGCATCGATCCCGACACGCTCGAGCCGAAATACCGCGTCATCGGCTCTGAACTGTGGTCCGACGAGCCGGGTTTCCTCGACAGCGTGCAGGCGACCGGCGTCACCGGCATTTGCGGCTCCGGCATCATCGAGATCGTTGCGGAGATGTATCTGGCCGGCATCATTTCGGAAGACGGCGTCGTCGACGGATCGCTCAGCATGCGCTCGCCGCGTATCGTCGCCAACGGCCGCACCTTCTCCTACGTGCTGAAGGAAGGCGAGCCGAAGATCACCATCACCCAGACCGATGTGCGCGCCATCCAGCTCGCCAAGGCGGCGCTCTATGCCGGCACCAAGCTGTTGATGGAAAAGCAGAACACCGAGCATGTCGACCGCATCCACTTCGCCGGCGCCTTCGGCTCCTTCATCGATCCGAAATACGCCATGGTGCTGGGCCTGATCCCCGATTGCGACCTCGACAAGGTCTCGGCCGTCGGCAACGCCGCCGGCGCGGGCGCGCGCATGGCGCTGCTCAATCGCGGCTATCGTCGCGAGATCGAGGAGACGGTGAGCCAGATCGAGAAGATCGAGACCGCACTGGAGCCCAAATTCCAGGAGCACTTCGTCTATGCGATGGCGTTGCCGAACAAGGTCGATCCGTTCCCGAAACTGTCGGCGGCGGTGAAGCTGCCGCCGCGCAAGACGGTGAGCGAAGACGGCATCGCCGGCGACGCCACCCCGCGCCGGCGCTCGCGCGAAGGCCACGCCGCGCGACGTGGCCGGGAATAAAATTAGGGCACAATGCAACGCCGAGGCGCCTTGGCCGCTTGTCAGTCGTTTGCCTCATTCGATGGCAAGCGCAAGCTGGGCCGCTGAGCCAGCAACGGCATGCTTTTGACGCGCGACCGGTTGAGAAAGCCCGTCAGCGGCTTTTCAATCGACAGGTAAAGCATCGCGGAAAGCGCGATGCTGATCAAGGCAATCGGCGCCGGCTGCCAATTTGGCGGAACCCCAAGCCGCAGCATGAGGCCAGTTACCACGACAACCACCAGCACATGCCACAAGTAGATCGAATACGAGGCACTACCAAAAAATGTAAGCAAGGCCACGGGGTTGAACGGTCTGGCACGCTCGGCAAAAACCGCTCCGGCAACGATCAGGGTCGCCGGAATACCCCAACGCAGAACACGAGGCAGCTCGGGGTCAAGCATCTGGATCGTCATCAACAGGAGAAATCCGCCAACAACCAGCGCCAGCGCCGGCACAAGCCGGAGCCGAATATCCTCCATCCACAGCCGCCCGATAACAATGCCGGCCGCGAACTCGAGCATGAGGGGAGAGGTAAAGCGGTAGCCTTTGAGCAGCAAGTTCGATGCGACCATCACCGTCAGCACGCCGATCAGCGCGGCAAAACGCTGCTTCTCGCCTAAAAAGAGCGCCAAGGCGAAAATGACGTAAAACATCATTTCATAGCACAGCGTCCAGCCCTGGATCACCACGGGATGAAGTACCCCATCCTGCACGATCGGAAGAAACACCAGCGAGCCGAAAAAATTTTCCGGGCTCAGCACATGTCCGTAGAGAAATTGCGGCTTGAGGAAAATTGCCAGCGCGGTCAGCACCGTGACGATCCAATAGAGCGGCACGATGCGAACAATCCGACGCCATATGAAACGCCGTGGATTGGCAGGGCGATCGGCCGTGGTCACCCACATGATGAAACCGCTGATGACAAAAAACAGGTCGACGCCAGCAGCACCGACCGCGAACGGACCGCCGAACTGCTCGTTGATGTGAAAGCAAACTACCGCGGAAGCGGCGAGTCCTCGAAGGTATTGGATACTGTGAATGTCATTCACGCCATACTCCTTACCCGCACCCCCGATGCTGCAGTGCACAATAGCAGACATCCGCCATCTGCTGTCAACGGGCAAGCTAGGTAGGATCGCGGCACGCCCTCTTGGACGCGGCCGAGAAGCGATCGCTCGGGGGTGTCAATCACCTGCAATTTCATTTGTATGCAAATGTTTCCGGATTGACTGATCCGGAAACCAAATCACCGTTTTCGCGAAATCCGACCGATACATGGCAGGCGCATTTACCCGGCATCGAACGGCGGTCGAAGATAATCCTCGGCCGCCGCCGTTCTTCAAGGGAGATGAAAATGTCGATGTTCGAAAATCTCGGCCGCTACGGTGCGACCATCAGGCAGGCCCGTGCCAGGAACAAGGCCGTCCGCGCCCTGAACAGCCTGCCGGCGCATGTCCAGAAAGACATCGGCTGGCCGGCCTCGCCGCCCAGCGACCCGCAGGCGGCGCTTTCCGCCCTGCTTTTGGGCTTTACGCGCTGATGACCTTCGCCGAAAAGTGCAAACTGCTCGGCACGCGCCGGAGCCCGCGCGGGGCTCCGGCCGTCACCAGCAACCGCCTGCGCGCAGCCCTTCTGCCGCAGCGCTGATCCCTCCCGCGAGAAATGCGGGGCCCATCACAGCGACGTGTGCACACAGCGTAAATCTTGACATCTTCGACCAGGGCACGATCTTCAAATATGAAGGGGACTTCTCTTAGTCGGCAGCCGCCGAAGTTCGTGTATCCGCATGCCAAGTTTGAAAAGCCACGTCGTATCCTTCGTGCTCAGGCACAGTCGCAAGAAGGCGTTTTCCAGCCCGGAAAACCTGCAGCGCTGGATCGCTGCGGCGCGCCGGACAGAGGACCATCACCCTCCGGTGTCAGTGCAGCAGCGCTTCAACATCGAGACGCGCACCGTCGACGGCTTTCCCGTCTACGAGATCGCCCCCAGGGCCGGCGAGCGCAAGCGGGTTCTCTATCTGCACGGCGGCGCCTATGTCTTTGAAATCACGCCCTATCATTGGCACCTGATCGCCGACATGGCCGACCGGCTGGGCTATGCCTTTACGGTGCCCATCTATCCCATCGCGCCCGAGCATGACTTCCACGCCATGTTCGGCATGGTCGGCGACGTCTATCGCCGGATGCTCGGCGAGACGGAGGCGGAAGACATCATCTTCATGGGCGATTCCGCCGGCGGCAACATGGCCGTGGTGCTCACCATGATGGCTGCCGAAGAAGGCCTGCCCTTGCCGTCGCGCCATGTGCTGATCTCACCCGGGCTCGACGTCTCGCTTGCAAACCCCGAGGTGTTCGAGGCGGAGCGGAACGATCCCTGGCTGGGAATCGCGGGCGGACGGGAGGCCATCCGGCTCTACAGTGCCGGAATAGACCCGACGGACTGGCATATCAGCCCCGTCTATGGCGACCTCTCGGTGCTGCCCAGGACATTGCTCCTGGCGGGCTCTCGCGATCTTCTCACGCCCGACAATCTGATCTTCGCACAAAAAGCACGGGCCGCTGGCGTCGAGGTAGAGCTCGTGCACGAGGAAGGCATGTTCCACGTCTGGCCGCTGATCGACATGCCGGAATCGCGCCGCGCGCGCGAACGGATCGTGGCGTTTCTGACCGAGAACCCCTCGCCCCCTGTTGAAGGCGCCGGAGCAGGCTTCGAAGCGCCGTCCACCGAGGCTTCGGGGCAGGGCCTCCAGTCAGAGTACCCCGGTTGATCAGAACTTGCCGGTTTCCCGGAAGACTTCGAACGTCGCCCGGATGTGGTCGGCCACCGCCTTGACCGGCGCGCTGGCGTCCGGCGCTACCACCATGGCGAGGTTGTAGGTGCCGATATCGGGCATGCCGTCCTTGGGACAGAGCTCGACCATGTCGTTGCCGAGGAAAGACTTCGGCAACGGCGCCACGGCGAGATCGGACATGATGGCGGCGCGCTGGCCGGCCGTGTGCGCGCTCATATAGGCGATGCGGTAGTTGCGGCCCTCGCGGCTCAGCGCTTCGAGCGCCCCTGCCCGCCAGGCGCAGCCCTCTTCCCACAGCGACACCGGCAAGGGTTCGCGCAGATGCGCGCAGCCGCCCTTGGCGCCGGCCCAGACGATCGGCTCCGTCAACAGCACCTCGGCGCCGAGCGCGCTGGTCTTGTAGGAATTGGTGAGCAGCGTGATGTCGAGCGCCCGGTCATCCATGCGCCGGCGCAGATTGCTGCTCTGGTCGATGGTGACGTCGACGGCGATCGATGGATGCGACTGCGCAAAACGCTTCAGCACATGCGGCAGCACGCGCTCGCCATAATCGTCCGGCGAACCCAGCCGCACCACGCCGACAATGTCGGGAATGATGAACTTGGACACCGCCTCGCGATTGATCGACAGCAGACGACGGGCATAGCCCAGCAGCATTTCCCCGTCGGTGGTCAGCGTCACCGAGCGCGCATCGCGCGCGAACACCGAGCGGCCCAGAATATCTTCCAGCTTCTTGATCTGCATGGAGACCGCCGAGGGCGTACGGAAGACCGCATTGGCCGCGGTGGTGAAGCTGCCGGTTTCGGCGATCGCCACGAAAGTGCGCAGCACGTCGAGGTCCAGCAGCGGCAGCGGATGATTGAGTGGGGCGTTCATGACGATCGACCTTCAATTTTTCTGATGCAAACTATCATTCCATTTCGTTTGATTGAACATCAGTTCGAGCGCATAGTCAACTCCATCGAAGCAGGATGCTGCCAAGGCAGCCACGAAACGATCACGACACAGACCTGCCTTCGACATGCAATGAAGCTGATACAGACCTGACGTAAGGCATTGCCGGGCACTTCCGCCCCGACATGAGGAGATCGAAATGTCTATCCTGTCATCCATCGGTCGGCTTGCGACCGAATTCAGCGCGGCCCGCGCCCGCTACCAGACCGAACGCGCCATCCGCTCCCTGCCGATCGAGCTGCAGAAGGATATTGGCTGGCCTGAAGCGGCCGACACGAAGGCCGGCATACGCGCCGGCGTCGGATCCTGGGCTGGAGCAAAGTAAACCGTGTGTACCATGCATTGAAGGCCTGCCGCGCAAACCGCCGGGCAGGTCTTCTTGTTTTACCGACCTGTTTTGCCGTTTTATTTGCGTTCACATGAATTTCGGAGCCATGCTGCCGCTGCATGGCGCATATGAACAAGCCGCATAGCGGCTGCGTTTTGAGCTAACGCTTTGTAAGCTAACGAAAAATCCGGGAGTGCCTACAAAGGCTCCCGCCTTGCGTGTCGCTTTTCATATCAAGTGCTTCGCTTTTGCGATTTAGTTTTTACTTACACAAGCCTATATCCACGCCAGCAAACGAGCTGCCCCACTCCATCAAGCGAAGGCGACCCGTCTGAGCAACCGATTGGAGATGAACATGAAGCTTTTTGCCCGCCTTTTCCCTCGCCGCGAAATGAACCTGACCACGGCCCTCGAGCGCCAGCGCCTTGCCAACACCATGCCCGGCCAGACCGGCGCCATGGCTGCCGCACGCCTCGGTTTTGTCGCCTGAACCGATCCCGCAGGCAGCGCTCCCTCGCGCTGCCTGAATAGATGACGCCGCCCGGTTCCGCCGAGGCGGCGTTTGTTTGCACACCCCTGACGGCGCTTCCATCATGGACGGCGCCGCGGCTGCGCGGCATCGCAACACGATTGCTCATTTGCGACCCATGTCGCAAATTAAATCTTGCTAAAGCTCCTTAGCCGATTGACAAGGATGGTTTTTCCTGTTGTCGCTATGCTATTCGCGACATTCTGTTCGCGCCATGGCTGCGTGAGGTTCCCGTGAACGCCGTTAAGCATCCGATCAAGCGATCGTTTGTATTTTTTCTCATTCCCGACTTCACCATGATCGCCTTTGCGACGGCGCTCGACCCGCTGCGCTCGGCCAATCGCATGCTCGGCTACGAGGCCTATCGATGGCGCCTCGCCAGCATCGACGGCAAGCCGGTGCGCGCTTCGAACGGTGTCGAATGCGCGGTCAACACCTCGCTGGAGGAGGAGCGCAGGAAGATGGGAGGGCCGGATCGCCCCAACATGGCCATCGTCTGTAGCGGCACCAATGTCGAGCGCTATCAGAACAAGTCCGCCTTTGCCTGGCTGCGCGAGGAATACAATCGCGGCGTCTCCGTCGGCGGCCTGTGCACCGGAGCGCATGTTCTGGCCGCTGCCGGCCTGTTGTCCAACAAGCGCTGCGCCATCCATTGGGAGAACCTGCCCGGCTTCTCCGAGGCATTCCCGAAGGCCAATGTCTTTGCCGACCTGTTCGAGATCGACCAGAACATCTACACCTGCGCCGGCGGCACCGCCGCGCTCGACATGATGCTGAAGCTGATCGGCGACGATTTCGACGAGAATCTCGTCAACCGCGTCTGCGAACAGGTGCTGACCGACCGTGTGCGCAGCCCCACCGACCGCCAGCGCCTGCCGCTGCGCGCCCGGCTCGGCGTACAGAACTCGAAAGTGCTGACCATCATCGAACTGATGGAAGGCAATCTGTCGGAGCCGCTGTCGCTGATCGAGATCGCCGACCATGTCGACCTGTCGCGTCGCCAGATCGAGCGGCTGTTCCGCACCGAGATGGGACGCTCGCCGGCCCGTTACTACCTCGAAATCCGCCTCGACCGTGCAAGGCATCTCTTGATCCAGTCCTCGATGCCGGTGGTCGAGGTGGCGGTCGCCTGCGGCTTCGTCTCGGCCTCGCATTTCTCGAAATGCTACCGCGAGCTCTACGCCCGCTCGCCGCAGCAGGAGCGCGTCGACCGCAAGCAGCTGCTGGCGGCATAGAGGCGCGCCTCAGAGCACCTCTGTCGACCGCATCGCCTCGACGCGGATGTCCTCGGTCAGCCGCGCCTTCAACACGGAGAATTCCGGACTGGTCTTCAGCGTGTAGTGGCGCGGGTGCGGCAGGTCGATGGCGACGTCCGACTTGATCCGGCCGGGCCTGGCCGTCATCACCACCACGCGCGATGCCATGAAGATCGCCTCCTCGATGTCGTGGGTGACGAACAGAACCGTCTTCTTGCGCCGTTCCCAGATGCCGAGCAGCAACTCCTGCATGAGCCCGCGCGTCTGGTTGTCGAGCGCGCCGAACGGCTCGTCCAGCAAAAGGATCGCGGGGTCATTGGCCAGCGCCCTGGCGATCGCCGTGCGCTGCTGCATGCCGCCGGAAAGTTGCTTCGGCCAGTGGTTCTCGAAGCCCTTCAGCCCGACGAGGTCGATATAGGAGGCGACGATTTCGCCCCTCTCCCGCTCGGCCATGCCGCGTTCGCGCAGGCCGAAGGCGATGTTTTCGGCGACCGTCAGCCAAGGGAACAGCGTATAGGACTGGAAGACCATGCCGCGATCCGGCCCCGGCCGGATCACCGCTTTGCCGTCGAGCAGCACGCGCCCTTCGCTCGGCGCCTCCAGCCCGGCGACGATGCGCAAGAGCGTCGACTTCCCGCATCCCGAAGGTCCCAGGATGGTGATGAAATCATTGGCCGCGACCGCCAGGTCGACAGGCATCAGCGCCTGGACCGGTGAGCCGCCGCGCACGCCGGCGAACGTGCGCGAGACGCCCTCGATGAGAAGCTTGCTCATGCCAGGCTCCATGGGAAGAGCCAGCGATTAAGCGCCTTGAAGGCAAGATCGGACAACAGCCCGATCAGCCCGATGACGATGATGCCGAAGATGATCTGGCCGGTTGCCAGTCGCGACTGGCTGTTGATGATCATGTAGCCGATGCCCGACGACGAGCCGATCAGTTCAGCGACGATGACATAGGTCCAAGCCCAGCCGAGCACCAGCCGCAGCGTCTCGGCGATCTCGGGCGCATTGGCGGGCATGATTACACGCTTGACGATGCCGTTGTCCGTGGAGCCGAGCGTGTAGGCCGCCTCGACGAGATCGCGGCGCGTTGAGCCGACCTTTACCGCGATGATCAGGATGATCTGGAACACGGAGCCGACGAAGATGACCAGCAGCTTCTCCAGTTCGCCTATGCCGGCCCAAAGGATGAGCAGCGGAATGAAGGCCGAGGCCGGCAGGTAGCGGGCGAAGGAGACGAACGGCTCCAGGAACGCCTCGACAGGTTTCCACGCGCCCATCGCTATGCCCAGCGGCACGGCGACGGCCGATGCCAGCACAAAGCCGCCGAAGACGCGCCAGATGGTGATCAGTATGTCGAGCCAGAACCGGTCCTCGACCAGCAGCCGCCAGCCATCCCGCAGCATCGACAGCGGATCGGCGAGAAAGATGCGGTTGACGTGGCCGCCAAGCGTGATCCACGCCCAGAAAACGACGAACAGCACGAAGAAGGAAATGCCGAGCACGGTTCGCGTGCCCGGCGAGATCGGATGCAGGGGGCGCGGCATTTACAACGGTCCTTGTGGAAGCGAAACGGCGGCGCGGGGCGCCGCCGCAAGACAGCGGCCGCTCAGTTCGCCACGGCGCTGGTATCGGCCAGCGTGGAGACGTCAGGCGCTTCCTTGATCAGCCCCATCTGCAGCAGAAGCTCGCCGGCGGTCTTGGAGAAATCCTGGAACTCCTTGGTGAAGAACTGCTTGTTCTCCGCCCGGTCGGCCCATTTCAGGTACTTCGCCGAATCCTCGAACTCCTTGGCCGACTGTTTCACGTCCGCGCCCATGATGCCGTAGGATTTCTGCGGGTCCTTCTTGATCAGGTCGAGCGCGTCGAAATAGCTGTCGGCAAGCGCCTTGGCGGCGTCCGGATTGGCTTTGAGGAATTCGGGCGTGCAGCCGACCGTGTCGAGCACCATCGGGTAATCGAGCGTGGTCGCCAATATGTGGCCCTGGTCGGCCTTGTCGCGCACCGCCGAGATGAACGGCTCATAGGTGACGGCCGCGTCGTTCTGGCCGGCAAGGAAGGCCTGCGCCGCCGCGTCCGGCTCGAGATTGACGACCGTGACATCCTTTGTCGACATGCCGTTCTTGTTCAGCACCCAGGCCAGCAGGAAATAGGGCGAGGTGCCCGGCGCCGAGGACGCGACAGTCTTGCCCTTGAGGTCGGCGACGGTCTTGATGTCGTTGCGCACCACGATGCCGTCGGCGCCGTAGGATTTGTCGAGCTGGAAGATCTGCTTGGTGGTCACGCCGCTGGCGTTCCACACCTGCCACGTCTCGACCGTGGTGGCGGCGCATTGCAGGTCGCCGCTGGCGATGGCGAGCGGGCGGCTGGCCTGCGGCACTTTCTTCAAGGTCACGTCGAGGCCGTGCTTCTCGAAGAGTCCCGCCTGTTTGGCGAGCGTTAGCGGCGCGAAGCCGGTCCAGCCGCTGATCCCGATAGTGACCGATGTGGCGGCCGTCGCCGGCGCGGACAAGCCGGCGGCAAGCGCCAGCGTAAGGATAATGGTCCTGTTCATGTCAGTTCCCCTTTGTTTTCTCTGGGGGAATGTTCACGGACGCCGCCCGGCTGTCAATGAACAGGGCCGTGTTTGCCCACATCGTCGGCGACGAAGGTTCGCCTTGCCGCCACAAAACGGCAAGGCCGAGGACCTTGTCGTCAATACTGGTCGCAGTAGCACTCCGCGGACGAGATTCGGTCGTTCCAGTCGCTACCGCCGAAATCGCGGACCCTGCGCCTGATCTCGATCGATCGGCCTCCCCTGCGCGAATCCTCATAGGCAACGAGAGTGCAGCCTCGGCGAACGATCACCGACGACACGCGGTCGTTCCAGAACTCGCGGCCGCGAAAATTGACCGAATCGTCGGCCCCGAGCGCGATCGACCGTCCGCGAAAATTGCCATTTTCGAACATGATGCAGGCGGCCTGATCGTCGTATTGGGCGCTGGCGCCGTCGGCGTAAAGCATGGACGCGACCGCAGTCAGGATAGCTAGACGTCTCATCTGGTGTTTCCTCGGTTTGACCGCGTCACCCCGCCCGCCGGATGGCGCGGCAAGATCAGTTTGCCACTGCTTCTGCCGGACTGGCAAGCCTGGAACAGTTCGGCATTTCACGGAAACGCCGAACCGCTTTAACTATTTTTTTCAATCAATTCCAAAGGGAAAGCGTTACGCGCGTACCGGCAAAGCGCTATGCGCTTTTTCTGGAATTTCTCAGCGGCTATCGAGCATCCAATTGCGGTTGCGCCACATCTTTTCGCCGACCAGGCAATCGCTGGTTTGTTCGGCCTGCGCCAGCACCACCGGCGGACGATTGGCCTGGTCAACCGACCGCGGCGAGGCCGGGCCGGCGAGCTCAAGCACAAGCTTGCGGCGGATAGCTTCGGGAAACTGCGTCCAGTCGTTGACCGGAACCATGAAGGCTCCGGGACCGCCGATGACGCAGTCGCTGTAATAGCGGTCGAGATCGTTGACATCGTAGGCGCTGGTGAAACCGCCGCGGGTCATCAGCGGCAAGCCGTTTATGACGATGCCTTGCTTGACCACCTCGTCGCGGATGATATCGACCGGCGCGCCCTGGTTGTTGGGGCCGTCGCCGGAAATATCGATGACCCGCTTCGTCCCTTGAAAGCCACTTTCTGCGAAAAGGTCCGCGCCGAATTCCAGCGCGCCGGAGATAGACGTGCGCCGCGCGCTGTTGGGAGGCTGGGCGGACAGCCGCGCCACCACCTGCTCGGCGTCGGCGCGAGTGGAGATCACCGTCCACGGCACGATGACGTGCTGCGAGTTGGTGCCAGCCCATTCGACATAAGTAACGGCGATCCTGCCATAAGCGCCGGCGGCGATGGCTTGCAGCACATGATCGTGCGTCAATGCAGCCGCGTAGCCGCGACGCTGGATCTCGAGCTCGTCCGCCGACATGGACAGCGAGACGTCGACCGCCAGCACCAGTTCGACGTCGACGGGTTCGTCCGCGAGCGACACCGGGGCCAGCCACAGCATCAGCGCCAGGGCGGCGGCGCCTGAAAGCAGATGTCTTGCGCGAGCAAAAGCAGACATGCCGCAGGGTAAGCCAGAATCGCCAGCCGAAAAAGAGAAAAGCCCGACCTTGGCCGCCGGGCTTATCCAAAAATTTGCTCACGAGTCCTGCTGGGAGGTTGCCTAGCTTCTCGGCTTCAGATTCTCCGGATCGTAGAGCGGCTTGTAGCCGACACCAGCGACTTCGACCGGATAGGTCTCGCCGAAATACTCCACCTTCAGCTTGCGGCCCTCTTGGGCATAGGCCCATGGCAGATAGGCGAGCGCGATGTTCTTGCCGATGGTCGGGCCGTAGGCGACCGACGTGGTGAAGGAACGGCGGCCGAGTTCGTCGACCAACGTCTCGCCGGTCTCGGGGTCCAGCACCGGCATCGTGCCCACCGGATAACGCGCCACACCCTTGGAATCGGTGTTTTCGGTCATCACCAGCGTGCACAGCATCGCCGGCTGGTGCTCGCGGGCGCGGTATTCCAGGTGCTTGGCCTTGCCGCAGAAGTCGTTCTCCTTGACTTTCGGGCGGGCAAGATCGGCCTCGAGCAGGTTGTACTCGGTGAGCAGATCGGCATTCTGCAAACGCAGGCTCTTTTCCATGCGCCGCGTATTGGCATAGGTCTCGACGCCGAACGGCATGACGCCGGTCGAGCGCAGCGCATCCCAGACGGCCAGGCCGTCCTCGTAGCGCATGTGCAGTTCCCATCCCTGTTCGCCGACATAGGAGATGCGGAAGGCGGTGACGTCCTTGCCGGCGATCCGGATCGGCTTGATCGCGGCGAACGGGAAATTCTCCAGCGCAAGGCCCTCGGGATTCTCGACCACCTTTTGCAGGGTTGCTCGCGCGTTCGGGCCCCAGATGCCGATGGTGACGTATTTTTCCGTCACATCGGTGATGGTGACATCGAAACCTTTATCCTGCGCGGTGCGGCGCATGTACTGGAAGTCGCGCGGGCCGGCGTCTGCGCCATCGATCAAACGGCAGCGGTCGGCCATGCGGATGACCGTGAAGTCGGCGCGCACCATGCCTTCCTCGTCGAGGAAGTGGGTGTAGATGCCCTTGCCGATATTGTTGTCGCCGCCGATCTTGGCCGCGCACAGCCACTCCAGCAGCGCGACGTGGTCGGGTCCCTCGATGTCATACATCGAAAAGTGCGACAGGTTGACGATGCCGCAGTCTTCGCTCATCGCCAGATGCTCGGCATTGGACACGCGCCAGAAATGGCGGTTGTCCCATTCGTTCTCGCGCACCGGCACCCGGTTGGCGTATTTCTCCAGAAGATGCTCGTTGGCGGCATAGCCGTGCGCGCGCTCCCAGCCGCCCAGCTCCATGAAATAGCCGCCGAGTTCCTTCTCGCGCTCCCAGAACGGCGAGCGCCTGATATTGCGGCCCTTGGAGAAGGGCTCGCGCGGATGCACGGCAGGATTGTAGACCTTCATCGCCGTCTCGGTGCAGCGATCCCAGATGAACTGCTCCTTGGTCTGGTGCGGATAGAAGCGCGCATAGTCGATGGCGTGATGGTCGATCGAGGTGCGGCCGTCCGTCATCCAGTCGGCGATGAGCTTGCCCATGCCGGGGCCGTCCTTGACCCAGATGGCGACGGCATACCACAGCCCCCTCACCTTCTGGCTCTCGCCCATGGACGGACCGCCATCCGCCGTCACCTGCAGCAGGCCGTTGAAGGAATGGCTTTCGTTGTAGCCGAGTTCGCCCAGGATCGGCGTCAGTTCCATGGCGCGCTCCAGCGGCGCCAGGATCTGCTCCATGTCGAGGTCGCGCTGCGAAGGCGAAAGCCGGGCCTGGTCCTTCTCGAGCAGGTCGCGCGGATGGCAAAGGCGTGGATTGGTCTCTTCGTAGTAACCCCACTCGATCTGCCCGCCCTCGGCGGTCTTGGGATCACCGGTGTCGCGCATATAGGCGGAATTGCCCTGGTCGCGCAGCAGCGGCCAGCCGATCTCCTTGCCCGTGCCAGCGAACTCGTTGTAGGGGCCGAAGAAGGTGAGCGGATGGTCGATCGGCATGACGGGCAGGTCCTCGCCCACCATCTCGGCGATCAGCCGCCCCCAGATGCCGGCGCAGACGATGACGTAGTCGGCCTCGATGGTGCCGCGGTCAGTCACCACGGCGCTGATGCGGCCGTCCTTGACAACGAGCGACCGGGCCGGCGTGTTGGCGAAGGATTTGAGCTTGCCCGAGGCTTCCGCCTGGTCGACGAGCTTGCCGGCGACCGTCTGCGAGCGCGGGATGACCAGGCCGGCGTCGGGATCCCACAGGCCGCCCTGCACCATTGCCTCTTCGATGAGCGGGAATTTCTCCTTGATCTCGGCCGGTTCGATCAGCCGGGCGCGCGTGCCAAAAGCCTTGGCCGAGGCGATCTTGCGCTTGATTTCGTCCATGCGGCTGTCATCGCCGAGGCGCGCGACTTCGAGGCCGCCGATGCGCGCGTAATGGCCCATCTTCTCGTAGAAATCGATGGAGTAGAGCGTCGTCCAGCAGGACAGGAAATCGTGGCTGGTGGTGTAGCAGAAGTCGGAAGCGTGCGCCGTCGAGCCGATGTCGGTCGGGATGCCTGATTTGTCGATACCGACAATGTCGTCCCAGCCGCGTTCGATCAGGTGATGGGCGATCGACGCGCCGACAATGCCACCCAGGCCGATGATGACGACCTTCGCCTTGTTCGGAAACTCTGCCATTGCCCGCGACTCCAGGTGCTGTTGCGGGCGGCGTCGGCGCCCGTCTGATCGGCGCACAATATGCAGACGACGATGAGCGCGCTACCGCCTGTTTGCGACACGCCGCGAATGCGTCGCGACCCGATTTGGATCAGGAAAATCGCTGCCGTCAGGCGAAGGCCCAGATGTCCTCGGCCTGGAAACCGACCTGGTAGCCGGCGGTCTTGAGCTTGACCACGATCTGGCCGATCTCCGGAGCGGGCAGTGCGCCGACCTCGACCTTGATCATGCCCGGACGGTAGCGTTGGAGATCGAGTTGCTCGAAGACCATCCAGTCTGCGCCCTCGCAATCGACGAGGAAGGCGTCGATATGGCTGATGCCGTTGCGGTCGAGCAATGTCTGCAAGGTCTCGGACGGCACTTCGATGTCCCTGAGATAGGGCGCGAATTTGTTGAAATTCACGTCATCCTCGCCCCAGGCATTCTTGCCCGACATCAGGTTGGTGTCGGTAACCGAGGAGCAGCCGATGAACTCGATCGGCAGCGTGCCGGCCTCGAGCGCGGCGGCATCGAAGGTGTGGACGGTGATCGTCCCCCTTGTTTTCGTGACGGCAACCGGCTCGATGATGAAGCGGCTGGTATCGGGATAATTGGCGCGCAGGCGCTTCTGGTTATAGGGGATCGGCTCGACCAGCAGGGCACGGGCGCCCGGTATGCGATGCAGCCACGGCGTGACGTCGTCGAACAGGGCGCCGTCGCAGGCACCGACATTGACCATCTGGAAAGGCCGCCTTGTCCCGCCGAAGCGCGCTTTCAGTGCCGCCCCGGCCAGGAATTTCGTGCCGCGCAGCGACGGACCGCGGTCGAGCAAACCAGCCGGAAGGCCAAGCGACAGCGCGATGCGCGTCAGGCTGGATAGCGAACTCATGGCGTGTCTCCGGGAATGGCATGCAAGGCGGCGCGGTGCTGGCCGCGGGCGATCGTCGCCCACAGCGCCATGAAAGGGGCGGCCAGCAGCAGGAATGGCGGGACCAGATGCGGGAAATAGATGCGCGTGTCGTGGATCGGGAAGACGGTGAATTTAGCCAGCGCGCCGAGCACGAGCGCCGCGAACAGAATGCCGGCGCGTCGGTTGATCCGGAAGCCGGCACGGCCGACCGCGTACCAGCCGGCCAGCGCCAGCACCGAGACGCCGACCCAGCTGTTCAGGTTGACGGCGCGCAGCAGCGATGCGGCAAATGCCTTGAGATAGGCAACGACGGAGAACGGCGGCTCGAACCCGTCCATATTGTAGTGCTGCTCGACGCTGGAGAACCACAGATGCGGCCACCAGCCAGGATGATGCGCCCAGTGCGAGATGGCGAAATAGGCGACGAAGGACGCCGCAAAACCGACCAGCGCACCCCATGCCTGCTGCCGGAAGGCGATGAGCAGAACGGCGAAAACGGCAAGAAAGACAATATTGTCCGGCCGCACCATGAAGGCGAGGAAGAGCAGGATCGCCGTCGCCGCCTCGCGGCCCCTGACATAGGCGTAAAGCCCGCCGAGCAGCAGCGCCGAAGTCAGCAGATCCGGCGTCGAGGCGCGCGCCGCATCGCCGAAATCGGCCATGATCAACACCGCGCCGATCACCGGCGCCAGCGCCAAGGCCTTTTCCGAGCGCAGCCAGAGCAGCGTGATCGCGCCGAACAGCAGCACCGAGGCTACCTGCACCAGCCGCATCGCCTCGACCGGCGACATCGCCGCGCTCAGCGTCGACAGGATCTCGGCGTAGAGGAACTTGATCCGGTACATGCCGAGCAGCGAATGGAAGTCGGCGGCATTCTCCGCCATGTGGCTGCGGAAGCCGCCGCCATCATCGGTCAGCGTCTTGTAGTCACCTGCCGAGACCCCGGCCTTGACGGTGTTGTAGGCATAATCATGCAGCGCCTGCGCATCGGGGTATGTGCCTTCCTCTGATATGGCGAGATAGGGAAGCATGTCCCAATTAGAATCGGGCATCAACCAGGCCGTCAGCGCCGTCAAAAGGATGTAGAGCGCGAAAGCCGCCGCGCCGATGGGTGCCGCCAGCCGCGCATAGGTCCCCTCACCCCACGCCAGGCCGGCCGCTGTGAGCCGGTCGAGCGGGTTTTGCGGAGTGGGCGACTTGGTCAGCATCGTCGTGGGGCTCAACGAACCTGGCTTTTGACGAAATCCTTCACGATTCCCACAATGCCGCGCGACAAAAGGCTGTCGAAAGCATCGACAAACCGGTCGACATGCTCGCGCTGGCAGATCAGCGGCGGCTCGAGCCGGATGACGTTGCGGTTGTACTCGGTGAAGGCGACGAGCACGTCATAGTCACGCAGCAGCAGCGCGCCGACGAAGCCCGACAGCGAGCCCTTCAGCTTGTCGTCAAGCACGCTGACCACCGGCCGCAACACGGTCGGCAATGTCTGCGAGAAATCATGGAACTCGAGCCCGATCATGAGCCCCTTGCCGCGGACGTCCTTGATGATCTTGGGGTATTTGTCCTTCAGTGCCTGGAGGCGCTGCAAAAGGTACTCGCCGGTAGCGGCGGCATTGTCGATCAGGCCCTCGTCATAGAGAACGTTGAGCGCTTCGATCGAGGTGACGCAGGCCTCGCCCATGCCGCCGAAAGTCGCCATGGCATGGATCATCGCCGTCTTCGGCGTGCCGTAGGCCTTCATATAGATCTCGCGCCTGGCGACCATCGCGCCGACCGCCGCCTTTCCGCCGCCGAGCGACTTGGCGAGCGCCGTCACGTCGGGAACGACGCCATAATGTTCGAAAGCATAGAAGCGGCCGGAGCGGCCATAGCCGCACTGCACTTCGTCGGCCACCCACAGCACACCGTATTGATCGCACAATGCGCGCAGCTTCTGCCAATATTCCGCGGGCGCCTGGATGATGCCGCCGCCGCCCTGGATGGTTTCCAGCACGATGACGCCGATCTCGGGATCGGCGCGGAATGCGCGCTCGACCGCTTCGATGTCGGCGAACGGAATCCGGACCGCATTGTCCGCCACCTTGAAATCGGCGCGGTAGAGCTGGCCGTCGGTGATCGCCAGCACACCCTTGGTCTTGCCGTGGAAGGAATTCTCGGCATAGACGATTTTCGGCCGCTTCGGGCCGGCGGCACGCTCGGCGAGTTTTACCGCCGCTTCCATCGCTTCCGAGCCGGACGAGCCCAGAAACACCATGTCGAGATCGCCGGGCGAACATTTGGCGATGTTGTGGGCCAACGCGGCCGCATATTGCGACATGAAGGCGATGGCGATCTCCTGGCGCTTCTCCTCCTGGAATTTCTTGCGCGCTTCGAGGATGCGCGGATGGTTGTGGCCGAAGGCCAGCGAACCGAAGCCGCCGAAGAAATCCAGGATCTTGCGGCCGTTCTGGTCGATGTAGAACATGCCCTCGGCGCGCTCGATCTTGATCTTGTGGAAGCCGAGCAGCTTCATGAAATGCAGCTGGCCCGGGTTGAGATGCGCCTTGAACAGGTCGGTCATCGCAGCGACGTCCATCGCCTTGGCCTGCTCGACGCTGATCAGGTCAGGCTTGGCGATGGTGGCTGGCGACAGCGCCGGCGCGCTGACCATGGTGCGCGCGCTCGCCTGATCGGGCTTGGCCATGACGGTCATTTTCAATCTCCTGTCCGCGCGCAGGATCGGGGATCGTGCGCAGATGAAACTGTTGGCGGGCTGCTATTCGGCGGGCACATGTTTGGCGGCGACGGCGTGGCCGGCCTTCCTGGCGCGGTATTCGCTGTAGGCGGCGATCAGCATGTCCTCGTCGCGATGTTGCGGCACCCAGCCGAGCTGGCGTCCCGCTTTAGAGACGTCGAGCACGCACTCCTCGTCGGCGATCAGATATTGCTCCGGATCCATGATCGGCAGGTTCATGAGGTCGAGCAGATCGAGCGTGCGCTTCACCGCCCAGCCCGGCGTCGGAATCAGGATCGATTTCGAACCGGCATGCCTGATCAGGTCGCCGAGCAATTTCCTGACCGGCGGCGGGTTGAGCGAACCCAGATTATAGACCTCGTTCGGTACGCCGGCTTTCCAGGCCGCGCGGGCAGCTTCCGCACAATCGAAAACAGAAATGAACTGGTATGGATTCCGGCCCGAGCCGATCATCGGCACCGGAAGGTTCCAGTCGATCAGCTTGAACAGTTTTTCAAGGATGCCGAGCCGGCCGGGACCGATGATCAGGCGCGGACGAAACAGCGAGATCGACATGCCGCGCTTGCGCCATTCGGCGGCCAGTTCCTCGGTCATCTGCTTCGACCAGCCATATTCGCCGAGCGGCGCGACCGGATGTTCCTCGGTCATCGGGAAGGTGACCGTATGGCCGTAGATCATGTCGGTCGTGTAATGCACGAGCCGGGGCGCGCCGGCCTTGTCCATCGCCTGCATGATATGCTCGGTGCCATGGAAATTGACCGGAAAGAAGAAATCGTGCCGCTTGGCGCGCACCTGGATCGGCGACAGCATCTTTGCCGACAGATTGTAGATCATGTCGTCGGCCTTCAGCCCAACCGCCGCCACCGATGCGGGATCGGTCACGTCGCAATGGATGAAGCCGACGTTGCGATAATGCGCCAGGTCGCTCTTGACGATGTCGGCGACGACAACCTCCTCGCCATCCGCCACGAGCTTCGGGGCAAGGTGGCGACCGACAAAGCCGTCGCCGCCGAAAATCACATGTCTCATCGAACGATCTCGCTGGTGCCGATCTTGTCGGAGGTGATGGAAACGGTCTGCTCGTCATGCCCGTGGTCACCCAGGTCTCGGCCGCTTTGGGCGATTAGCACTGTGCCCACGCAGATGCAGCCGATACCTGCGATGCGCCAGCCATTGAGGTCCTCGCGAAAGACGAAATAGGCGAAGACCGCGACGGCGACATAGGCGAGGCTAAGGAACGGATAGGCAAAGGAAAGCTCGACCTTGGACAGCACGTAGAGATGCGAGGCCATGGAAATGACGAAGGTGCACAGGCCGAGGAACACCCAGGGGCTGAAGACGATCTGCAACAGCCTGATAAGCGGGTTGGCGCCTTCGAACGAGATCGGCCCAAGCGACATCATGCCTTGCTTCAGCATCAGCTGCGCGGCCGCATTCGTCATGACCGTAAAGAGAATGAAGACGATATATTTCATGTCAGCTCACCCACCCGTGACGCCTTCTATTACAAACCCGAAAAGATTTCGTGAACTCACAAGGACGTTTTGAGTAAATCTTCTCGTTAACCGATCGCTAACCACGATCCATTTCAATTTTATCTATTCCGCGGCCTCGGCACCCCGTCTTCGCAGGTCGATGTTTTTGGCTGTGCGCGCCCAGAAGCCGGACATGAAGGCCGGGTCGCGCTGCGCCTCCAGCCGTGACCACTCCGGAAAGGACGCGGCGAAGGTCGCGGCGCTCATACGCGCATCCTTGTAGGGGTTGACTGCCCCGCCGGCTCCGATGGCGATGCGGTCGAGTTCGTCCAGCAACGCCAGGGTCGCGGCTCCCCTGTTGGGGAAATCCAGCGTCAGCGTGTAGCCAGGTCGCGGGAAGGAGAGCAGCGCCGGGGATCGGACGCCGCCGAAGCGTTTCAGAACAGTGAGGAACGAGCTCTGCCCGGCCCGCCTGGCAGCCGCGAGCAGCATCGGCACCGCTTCACGCGCGGCTTCTTCCGGCACAACGCTCTGGTGCTGGAACAGCCCGTTCGGACCGTAAAGCCGGTTCCAATCGCGCACGCCGTCCAGCGGGAAGAAGAAGCCCTGGTAGCCGACCTGGCGCGGCGCGGCAGAGCGGCCCTTCCGCCATCGGTAGGCCGCATTGAAGGCGCTCAGGAACGGCCGGCTGAGCACATTGAAAGGCGGCTGGAACGGCACCGCGAAATTGCTGCCGGCGCGCGCGGCGGTATGCGAGCCATGCTCGGCGTGATTGCCCGTGAACAGCAGGCCGCGCCCGCTGCGCCGGCCGCCGGCGAGCTGATCGATCCAGGCGACCGCATATTCATTGGCCTGGTCCGCCGCCTCGGCCAGCTCGAAAAATTCGCCCAGGTCGCGAAACGGTGTCACCTTCTCGATGATGTCGAGGGAATGCACCCGCATCAACCGGATCGAGGCCGACAGGATCAGGCCTGTCAGCCCCATGCCGCCGATCGTCGCCCGGAACAACCGCGGATTGTCTGTCGCGGAGCAGCGGTAGGTCCTTCCATTGGACCGCAGCAGCGTGAAACTTTCGACATGGCAGCCGAACGTGCCGCGCCGGTGATGGTTCTTGCCGTGGACGTCGTTGGCAATGGCGCCGCCGAGCGTGACGAACTGCGTGCCCGGAACGACTGCCGGGAAGAAGCCGTAGGGCGCGGCGTGGGCAATGATGTCGGACAGAAGCACGCCCGCATCCGCTTCGAGAAGGCCGATCTCGGCATTGAAGGCGCGGATGCGGTTCAACGGCCGCATGTCGACGACCGCGCCGGCCTCGTTCTGGCAGGAATCGCCGTAGGATCTGCCATTGCCATAGGCAAGCAGCGAGGCGTGCCTGGCCTGGCCGCCCTTCAGCAGCACGATAGCATCATCGACGCCGATGGCGTGGGGCGCGGGCGGCGTCGCGCGCCCGAAGCTGTCGAAGCGCTCGCCGGCCATGTCTACCAGCCCCCGATCACCAGCAGCACGGCGCCGATCAGCACCACGATCTGGCTGCGCCAGTCGCGGATGATGAACACGACCGGATCGTCATGCATCTCATCGCGACGCGCCAGGATCCAGACCCGCATGGTGAGATAAAGCACGATCGGCGGCAGCGGCCAGATCAGCCAGGGATGCGGGTAGAGCTCACGCACTGCAACACTATCCATGTAGAGCGCCAGCACCAGTGCCGAGGAGAAGGCCGAAGCCATGCCGGCCTGGGCGACGATCTCCTGGTCCTCGGTGCGATATCCGCGCCCGGCAATGCGCTCGCCGGGTGGAATGGCCGTGGTGCGCAATTCGACGAAGCGCTTCACCAGCGCCAGCGACAGGAAGAAGAAGATCGAGAAGGCGAGCAGCCAGAACGAAACCTCGACGCCGGTCGCGGCCGCGCCCGCCAGAACGCGGATCGTGTAGAGGCCGGCCAGCGTCAGCACGTCGACCAGCAGCATGCGCTTGAATGACAGCGAGTAAGCCGTGGTGACAGCCATGTAGCCGCCGAGCACGGCGAGGAATTCGGGCGCCAGAAACAGTCCTGTGCCGATGCCGATCGCCAGCAGCACCGCGATCGCGCCGATCCCGAACGGGATGGAGAGCGCGCCGCTGGCGAATGGCCTGTGACGCTTGGTGGCATGCTTGCGGTCAAGCGCCAGGTCGAAGAAATCGTTGAGGATATAGATGGCCGACGCCACCGCGCTGAACGAGATGAACGCCAGCACGCACTCCCAGATCATGCCGGCGTTGAAATATTCGTGCGACAGCACCATCGGCACCGCGATCAGCGAATTCTTCAGCCACTGATGCACGCGCAGCATTTTGACGATGGTACGCAGTGTCGGTTTCGGCGCCGACATGGTTTCGGCGCCATGCGCAGCCTGCCAGCGCGCGGCGTGGCGATCCGGCGCCACCACGATCGCGCTGCGTGCCGCATCGAAAACCTTGAGATCATGGCGGCTGTTGCCGGCATAATCGAAGCCGCCATCGCCATAGGCCGCAATAAGCGAGGCACGCTTCTTGCCGGAAGTCAGATTGTCGACCCCGTCCGTCGCCAGCACCCTGTCGAAGACAC
Source organism: Mesorhizobium sp. B1-1-1 (assembly GCF_006442955.1). Taxonomy (NCBI): domain Bacteria; kingdom Pseudomonadati; phylum Pseudomonadota; class Alphaproteobacteria; order Hyphomicrobiales; family Phyllobacteriaceae; genus Mesorhizobium; species Mesorhizobium sp. B1-1-1. The sequence goes on from NZ_VFWW01000008.1 coordinate 43,123, forward strand.
CGAGGTGGCGAGCGATGGCGTCGGCGAATTTGCGCGGCGTGCCTGTCGCCAGCACGATCTTGCGGCCTTCGGCATGCTCGGCCCGTATGCGGTCGAGCAATGGCGCGCGGTAAGGCAGCGACGCGGGATCGATATCGACGCGCTGGGCGATGGCTTGCTTCAGCCGGGCCGGCCCGGCGGCGGCCCAGAAAGGCACGAGGAAAATGTAGAGCGGGTTCTTCTTGAGAAGGATGAACAGTCCTTCCCATAGCAGGTCGGTCGCGATCAGCGTTCCGTCGAGATCGACCGCAAGCGGTATTGCGTTTCCGTCGGACCGCGCGTCCATGTCGTCCTGCCCTGCCTCGAACCCGCCGCGCCGTTTGTCGGCGTCTTCGCAAGACGTATAGCGGGGAGATGGCGTAACGAACGTTAAAACGCCCGGTTGTGGGCGGCTGTCGCCGCGGTATTTCCGGCGTCATTGTTAAACAACCGCTACCGAAAACAATAAAAGGCCGGACAAATGTCCGGCCTTTCAAGGCATGCCGTCGAAATTACTTGATGCGGGCGACGCCGCCCGAGATCTCGACCGTTTCCGAGCCGGTCAGGGCTTCGAGGTCGCCATTGGGCAAGGTGACGAAACAGCCATTCGGGCAAAATTCCACGGTTTCGCCGGCGGCCAACGCCAGGTCGGTCTTGCTGCCACCTTCCGTCACGATCAGCGTGCGGGTCTCGGCGTCCTTGTTGACCGCGCTGGCGGAATGGGCCGAGCCGCTCACGGCGAGCAAGGCGACGGCAGCGACGAGAGACTTCCACATGTGCAATATCGGTGTTCCCACCGCCTCTGTTGCATTTCGCAAGGCATTCTCGCCTTTGCATGGGAGCTTATATGAGATGGAAGCTGAACCGCAACTGAATGCCGCATTCATGCCGCAATTGGTTTCGACGGCCTGAAACCTTCCGATCGCCGATCTAATCCGGATCAGGTTTCTTCGCCTTGCGTCCTGATCTGGCTAGACGTTTGGCCTCGGCCGCGGCTTCCGCCTTTGCCCGTTCCTGCTCGGCGAAATCGGCCTCGATCTTGTCGTCGTCGGTCGGCCAGGCCTTCGCATGCTTGGGCTCGACGACCGCGCGTGGCGTCGAGGGTATCTCGATATGCTGGTCGCTGAACGTCTCCAGCACGGTGAAGCGGATATCGTTCTGCACGATGTTGCCGTTCATCACATCCGCCAGGAACAGGCGGATCTCGAATTCCAGCGCGGCAGGCCCGAAATTGGAAAACAGCACGAAGGGTTCGGGGTTCTTCAGCACCAGCGGATGACCGCGGGCGATCTCGAGCAGGACGGCGTGCACCTGCTTGACGTCGCTGCCATAGGCGACGCCGACCTTGATGTCGATGCGGCCGAGCTTGTTGCGGTGCGTCCAGTTGCCGACGGCGTTGTTGATCAGGTTCGAATTGGGCAGGATCACCGACTGCCGCTGGAAGGTCTCGATCTCGGTGGCGCGCACGCTGATCTTCTTGACGGTGCCGCTGATGTCGCCGGCGACGATCCAGTCGCCGACCTTGAACGGCCGCTCGGCCAGCAGGATCAGGCCCGAGACGAAGTTCGACACCACGTTCTGCAGGCCAAAGCCGATGCCGAGGGAAAGCGCGCCGGCGACCAGCGCCAGGCTGGACAGATCGATGCCCGCCGCCGAGATGCCGATCAGTGCCGCGAGTGCCACGCCGGCATAGCCGACGGCCAGCCGGATCGAGTTGCGCACGCCCGTGTCGACCTTGCCGCGCGCCATCACCGAACCGTCGAGCCAGCCCTGGAACCAGCGCGTCAGGAAATAGCCGATGATGAAGACGACGATGCCCGAAAGGATGCCGGTGACCGAAATCGTCACCGAACCGATATTAATCCCAGTCGCCAGTTTGTAAGCCCAGGCCTGGATGTCGCCCGGTTGGAAGCCCCACATCAACAGGATCAGCGGCAGGAAGACCAGCACGATCATCACATTGATGGCGACGCTGACGACAAGGCCGAGCTGGTCGAGTGCGGTGTCCTCGTAGCTAGAATTGGCCGACAGCCAGCGCCCGACCGACGTGTTGGCGAAGGCGCCCTCGTCGCCGATCGCCTGTGCCGACAGGAAGCCGATATAAGCGGTGACGAGCGCCGTGCCGGTGACCACCACCTGCAGCGAGACGAACAGCGCAAGGCCGATATAGCCAAGCAAGGCGGCTATGATGGTGAAGAGTCCCAGAGCCAGCGCCAGGTAGCGCAGCCATGCCGGCCAAGGCCGCCAGCTGCCGTCACGGGCCTTGAACGGCCGCAGCATCGCCATCAGGATCAGGATGATGCCGACGACGATGGTGGCCACGAAACTGCGCGCGATCGTCAGCGACAGCGGCGATCCCATCTTGTCGTTGATGACGGACAGGAAGGTGTTGACGCTGATGACCACGGCCATGGCGGTAGTCAGGCGCACCAGCCAGCGCGCCGGGCCGGATTCGACCGGGATCAGGCGCCAGTTCGGCAGCCGTGGCTCGAGCGCCGCATTGGCCAGCCGATTGACGCAGAACACCACCCCGATGACCGTCGCCAGCGCGTTGAGGAAAAGGCCAATGTCGCCGCGCAAAACGTTGTAATAGTTGAAAAAGAAAATCGTCGACCCAAGAAAGGCGCCGACCGCCAGCGTCGGCAGCAATGTCGACCAGAAGGCCACCGACAGGCGGCTGAGATAGGACGGGTCCTCATTGGACGGATCGGCTTCGAACACCCGTCCAAACAGCCGCCTGCCGCCGACCAGAAGCACCAAGGCCAGCCCGAGCGCCACGAAGGTTGCCGCCAGAATGGCCTGGAACTTGAACCTGAAGGCGAAGCTCAGCCAGGACGAGACCGCCTTGTAGAAATTGCCGAACTCGTCGCGGGCGTCGGAAAAGACCTGTGGGCTCAGCGCATCCGACAGCACATAGCGCTTGGTCAGGAGATTGCGGAAAAGCGCGCTGCGCATGTTGCCGATCTTGTCGATCATCCCGCTGATGCGGATCGACAGCGTCTGCGCCTGCGCGATGACCGCGTTGATCTCGGCCTTTTCGGAGACCAGCGCCTGGCGCTCGGTGCCGACGATGTCGGGTTCCGGCGGCTGGCCTGCGGCGGGTGCCGGGCCAAGCTGCTCGAGCCGGCTGTTGATCTCGCTAAGGCGGGTGCGGAAGGCCAGCGCGCTGTTCAGCGATTGCCGCGACAGTTCCTCGAGTTGCAGGCGGATATCGACGAGAGTGGCGTCGTCGTCGCCGTCCTGCTGGATCTTCTTGTCGAAATTATCGGTCTTGGTCGTCAGGTCCTGAAGGATTTTCTGCTGGTCGGCGACCAGTCCGGCAGGCGCCTGGCCAAGCCCTTGCGCCGACGCATCGAACGAAAGCGGCGCCGAAACGACAAGCGCGAACATCAAGACGAGACGAAGCAATTTGAAAAACATGATTTGTTGGCGACTCAAGGCGGCAATGGCAATTGAATTTGCCTGTCCTTGATAAAGACGGCCATATCATGGGGCAAGCCGTCGCATCCGACCGCCAGGGCTCCGAACTCGGGGCAACAAAGACCTGACGACCGCCAGTCCCGTTGTGCCGGCAGCTTTGTGAGAGGAATTTTTTCTTGACTGGGTGAAGGCAGCTATGGTAGATATTCAGTCATGGTGCTGAGTTGCGCCAACGACCCGCCGCACAGGCGGGTTTTTTCGTTCAATGCTCCATCAACAGCGCGCCGGCGAAGGACCCCGTCACCCGGACTCGTCGCCTGATCCGACCGCACCTGCGCTGATCTGGAGCGTCGGCCAGTCGAAAGGCGATGGCGCAATATTGGCTTTGCGCGTGCGGCCTGCTCTATAGTCTGCCGCATCGCCCGAAACGGACATAATATCCATGGCAGAGTACTCGGCCCTTTCGCTGCTCGCGAACGCGCTCAAGGGAAACAAGGACTGGAAGCCGGCCTGGCGCAAGCCGGACCCGAAGGCATCCTACGACATCATCATCATCGGTGGCGGCGGGCACGGGTTGTCGACCGCCTATTATCTCGCCAAGGAACACGGCATCACCAATGTCGCGGTGCTGGAAAAAGGCTGGCTCGGCTCCGGCAATGTCGGCCGCAACACCACCGCCGTGCGCTCCAACTATCTGCTGCCCGCCAACACCCGCTTCTACGAGCATTCGATGAAGCTGTGGGAGAACCTGTCGCACGATCTCAACTACAACGTCATGTTCTCGCAGCGCGGCTGCCTGAACCTGGCGCACACGCCGGCCCAGTTCGACGACTATGCACGGCGCGGCAACGCCATGCGCCATCTCGGTGTCGACGCCGAACTGATGACGCCGGCGCAAATCAAGCGCCTGATCCCCGCGCTCGATATTTCCAGTGATGCACGCTTCCCCGTGGTCGGCGGCCTGATGCAGCGGCGCGCCGGCACCGCCCGCCACGACGCCGTGGCCTGGGGCTATGCGCGCGGCGCCGACCGGCGCGGCGTCGACATCATCGAGAATTGCGAGGTCACCGGCTTCCTGCGCGACGGCGACCGCATCACCGGCGTCACCACATCACGCGGTGACATCCGCGCCAAGAAGGTGGCGGTCGCGGTGGCCGGCAGCACCGGCCGGGTGATGCAGCTTGCCGGCATCGAGACGATGCCGATCGAGAGCCATGTGCTGCAGGCCTTCGTCACCGAATCGCTGAAGCCCTTCATCGATACGGTCGTCACGTTCGGCATGGGCCATTTCTACATGTCGCAATCGGACAAGGGCGGCCTCGTCTACGGCGGCGACATCGACGGCTACAACAGCTACGCCCAGCGCGGCAACCTGCCCATCGTCGACGAGGTGATGAGCGAGATGCTGGCGCTGTTCCCGGGGCTTGCCCGCGTGCGCATGCTGCGCTCCTGGGGCGGCGTCTGCGACATGTCGATGGACGGCTCGCCCATCATCACCACCGGGCCCCTGCCCGGCATGTATCTCAACTGCGGCTGGTGCTATGGCGGCTTCAAGGCGACGCCCGCCTCCGGCTGGTGCTTTGCCTGGACCATCGCCAAGGACGAGCCGCATGACCTCAACGCCCCCTTCACGCTCGACCGCTTCCATCGCGGCCTGGTGATCGACGACAAAGGCCAGGGCGCCAATCCCAGACTGCACTGAACAATATCTCTCCAAGCAAGGCTTCACCGAGCAAGGCTGCACCAGGAATATCCGATGTTGATCACTTGTCCCTATTGCGGCCCGCGCGACGTCATCGAGTTCACCTACCAGGGTGACGGCAACCGCGAGCGTCCCGACCCCGCCTCGCAGAACTTCGAAGCCTGGAACGCCTATGTCTATGACCGGCTGAACCCGGCCGGAGACCACAACGAGATCTGGCAGCATTCCGGCGGCTGCCGCGCGCATCTCAGGGTCGTGCGCAACACGCTGACGCATGAGATTTCCAGCGTCGCCTTCGCACGCGGCGATCACGGCCCGGTCGCGCGTCGCAAGGCGGAGGGCAGATCGTGAGCCCGCGCCGGGCCGAGACCGGCGGCCGCATCGACCGGCTGAAGACCATCCGCTTCACCTTTGATGGCGCGTCCTACACCGGCCATGCCGGCGATACGCTGGCTTCGGCACTGCTGGCCAACGGCGTCACGCTTTACGGGCGCTCGTTCAAATACCACCGCCCGCGCGGCCTCCTGACAGCAGGCGTGGAAGAGCCGAACGCGCTGGTGACGGTGCTGAAGGGCGAGGTTCGCGAGCCCAACATCGCGGCGACCATGGTCGAGCTTCATGACGGGTTGGTCGCCGTCAGCCAGAACCGTTTTCCCTCGCTGGCCTGGGACGTCAGCGCCGTCAACCAGCTCGGCGGCAAGCTCCTGTCGGCCGGCTTCTACTACAAGACCTTCATGGGTCCGGTGATCGGGCCGCTGAAGGGCACGCGCTTCTGGATGTTCTGCGAGCATTTCATCCGCCGCGCGGCCGGCCTCGGCCGTGCCGGTTCCGCCGCCGACCCGGCGCGCTATGAGCGCATGAACGCCTTTTGCGACGTGCTGGTGGTCGGCTCCGGCCCTGCCGGGCTGACGGCCGCCAAGGCCGCTGCTGATCAGGGCGCGCGCGTCATGCTTGCCGAACTCGATCCGCGTTTCGGCGGCTCTGCCAACTGGTCGAACGAGACGATCGATGACCTGCCGGCGGCCGACTGGGCCAGGCGAACCGTGGCCCAGCTCGAGGGTTACGACAATGTCCGGCTTCTGCCGCGCACCACGGTCTGGGGCTACTACGACAGCAATACGCTTGCCGCCCTTGAACGGGTCACCGATCACAAGGAGACACACGGCAAGGGCGAACCGCGCCATCGCTACTGGGCGATCCGCGCACGGTCGGTTGTGCTGGCCACCGGCGCTTTCGAACGGCCGCTTGTATTCCCGGGCAATGACCGCCCGGGCGTGATGCTGGCGCATGCCGCGGAGCGCTACGCCAACGAATTCGGCGTGCTGGCGGGGCAGACGGTCGCGCTGTTCACCAACAATGACAGCGCCTATCGCTGCGCCCTGGCGCTGAAGAAGGCCGGCGCAAGGATTGCCGCGATTGTCGATGTCCGTCCCGAGCTTTCGGGCGAAATGCGCAAGCTGGCCGAGGAGACCGGAGCCGAGATCTTTCCCGGCCATGCCGTGATCGCCACTGAGGGCGGCAAGGCGCTCTCCGGCGTCAAGCTGCAGCGCTTCGACATGGCCAACGGCACGCTCACCGGCGACGCCCGCAGCATCCATGCCGACTGCCTCTTGATGTCGGGGGGCTGGTCGCCAACCATCCATCTGGCCAGCCAGGCCGGCGCCAAGGCGGAGTGGAATGCCGCCCGACAAGCCTTCCTGCCGCCGAAGCCGACGCAGAACTGGATTGGCGCAGGCGCCTTCACCGGCAGCTTTTCCACCGCCGAAGCGATGACCGAGGGCCGCGCCGCGGGCCTTGCCGCGGCAGGCGCGCAAGCCACGCCGGCCGCACTGCCCTCGGTCGAAGCCGTAGCTTGCGATCCCGATCCGGCGCCGGTGTTCGAGATCAGGGCCAGCGGCAAGAGCTTCGTCGACTTCCAGCACGACGTGACGTCGGAGGACGTGCGGCTGGCGCACCGCGAAGGCTTCGTCTCGGTCGAGCATCTGAAACGCTACACCACGCTCGGCATGGCGACCGACCAGGGCAAGAATTCCAACGTCCCCGGCCTGGCCATCATGGCCGAGGCGCTGGGCAAGCCGATCCCGGAAGTCGGCACGACACGCTTCCGGGCGCCCTTTGCACCGGTTTCGATCGGATCGCTGGCGGCGGAGCGCTTCGGTGACCTCAAGCCCGAACGGCTGACGCCGATGCATGACTGGCATGTCGCCAATGGCGCGACCATGTATTCCGCCGGCCTGTGGTACCGGCCGATGATCTACGGCCTTGCCGGTGAGACGATCGAGCAGGCCTATGTACGCGAGGCCAGGGCAACGCGCGAAAGCGCCGGCATCGTCGATGTTTCGACGCTGGGCAAGATCGCGGTGCAAGGTCCGGACGCGGCCGAATTCCTCGACCGTGTCTACACCAACATGTTTTCCACGCTGGCCGTCGGCAAGGCGCGCTACGGGCTGATGCTGCGCGAGGACGGACTGGCCTTCGACGACGGTACCACATGGCGGCTCGGCGAACAGGATTTCCTGATGACCACCACCACGGCCAATGCCGGCAAGGTTATGCAGCATCTGGAATATTTCCTCGATGTGGTCTGGCCGGAGCTCAAGGTTCATGTCACCTCCGTGACCGACCAGTGGGCGGGTGCCGCGATCGGCGGGCCGAAAGCCAGGCAGATCCTGGCCGGCTGCGTCGCCGGCACCGCTGTCGACAATGCGGCGCTGCCGTTCATGGGCATCGTGCATGGCCAGATCGCTGGCGTGCCGGTGATGATCTGCCGGCTGTCCTTTTCCGGCGAAATGGCGTTCGAGGTCTATTGCGGCGCCGACCACGGCACGCATGTCTGGGAAGCGCTTATCGAGGCCGGCAAGCCGTTCGGACTGGTAACCTACGGACTGGAAGCACTGGGCACCATGCGCATCGAGAAAGGCCATGTGACGGGCGCCGAGATCGACGGCCGCACCACGGCGCGCGACCTGCATCTCGACTGGATGCTGTCGAAGAAGAAGCCGTTTATCGGCTCGGCGATGATGGACCGCGAGGGCCTCATCTCGCCCGACCGGCTGGAACTTGTCGGCCTGGTCTCGCTCGACAACAGGCCGCTCAACGGCGGCGCGCATCTCGTCGAGGAGCTTGACGAGTCCAACCCGCACGGCTCCATCGGCCACATCACGGCCTGCTGCTATTCGCCGGCGCTCGGCAAGCACATCGCGCTGGCGCTGATCAAAGGCGGCAAGGCCAGGCACGGCTCGCGCGCCCATGTCTCCGATCCGCTGCGCAACCGGTTCGGACCGGTCGAGATCGTTTCCAACCACTTCTACGATCCGGACGGGAGCCGCATGCATGGTTGAGCGCCTTTCACCGCTGGAACCGGAATTCCATGTCGGCTCGCACGGCAATTTCGAACATGGTGTCGAGGTCATCCTGACCGAGACGAGACCGGGTTCGATCGTGCAGCTCGCCGCCTGGCCGGGCGAAGAGAAGAAACTGATATCAGGCATCCGCGCCGTCACCGGGCTTACGTTGCCCGACGGTGCCGGCGGTGGCGCCACCAATGGCGCCAAATCGGCATTCGGTTTCGCACCGGGAAAGTTCACCGTAGCCGACGAAGCCGAGGGGCTGGCCGCGGCCTTCGCGGGCGTGGTGACCCCCGCCATCGGCACGGTGACCGATCTTTCGCATGGCCGCACCGCGATCCGCATCGCCGGTCCGAAGGCCGAATGGGTGCTGGCGAAGTTCTTCGCCATCGATTTCGCGCTGCCGGCCTTCCCGCTCGGCGCCGGCCGCTCGACCACCCATCACGATGTCTTCGCCCAGATCCAACGCACCGGCGGCGACCAGTTCGACATCTACGTCTTTCGCTCGTTCGCGCGCTCCTTCTGGAAGGCGCTGTGTCACGCCAGCGAGGAAGTCGGCTACGAGGTCCAGTAGGCTCGGGGTCGACGAATTCTGGCATCAAGGCCGGCCGGCTCTGACGCTACAGCAATGCGCCGGCGGCCGTCATACTGGCATGACATGGCCGTCAAGCCGGTCCGAAGGGTAACAAAACCCGTCTCCAGAATCCGCGCATCCGTTTGGTTCGAATATCTCCATGACCGCAGAAATATCCGCCGGCGCCACCGATCGCGCCGATGTGCCAGCCAGAGCCCTGCTCCTGCTGCCGCTGACGGTCGCCTGCGGCGTGTTCATGACCAGTCTCGACCAGAATGTCGTGGTGACGGCGCTGCCCGGCATCAGCGAAAGCCTTGGCCGTCCACCGAGCCAGCTTGGCCTGCTGATCACGGTCTACGTCGCCAGCCTGATCATCTCGATGCCGCTCGGCGGCTGGGCCGCCGACCGCTTCGGCCTGCGCAACGTCTATTGCTTTGCGCTGCTGGTATTCGCCGCCTCGTCGGCGCTGTGCGGCCTATCGAACAATATCTGGACGCTGGTCGGCGCCCGCGCGCTGCAGGGCTTCGGCGGCGCACTGATGGGCACGCTCGGCCAGGTCGTCATCCTGTCGACCTTCCCTCGAAGCCGGACGCTGAAGATCAACATGTATATCTCGCTGGCCGGCCAGTCCGGGCCGCTGGTCGGTCCGCTCGTCGGCGGCGCGCTGACCACTTACATTTCCTGGCGCTGGATCTTCTTCATCAACGTGCCCTTCGCGCTGGCCGCGGCTGTCCTTGCCGCCTCGCTGTTTCCGACGGTGACCAAACCCGTGCGCACGCCGTTCGATTTCCCGGGCTTCCTGCTGGTCGGCAGCGGCATGGTCCTGCTTGTCTTCGGCATGGATTCGCTGGCGGCGAAAGATGCGGCCGCCGGCGTGATCGCGGCCGAGCTTGTCCTGGCGCTGGTCATCCTGACGGTCGCCTCGTTCTATTGCCTGCGCGTGCGCAATCCCCTGCTCGACCTCAAGCTCCTGCGCATCCGCACCTTCCGCATCTCCTTCCTCACCGGCGGCGGTCTGGACACGATCGGCCTCAGCTCCGTCGTCTTCCTGCTGCCGCTGATGTTCCAGCTCGGCTTCGGCATGAGCGCGGTACAGGCGGGGTCGCTGACCTTCGTCGCCGCGGTCGGGTCGGTGGTCATGCGTGTCTTCATGCCTCGCCTGCTCAACCGCTTCGGTTTCCGCCGCGTGCTGGTTTTCAACACGCCCGTCGTCGCGGCCATGGTTGCGGGCTTTGCCCTGATGCAGGCGACCACACCGGTGTGGATCGTGCTTGCCTACATCTTCATCTTCGGCGTCTTCCGCTCCGCGCAATGGGCGTCGACCGGCAACCTTGCCTATTCCGACATCGCGCCCGAGCAGCTCGCTCGCTTCAGCGCGCTCTATTACATATTGTGGCAACTGGCGGTGGCGATCAGCGTCGGCCTGGCCGCCGCTGCACTATCGTTTCTGGCCGGCGGCGGCCCGGCCGTCGCCAATCACTTCCGGATACTGTTCGTGATCGAGGGTGTCATCACGCTGTGCGCGCTATCAGCCTATCTCAAGCTGACGCCGCAGGATGGCGCCCATGTCAGCGGCCATGGCGCCCAGATGAACACGGAATAGCGGATGTCGCAGCGCAGCAGCGGCCTACTCGCTGAACGTCACCCATTCCTCCAGCGGCACGCGGTCGGTTCGGAAGGCGTTTTCGGGCTTCGACGTATCTTCATAACCGAGCGCCATGCCGCAGACGACGATCTCCTCGTCGGGAATGCCGAGCACCGGCCTGATCTGCCGGTGATAGGGCGCGAACGCCGCCTGCGGACAGGTGTGCAGGCCCCTGCCCCGCGCGGCAACCATGATGTTCTGCAGGAACATGCCGTAGTCGATCCAGGAACCCTGGTTAAGCCGGCGGTCGATGGTGAAGATCATGCCGACCGGCGCGTCGAAGAAGACGAAGTTGCGGTCGTGCTGGGCACGCATCTTGTCGACCTCGCGGCGACCGATGCCGAGCGCGCCGTAGAGCCCGAAACCGTTGGCGCGGCGGCGGGTCAGGTAGGGTTCGAAGAACTGCGTGGGATAATAGCGATATTCGTCCCAGTCGGCCTTTTCAGCACGGATGCCGGAATTCAGGATGGCATCCGATATCCGCTGCTTGGTGTCGCCCTTGGTGACATAGACCCGCCATGGCTGCATATTGGTGCCGGAAGGGGCGCGTGCCGCGACCGCCAGTATGTCGCGGATCGTATTGTCGTCGACCATGTCAGGCAGAAAAGCGCGCACCGACCGGCGCGATACGATCGCGTCGTCGACGATCTCGGCATCGGCCGTGATTCGAGCCTTCTTTTCAAGCATGGGCCGTCCCTTACCCTGTGTCCCGATCGGACGTCCCCATTCGCCGTTCGCGGCCGAGCCTTTGCATGAACCGCCAAAATCGCGCAAGCAATTCTTGTGCACCTGTGAAAATCCGCTTGATTTTTTCACCGCACCGGCATCTCATGAAATTTAATCGGATTTTTTCACGAGGACGCGGTTTGCCTCCAGCTACAGCGAAAGCATTGCAGGGAAATTACGAGCGATTGCTGGCCAGCGACATCAGGGCGTTGCGCAAGGCGCGTGGGCTGACGCTCGCCGAGATCGCCCTGAAACTCGGCCGGTCGGTCGGCTGGGTCAGCCAGGTCGAACGCGGCCTGTCGACACCGTCGCTCAGTGATCTCAGGGCCTTTGGCGAACTGTTCGGCGTACCGGTCAGCCTGTTCTTCGGCCACGACGTTCCCATTGAAAGCGAGCGCGGCGCGGTCGTGCGGGCCGGCAGCCGCCGCACCCTTGGCACAAGCGAATCCGGCCTCATGGAGGAGCTTCTGTCGCCTGATCTCGGCGGTAGCTTCGAGATGCTGCGTTCCGTCTTCGCGCCGGGCGCTGAGCTCAAGAGCGAGGCGCGCCGGCCAACCGAAGAGGCTGGATATGTCGTGTCGGGGACGTTCGACATCGAAATATCGGGGACATGGCACCGGCTCGGCGAAGGCGATTCCTTTCGCTTCGAGGGCAAGCCATTCCGCTGGCGCAATCCGGGAATGGAGCCGGCGGTCGTCATCTGGGTGGTTTCGCCGCCAGTTTATTGAATGAAATTGGACCAAGGGTTGGAGAAGAACATGGCCGGTTTGCCGAGCACGGCACGCGTGGTGATCATCGGAGGCGGTGTCGTCGGCGCCTCCTCGCTCTACCATCTCGCCAAGGCGGGCTGGACCGACTGCGTTCTCCTTGAAAAGAATGAACTCACCTCCGGCTCGACCTGGCATGCCGCCGGTAACGTGCCGACCTTCTCCTCGTCCTGGTCGCTGATGAACATGCAGCGCTATTCGACCGAGCTCTATCGCGGGCTGGCCGAGGCCGTCGACTATCCGATGAACTACCATGTCACCGGCTCCCTGCGGCTTGCCCACACGCAAGAGCGCATGCAGGAGTTCCAGCGCGCCAAGGGCATGGGCCGCTACCAGGGCATGGACATCGATATCGTCGGCACGGACGAGATCAAGCGCCGCTATCCCTTCATCGAGACGCATGAGCTGGAAGGCGCCCTCTACGACCCGAGCGACGGCGACATAGACCCGGCGCAGCTGACCCAGGCGCTGGCCAAGGGCGCGCGCGACATGGGTGCCCGGATCATACGCTTCTGCCCGGTGACAGGCGTGCGCCGCGAAAGGGACGAATGGGTGGTCGTGACGCCGCAAGGCGAGATCCGCTGCGAGATCGTCGTCAACGCCGCCGGCTACCGTGCCGCCGAAGTTGGAAAAATGTTCGGCCGCGAGGTGCCGATGATGGTGATGAGCCATCAGTACATATTGTTCGAGGAGATCCCCGAGCTCGCCGCATGGTCGAAGGAACAGGGCAGGAAGCTGCCGCTGCTGCGTGACGTCGACACTTCCTACTATCTGCGCCAGGAAAAGAACGGCATGAATCTCGGCCCCTATGAGCGCAATTGCCGCGCGCATTGGGCGGGTCACAACGATCCGATGCCGGAGGATTTTTCCTTCCAGCTTTTCCCCGACGATCTCGACCGGCTGGAACATTATCTGGCAGACGCCGTCGCCCGCGTGCCGATCCTGGGCACCGCCGGCCTGTCCAAGGTCATCAACGGCCCGATCCCCTATGCGCCGGACGGCAATCCGCTGATCGGGCCGATGCCGGGCGTCCCCAATGCGTTCGAGGCCTGCGTCTTCACCTTCGGCATCGCGCAAGGCGGCGGTGCAGGCAAGGTGTTGGCCGAATGGGTCACGCAAGGCCAGACCGAATGGGACATGTGGTCTTGCGACCCGCGCCGCTTCACGTCCTTCGCTTCGGCTCCGGATTACTGCGTTGCCAAAGGCATGGAGATCTACGGCAACGAATACGCCATCCAGTTTCCGCGCCATGCCTGGCCGGCGGGACGCGACAGGAAATTGTCGCCGATCCATGATCGCATGAAGGCGTTCGGCGCGCGCTTCGACGCCTATAATGGCTGGGAGCGCGCCACCTGGTATGCGCAGGATGGCGACGACGTCTCGGAGGAAGCAACGCTCACCTTCCGCCGCGACGGGCCGTGGCAGCACCGCGTGCGCGAGGAATGCCTGGCCGTCCGCGACGCCGCCGGCATCCTCGACCTGCCGGGTTTTTCGCGCTTCAACCTCGAAGGTCCGGGCGCCGCCGAATGGCTTAGCCGGCAAGTGACCGGCCTCGTGCCGAAGCCCGGCCGCATCGGTCTCGTCTATTTCTCCGACGACAAGGGCCGCATCGTCACCGAAATGTCGGTGGTGCGCCACGGCGAGGAATCCATGACGCTGATCACCGCGGCGGTGGCGCAATGGCATGATTTCGAATGGCTGAAATCGCACATGCCCGTGGACGCGACTTTCAAGCTGATCGACCGGACCGAGGAATTCTCCACCCAAATCCTGGCCGGACCCAAGTCGCGGGAAATCCTCGCCGCCGTCTGTGAGGCCGACCTGACCTTGCCGTGGCTCACGCATCAGGAAACCAAGATCGCCGGGCGCTGGGCGAAGCTGGTCCGCGTCTCCTTCGCCGGCGAACTCGGCTGGGAAATCCACACCAGGGTCGACGACACCGCCGCCGTTTTCGACACCATCTGCGCGGCGGGACAGCCGCACGGCCTGAAACCATTCGGCATGTACGCGCTGGATTCGTTGCGGCTTGAAAAGGGCTATCGCACCTGGAAAGGCGACCTCTCGACCGACTACTCGATCCTGCAAGGCGGGCTCGAGCGGTTCGTCAAATGGGACAAGCCCGAGTTCCGCGGCAAGGCGGCGCTCCAGAACGAGAAGCAGCAGGGCGTCAAGAAGCGCTTCGTCACGCTGGTGGTCGAAAACCCCGGCGATTGCGACGCCCCCTACATGTCGACGCTGTGGCATGACGGCCAGATCGTCGGCGAGACGACGTCGGGCGGCTGGGGCCATCGCGTCGGCAAGTCGATCGCGCTCGGCATGCTGCGTGCCGATCTGGCGGAGCCCGGCACCGCCGTGGAGATCGAGATCTTCGGCGACCGTTTCAAGGCGGTCGTGCAGAACGATGAGCCTTTGTGGGATCCGAAAAACGAAAGGTTGAGAGCCTGATGCCAAAACCATCATCGCGCATTTCAGGCATCGTGCCGTCGGGCAAGGATGGCTGGGAAGTCCATTTCGCCGCGTGGGCCCGCAAGGAAGCCGGCGAGGACATCATCATGCTGTCGGTCGGCGATCACGATTTCGACACACCTTCCGAAACGATCGAGGCCTGCGTGACCGCGGTTCGCGGCAGCAATCACCACTATACCCCTTTGCCCGGCCTGCCGCGCCTGCGCAAGGCGATGGCGGCGGCCTCGGTCGCCTGCACGGGCGTCGGGACGACGCCGGACCAGGTCATCGCCACGCCGGGCGGCCAGGCGGCGCTCTACGCCGCCGTGCAGGCCGTGCTCGACCCGGGCGACCACGCCATCGTGGTCGCGCCATACTACGCGACCTACCCCAACACCTTCAGCGCCGCGGGCGCGACCTTCACGGTTGTCGAGACGCCGGCCGAGGACGGTTTCCAGCCCCGCGCCGACATGATCCGCGCGGCACTTCGGCCGAACACACGCGCCATCCTGATCAACACGCCGAACAACCCGACCGGAGCCGTCTATTCGCGCGAACGGCTGGAACAGCTGGCCGAGGTCTGCCGCGAGCACGATTTGTGGCTGCTGTCCGACGAAGTCTATTGGACGCTCGGCGGTGGCGAGCACATCTCGCCGCGTTCCCTGCCCGGCATGGCCGAGCGCACGCTGGTCATCAATTCCATGTCCAAGAGCCACGGCATGACCGGTTGGCGCATGGGCTGGCTGACCGGCCCCAGCGAGATGATCTCGCTGCTGACCAACCTCAATCTGGTGACGACCTACGGCCTCCCGGCCTTCATCTCGATCGCTTGCACCGAGGCGCTGGAGAAGGGTTATGGCGTGAAGGAAATCGCCGAACGCTATGCGGCGCGACGCGCCGTCCTGCTCGACGCCGTGCGCGGCATGAACGATGTCGGCGTGCGCGGCTCCGAAGGCGGCATGTATGTCATGCTCGACATATCGGCCGTCGAATCCGACGACGAGAAATTCGCCTTCGCCTTCCTCGACAACGAGAAGGTCGGCGTCATGCCCGGCTCCAGTTTCGGCGAGGCCGCGGCCGGACATATCCGCGTCAGCCTGTGCCAGCCGGAACCCGTCTTGCGGGAAGCAGCGCTCCGGCTGCGCCGCTTTGTCTCCAGCTACCGCCGCGAGGCCGCATGAACACCCCTTCCCCCAGAACCATTCCCGCCAAGGCAAGAGCCGTCATCATCGGCGGCGGCGTTTCGGGCTGCTCGGTCGCCTATCACCTGGCCAAGCTCGGCTGGACCGACATCGTCCTTCTGGAGCGCAAGCAGCTGACCTCGGGCACGACATGGCATGCCGCCGGCCTGATCGGCCAGTTGCGCGGCTCGCAGAACATGACGCGGCTGGCGAAATATTCGGCCGACCTCTACGTCAAGCTGGAAGCCGAGACCGAGGTCGGCACCGGCATGCGCCAAGTCGGCTCGATCACCGTCGCGCTGACCGAGGAGCGCAAGCACGAGATCTACCGTCAGGCGTCACTCGCCCGCGCCTTCGATGTCGACGTGCGCGAGATTTCGCCCAGGGAAGTCAAGGAGATGTACCCGCATCTCAACGTGTCCGACGTCGTCGGCGCCGTGCATCTGCCGCTTGATGGCCAGTGCGACCCCGCCAACATCGCCATGGCGCTGGCGAAGGGCGCGCGCCAACGCGGCGCCACCATCGTTGAAAATGTGAAGGTCACCAAGGTCCACACCAAGGCAGGCCGCGTCACCGGCGTGTCCTGGGCGCAGGGTGAAGAGCAAGGCACGATCGAGACCGACATCGTCGTCAACTGCGCCGGCATGTGGGCGCGCGAACTGGGCGCCCAGAACGGCGTCACCATCCCGCTGCACGCCTGCGAGCATTTTTACCTCGTTACCGAGCCGATCCCGGGGCTGAGCCGCCTGCCGGTGCTGCGCGTGCCCGACGAGTGCGCCTATTACAAGGAAGATGCCGGCAAGATGATGCTCGGCGCCTTCGAGCCAGTGGCCAAGCCGTGGGGCATGGATGGCATCCGTGAGGATTTCTGCTTCGACCAGTTGCCCGAGGACATGGACCATTTCGAGCCGATCCTGGAAATGGGCGTCAACCGCATGCCGATGCTGGCCACCGCCGGCATCCATACTTTCTTCAACGGCCCCGAAAGTTTTACGCCCGACGACCGCTACTATCTCGGCGAGGCGCCGGAACTGCGTGGCTACTGGATGGCGACTGGCTACAATTCTATCGGCATCGTCTCGTCAGGCGGCGCCGGCATGGCGCTGGCACAGTGGATCAACGACGGCGAGGCACCGTTCGACCTGTGGGAAGTCGACATCCGCCGCGCCCAGCCTTTCCAGAAGAACCGCCGTTACCTCAAGGAGCGCGTCTCCGAAACGCTCGGCCTGCTCTATGCCGACCATTTCCCCTATCGCCAGATGGCGACGTCGCGCGGCGTGCGCCGTTCAGCCCTGCATGAGCATCTGAAGGCGCGCGGCGCCGTGTTCGGCGAGGTCGCCGGCTGGGAGCGCGCCAACTGGTTCGCGCGCGAGGGACAGGAGCGCGAGTACCGCTATTCCTGGAAGCGGCAGAACTGGTTCGACAACCAGCGCGAGGAGCACCTCGCCGTCCGCAACAAGGTCGGCCTGTTCGACATGACCTCGTTCGGCAAGATCCGCGTCGAAGGCCGCGACGCCTGCGCCTTCCTGCAAAAACTCTGCGCCAACAACATAGACGTGGCGCCGGGCAAGATCGTCTATACGCAGATGCTCAACCGGCGCGGCGGCATCGAGAGCGATCTCACGGTGTCGCGCCTGTCGGACACCGCCTATTTCCTCGTCGTGCCCGGCGCCACGCTGCAGCGCGACCTTGCCTGGCTGCGCAAGCACGTGACAGATGAGTTCGTCGTCATCACCGATGTAACCGCAGCCGAAAGCGTTCTCTGCCTGATGGGCCCGGATGCGCGAAAGCTGATCCAGAAGGTCAGCCCCAACGACTTCTCCGACGAGAACAATCCGTTCGGCACGTTCCAGGAGATCGAGATCGGCATGGGCCTCGCCCGCGCCCACCGTGTCACCTATGTCGGCGAACTCGGCTGGGAGCTCTATGTCTCGACCGACCAGGCGGCCCACGTCTTCGAGGCGATCGACGCGGCCGGCGCCGATGTCGGCCTCAAGCTGTGCGGGCTGCATGCGCTCGATTCCTGCCGCATCGAAAAGGCTTTCCGCCATTTCGGTCACGACATCACCGACGAGGACAATGTGCTGGAAGCCGGCCTCGGCTTCGCGGTGAAGACGGCCAAGGGCGATTTCATCGGCCGCGACGCGGTGTTGAAGAAGAAGGAAGCCGGGTTGAGCCGCCGGCTGATCCAGTTCCGGCTGAAGGACCCGCAGCCGCTTCTCTTCCACAACGAGGCGATCCTGCGCGACGGCAAGATCGTCGGTCCGATCACCTCAGGCAATTACGGCCACCATCTCGGCGGCGCGATCGGGCTGGGCTATGTGCCCTGCCAGGGCGAGACCGAGGCGGATGTGCTGGCCTCGTCCTATGAGATCGAGATCGCCGGCGAGCGGTTTGCGGCGGAGGCATCGCTGAAGCCGATGTATGATCCGAAGGCGGAACGGGTGAAGATGTAGCGCGGTTTTCCCTTCTCCCCTTGTGGGAGAAGGGAAAAACGCCCCCTCAAAACCGCTCCAGCTTCGCCCGCACCTTCGCCAGAAACGCGGCTCTCGTCTTCGGCGTCGAGGCGTCCATCAGATAGTGCGCCAGGAAGAAGGTCCGGCAGCGCGTGGCGCACAGCGCGCGCATGCCGCGCAGCAAGGTCTTGCGCCCGGGCTGGCCGACGACGACGCTCCACCATGTCGGCGCGCCGCAGGTGGTGATGACGCCAACCTTGGTCACATGCCGCATCAGCGACTTGATCCGCCCCTTGCCGGCCGGCAGCTTGAAGGCGACGTCCGTCGCCCACACCCGGTCGAGCCAACCCTTCAGCATCGCCGGCAGCCCGTACCACCAGGTCGGATAGACGAAGAGGATCGCCTCGGCCCAGTTGAGCAGCTCGAAATGCGGCTTCAGCGCAAGGTCCTGCGGCGCCTGGTTGTTGTAGAAACGCCGTTCCTCGCAGCTCATCACCGGATCGAACTTCTCGGCGTAGAGGTCGAGCAGCCGCACCTCCCAGCCCTTTCGCATCAGCACCTCCACGGCGGTGTCGCGGATAGCGGCGCAAAAACTCTCCGGCACCGGATGGCAATAAACCACCAGCGCGCGCATCAGAATCTGTCCATGCTGGCCGTGACCTTGGCCAAGAACGCCTTGCGCGTCTCGTCGCTCGAAATGTTCATCGAATAATGCGCCAGATAGGAAACCGAAGCGCCCGGCTTTACCGTGGCGCGCAGTACGCGCTTGACCAGTTTGCGCGGCGGGTCCCCCATCAGCATGGCGCGGAACCGGGTGCCGCCATAGGTGGTGACCGCCGCGATCTTCCTGATGTTGTGCAGCGACGGCTGCGCCTTGCCGTCGACCAGCTTGAACGACACGCCGGGCAGGAAGACGCGGTCGAAGAACCCTTTCAGGATTGCCGGAAAGCCGTAGTTCCAGACCGGATAGGAAAGCACCAGCGCATCGGCGCGCAGCAGGCGTTCGACATACGGCGCCGCAGGGTCGGCGGAGCCGCGCGGATTGTGGTAGTCCAGCCGCTCCTGGCGAGAGAGCCGCGGATCGAAATCCTCTGCATAGAGGTCGCAGTCGTCAATCGCATGGCCGGCAGCCGTCAGTCGCTCGACGATCGTCCGGTGCAGGCCGGCATTGAAGCTGGTTTCGACCGGATGGGCGTGGACGACGAGGATGTTCATGGCGGAGCATTGCCTGGGTCAGCGCGAGGCACCCCCCTCTGCCCTGCCGGGCATCTCCCCCGCAAGGGGGGAGATCGGATTATCTCCCTGCTTTCGCCAATTGTCAGCGCGGCAGGTTGGCGGCAGCGCTTAAGCTGCCGATCTCCCCCCATGCGGGGGGTGAGGAGTGGTCCGCGCAGCGGACGGGAAGCCAATTTCTTGGCTTTCCGAGCGACGAACGCCCGAAGCGACAGCGAAGGGCCCGGGCCGGCAGGCCAGAGGGGGGTGTTCAAGCGCGAGCCTCTCCTCATCCCGTCCTCTGCAGCCCCTTGAACAGAAAAGTTCGTCCCGAACGGTAGTCATAATCCGGGTTTTCCCAGGCGATCATCTTGCCGGGATTGAGCAGTCCTTGCGGGTCGGTCTCGCGCTTGAAGGCGAGTTGCACCGCATCGGTCTGCTTCATGCCGCCCTCTTCCAGCGTGTAACGATGCGGGTTGAAGATCGGGCAGCCATTCTCTTCATGCAGGCGGATGATCTCGTCGAGCCGCGCCTCGGTGGTGAATTTGATCAGCGGCAGGCCGAAGCAGGTGATGTTGCCATCCAGCCGCACGAACTCCAGATGCGAGAACACTTCGCCCGGAAACATCGCGTCCATTTTCTCGACCAGCGCCAGCTGGTTGGGAAAGGGATAGAGCGACTGCAAATAGGTGATGTCGGGGTCGACCCGCAGCGCCCTGAGCGTCGTGTGGTTCCAGGCCAGCTCATAGGCCGGCGGCAGACCCTTTTTCTCCTCCGGCGTCGCCGTCGCGGCATTGAAGACCACCTCGCCTCCAGCCCGCCGCGTGAAAGCGAGAAAGGCGTCCAGCCCATGCCGCGCCACCATGACGACGCAGATGCTCTGCCCATCCTTCAGGAATTTCTGGTGCCGTTTGAAATAGAGCTGCGGCACCGGTGCCGCGATCGGCGTGATCAGCTTGGTCAGGATGCCGTCCTGGCAGGCCAGCGCGTTGCCGTAGCGCGCCGCATTCATGAAGGCGTCGAAGCCGACAATGATGTCGATCCACTCATAGGCCGCGGTCAGCGGCATCTCGACTTCGGTGATGATACCGTTTGTGCCGTATGCATGCGTCACCTTGTGCAGATCCTCGCCGGTGAGTTCGAGCGCCCTCGGCTCGGCCTCCATGGTTACCACGCGCAGGCGCAGCACATTGCCGAAATCACGCAAGCCGCCGAAATTGATCGAACCGACGCCGCCCGAACCGCCGGCGATGAAGCCGCCGATCGAGGCGGTGTTGTAGGTCGAGGGTGAGAGCCGCAGTTCCTGCCCTGAATGCGCCCGCGTTGCCTTGTCGATGTCGGCCAGCACCGCGCCCGGCCCGGTCACCACGCGCCCCGGCGCGATCGACTTGATCTCGTTCATCTCGGCGAGGTTGAGCACCACGCCGCCCGAGAGCGGCATCGCCTGGCCGTAATTGCCTGTGCCGCTGCCGCGCGGCGTCACCGGCACGCCATGCCGGTGGCAGGCGGCAAGCACGCGGATCAGCTCGGCCTCGTTCTTGGGTGTCACGACTAGGTCGCCGGTGACGTGATCGAGCTGCTGCTTCAGCACCGGGCTGTACCAGTAGAAATCGCGGCTTTTCTGCTGGACGATGGCCGGATTGTCGTCGAGTTTTATCCCGTCGAGATCGCGTTTCAGCGCGGCGATATCCATCAGTCCACCATCAGCTCGTCGAGTTCGGCATAGTCGGGCAATTGCCGGTCGATTGCGCGCCCGGCGCGCACAACGATGCGATCCGATTCGGGCCGCGACAGCAATTCCGTCCAGCTGCGGCCCTTGAAGACAATGAAATCGGCATCCCCGCCGGCGGCAAGCGTGCCGAAACCATCGAGCCGCATCACATCAGCCGGCGTTGCCGTGACGGCCTGCGGCCAATCGGCGACCGGATGATCGAAATGCAGGATGCGCGTCGCCATGCGGTAGACCTCCAGCATGTCGAGATCGCCATAGGCATAGAACGGATCGCGGGTATTGTCGGAAGCGACCGCGACCGGAATGCCCCTCGCCTTCATCTCGTGCAGCATCGTCACCCCGCGCCAGCGCGGCGTAGTCTGATCGCGCCGCCGATCCTGCAGATAGAGATTGCACATCGGCAGCGAGACGATCGCCAGCCCGGCTTTCGCCACCTTGTCCAGAGTGTCCAGCACGTCGAGGTCCGGCTGGCGCGCCAGCGAACAGCAGTGGCCGACGAGGATCTTGCCCTCGAAGCCGCTCCATAGCGACGCCTCGGCGATCTTCTTCAGCGAGATCGCCGCGACGTCGTCGGTCTCGTCGGCATGGAAATCGAGGTCGAGGCCATGCTTGACGGCTTGGGAGAAGACATGGTCGAGCAGTTCTTCCAGATCCGGCACCATGTAGGTGACGACGCCAAGCACGCCCTTGGCGGCGGCCACCCTTTTGGCCAGCCTGTCGAACCAATTCTTGTCGCGCACGCCCTCGACGCCAATCAGGCAGGCGCCCTGCAACTCGATGCGGCCGCGCCACCTCTCGCGCATCGTCTCGAACACCGGCCAGGAGATTTCCTCCTGCGGCGGGACACTGTCCAGATGCGTGCGCAGTGCTTTGGTGCCATGCGCGTAGGCGCAGCGCAGCGAGAAATCCATGCGCCGCGCCACGTCCTCGGCACTCCAGCGGTCAGTGCGGTCGGCACCTGTGGCATTCAGCGCCCCGATGAAAGTGCCGTCAGGATTGGGTTTTCGCGGCCAAATATGGCCCTTGTCGATATGGGTGTGGCAATCGATGAAGCACGGCAGCAGAATCCGCCCGCCGAGGTCGATCGCATCGGCAGGTGCGTTCGATCTGCCAGGAACAGCAATGCTGGAAATCTTGCCGTCGCCCACCGCGATGTCGGCAAGTGCGAAACCGTCGCCGTCGAAGGGCGCGGCAAGGCCAGGCGTGACGGACCGATGAACGCGTGCGTTGGCGAGCCGGTATGAACCTGTGTTTGGAATCAAGGCGCTACCGCTCCTGCTTCAGCGCGCTCTCGTGCCAGCGCCGTAAGATGAGATGCGAAATCAACGACAGCACGAGGAAGATCAGGATGCCGGTCAGCGAGATCAGGAACAGCGCCGCGAAGAGCCTGGGCGCGTTCAGCCGGTAGCCGGCCTCGATGATGCGCGAGGCGAGGCCCGAAGACTGGCCGGTGGCGCCGGCGACGAACTCGGCCACCACCGCGCCGATCAGCGACAGGCCGCCGGCGATCTTCAGCCCGCCGAGGAAATACGGCATCGCCGCCGGCAGCCTGAGATAGCGCAATTGCTGCCAGCGCGTTGCGCCGTTGAGCTTGAACAGGTCGCGCAGATTGCGGTCGACCGAGTTCAGGCCGAGGGTGGAGTTGGAGAGGATCGGAAAGAAGGCGACGATCCAGGCGCAGAGCAGAAGCTTGGTCGTCTGGTTGTCGACATAGATGTTGATCAGCGGGAAGATGGCCACGATCGGCGTCACCTGCAGCACGATGGCGAAGGGAAAGAACGACATCTCCACCCATTTCGACTGCGCGAACAGCACCGCCAGCCCGACGCCGCCGATGACGGCAAGGAGGAGACTGAGGAAGGTGATGCGCAGGGTGACCAGCAGTGCGGAGAACAGCAGGCCGGCGTCGTTGTAGAGCGTTGCCAGCACCACACCGGGACGCGGCAGGATGTATTGCGGAATTTCATTCCACACGCAGATACGGTCCCACAGCCAGATCGCCAGGATCATGATCGCCAGCGGCAGAACCCAGCGGCCGATCCGCTCGAGCCGCTCCTGGCGCGCGCGGCGTGCTTCCTCGGGGTCGAGTTTCAATGCACCGTCAAGGGTCGTCATGATGCGAGCCTGCAATTGAATTGATGGCCTTGGCCAGCACGTCGGACGTCTGCCGGCACAGCGCCGCATAATCGGGGGAGGTGCGAAAGGCCTCGTCGCGCGGATAGGCCGCATCGATGGCAAGCTCGTCGAAGATCCTGCCTGGCCGCGCCGCCATCACGACAACCCTGTTGGACAAAAACACGCTTTCGAAGACGCTATGCGTGACGAAGACGACGGTGAAGCGCTCGTCCTGCCACAACTCCAGCAGATCGTTGTTGAGCTTGAAGCGGGTGATTTCGTCGAGGGCCGCGAACGGCTCATCCATCAAAAGCACGCGCGGTTTGGTCACCAGGGCCCGTGCGATCGAGACGCGCATCTTCATGCCGCCCGACAGTTCGCGCGGCACCGCGTTCTCGAAACCGGTGAGATGAACCCTTGCCAGCATCTCGGTCACCACCGGTGCCGCCTTGGCGCGGCTGACGCCCTTCAGCCTAAGCGGCAGCCAGACATTGTCGAAAACGCTGGCCCAGGGCAGCAATGTCGGCTCCTGGAACACGAAGCCGATGTTCGAGCGGTCGAGCGAACCGCCCGCACGCCAGTCGAGCATGCCGGAGGTCGGCGTTGACAGGCCAGCGATCAGCCGCAGCGCCGTCGACTTGCCGCAGCCGGACGGCCCGAGCAGGCTGAGGAAATCCCCTTCCCGGATCGTCAGGTCGACGTCGGCGAGCGCCGTCACGCCATTGGAAAAGACCTTGCCGACGCCCCGCAGCGCCAACAATGCCGGAGCCGTGTCGGACCCGTTCGCCGGCGCCTGCGCTACCTGTTCCCGCATCATGCTGGGACGGCCTATTTCTTCAGCTCGAGCCCGACGCCCTTGTTGACGAAGGCCAGCGTGTAGGCTTTCGTGATGTCGATGCCGGCGGGCGTGACCTTGGCCTTGACCATCTTGTCGTAAAAACTCTTGATCCGCGCCTCGTTCATGGCGCCGATGCCGAGCTTCTCGGTGTCGCCGGAATCGGCTAGGCCGAACTTCTTCATCTGCTCGATTGAGAAAGCGATCTGCTCATCCGTCATGTCAGGATTGTCTTTCTTGATCATGTCGTTGGCGGCCTTGTTGTCGCCGTAGAGATATTTGTACCAGCCCTTGGCCGAGCCATCGACGAAGCACTGGACCACCTCCGGCTTCTTGTCGATGGTGTCCTGCATCACCTCGATCGTCGTCGAATAGGTGTCCCAGCCATAGTCGGCGAGCAGGAACTGGTTGGGCACGAAGCCGCCTTCCTTTTTGACCGCGAACGGCTCGGACGTGACATAGCCTTGCTGGATCGACTTCTTGTTGGCGAGGAAGGGAGCAGTGTTGTAGGTGTAGGGCACGCGCTTGGCCGCGTCGAAGCCGAGCTCGATGATCATCCACTGGAAGAAGGTCTGCGCGCCCTCGTCACCCAGAATGTACTGCTCGGCGTTCTTCAGGTCCTCCCATTTGTCCAGCCCCTCGCCGGGATGGGACATGATGACCTGCGGATCCTTCTGGAAGTCCGCCGCCACCACGCGCATCGGAATGCCTTGCTGGACGGCGTCGAAGGCCGACAGCAGGTTGCCGCCCATGTAGAAATCGATCTTGCCGGCCAGGAGCATCGGCCGGCCGCTGACCTGCGGGCCACCCTGCATGATGGTGACGTCGAGGCCGCAGGCGGCATAGGTGCCGTCGGCCACGGCCTGGTAGTAGCCGCCATGTTCCGGCTCGGCCAGCCAGTTGGTGCCGAAGGTGACTTTTTCATTTGCCGCGGCACCAAGCGTGCTCGCTGCAAGCACGGCCACCGCCGCTACCGACATCTTCAGTTTTCCGTACATCGACACCACCACCCTTTGTTTGCTCCGGCGCGCCACGCGCCAGGCTCGACACCAGAGATTCAAGAAGCAAGACACATGCCACCGGCGTCTCGCGCCGGGACCCGCCCGCCTGCACCACAGCCATCTGCGAACGCCGGAAAGGTCGTGCTGCACCGGAGGCATCGTGCCTATTTTTTAAACGCCTGTCCACAATCGCACCGGCGACATGCACCGCCATCTTGAAGCTGTGATGAATCCAGTCTTAGGCTGGCGGTATCCAGGAGATTGCCATGTTCAAGTTCCTCACCCCGAAGTCGATCAAGCCGCCTTTTGCCCGCTACAGTCACGGCGTCGAAGTGCCCCCGGGCAAGCGGCTGGTGTTGTGTTCAGGCCAGGTCGCGATCACGGCGGACGACCAGATCCCCGAAGACGCCGGCGCCCAGGCCGAGCTTTGCTTCAAGAACATCGCCGCGATCCTCGGCGAGGCGGGGCTGGGGCTCGGCGATATCGTTCGCATCAACGCCTATGTCACCGACCGCGCGCATCTGAGACCCTATATGGATGTTCGCGACCGGCTTTTTTCGAACCCCGCGCCGGCCTCGACCCTGATGATCGTCAGCGGATTTGCCCGGCCTGAATTCAAGGTCGAGGTCGAGGCCATCGCGGCCGGGTGATCGACACGCCGTGTATCTCGCGCTAGGTCTCACCGTTCATCGAAGAGGCATGACATGACCGTAGCAAAAAGACGTGTGTGGTGGGGTGACTATCGGACCACCGAATATGCCTCGATCGATCCCGAAGCGACGATCGCCGTACTGCCGGTGGCGGCGATCGAGCAGCATGGACCGCATCTGCCTGTCTCGACCGACACCTCGATCATGAACGGCATGCTCGACACGGTGATCGCCCGCCTGCCCGACGATCTCGACATCCGCATCCTTCCGGTCCAGGCGGTGGGCAAATCGAACGAGCATCTTCACGCGCCGGGCACGCTTACTTTGCCGGCAACGGCGCTGGCGGACGCCTGGACCGAGCTTGGCGTGTCGATTGCGCGGGCAGGCGTGCGCAAGCTGGTCGTCGTCAACTCGCATGGCGGCAACGAGGAGATCATGGGCATCGTCACGCGCGAATTGCGGGTGCGCGAAAAGATGCTGGCGCTGAAGACCAGTTGGCAACGCTTCGGCCGCCCGGCCGGCATGTACACCGAACTCGAGGACCGCCACGGCATCCATGGCGGCGACGTCGAGACCTCGCTGATGCTGCATTTCCGGCCGGATCTCGTCGACATGGCCAGGGCCGACAATTTCGTGTCCAATGTCGCCAAGGCCGAGAAGGAATTCGCGCTGCTGCGGCACACCGGCACCCACGCCTTCGCCTGGATCGCCAGCGATCTCAACCCGAACGGCGTGGTCGGCGACGCCAGCATTGCCACGGCTGAAAAAGGTCGGCTGACAGCGGAACATCAGGCTGATGGTTTCGTCAGCCTGCTTAGGGACGTACGCAAGGCGAAGCTCGCCGATTGGTTGAAGTAGCCCTACATATCGATCTTCAGTTCGAACGGTGTGCCTTCAAAGGCATCGGCGCCGCGCCCGATCGCTTCGATTGCCGCGATCATGCGGCCGCCTCGACCAAGCAGCGCGTCGGCCACCGCGATCAGCCGCGGATTTGGCGTCGCCGAAGGCGACAGCGTCCGCAACGTCCGGGCCAGCTCGGCCTCGTCGCGTTTCGGCGCCAGCGCGGCAGCGATGATATAGGCGGAGGCTGTCGAGCGGCTGATGCCGGCATAACAGTGAACGACCATCGGCCTTGCGCGGTCCCAGCGGCGCGCGAAATCGAGCAGATTGCGCACATGCTCCTCGCCCGGCATGGTCATGCCATCCTGCGCCGCCGCGATGTCGTGCATGACCAGGTGCAGATGGTTTTCCCTCATGATCGAGGCCGGGCGGAGCACATCGGTGCCGGCGGCCAACAGCGACAGCAGCCGCTCGGCGCCGGTCCTCGCCACCGTTTCCTCGACCTTTGCCAGCGAGCAGACATGGATCATGGTTTGATACCTTCCGCTCGATCCTCGCGCCGGGCCGCCCATTCGGCAAGGGCGGATTCAAGCCGCAGCCACTCCTCCCCGTTCCCCGGCAGGCCGGCCCGCAGGACATGCGGGCGGTCGGTGAAATGGCGAAGCAGGATGCCGCGTTCCCCAAGCACAGAAAACAAGCCGGCGGCATCCGACAGCCTGAGATAGCGGAACAATGTGGTGCCGCCCGCGGCAGGCACGCCGAAACGACCGAACAGCCCGTCGAGCCGAGCCGATACCTCCGCCAGCGACGCGCGCATCGCGTCCTGCCAGCCGATATCGGCAAGTGCGCGAATGCCATATTCGAGCGCCGGGCCGGCGACGGCCCAAGGTCCGAATTGCGTTTCCAGCCGTTGGGCCGTCGGCGCATCGGCAAGCGCGAATCCAAGCCGCAGGCCGGCCAGCCCAAAAAACTTGCCGAAAGAACGCAGCACGACGATGCCGCCCTGGCCGACATCGCCGGCAAGGCTGTGTTCGCGCGGGCCGACATCCATGAACGCCTCGTCGACGACCAGCAGCCCGCCCTTGGCGCGCAAACCGGCGGCCAGCGCCAGCAGCCGGTCGCGCTCGACGATGCGCCCATCCGGGTTGTTCGGGTTGACCACGACGGCAAGGTCGGCATCCGCCAGATCAGCGAAATCGCTGACTTCGATCACCTCGTGCCCCGCGATCGCCGCCGCGCGGGCATGTTCGGCATAGGTCGGCCCTAGAACGAGCGCCCTGCCCGGCGCGACCAGCGATGCCACGCGCGGCAGCAGGATCTGCGTACCGGGCGCAGCGACGACATTGGCTGGCGAGGGCGCACCATAGCTACTGGCTGCGATCGCCGTCAGCTCACGCGCCCGCCCCGCTTCCGGCAATCGCGACAGCGAGGTGGCGGGCAGCTCGAAAAGCGGGTAGGAGTGCGGATTGATTCCGGTCGAGAGGTCGACGAAAGGCTGGGGGGCGTTGGGGAAAAGCGCCCTTGCCCGGCCGAGACTTCCACCATGGTCCACCGCTCCTTCAAGAAGCTTCATGTCAGTCCTGATCGCTTTCCTGTCATTGGCCATCGAATCCGCGCTGGGCTACCCCGACTGGCTGTTTCGCGCCATCGGCCATCCCGTGACGTGGTTTGGCTGGCTGATATCCTTTCTCGATCGCAGGCTCAACCGCGCCACTGATCCCGACGCACTGCGTCGCCAACGTGGTGTCCAGGCGCTTCTGGTCATCGTGCTGGTGCCGGCGCTAATTGGCCTGTGCGTGCAGATCCTGCTCTGGTTCATTCCCCTGGGACTGTTCATCACCGCCCTTCTGGCAACATCGTTCCTGTCGCAGCGGAGCCTTTATGAGCATGTCGAGGCCGTCGCCGATGCGCTCGACTCGGGCGGCCTCGACATGGGCCGCGCCGCCGTCTCGCGCATCGTCGGCCGCGATCCCGAAACCCTCGACAGGGCCGGCGTCTGCCGCGCGGCGATCGAGAGCCTGGCCGAGAATTTTTCCGACGGCATCGTTGCCCCCGCCTTCTGGACGGGCGTCGGCGGCCTCGCCGGCGGCGCCGCCTACAAGGCCGCCAACACCGCCGATTCGATGATCGGCCATCGCACGCCGCGCCACGAAGCATTCGGCAGGGCAGCCGCACGCTTCGACGATTGGATCAACCTGCCGGCGTCGCGGCTGACGGCGTTGCTCATCACCTTGGCGGCTTTCCTGGTGAAAGGCGCCGACGCGAAAGCCGCATGGCAGGCGGTGCGGCGCGACGCGAAAAAGCACCGCTCGCCCAATGCCGGCTGGCCGGAGGCGGCGATGGCCGGCGCACTTGGCCTGGCGCTCGCCGGGCCGCGCAGCTATGGCGGCGTAACGGTCGACGACGCGTTCATGGGCGAAGGCGGCCGGCGCGAAGCCGACAGCATCGACATAAGGCGGGCGCTGAAACTCTACCGCGTCGCCGACTGCCTGTTGATCGCGCTGTTCGGCGTGGTTTCGGCGATCGTCATTCTGGCATGATCTCACCCCCCCGTGAGTTCTCTCCCGAAGGGGAGGAAGGGAGCCGGGCTGCAACAGGTTCGCGCCTTTCCTCTCCCCCGTCGATCGGGGGAGAGGTGGCTCGGCGAGCCGAGACGGAGTGGGGGTCGACGAGCTCGGCAGTCGCGTTTCTCGCACCCGCCGGGTTGCGCCTGCCTGTCTGCGGACCGCGCGTTCGATAACCGCCTTCCCCCAATCCGTCGCTGCTTCGCAGCGCCACCTTTCCCCCCTCCGGAGGGAAAGGAAGTGAGCCCTGCTGGAAGCGTTTGGCGACCAGACTTGAATGCTCATCCACAAAAGGGGACAACAGCTCTCAAAACTCCACCCCCTGCTGCGCCTTCACGCCCGCCGCGAAATGGTGCTTGGTCAGCCCCATCTCGGTCACCAGGTCGGCCGCCTCGACCAGCGCCGGCTTGGCGTTGCGACCGGTGACGACGACATGCAGGCCCTCGCGGCGCGCTTTCAGCGCGACAACCACCTTGTCCAGATCGAGATACTCGTAGCGCAGCGCGATGTTGAGTTCGTCGAGCACGACGAGACTGATCGACGGATCGGCCATCAGCTCCAGCGCCTTGGCCCAGGCGGCCTCGGCCGCCGCGATGTCGCGCTTCAGATCCTGTGTCTCCCAGGTGAACCCCTCGCCCATCGCGTGCCAGACGACGCGGTCGCCGAAGGCGGCGAAGGCCTCCTTCTCACCCGTATGCCATTTGCCCTTGATGAACTGGACGACGCCGACGCGCTTGCCGTAGCCGAGCATCCGCAGCGCCAGGCCAAAGGCAGCCGTGGTCTTGCCTTTGCCCGGGCCGGTGTTGACGATCAGCAGCCCCTTTTCGACCGTCTTGCTCGCCACCTCGGCGTCTTGGACCGCCTTGCGCTTGGCCATCTTGGCGCGGTGGCGCTCTTCGTCCTTTTCGTCGATGTCGGTCATGTCACTTCACCTTGAGCGGCAGCCCCGCCACCATCAAAAGCACGGTCTCGGCAATCGCCGCGACCTGCTGGTTGAGCCGGCCGGCGGCGTCGCGGAACCGGCGCCCCAGCGCATTGTCGGGCACGATGCCTTGCCCGACCTCGTTGGATACCACGAACCAGGGTCCGCGCGGCCGCGACAGCATGTCAGCCAGCCGCCGACATTCGGCCTCTACATCATGATCGGCCAGCATGTGATTGGTCAGCCAGAGCGTCAGGCAGTCGACAAGGACCGGCTGGTCCTCCGGTAGGGCCTCGAGTGCACCGACAAGGCCAAGCGGTGCATCGATGGTCGTCCAGCCCTCGCTGCGCCGCGACCGGTGCAACGCGATGCGCTGCCGCATCTCGTCGTCATAGGCTTGCGCCGTGGCGATGTAGGTCCATGGCGAAGGCAAGGCCGTCATCAGCGTTTCGGCGTGCGCGCTCTTGCCGGAGCGCGCACCGCCGATGATGAAGGTCAGTCTTCCGCGATCAGGCAAAGCTGTCGCGCAGGCTCGTCGCGCTGCCGGTGAAGCGTCCGCGCACCACGCCGACGACAGCGCCGAGCACGAGCCAGAACACCAGGTTGGTTACGGTTACCGCCACCACGAACTGATGGTGCAGGCCTTCCGGAATCGGCGTCTCGAAACTGTCCGGCTGCGGCGCGCCGACAATATGCGGCGCGACGATCAACACCACGCCCAGAATCGCCAGCGGCAGTGATTTGCGGAAGGCGATCAGGGCAAGGCCGATCGCCGTCGCCGCCACCGTCGCCGTCCACCATGTCTGGCGTGGCAGAAGCTCGGCGGCAGGCATGGCCGGCAGTTCCGGCGGCAGGCCGAGGCCCGGCGCCAGCGTGAACACGGCAAAGCCGGCCAGTCCCCAGAACACGCCCTGGCGCCAGTTGCCGATGCCGCCGGCGAATTCCGAAACCGCGACCAGGACCAGCGCGAAGCCGATGCCGGTGACGATGTTGGCAAGCACGCTGAAGGCGAAGCGCTCGAAGCCGTCGGCCGGCGCCCAGCCTTCCTCTTCAGCCGGAACAGCTTCAGCGGCTGCCGGCGCGGCGGAGCTCATGGCATTGCCCGCCGGGGCGGCAGAGTTCATGGCGTTGTTGTCGGTCGGGGCCGGTGCGGTATGGTCGTGGTGGTGGCCGCCGCCGGCCTGTTCGTAGACTTCCGCCTTCAGGATCAACGGCACGGTGGCATAGGCCTGCATGCAGGCGAGAACGACACCTGCCACGAGCCCTGCGATCGCCGCGATGAACACGACGTTGCGAAACAGGTTCATGATGTCAAATCCCTATCAGTGGCAGGGAAACGCCATCGAGTGGCGATAGTCGTGCGCGGCATTGTGGACCGCGTCGATATGCGAGAAACCGACAAAGCCTACGACGAAAACGCCGAGCAGCGCCGCGAGCGCGAGCTGCAGGAGGCGCGACTGCGAGGAGATGGAGGCGCCGAGGGAGACGGAAGCGGTATTCATGTCTTGTCCTTTCACCCTCCACCCGAGGGCATCGAAGTCAGTTTCCTGTCGCCGGCAGGTCTCCTGGCTCGCGGATCAGCGCCCTTCCCCACCTTCCCGAAGAAAATCTTCAGTGGCATATGGAGAGGACTACCGCACACAGTTGCGGGGGCAGCCACGGCATTGGGCAACAAATCTGCCCGCACCGCATTCCCTCTTGGCTCCAATCGGAACCGACGACGAAGGTGACTATAAGGAAAATCGCCGCATCCGGCAAACCAAATTCCGACGGCGACAAGCGCTTTAGCGCCGTCCGGCCGCTTGCTCCGCTGCAATTGACAATTTCCGTGGCCGGGTGTCGGCTGCCATCTCACAGGAGGCCAGCCATGCAGCCCGTCCAGAGCCAGCACGCCCCCTATAACGGCCTCACCCGGGCCGAGCCGACATTGCCGTCGTCGGCCTATTGGGATGCGGCGGCCTACCAGCGCGACCTCGACGCCATCTGGTACAGGAACTGGCTGCTCGTCTGCCGTGAAGCTGATCTCGCCCAACCGCTGGCTTTCCGCACCTTCCGCGTCGGCACCCAGGAGATCGTCGTGCTGCGTGACGATACCGGCGAACTGCGCGCCTTCCACAACACCTGCCGGCATCGCGGCTCGCAGCTTTGCCAGGAACGCGAGGGCCGGCTGAAGGCGCGGCTGATCACCTGCCCCTACCACGCATGGTCCTATTCGCTGCGCGGCGATCTCGTGCGCGTGCCATCGAAAACGCTGCCCGAAGGTTTCGACAAGGCGGACCATCCGCTCTATCGCGTCGCGCTGTCGGTCTGGCGCGGCTTCGTCTTCGTCAATCTCGCGGAAGATGCCGCCGGCTCGGCGCACTCATCCTTCGACCCGGCCTCAGGCGATCTCGGCAACTGGCCGCTGGAATCGCTGGTATCGGGCCATGTGCTGCGCAAGGTGATGAACTGCAACTGGAAGATCTTCTGGGAAAACTTCAACGAATGCCTGCATTGCCCCGGCGTCCACAAGGACCTGTCGCGGCTGGTGCCGATCTATGGTCGCGGCCTGATGGGCCGGCATGACGACCCCGAATGGACCCGCCATGCCGACAATGACGCGCCGGAATTTTCCGGCGGGCTGCGGGCGGGTGCCGAAACATGGTCACGTGACGGCCAGGCGCATGGGCCGGTCTTTTCGGGCCTGACGCCGGCCGAGCACGCCGCCGGCCAGACCTACGCCACCAGCCTGCCCTCGATGTTCATCGTCGGC
This sequence comes from Mesorhizobium sp. B1-1-1, assembly GCF_006442955.1. Classification (NCBI taxonomy): domain Bacteria; kingdom Pseudomonadati; phylum Pseudomonadota; class Alphaproteobacteria; order Hyphomicrobiales; family Phyllobacteriaceae; genus Mesorhizobium; species Mesorhizobium sp. B1-1-1. The sequence continues at coordinate 76,027 of NZ_VFWW01000008.1, forward strand.
CACGTCGACTATGTCAGGTCCGTACGGCTGGTGCCGCTTGGCCCCGAGCAGACCGAATTGACCGCCGAATGGCTGTTCGCGCCTGACGCGCTCGCCGCCACCGACATCGACAACATCGTCGGCTTCGGCACCCAGGTGCTGGAGGAGGATGCCGCGATCTGCGAGGTCAACCAGAAAGGGCTGCGCTCCATGCGCCATAAGGCCGGCGTGCTGATGCCGGAGGAGTACGACCTCCACCGCTTCCACGATTGGGTACGCGAACGACATGCTGCGCTTGTGCCGTAAGCTTCACAGCGACTTCGGCAGATACCGCCAGGTGACATAACCGCAGACCGCCGCAAGCAGGCCGAGCGTGACGAAAACCGAGCCCAGTCCGAAAAAGGCCAGCACCACCGAGTAGACCAGCGGCGGCGTCAGTTCGGAAAAGTCGAGATAAGTGCGGTAGACCGCAGCCATCTGCGCCCGCTCATAAGAGCGGACCGAGCGCATGAAGGCGGTCGAGCCCAGCGCGTCGAGCGCGATGGTGAAGAAGGCGCCGCACAGCAGGCAGGCGCCGGTGACGAGCGGCGCGCTTTCGCCGACGGCACCCGCCGCCAGCAGCACCACCGACATGGCGAAATAGGCAAAAGTCATGGTCCTGCGGCCGCCGAAGCGCTTGCCGGCCTTGCCCCAGAAAATCGCCATGAACAAAAGCGCGTTGCCTGCCGAAACCAGAATGCCGCCGGCAAGTTCGCCCTCACCGGTGATGACCATGAACAGCGGGCCATAGACGAAAAATGTCGTCCAGAAGCAGGAGCGGCCGAAGGCGATCAGCCAGGCCAGCCTCAGCCTCGGCTGCGCGACGAAACGGCCGATATTGGCCAGCGGGTTGACCGGGCGCGTCTTGCCCGGCCGGATCGAGGGATTGTCGCCGAGCCGGTAGGTCCAGAACAACGCCAGCAGGGCCAAGGCGAATACGGCGACCGCGCCATGCGCGGCATAGATGCCGAAGCGCGTATAGAGAAAGATGCCGAGCGTCGGCCCACCCGTCCAGGCAAACATCGACCACGCCATGCGCAGCGATTCGGCCTGCATGAAATCGGTCTTGCGGATGTGGTCCATGATGTAGAGGTTGAGCGTGATCGACAGCGCACTGGCGCCCATGACACGGCACAGCATGCCGGCCAATTGCCCGGCGAGCGTATGCGTGACGAAGAACAACGAGCCGATCGCCAGCAGGCAGGCGCCCGCCGTGTAGACCCAGCGCCGTGCGAAGCGCTGGATCAGCATCGGCATGAACAGGGTCACCGACAGGCCGAGCATCGCCACTATGGTGTAGAGGATCGAGACGATCTGCTCGTTGTGGAGGATCTCGTAGGCCTGGATCGGGATGACGCTCGACACCGTGGCGCGAGCGAAGGATTCGACCGCGTAGAGCGAGGCGAAGGTGCGGGCATCCGCGGCCTTGAGGGCCGGTAGCCAGATCGGATGGCGCACATGCGTGGACATTGCTTCCCCAAAGCAGAATCAGCAGCCAAATCTGCGGCCATCAGTTCGCGACCGGTAACAGGAAACCGACGTGCCCCGGATAAAAACGAAGCCGGTCAAAGGCTTTCCGGTGCTGGCCTAAAGGGGTGCCTGATGCAGCGCCGGCTGACTGTCTGTATCGAAGCTCACGGCCTTCTTTTGTCCGGCGTAACCGTGATAGTCCTCGTACGGGGCTGAATCAGATCGCGAGACCATGAGCATCCAGACGCCGACCATGCCCGCCGCGGAGTTGCCGAAGACCAAGCGCATCGTCGCCATCGACATGCTGCGCGGCATCGCGCTGATCGCCATGGCGAGCTACCATTTCACCTGGGACCTGGAATTCTTCGGCTACACCGATCCCGGCCTGACCGCCTTCGGCTGGTGGAAGTTCTATGCTCGCTGCATCGCCTCGACCTTCCTGTTCCTGGTCGGCGTCAGCCTGTATCTCGCCCATGGCAAAGAGATCCGCTGGAACGGCTTCTGGAGACGCTTCGCCATGGTCGCCGGAGCGGCGATCGCCATTTCGGTCGCCACCCGTATCGCCACGCCGGACGGGTGGATCTTCTTCGGCATCCTGCACCAGATCGCGCTGGCGAGCCTGCTCGGGCTGGCATTCCTGCGCCTGCCGGCGCTGCTCACACTGCCGATCGCCGCGGCGGTCATCGCCATTCCCTTCTATTTTCGGCTGGAATCGTTCGATCACCCCTGGCTGTGGTGGGTCGGCCTTTCCGCGGTCAACCCACACTCCAACGACTATGTCCCGCTGTTCCCGTGGTTCGGTGCGGTGCTTGTGGGCCTCGGAGCGACCAAGCTTGCCTCCGGCTTCGGCGCCTTGGCGCGCCTGGCAGATGTGGCACCCGGGCGCTGGTCCAACCCGCTGGGCTTCATCGGCCGGCACAGCCTGGCCTTCTACCTGATTCACCAGCCGCTGCTGATCGGCAGTGTCTGGTTGTTCTCGCAAGTAATGCCGGCCAAGGTCGAAACCCCGCAGGTGAACTTTCTCAAGACCTGCCAGATCTCGTGCGAGCAGCAGCGCGACAGCAAGTTCTGTTCGAGCTATTGTGGGTGCATGCTGGACACGCTGGAGGGCGAGGCAACGCTTGATCGGCTCTACAAGAACGACCAGACCGCCGAATGGAGAGCGCATCTGGCGGATCTCGCCGGCACCTGCACGGCCCAGACCGACAGCAAGATGACGGAGGAAGGTGTCGAATGACCGAGACCCCGCCCAAACCTGGGCTGATACCGTGGCCGCCGCTGATCTACATCGCCGCCATCGCCATCAGTATCGCGCTCGGCCTGCTCTTTCCCCTGCCCTGGATCGGCGACCTCCTGGGCGACCTCCTCTACGCGGCCGGCTGGGTGGCGCTGTTCGGCGTCGCCGCACTCTGGTTCACCGCCATCCGCACCATGACGCGGGCCAAGACCACGCTCAACCCCAACGCCGTGCCGGACCATCTCGTCACCACGGGTCCTTTCGGCGTCACCCGCAATCCGATGTACCTCGCCAACACGCTGCTGTTGATTGGCGTCGCCTTCATCTCCGGGATCGTCTGGTTCCTGCCGCTGGCGTTCATCGCTGCCTTCGTCACGCAGAAGGTCGCGGTGGAAAAGGAAGAAAAGATGCTGGCGGCAAAGTTCGGCAAGAAATACCGCGACTATGCCAAAAGAGTGCGGCGCTGGATTTGAGCATCTGAACGCCGGCTGCCAGAGCCATATCGGGAAGATAACGGTTTCCGATTTGTGGCGGAGACCAACAATTTGTCGATGTCGGCGCCGCCCCTCACCTGCCTGCCGGCATCCTCTCCCCGTATAGTGACGGGGAGAGGGGCGCTGTCATCAGCGGTTTCGCCAGCCACCAGCGTTGCAGGAAGAGACCGAGATCACGGTCAGCCCCCTTCTCCCCGTCACTATACGGGGAGAAGTGCCCGGCAGGGCGATGAGGGGCGGCGCCGACTCTAAAGCGATTGTCCTGCCTGGAAGGCCGCTACGTATTAACCCCGAGCTCGACCAGCCGCTCAACGCAGGATTCCTCGGCCTGGTCGAGTTCGGCCAATGTCTCCTCGAGGTCGCGGCGCTTTTGCCTCAGATCCTCGCGCTTTTCCTCGATGCGCTTGATCATCAGCTTGAGCTGACCGACCTCGCCGGGCGGTTCCTTGTACATCTGGATGATTTCGCGGATCTCGTTGATCGAGAAGCCGAGCCGTTTTCCGCGCATGATCTGCCGGATCAGGTGTCGGTCGGATGGACGAAACAGCCGCGTGCGGCCCCGCCGCACCGGCTGCACCAGGCCCTCGTCCTCGTAGAAGCGCAACGTCCGTGTCGACACATCGAATTCGCGCGTCAGCTCGGTGATCGAATAATATTCCCGCATTCTCGCCCCATAGCCGGAGATTGGCGATTGCTGCTCTCCGTCCGCGGCAGACCTGCCGGAATAGGCCGCAGTCTGCCTGTCGCCGAGCCTCGCACGGCATTTACGTAAAAGTCAATTGAGCCTGATCAATGGACGCCGAACCACCACGTGGCAAGGCCGAGAAAGGCGAAGAAACCAACGACGTCGGTGACCGTGGTGACAAAGACCGCCGAAGCGACCGCGGGATCGACCTTGAAGCGGTCGAGCAGCAGCGGGATCAGGATGCCGGCAAGGGCCGCAACGAACATGTTGATGATCATGGCCGCGGCGATGATGCCGCCCAGATTGGCATCGCGGAACCAGACGGCGGCTACGATGCCGATCAATATGGCGAAAACGATGCCGTTGATGAAGCCCACGCCTATCTCGCGGCGAATGATGCGGCCGGCATTGTAGATGTCGAGATCCCTTGTCGCCAGCGCCCGCACGGTGACGGTCATGGTCTGCGAACCGGCATTGCCGCCCATCCCGGCCACGATCGGCATCAGCACGGCGAGCGCCACAATGCGCTCGATCGTGTGGTCGAACAGGCCGATCACCGATGCCGCAAGGAAGGCGGTCAGGAGATTGACAAGCAGCCATGGCACACGCGAACGCGAGGTCGAAAAGATGCTGTCGGAAAGCTCTTCGTCGCCGACGCCGCCCATGCGCAGGAGATCTTCCTCGGCTTCCTGCTGGATGACGTCGACGACGTCGTCGATGGTCAGCACGCCGACCAGCCGCTCGTTCTCGTCGACGACGGCGGCGGACAGAAGGTCATATTGCTCGAACTCCCGCGCGGCCTCTTCCTGGTCCATCGTGGCCGGAATGGCGTGCCGCGTCTCATGCATGACCTCCTCGACCTTGACCGAGCGCTTGGTGCGCAGGATCTGGTCGAGGTCTATGGCGCCAAGCAGCTTGAAGCTCGGGTCGATGACGAAGATCTGGCTGAAGCGGTCGGGAAGGTTCTTGTCCTCGCGCATGTAGTCGATGGTCTGGCCGACCGTCCAGAACGGCGGCACCGCGACGAACTCCGTCTGCATGCGCCGCCCGGCGGTCTCCTCGGGGTAGTCGAGCGAGCGACGTAGCCTGATGCGCTCGGTAAACGGCAGCTGCGACAGGATCTCGTCCTGGTCCTCCGGTTCGAGATCCTCGAGGATGTAGACCGCGTCGTCGGAATCGAGTTCCTGCACCGCCTGGGCAATCTGCGCGTTGGGCAGATTGTCGACGATGTCCATGCGGATCGCCTCGTCGACCTCGGTCAGCGCGGAAAAATCGAAGTCGGCCCCCAAAAGCTCGACAAGGGCGCGCCGCTGGTCGGGATGCAGCGCCTCGATCAGGTCGCCCATTTCCGACTGGTGCAGGTCGTCGACCTCACGCTTGAGCGTGAGCGTATCGCGGTCGGCGATCGCCGCGCCGATCTGGGCGAGAAAGGACGAAAGGACAGCGCCGTCCTCACCGTAGATGTCGGCGCGGTGTTCGTCAGCGACCCCAGCGCCGGTCGTCCGTTCGTCCTGGCCTTCCACCAGCGCCTCCCGCCATTGCAATCCTGGAAAAGGTGCATCTCAGGTCTAGAACATCGGACCCGAAAGTGGAAACCGGTTTCGGGAAAATCCGACGCTCAAAAAGAAACTGGCGTAACGCGCGGGAATATCAAACGAAATGCGCGGTGTCCGTAGGGCTGGAGGTGCCGCTACAAATCAGATTCTGGGGAGAGAGAATGGTGCGGTCGAGAAGACTCGAACTTCCACGGGTTGCCCCACAGCGACCTCAACGCTGCGCGTCTACCAATTCCGCCACGACCGCACGTGGTAGGAGCCGGAACCGACCGGCTCGCGGCGTGTAGCAAATCGTTTCCGGCGAAACAAGTGCGCCCCGAGCATTTAATCGCTGGGAATTGCCATAACGGATCAAAGCGCCAAAATGCACCGCGAACTGGACGTTTCGGCCCGATATCGCCATATGGAGTACAACAAGAGACATCCCATGCCAGAACGCAGCCAGATCGCCACGTCGTTCCTGCCTTTGCCCGGTTCGGCGCCCGTCGAATGGGCGATCGAGCCCGGCCTCACCGCCTACCCCGAGGCGCTTGCCTTCATGGAGGCGCGCGCCGAAGCGATCCGCAGCGGGGCCGCCGGCGAGATGGTCTGGCTGGTCGAACATCCGCCGCTCTATACCGCCGGCACGAGTGCGCGCAGCGAGGACCTGATCGACGCCAACCGGTTCCCGGTGTTTTCGGCCGGCCGCGGCGGCGAATACACCTATCATGGGCCGGGCCAGCGCGTCGCCTACGTCATGCTCGACCTGAAACGCCGCCGGGAGGATGTGCGCGCCTTCGTCGCCGCCCTCGAACAATGGATCATCGGCACGCTCGCCGCCTTCAACGTCAATGGCGAGCGCCGTGAGGATCGCGTCGGCGTCTGGGTGGTACGGCCCGATCGCCCTGCCCTGCCGGACGGCTCTGCCGCCGAGGACAAGATCGCGGCAATAGGCATTCGGCTCAGGCGCTGGGTGAGTTTTCACGGTATCGCCATCAATGTCGAGCCGGACCTCGGCCATTTCAGCGGTATCGTGCCGTGCGGCGTGCAGGACCACGGCGTCACCAGCCTCGTCGATCTCGGGCTGCCGGTGACGATGGCCGATCTCGACCTGGCGCTGAAATCAGCGTTCGAGGATGTCTTCGGCCCAGCCACGGCCTTGCCCGTGGAAACAGCCCGCGAGGCCGGCTGAACGCTTCCCGGACAGCTCAGATCAGCCGTGCCGACGCCCAGAGCACTCCATAACCGTGGATGAGGAACACCGCCAGCAGCGCGCCCGCGATGACGAAACGGTCGGCCGTGCGGATCGGCTTCAGTTCGTGGCGCGGCTTCACCCCGCTGCCCGCTGTCAGAAGGCTGAGGATTGCAAAGACCGCGCCGGCCACGAGCAGAAAGCCGATGGAAAAGCCGGCCCGCCAGCCAAGCGCCAGGAACGCCGAGAGCAGGAAGAAGGAGGCCAGCGCCAGCGCGACCGGCCCCGGGCAGATCTGGCGCAGCACCTGGCCGCCATCGAATTTCCACACCGGCACCAGATTGGCGATGTTGAACAGGGCAGCACAGCCCGCCAGTGTCGCCAGCAATGTCGCGGCAAGCCAGTGCCCTTCCGCGCTTGCAAACGTGCTGCCCATCATCGCCAACGGCACCAGGAAAGCAGAGAAGCCGGCGCCCATCAGCGCCACGAACGCAACTTCGAAACGGCTGTCATAGGGCCGGCCGCCAATGGCGAGGCCGCCGAGCAGCGGGATGAAGATCATGCGCGCCCTGCGATGGCCCATCAGGCGGAATGCCGCCATGTGGCCGAGCTCGTGCAGGGCGACAACGGAAGTCAGGATCGCGGCCAGAGCAAGCCCGCCGCGGTGAAGCCCGAAGAACGGCCACAGGATGAATGCCGAGAGAGCGGCGAAGCCGAACTGGCTCAGCGGATGTTCGAACCAGCCGCCCTTGCGATACCGCCCTGTCCTGGCCCAGCCATCCAGCTTGGCGAGTTCGCGGCGCATGGCGAAATAGCGGAACGCCAGGAAGGCCACGCCGCGGTAACGGTCGGTCTGGGTGAGCGTAACCCGGGTGGCCTCGCCAATCGAGACCAACTGCGCGGTTTCCCGATAATGCGCCCAGAAAGACGGATCGAGCGCCGTGTCCTCGATGACGCGCATCGAAAAGCATCTGCCATGCACGACATTCTCGAGCAGGGCCTTGCGTTCGATCGGCAGGCCGTCCCGGCCCTCCCAGGACATTCTGGTGCGGACCACTCCCTCGCCCAGCATCTCTGCCGAGAGGATTTCGCCGGACCAGCCGGCATTGCTCCCGAGCGGCCACAGCGCCTGCCACAGACGCTGCCGGTCGGCCGCGACCGTGCGGCTGAGCCTGATTGTGCGCAAACCAAGCGGCACGCTCATCAGGAGAAAAATCAGCCCTAGATTGCTGGCCACGAGGAAGGCGGCGACGATGGGCGACACGCGGCGCTCCTGCTTTCAGGAGCGACACCCTAGCGCCATGGGCGGCAAGAAAGGCTTAACGGCAAGGCGGACTTTCGTCCGCCGGAACAGCGACGGCAGAGACGGTCACCTCACATGGCTCCGATCCAGATCGCCATGGAAATGAGGAAGGTGCTCATGCAAACCAGCGAGATGACATCCTGAACCAGATCGGTCATAACTCTCTCCTGTTGTTGATATGTTCGCAATTTGTTCTAATTTTGTTTCAAAGTCAACGAGAATTTTCGAGCGATCAAACCGGCAGGGTTAAGAAAAGGTTGACGGCGCGGGACCTATCAACAGGTCAGGAAGATGTCGGCGACGCTATCGTCAGTTAGCGTATGGGATGAGCGCCTGCTGCCCTCAATCTCAGTCGAGACAATAGTGGGTAAGCTACGACTGCCGAGTGATGACGTGAGGCAACACCAAGGCGCCAATCAAGCTGATCGCTGGCGAAAGCGCATGAGGCAAGGCCGCCGGTGGCGCCTCTCGCGCAACTTTGTGACCCTGGCTGCTCATCCTGGTGATGACCGCGATCTCTTCCGCCCTGATCGCACTGAAGGCTCACTGGCGGTTCTGATCCAGAGGACTCCCGGAGGGATCAGTATCCCCGAAGGCAAACTAAACCCGCGGAAATCTCGCTGGACGTTGTTAAGGTTGAACCCAATCTCGCAGCGGACATCGAGGTACCCCTTAGAGCGGCACCACCTTGCCCTCGGCCAGGGTGACCCGCCGGTCCATGCGCGCTGCCAGCTGGTGATTGTGGGTGGCGATCAGCGCCGCGAGGCCGGATTGCCGCACCAATGCCTCCAGCGCCTCGAACACATAGGAGGCAGTGACCGGGTCGAGATTCCCGGTGGGCTCGTCCGCCAGCAGCACCAGCGGCGCATTGGCGACCGCGCGTGCGATTGCCACGCGCTGCTGCTCGCCGCCCGACAGTTCGGACGGCCGGTGCGATGCGCGCTTGCCGATCTGCATGTAGTCGAGCAGCTGCGCCGCGCGCTCGGCCGCCTCCTTGCGCGGCAGACCTTTGATGAGCTGCGGCATCATGATGTTTTCCAGCGCCGAAAACTCCGGCAGCAGATGGTGGAACTGGTAGACGAAGCCGACATCGTTGCGGCGGATCGAGGTGCGCTCGTCGTCGGATAGCCGGCCGCAGGCCCGGCCGGAGAGAATCACGTCGCCGGCATCGGGCCGCTCCAGGAGCCCTGCCGTATGCAGCAGCGTCGATTTGCCGGTGCCGGACGGCGCCACCAGTGCCACCATCTCGCCGCGCTTCAGCGAGAAGTCCGCGCCGTTCAGAATGGTGAGCTTGCGCGGTCCCTGGACATAGTGCCGCTCGACGCTCTTCAACTCGATAATGGCCTGCGCCATCATTCGTACCTCAGCGCTTCGACCGGATCGAGGCGGGCCGCGCGCCATGCCGGAAACAATGTCGCCAGGAACGACAGGGCGAGCGCCATGATGACGACATAGGTCGTCTCGCGCGGATCCATCTTCGCCGGCAACTGGCTGAGGAAATAGAGCTCCGGATTGAACAGCACCTTGCCGGTCATCCAGGAGAAGAACTCGCGGATCGATTCGATGTTGAGGCAGATGACCACGCCGAGCAGCACGCCGGCGATGGTGCCGGTGACGCCGATCGCCGCGCCCGTCATCAGGAATATGCGCAGGATGGCGCCGCGCGAGGCGCCCATGGTGCGCAGGATGGCGATGTCGTGCCCCTTGTCCTTCACCAGCATGACCAACCCGGAGATGATGTTGAGCGCCGCCACCAGCACGATCAGCGTCAGGATCATGAACATGACGTTGCGCTCCACCTGCAGGGCGGAAAAGAAGGTCTCGTTGCGTTGCCGCCAGTCGACGAGGTCGATGGGTCGCTGCGCCGCTTCTTCCACCTTCGGCTTCAGCGCGTCGACATCATCGGGATTGTCGACATAGATCTCGATCGTCTGCGCCCGTCCGTCCATGTTGAAATAAAGCTGCGCTTCCGAGAACGGCATGTAGACGATGGAGGCGTCATATTCCGACATGCCGACTTCGAAGATCGCCGCGATCTTGTAGCCCTTCATGCGCGGCGTCGTGCCGAGCGGCGTCACGTCGCCGTCCGGCGAGATGAGCGTGATCGTGTCGCCGAGCGCCAGGCCGAGATTCTCCGCCATGCGCTTGCCGATGGCGACGCCCTCGCCCGTGTCGAAATCGGCGATCGAGCCCTGCTTGATGTTGCTGGCGACGATGGCGATCTTGCCCAGGTCCTCGCCCCTGATACCGCGCACCAGCGCGCCGGAGCCGCCGCCGACATTGCCTTGCGCCAGCACTTGGCCGTCGATCAGCGGAATGGCGTATTTGACGCCGGCCACGCCGTTGATGCGGCCGGCGACCTGCGCATAGTCCTCAAGCGGCGAATCCAGCGGCTGCACGATCAGATGGCCGTTTACGCCGAGAATGCGGGTGAGCAGCTCGGCCCTGAACCCGTTCATGACGGCCATCACCACGATCAGCGTCGCCACCCCCAGCATGATGCCGAGGAAGGAGATCGAGGCGATGACCGAGATCACCGTCTCCTTGCGTCGCGAGCGCAGATAGCGCCACGCCACCGTGCGTTCGAAGATGGAAAACGGTCCGGCGCCTGCCGGTCTCGCTGCCGCCGCCTCGCTCATGCGGCGGCACCGAAGCGTTTTTTAGCATCGGCGATCGGCAGCGTCACGCGCTCGCCGGTCTTGCGGTTCTTGATCTCGACCTCGCCGGCGGCCACGCCGCGCGGTCCGACGATCACCTGCCAGGGCAAGCCGATCAGGTCGGCGGTGGCGAACTTGCCGCCCGGCCGCTGGTCGGTGTCGTCATAGAGCACATCCTTGCCGGCGGCGGTGAAAGCTGCGTTGAGTTCATCGCAGACGCGGTCGCAATCGGCATCGCCGGCTTTCATGTTGATCAGGCCGATGTCGAACGGCGCCACCGCTTCCGGCCAGATGATGCCGTTCTCGTCATGGCTGGCTTCGATGATCGCCGCAACCAGCCGCGACGGGCCGATGCCATAGGAACCGCCGGAAGCGAAATGATCCTTGCCGTCGGGCCCGGTCACCTTGGCGCCCATCGGCTTGGAGTATTTCTCGCCGAAATGGAAGATATGGCCGACTTCGATGCCGCGCGCCGAAACCTTGTCGCTGTCGGGAACCTCAGCCCAGGCCGCTTCGTCATGCATTTCGTCGGTCGCGGCGTAAGGCGTCGTCCAGGTCTTGACGATGCCTGATATCTCGGCGTCGTTGGAGAAATCGGTGTTGGCTCCGGGCACGCCGAGCGACAGATAATCGCGATGGCAGAACACCTGGCTCTCGCCGGTGTCGGCCAGGATGATGAATTCATGGCTGAGATCGCCGCCGATCGGACCGGTGTCGGCCCGCATCGGGATCGCCTGTAGGCCCATGCGGGTGAAGGTCCGGAGATAGGACACGAACATCCTGTTGTAGGCGGCTCTCGCGCCTTCGAAGTCGAGATCGAAGGAGTAGGCATCCTTCATCAGGAATTCCCGGCTGCGCATGACGCCGAAGCGCGGCCGCACCTCGTCGCGGAACTTCCACTGGATGTGGTAGAGGTTGAGCGGCAAGTCCTTGTAGGACTTTACATAGGCGCGGAAGATCTCGGTGACCATTTCCTCGTTGGTCGGGCCGTAAAGCATGTCGCGGTCCTGGCGGTCCTTGATGCGCAACATCTCCTTGCCGTAGTCGTTATAGCGGCCGCTTTCGCGCCAAAGGTCGGCCGACTGGATGGTCGGCATCAGGATTTCCAGCGCGCCGGCGCGGTTCTGTTCCTCGCGGATGATCTGGCAGACCTTGTCCAGGACCCGTTTGCCCAGCGGCAGCCAGGAAAAACTGCCCTGCCCCTGCTGGCGGATCATGCCGGCGCGCAGCATCAGCCGATGCGAGACGATCTCCGCCTCGCGCGGATTCTCTTTGAGGATGGGCAGGAAATAGCGCGACAAACGCATGGACTGGTCCGTGAATGAGGAGGCCGCGCCAGAATCGGTGCGACGCAGGCTTGCTTGCCCCGGCTTCATAGCCATTTCATGGCGCAATGGGAACCCGGACGCATCGACCCGGAAATCGGAAATTCAGCTTACGAACGGCGTGGCGCGCGGAATGAAAACGTTTTGAGCACCCCTCGCGCGCGCCGCGAATGCTGGACGATCGAAGGAGCCACGGTTGCATAAAACGCCCGGCTGGTGGTTTCCCAAGCAAAGCCTGCCGTACTATTGTGCAGTGCAGCACGAGAATGCCCGTTTCAAGGCAAAATTCTTCGTGACATTTTCATTTCCGTTGGGCTAATGTGCCCCGATAACCGAGAGAGCAGAGAAAAATCTGTTCTCCTACGCGGTCAAAGTCTTGGGAGGATGCGATCTAGGCGCGGTTACTCGCTGCCGCCGGAAACCGGAAACAGATCGGACGCGTTTAAATTGCAAGGCCTTGTGCCTTGCATTTTTTTTGTGCAATCACCTGCTTAGCGCAATGCGTTGCCAAACCACCTTACCCTGCGTCATGATTTTTGAAGCCTGAACAGATGAGCCGGCGCCGAATGGCGGCATGACCTCGCCCGAAGCGCAAGAGCCGGTTTGAATGCTGCTATTTTGCCGTGGCCTGGCCGAATTCCGGCACGATGTGCGGGATGTCGTTGAGGCTATATCCCAGCCCGTGCGTCAGGCCGTAGAAAATGCCCATGAGCACCGCCGTGGCGACGGTGGTGCGGATCACCGCACGCAGCATATGTGGTCCGCGCGGCGCGCTAGGCACCGTGCCCAGCGTCACGTCACGATCGTCATCCTGCGTCCTGACGCTGAACGGCAGAACGGCAAACAGCACCACCCACCAGGTCGCGAAAAACAGTGCGGTGAACGAAACCCAGCTCATGGTTGCTCCAGTTCGATCAGCGTGCCGAAGAAATCCTTCGGATGCAGGAACAGCACAGGCTTGCCATGCGCGCCGGTCTTCGGCTTGCCGTCGCCCAGAACCCGGGCGCCGGCCGCCTGGAGCCGGTCCCGCGCGGTAAGGATATCGTCGACCTCATAGCAGAGATGGTGCATGCCGCCCGACGGGTTCTTCTCGAGGAAAGCCGCGATCGGCGAACCCTCGCCGAGCGGCTCCAGCAACTCGATCTTGGTGTTGCCGACATTGACGAACACCACGGTGACGCCATGCCCGGGCAGCGCCTGTGGTTCGCTCACTTCGGCGCCTAGCGTGTCGCGATAGCAAGCGACAGCCGCAGCCAGATCCGGCACCGCAAGCGCGACATGGTTCAGGCGTCCAAGCATAGAGCGCTCCGCTTTAGGGGAGTAAGGGAGTAGGGGAACAAGACAGAAGAAAAGCAACGGCTCATTCTCCCCTACTCCCCTACTGCCTTATTCCCCTATTCCCTATTCGTCACCGCGTGACAAATACAGTCACCAGCGGTTTCTTGCCCCAGGCTTCGTTGGCGGCGCCACGTACGGCACGGCGTACCGCCTCCTGCACCAGATCGAGGTCTTTTCGGCGCTGACGGGGGATGGAGTCCACCGCGCCGATTGCCGCATCGATCATCAGGTCCTCCAGCGTCTCGCCTCTGGCGTCGGCCTCGGCGACGCCGATTGCGACCAGATCGGGATCGCCGGCGAGCTCATACTTCTCGTCCAGCACCACATTGACCGCGACATGGCCGGCAAAGGACAGTTTGCGACGGTCGCGAATGCCCATCGCCTGGTCGGTGCCGATCAACCTGCCGTCCTTGTAGATGCGGCCGAACGGCACCTGGTCGATGATCGTGGCAGGGCCGGGAGCAAGCCGCAGCATGTCGCCGTCGCGCACCTGCGCCACCTGGCCGATGCCCGACGTCGACATCAGCGAGCCCTGCGCCACCAGATGCGCGGCCTCGCCATGCACTGGAACGCCGATCTGCGGCCGTACCCATTCATACATCTTGCGCAATTCGCTGCGCCGCGGATGGCCGGAGACATGAACCAGCGCATCGCCGTCCTCGATGATCTTGATGCCGAGATCGACGAGGCGGTTCTTAATTTCGAGGATCGCCTTCTCGTTGCCGGGAATGGTGCGCGAGGAAAACACCACCGTGTCGCCGGCCGTCAGCGACACCGACTTCATCTCGTCGCGCGAGAGCTTGGCAAGCGCCGCCAGCGGCTCGCCCTGGCTGCCGGTGCAGATGACGACCAGGTTTTCGCGCGGAATGAAGCCGAAATCCTCCTCGGCGATGAACTCAGGCAGACCGTCCATGTAGCCGAGTTCGCCGGCGACATCGATGACGCGCTTCAGCGACCGGCCGAGCACCAGGCACTGACGGCCGGCATCGCGCGCCGCCTTGGCGATGGAAACGATACGGCCGACATTGGACGAGAAGGTGGTGACGGCGACGCGGCCCTTGGCGGCCTGGATAACCCCTTTCAGCCCCTCGCCGACCGCGACTTCCGATGGCGATTCGCCTTCGCGCATAGCATTGGTCGAATCGCAGACCAGCGCCAGCACGCCCTTGTCGCCATAGGCGCGGAACCGTGCTTCGTCGGTCTTGGGTCCGATCGTCGGCGCCGGGTCGATCTTCCAGTCGCCGGTGTGGATGACGGTGCCTGCCGGCGAGGTGATGGCCAGCGACATCGGTTCGGGAATCGAATGCGCGACCGGGATCGCCTCGATTTCGAACGGACCGACAGTGAATTTTTCGCCCGCGCGGTAGATGGTCAGCGGGATCTTCGGCGCGCCCTGCTCGCCCTGGCGCTTGGCTTCCAGCAGCCCGGCGCTGAACGGCGTCATCCACACCGGCGCCTTGAGCCTCGGCCAGATATCCAGCAGCGCGCCATAGTGGTCCTCATGCGCGTGGGTGATCACGATACCGCGCAAATTGGCGATGTTCTCTTCGATGAAGCGCGTGTCGGGCAGGATCAGGTCGACGCCCGGATGCGCCGCGTCGGGAAAGGTGACGCCGACGTCGATGACGATCCATTCGCGCGCGCTCGGCGGACCATAGCCGTAGAGAGCGAAGTTCATACCGATCTCGCCGACGCCGCCCAGCGGCACGAAGACGAGTTCGGCGTTTTCCGCTTTCGCCATGATTTTTTCCTTCCTGGCCCTCAGGCCAAGCCATTGAAGCAATTCCGGGAAAAGTCTGTAACGGTTTTCCGTCTGGAATTGCGCAAAAACAAAACTATACCCGGGCGGATGCGACCGCGCCGAAATGCACATCGCCGGCGGCGATCGTCAAAACCGAGCCCTCATCGTCGCGGATCACGAAACGGCAGTCCTCGTCAATGGTCTCGAACACCCCGCGCACCACATTACCGTCAATTCTGACAGCAACCTCGCCGCCAAGCCCTGCCGCGCGTGCCAGCCAGCGCCGCCTGACGGCGGCAAGTCCCCGCCCGTCGTCCCACAGGCGGGCATTCTCGCTCCAGGCATCCGACAGCGCCAGGAACAGCGTTTCGGCATCGCATGCCGCACCCAATGCGTGAAGCGACGTCGCGGGATACGGCAAATCCTCAGGGTATGCCACAACATTGACGCCGATGCCGACCGCCACCGCGAAACGGCCGCCGTCCAGCATGGCCGATTCCAGCAGAATGCCGGCAAGCTTGGCGCCGGAGGCGAGCACGTCGTTCGGCCATTTCAGCTCGAAACGGTTCTTGCCTTCATTGCCGCCGTCGAGGCCGATGGCGATCCGGCCCCCCGGCACCACGGCATCGAGCGCATCGGCCAGCGCCAGGCCGGCGACGAAACCGAGCGTCGCGGCGAGTCGAAGCTCGCCCCCGGTGAGGACGAGCAGCGTCGCCGCCAGATTTCCCTCGGGTGTCGCCCAGACGCGGCCGCGCCGCCCGCGCCCGCTTTCCTGTTTCTTGGAAACGACCCACAATCTGCCGGGGTCGCCGGCCCGGGCGTGATCCAGCGCCAGCGCATTGGTGGAGCCGACGCTGTCATGCGCCTCCAGCCGGAATCCTTCCGACGCCGAGGTTGGAGCCAGCCGAAATGCCATCCCGTCAGAAGAATGTCTTGGCGGCGGCTTCGGCATAGGTGCCGATCGGACCGCCGATCAGCACATAGAACAGCACGAAAGCGCCGGAGACACCGAGTACGAGGCGCAATTCACTGGCCATCGGCACGAAGCCGCCGACCGGTTCGTCGAACCACATGATCTTGATGATGCGCAGGTAATAATAGGCGCCCACTACCGAGGCCAGCACGCCGATGATCGCCAGCGCGTAGAGGTTGGCATTGATGGCGGCGAGAAAGACGTACCACTTCCCCCAGAAGCCGGCAAGCGGCGGGATGCCGGCCAGCGAGAACATCAGGATGGTCAGGATCGTCGCCATGATCGGGTTGGTCGAGGACAGGCCTGCCAGGTCGCTGATCTGCTCGACATTGCCTTCCTTGCGCCGCATGGCGAGGATGAAGGCGAAGGTGCCGAGCGTCATCACCAGATAGATCAGCATGTAGATGGCGACGCCGCGCACGCCGGCCTGGCTGTTGGCGGCAAGGCCAACCAGCGCGTAGCCCATATGGCCGATCGAGGAATAGGCCATCAGGCGCTTGATATTAGTCTGGCCGATCGCCGCGAAAGAGCCGAGCGCCATCGACGCGATCGAGATGAAGACGATGATCTGCTGCCAGTCGGAAGCGATCGGCTTGAACGCGCCCATGGTGACGCGCACGATCAGCGCCATAGCCGCCATTTTGGGTGCCGCCGCCAGGAAAGCCGTCACCGGTGTCGGCGCACCCTCATAGACGTCGGGCGTCCACATGTGGAACGGCACCGCCGAGATCTTGAAGGCGAGGCCGGCCAGCACGAAGACCAGGCCGAAGACGAGGCCAAGCTGGCGCTCTCCGCCGCCCAGCGCCGTCGCGATCTCCTGGAACCCGGTGTTGCCGGTATAGCCATAGACCAGGCTGATGCCATAGAGCAGCATGCCCGATGATAGCGCGCCGAGGACGAAGTACTTCAGGCCCGCCTCGGTCGAGCGCAGGTTCTCGCGGTTGATCGCGCACAAGACATAGATCGCCAGCGACTGAAGCTCGAGGCCGAGATAGAGCCCGATCATGCTGTTGGCGGAGATCATCAGCATCATGCCGAGCGTGCACAGAAGGATCAGCACCGGATATTCGAACTTGTCGAACCGCTCCGCCCTGGCGAAGCGCATCGACATGATCAGCGTCACCGCCGAGCCCACCAGCGCCAGCAGCTTCATGAAGCGGGCAAAGGAATCCTGGATGAAGGCATTGCCGTAGGCGCTGCCCTGCCCGGTGGAGAAGATCAGCCAGGCGCCCGATATCACCAGCACGGCAACGGCAAGGCCGGTCACGGTGTTGGCGGTGTTGGCGCGCGAATAGGCCCCGACCATCAGCAGCGCGAGCGCGCCGATGGCAAGGATCAGCTCGGGCGTCGAGAGCGACAGGCTGGAGAGAAGGTCCGGCGTCATGGTTCGCAAAACCCCTGGGTCAGTTCGCCGCCGCGGTCTGCGCGGCGCCGATGGATGCGGTGACATTGGTGACGAGCGACTTGACCGACTGGGCCGTCGCGTCGAAGACGGGAGCGGGATAGACGCCGAAGAAGATGACCAGCACGACCAGCGGATAGATGATCGCCTTCTCGCGGGTCGACAGGTCGAGCAGGCCCTTGAGGCTGTCCTTGGTCAGCGCGCCGAAGATCACCCGGCGGTAGAGCCAGAGCGCGTAGGCGGCCGACAGGATGACGCCGGTGGCAGCGAAAAACGCCACCCAGGTATTGACCCGGAACACGCCGAGCATGGTCAGGAACTCGCCGACGAAGCCTGACGTGCCCGGCAGGCCGACATTGGCCATGGTGAAGATCAGGAACACGGTGGCGTATTTCGGCATGTTGTTGACCAGGCCGCCATAGGCGGCGATCTCACGCGTGTGCATGCGGTCATAGATGACGCCGACGCACAGGAACAGCGCGCCCGAGACCAGGCCGTGGCTGAGCATCTGGAAGATCGCGCCCTGCACGCCTTCCTGGTTCATGGCGAAGATGCCCATGGTCACGAAGCCCATATGGGCGACCGACGAATAGGCGATCAGCTTCTTCATGTCCTCCTGCATCAGCGCCACCAGCGAGGTGTAGATGATGGCGACGACCGAAAGTGCGAAGACCAGCGGCGCGAACATCTCGGACGCCAGCGGGAACATCGGCAAGGAGAACCGCAGGAAGCCGTATCCGCCCATCTTCAGCAGAATGGCGGCCAGGATCACCGAACCGGCTGTCGGCGCCTCGACATGCGCATCCGGCAGCCAGGTATGCACCGGCCACATCGGCATCTTCACCGCGAACGAGGCGAAGAAGGCGAGCCACAGCCATGTCTGCATGTTGGCGGGGAAATTGTGCGTCAACAGCGTCGGGATATCGGTCGTGCCGGACTGGTAGAACATCGCCATGATGGCGAGCAGCATCAGCACCGAGCCGGCGAGCGTGTAGAGGAAGAACTTGAACGAGGCATAGACGCGCCGCTTGCCGCCCCAGACGCCGATGATGATGAACATCGGGATCAGGCCGGCTTCGAAGAAGACGTAGAACAGCACGATGTCGAGCGCGCAGAACACGCCGATCATCAGCGTCTCGAGCAGCAGGAAGGCGATCATGTAGGCCTTGACGCGCTTTTCGATCGCTTCCCACGACGCCAGGATGCAGAGCGGCATCAGGAATGTCGTCAGGATGACGAACAGCATCGAAATGCCGTCGACGCCCATATGGTAGGAGATGCCGGAATCGAGCCAGGCGACCTTCTCGACGAACTGGAAGCCGGCTTGCGAATTGTCGAAGCCGGTCCAGATGAACAGCGAGACGATGAAGGTGAACGTCGTCGTCAGCAGCGCGATGGCGCGGATGTTGCGGCGTTCGTTTTCGCTGTCGTCGTTGATGAACAGGATGAGCAGCACACCAACCAGCGGCAGGAAGGTGACCAGCGAGAGAATTGGCCAGGCGGTCATCAGAGCATCATCCAGGTGACGAATGCGGCAACGCCGATCAGCATGGCGAAGGCATAGTGATAGAGATAGCCGGTCTGCAGCTTGACGACGCGGTTGGTGACATCGACGACGCGTGCCGAGATGCCGTCAGGCCCGAGACCGTCGATGACGGTGCCGTCGCCGGTCTTCCACAGGAAGGAACCGAGGCGTTTGGCCGGCCGCACAAAGAGGAAGTCATAGAGCTCGTCGAAATACCATTTGTTGAGCAGGAAGGCATAGAGCCCGCGATGCTGGGCGGCCAGATTGACCGGCATTTCCGGCGAGCGGATGTAGAACTTCCACGCCAGCGCCAGGCCGATCAGCATGGCGATGAACGGCGACAGCTCGACCCATAGCGGCAGTTCGTGAATGTCGTGCAGGATGTGATTGTCCGGCAGCGTGAACAGCGACGCCTTCCAGAATTCGGCATAGCCTTCGCCAATGAAGGCACCGTGGAAGATGATGCCGGCAAACAGCGCGCCCGCCGCCAGCACGAACAGCGGCACCAGCATCACCGGCGGCGATTCATGGACATGGTGCATCACCTCATGGCTCGCCCGCGGCCTGCCGTGGAAGGTCATGAAGATCAGCCGCCAGGAATAGAAGGAGGTGAAGCCGGCGGCGATCACCAGCAGCACGAAGGCGAGGCCCGCCACGGAATTATGCCCGGCAAAGGCCGTCTCGATGATGGCATCCTTGGAGAAGAACCCGGCGGTGCCGATGACGGTGACCGGAATGCCGACGCCGGTCAGCGCCAGCGTGCCGATTACCATCATCCAGTAGGTCGTCGGGATCAGCGTCCTCAGGCCGCCCATCTTGCGCATGTCCTGCTCGTCGGAAACCGCATGGATGACCGAGCCCGAGCCGAGGAACAGCAGCGCCTTGAAGAAGGCATGCGTGAACAGGTGGAAGATCGCCGCGCCATAGGCGCCGACGCCGAGCGCCACGAACATGTAGCCAAGTTGCGAGCAGGTCGAATAGGCGATGACGCGCTTGATGTCGTTCTGGACCAGGCCGACGGTCGCCGCGAAGAAGGCGGTGAAGGCGCCGATGAAGGTCACCACCGTCAGCGCCGAATGCGACAGCTCGAACAGCGGCGACAGCCGCGCCAGCATGAACACGCCGGCCGTCACCATTGTGGCGGCATGGATGAGCGCCGAGACCGGCGTCGGACCTTCCATGGCGTCCGGCAGCCAGGTGTGCAGCGGCACCTGCGCCGACTTGCCCATGGCACCCATGAACAGCAGCAGGCAGACGATCGTCATCGCTGCCTGCTTGTCCAGCGCATAACCGAGGAAGGTCAGCACCGCAGCACCTTGCGGGGCGCCTTCAGCCGGGATGAACGTCGCCGCATTGGCGAAGATGGTGCCGAGATTGACCGAGCCGAACAGCACGAACACGCCGAAGATGCCGAGCGCGAAGCCGAAATCGCCGACGCGGTTGACGACGAAGGCCTTGATGGCCGCGGCGTTGGCCGAGGGCTTCTTGTACCAGAAGCCGATCAGCAGGTAGGACGCCAGGCCCACCCCTTCCCAACCGAAGAACATCTGCACGAGGTTGTCGGCCGTCACCAGCATCAGCATGGCGAAGGTGAACAGCGACAGATAGGCAAAGAAACGCGGCCGGTTCGGATCGTGGTGCATGTAGCCGATCGAGTAGATATGGACCAGCGCCGACACGGTGTTGACCACCACCAGCATGACCACCGTCAGAGTGTCGATCCTGAGCGCCCAGGACGCCTCCAGTCCGCCGGACTGGATCCAGCGCAGCACCGGCACGGTGAACACCTCGCCATGGCCGAAGCCGACGGTGAAGAAAGCAACCCACGACAGCACCGCCGCGATCACCAGGAAGCCGGAGGTGATGTATTCGGACGCCTTGGCGCCGAGCGACGTGCCGAACAGGCCGACGATCAGGAAGCCGAGCAGCGGAAGGAAGACGATGGCCTGGTACATGGTGGTTCCGTCAACCCTTCATCATGTTCACGTCTTCGACCGCGATCGAGCCGCGGTTGCGGAAGAAGACGACGAGAATGGCAAGTCCGATGGCGGCCTCCGCCGCCGCGACCGTCAGCACGAACAGCGCGAACACCTGGCCGACGAGGTCGCCGAGAGCCGCCGAAAAGGCGACGAAATTGATATTGACCGCAAGCAGGATCAACTCGACCGACATCAGGATGACGATCACGTTCTTACGGTTCAGGAAGATGCCGAACACGCCGAGCGTGAAAAGGATCGCCGATACGGTCAGATAATGTGCGATGCCGACGACCATCTCAGACTCCTTCGCCCGACTTGACCTTGCGGATTTCCATGCCCGTCGCCGCCGTGCGGGCGACCTGGGCTGCGATCGACTGCCGCTTGACCCCTTCCTTGTGGCGCAGCGTCAAAACGATGGCACCGATCATGGCCACCAGCAGCACGAGGCCCGAGATCTGGAAGTAGTAGAGGTAGTCCGTATAGAGGATGTCGCCGAGCGCTGCCGTATTCGAGCGCGCCGCGAGATCGGGAATCGGCTTCGATACCGTCGAGGCGAGCTGCGGCGCGAAGGTATAGCCGCCGAGCACCACGATCAGTTCCGCCGCCAGGATCAGTCCGACCAGCGCGCCGATCGGCGCATATTGCAGAGCGCCCTCCTTCATCTCGGCGAAGTCGACGTCGAGCATCATGACGACGAACAGGAACAGCACCATGACAGCGCCGACATAGACGACGAGCAGAATCATCGCCAGGAACTCGGCGCCCGTCAGCATGAACAGGCCGGCGGCGTTGAAGAAGGTCAGGATCAGGAACAGCACCGAATGCACGGGGTTGCGCGACGAAATGACCATGAACGCCGACGCCACGGCGACAAAGGCGAAGAGGTAGAAAAAGGCCGCCTCTAGTCCACTCAGCATTGGGGTTCCCCCGGTTCCTGTCCAAACAGGACGTTCGTCCTGTTTGTTGTCTGTGGCTTCGTTCCGCCTCCGGTGCGAAGCCGCGTTGTCCTAGCCCATGTTCCAACCGGGTTGAAAGACCCGGCGCAAAGAAACATGGGCAACTCTGAAGTCCTGAGGGATGACCTTGCCTGAAATGCTTCGGGTCATCCCCGGACAAGGGCCCTCGCCCCTGTCCATGCGATATCAGCGGTACGGTGCGTCCAGCGAGATGTTGCGCGCCAGTTCGCGCTCCCACCGGTCGCCATTCGCCAGCAGCCTATCCTTGTCGTAGTAGAGTTCCTCGCGCGTCTCGGTCGCGAATTCGAAATTCGGCCCCTCGACGATGGCGTCGACCGGGCAGGCTTCCTGGCAGAAGCCGCAATAGATGCACTTCACCATATCGATGTCGTAGCGCACGGTACGGCGCGTGCCGTCGTTGCGGCGCGGGCCGGCCTCGATGGTGATGGCCTGCGCCGGGCAGATCGCCTCGCACAATTTGCAGGCTATGCAGCGTTCCTCGCCATTGGGATAACGGCGCAAGGCATGCTCGCCGCGGAAGCGCGGGCTCACCGGCCCTTTCTCGTGCGGATAATTGATCGTCTCCTTCGGCGCGAAGAACTGGCGCATCGACAAGAAGAAGGCGCTGACGAAATCCTTCAGCAGCAGCGATTTGGCGGCCTGGGACAGAGCGGACATCACGCAAACCCCGTGATCTTGAGGAAGGCGGCGGTCAGCACCACCATGAACAGCGAGATCGGCAGGAACACCTTCCAGCCAAGCCGCATCAGCTGGTCGTAGCGGTAACGCGGCACGAACGCTTTCACCATGGAGAACATGAAGAACATCAGGCAGATCTTGAGCACGAACCAGATCACCCCCGGCACCCAGGTGAAGGGCGCGAAGTCGAACGGCGGCAGCCAGCCGCCGAGGAACAGGATGGTGGCCAGCGCGCACATCAGCACGACGGCGACATATTCGCCGAGGAAGAACAGCAGGAACGGCGTCGACGAATATTCGACCATGTGGCCGGCGACCAGTTCCGATTCGGCTTCGACGAGGTCGAAAGGCGGGCGATTCGTCTCGGCTAGCGCCGAGATGAAGAAGATGACGAACATCGGCAACAGCGACAGCCAGTGCCAGTCGAGGAAGGTGTTGGGCAGGCCGAGCCTGGTGCCGAGCCCATCCTGCTGCGACAGCACGATGTCGGACAGGTTGAGCGAGCCGACGCAAAGCAGCACGGTGACGATGACGAAGCCGATCGAGACCTCGTAGGACACCATTTGTGCGGCCGAACGCAGCGCCCCGAGGAACGGATATTTCGAATTGGACGCCCAGCCGCCCATGATCACGCCATAGACCTCGAGCGAGGAGATGGCGAAGACATAGAGGATACCCACATTGACGTTGGCGACGGCCCAGCCCTGGCTGACCGGAATGACCGCCCAGGCCGAGATCGCCAGAACCGCCGATACCAACGGCGCCAAAAGGAACACGCCCTTGTTGGCGCCGGACGGGATCACCGGCTCCTTGAAGACGAACTTCAACAGGTCGGCAAAGGCCTGCAGCGTGCCCCAGGGGCCGACGACGTTCGGGCCGCGGCGCAGTTGCACCGCCGCCCAGATCTTGCGGTCGGCATAGAGCAGGTAGGCGACGGCGATGAGAAGCACGACGATCAGCACGACCGACTTCAACACGATGATCAGCGCCGGCAGCACGTAGAAGGAGAAGAAGGTGTCCATACTTATTCCGCCGCCTGCTTGAAGCCGCTCTTGGCCAGCGCAGAGCACTCCGCCATCACGGCAGAGGCCCGCGCGATCGGGTTGGTCAGGTAGAAGTCCTGGACCGGCGACGTGAACGTGCCCTTGTTCAGCCGTCCGCCAAGCTTCGCCACATTGGCGATATCCTCGGCATTGCCCGCAGCAACCTGGTCGATGCGGGCAAGATGCGGGTATTCGCCGTAGAGTTTAGCGCGCAGCTGCGGCAGCGAATCAAACGGCAACTTCTTGCCCAGTACATCCGACAATGCCCTGACGATGGCCCAATCCTCGCGCGCGTCGCCCGGCGCGAAGCCGGCGCGGTTGGTCTGCTGCACGCGCCCTTCCGTGTTGACATAGGTGCCCGACTTCTCGGTGTAGGCAGCGCCCGGCAGGATGACGTTGGCGCGGTGCGCGCCGGCATCGCCATGGGTGCCCACATAGACCACGAAAGCGCCGCCGGTCTTTGCCATGTCGATCTCGTCGGCGCCGAGCAGGAACAGCACGTCCGTCTCGCCCAGCATGCCGGCGACGTTCCTGCCGCCCTCGCTCGGCACGAAGCCAAGGTCGAGGCCGCCGACGCGTCCAGCCGCATTGTGCAGCACGGCAAAGCCGTTCCAGTCCGCGCGCGCGGCGTTCACGGCCATGGCGAGCTTCGCTGCCTGGCCGAGCACCGCCGCGCCATCGGGGCGTGCCAGCGCGCCCTGGCCGACGATGATGAGCGGATGCGTGGCCTTCTTCAGCACCTGGAAGAACTTGCCATCGCCGTCGGCCAGATCCTTGAGCGATTCCGGTCCTGCGCCCAGCAGTTCGTAGTCATAGCGTGTATCCCCGACATCGCCGATGACGCCGACCGGCAGATTGCCGACCCGCCAGCGCTTGCGGATGCGGGCGTTGAGCACCGAGGCTTCGAAGCGCGGATTGGCGCCGATGATCAGCACCGCGTCCGCCTGTTCGATGCCTTCGATGGTGGGGTTGAAAATGTAGCTTGCCCGGCCAAGCGACGGGTCGAGCGCGGCGCCGTCCTGGCGGCAATCCATGTTCTTCGAACCGAGTGCGGCCATCAGGAGCTTCAGCGCGTAGATTTCCTCGACCGCGGCAAGATCGCCCGCTATGGCGCCGATCTTCTCGGGCGTAGTCTTCGACACGGCGTCCTTGATCGCCGTGAAGGCCTCGGCCCAGCTCGCCGGGACCAGCTTACCGTCCTTGCGTACATAGGGCCGGTCGAGACGCTGCGTGCGCAGGCCGTCCCAGATGAAGCGGGTCTTGTCGGAGATCCACTCCTCGTTCACCGCCTCGTTGACGCGCGGCAGGATGCGCATCACCTCGCGGCCGCGGCTGTCGACGCGGATCGCCGAGCCGACGGCATCCATGACGTCGATGGATTCGGTCTTGGTCAGTTCCCACGGCCGTGCCTGGAAGGCGAAAGGCTTGGAGGTCAGCGCGCCGACGGGGCACAGGTCGATGACATTGCCCTGCAGCTCCGAGGTCATCGCCTGCTCGAGATAGGTGGTGATCTCGGCATCCTCGCCGCGGCCGATCAGGCCGAGTTCGGAAATGCCGGCAACCTCGGTGGTGAAGCGAACGCAGCGCGTGCAGTGGATGCAGCGGTTCATCACCGTCTTGACCAGCGGGCCGATATACTTGTCTTCGACCGCGCGCTTGTTCTCGTGATAGCGCGAGGAATCAACGCCGAAGGCCATCGCCTGGTCCTGCAGGTCGCATTCGCCGCCCTGGTCGCAGATCGGGCAATCCAGCGGATGGTTGATCAGCAGGAATTCCATCACGCCTTCCCTGGCCTTCTTGACCATCGGCGTGTTGGTGAAGATTTCCGGCGCTTCTCCGTTCGGACCGGGACGCAGGTCGCGCACGCCCATGGCGCAGGACGCTTGCGGCTTGGGCGGCCCGCCCTTCACCTCGATCAGGCACATGCGGCAATTGCCGGCGATCGACAACCGCTCGTGGAAGCAGAAGCGCGGCACTTCCGCGCCCGCGTCCTCTGCCGCCTGCAGCAGCGTGTAATGGTCGGGTACAGTGATTTCTTTCCCGTCGACCTTGAGCTTTGCCATTCGCCTCAAACCTCTGCGGATTTCCCGCAATCTCATTTCCCGGGCGCGACAGACGCGGCGCCCGGCATTTCACTCACTTCTTCGCGGCCAGCACAGCCGCCTGGGCAATCCAGTCGTCGCGCACGATACGGCCGTTGAACGACAGGTAGTCGTCGACCCAGGCGATCTCTTCGGGCGACCAGTCGGCGATCTGGCGGAACGTCCATATGCCGAGCCCGTTGAGCACCGTCTCCAGCTTCGGGCCGATGCCCGATATCTTCTTGAGATCCGAAGGCTTCGCCGGCCTCTCGATAGCCTTGGGCTGCCGGAAATCCTCGGGCAGCAGCACATCCGAAAGCTCGTCCGCTGACCGCCCCGCCTGTGCCGCCGGCACCGTGGTGGCGGCCTCCCTGGCGGCAATGTCGGTGACTTCCTGCGCGAAGGACTGCGCCTCCGCAATCAGGGTCTTGGCCGTCGCCCGCGCTCTGGTGGATGAAAGGCTCGCATCCTCGAATTGTTCGACGCGCGCCTCGAAATCCTCGATGAGCGGCTGCATGAGGCGTTGCGACGCCTCGGCTGCGCCCGACAGCGCGCCCAACCAGACGCCGAAAGCGTGGTTGGCGAGCCCAAGTCCCAGAGCCGACATCGCCGCCGCGCCCGCGACAGGGTGCGCCAGAAGGTTGACGGCGCCGGCCATCTCCTTCGGCATCATCCTGGTCAGGTCCTGGTTCATCTTCTCGATCTGGTCCAAATTGGGCATCAACGGGTGGGGTGTCGAATACGGCGCCATAGAATTCTCCTGGTCGTTTCTTCGTTCGCCCCGCCCCGTTCTTCTCGCTCCGGGCTATCGCCCATTCAATGCTTCTCTATTCCGCCGCCACCAACACCGGCTCGGCCCGGTGCGCGTTGCGCGAAAACTCGTCGATGCGCCGCTCCACCTCGCCGCGGAAGTGCCGCATCAGGCCCTGGATCGGCCAAGCGGCCGCGTCGCCCAGCGCGCAGATCGTGTGGCCTTCGACCTGCTTGGTCACGTCGAGCAGCATATCGATCTCGCGCTTCTGCGCCTCGCCGCGCACCAGCCGTTCCATCACCCGCCACATCCAGCCGGTGCCTTCACGGCACGGCGTGCATTGGCCGCAGCTCTCATGCTTGTAGAAGTAGGACAGCCGCGCGATGGCTTTGACGACATCGGTCGACTTGTCCATGACGATGACGGCCGCCGTGCCGAGGCCGGATTTGAGGTCGCGCAGCGCGTCGAAATCCATCGGCGTATCGATGATCTGCTCGGCCGGCACCAGCGGCACCGAGGCGCCGCCAGGAATGACCGCCAGAAGATTGTCCCAGCCGCCACGGATGCCGCCGCAATGCGTCTCGATCAGCTCGCGGAACGGGATCGACATCGCCTCTTCGACGGTGCACGGATTGTTGACGTGGCCGGAGACGCAGAACAGCTTGGTGCCGACATTGTTGGGCCGGCCGAAGGATGAGAACCAGGCCGCGCCCCGGCGCAGGATCGTCGGCGCCACCGCGATCGATTCGACGTTGTTGACGGTGGTCGGGCAGCCATAAAGGCCGACATTGGCCGGAAATGGTGGCTTCAGCCTGGGCTGGCCCTTCTTTCCCTCGAGGCTTTCGAGCAGCGCCGTCTCCTCGCCGCAGATATAAGCCCCGGCGCCATGGTGCATATAGACGTCGAAATCGTAGCCTGAAGTGTTGCCCTTGCCGATCAGCCTGGCCTCATAGGCCTCGTCGATGGCACGCTGCAGCGCCTCGCGCTCGCGGATGAACTCGCCGCGCACATAGATGTAGGCCGCGACCGCGCCCATGGCGAAGCCGGCGAGCAAGGCGCCTTCGACCAGCGTGTGCGGATCGTTGCGCAGAATGTCGCGGTCCTTGCAGGTACCGGGCTCGGATTCGTCGGCATTGATGACGAGATAACTCGGCCGGCCATCGCTCTGCTTGGGCATGAACGACCATTTCAGGCCGGTCGGGAAACCGGCGCCGCCGCGGCCGCGCAGGCCCGACGCCTTCATCTCGTTGACAATCCACTCGCGCCCCTTGGCGACGATGCCGGGCGTGTTGTCCCAGGCGCCTCGCGCCATTGCGCCGGCCAGCGACTTGTCGAAGAGGCCGTAGATGTTGGTGAAGATGCGGTCTTTGTCCTGAAGCATTGTTCGTCCCTCAGACCGGCTTCTTGCCGAAGACGCGGATATATTCGGCGACGCCGCCCTTGGCGAGCGCCTTGGCCTGCTTGACCCAGTCGTCTCGCTCGATGCGGCCGCGGAAGGAGAGATAGCTGTCCACCCACTCCCGTTCGGCCTTCTTCCAAGACGCAACCTGGGCGAAGGTGAAGATGCCGAGCGAATGCAGGATGCTCTCGGTCCTCGGGCCGACGCCGGAGATCAGCTTGAGATCGTCGACCAGCGCCGGCCTGGCGATGCCGGCCGGCCGGTTCGTGTCTTCCAACGAAGGCTTGGCCGCTTTGGCGGGAAGCTTGGTTTCCGGCGACTTGAACGCGGAAGCCGGCTCAGCCTTGTTCAGGGGGCCGCTGCGCGGCTTCAAAACTTTCTCGACCTCGGGCGCCGCCTTGTTGGCGTTTGTCGCCGAGTGGCGGGGAGCCGCGACGCTCGCCGCTTTTTCCGTTGCCGACGCGACCTTGGCCGGCGACGGCGTTTTCAGCGCCGGGCTGGTTTCAGCCGCATCGGTTTTCGGCTTGCTGGCATTGGACGGCGCGACAGGGGTGGCGGCCGGCGTTGGCACCGGCGCCGCGATGATCGCGTCGGGTGCCGCCTTGGCGGCCTTGGCGGCTTCCCTGGCCTCCCTGTCACGGGTCGACTTGAGGATCGCCTTCTCGCTTTTCAGCGTCGTGAGGCCGGCGGCCGGCTCCGAGCCGGTGCGGCCGTTCTGCGGCCCCGGCGTCACCGAGGCGCCCTTGCCCGCATCGTAGAGATCTATGATTTCGGCCAGCCGTTCCGGCGTCAGGTCTTCGAACGTGTCCTTGAAGATCATGACCATCGGCGCGTTGACGCAGGCGCCGAGGCATTCGACCTCTTCCCACGACAGCGTTCCCTTGTCGTTGGCGTGGAACTGGTCATGGTGGATCTTGGAGCGGCACACGTCCATCAGCGCTTCCGAGCCACGCAGCATGCAGGGCGTGGTGCCGCAAACCTGGATGTGCGCCCGCGTGCCGACAGGATTCAGCTGGTACTGCGTGTAGAAGGTCGCGACCTCGAGCCCGCGGATGCGCGGCATGCCGAGCATGTCCGAAATCGTCTCGATCGCCGCCTTGGTGACCCAGCCTTCCTGCTCCTGCGCCAGCATCAGCAGTGGAATGATCGCAGACTGTTCCCGGCCCTTCGGGTACTTCTTGATCCATTGCTTGGCCGCGGCCGCGTTCGCCCGGTTGAAGGCGAAGGATGCTGGCTGGACGCTGGCTTCTGCGAGACGACGGACTGACATTTAGCGATCGACCTCACCAAACACGATGTCGAGGGAGCCGAGGACGGCGGTGACGTCGGCCAGCATGTGACCGCGGCACAGGAAATCCATGGCCTGGAGATGCGCGAAACCGGGCGCGCGCAGCTTGCAGCGATAAGGCTTGTTGGTGCCGTCGGAGACCAGATAGACGCCGAACTCGCCCTTGGGCGCCTCGACCGCCGCATAGACCTCGCCGGCCGGCACGCGGTAGCCCTCGGTGTAGAGCTTGAAGTGGTGGATCAGCGCTTCCATCGAGCGCTTCATCGCCTGGCGCTTCGGCGGCACGACCTTGCCGTCGAGGTTCGACACCGGCCCGGCGCTTTCCTTGCCGAGCAGGAGATCGATGCACTGGCGCATGATCTTCGCCGACTGGCGCATCTCTTCCATGCGCACGAGGTAGCGGTCGAAACAGTCGCCGTTCTTGCCGATCGGAATATCGAAATCGAGCTCCGAATAGCATTCATAGGGCTGCGATCTGCGCAGGTCCCAGGCAGCGCCCGAGCCGCGCACCATGACGCCGGAAAAGCCCCAGGCCCAGGCGTCGGCCAGCGAAACCGTGCCGATATCGACATTACGCTGCTTGAAGATGCGATTGCCGGTCAGCAACTGATCGAGGTCGTCGATCGACTTCAGGAACGGATCGATCCACTTGCCGATGTCCTCGAGCAGCTTCTGCGGCAGGTCCTGGTGAACGCCGCCCGGACGGAAATAGGCGGCATGCATGCGCGAACCCGAGGCGCGCTCATAGAACACCATCAGCTTTTCGCGCTCGACGAAGCCCCACAGAGGCGGCGTCAGCGCGCCGACGTCCAGCGCCTGCGTCGTCACATTGAGGATGTGCGACATGATGCGGCCGATCTCGCAGTAGAGCACGCGGATCAGCTGACCGCGCTTCGGCACCTCGATGCCGAGCAGGCGCTCGGCGGCCAGTGCGAAGGCATGCTCCTGGTTCATCGGCGCGCAATAGTCGAGCCGGTCGAGATAAGGCACTGCCTGCAGGTAGGTTTTGTGCTCGATCAGCTTTTCGGTGCCGCGATGCAAGAGCCCGATATGCGGATCGACACGATCGACCACTTCGCCGTCCAACTCCAGAACCAATCTCAAAACACCATGCGCGGCAGGGTGTTGCGGTCCGAAGTTGATGTTAAAATTGCGGACGGAAGTTTCGGCCATTACTGCTTTGCCTTCTCATCCCCTGGCAGCACGTAATCGGTGCCTTCCCATGGGGACAGAAAATCGAAATTGCGGAATTCCTGCTTCAGTTCCACCGGCTCGTAGATGACGCGCTTAGCTTCGTCGTCGTAACGCACCTCGACGAAGCCGGTCAGCGGGAAATCCTTGCGCAGCGGGTGACCGTCGAAACCGTAATCGGTGAGAATGCGCCGCAGATCGGGGTGACCCGAAAACAGCACGCCATAGAGATCGTAGGTCTCGCGCTCGAACCAATCGGCGCCGGGATAGACGCCGGTGATCGACGGCACCATCGTCTCCTCGTCGGCCTGCACCTTGATGCGGATACGCACGTTCTGCTTCGGCGACAACAGGTGATAGACGACGTCGAAGCGCTTGGCCCGTGACGGATAATCGGCGCCGCAGACATCGATGACCGAGATGAATTGGCAGCGCGGATCGTCGCGCAGGAAAGTCACCACTTCGATCAGATCGCGCGGTTCGACATGGATGGTGAGTTCGCCATAGGCGAACACTGCTTCATTGACGCGGCCAATCAATTTTTCGCCGAGATAGGTCGACAGTTCGCTCAGGGATGCGGCCATGGATTTACCGTTCGATCGTGCCGGTGCGGCGGATCTTCTTCTGCAGCAGAAGAATGCCATAGAGCAGCGCTTCGGCGCTCGGCGGACAGCCGGGCACATAGATGTCGACCGGCACGATGCGGTCGCAGCCGCGCACCACCGAATAGGAATAGTGATAATAGCCGCCGCCATTGGCGCAGGAGCCCATCGAGATGACGTAGCGCGGCTCCGGCATCTGGTCGTAGACCTTGCGCAGCGCCGGAGCCATCTTGTTGGTCAGCGTGCCGGCAACGATCATGATGTCGGACTGGCGCGGAGACGCGCGAGGAGCAACACCGAACCGCTCCGAATCGTAGCGCGGCATCGAGGTGTGGATCATCTCGACGGCGCAGCAGGCGAGGCCGAAGGTCATGAACATCAGCGAGCCGCTGCGCGCCCAGGTGATCAGCGCCTCGGTCGAGGTGACGAGAAAGCCCTTGTCGGCGAGTTCGTTGTTGATTTCGAGGAAGAACGGATCATCGGACCCAACCGGCCTGCCGGTATTGGGATCGATCAGACCCTTGGGCTTCGGCGCGACGAGCGTGCCGGAACTGTCGCTCAATCCCATTCGAGCGCTCCTTTTTTCCATTCATAGGCAAAGCCGATGGTCAGCACCGCCAAAAACACCATCATCGACCAGAAACCGAGCATGCCGATTTTCGAGAACGACACCGCCCACGGAAACAGGAAGGCCACTTCCAGGTCGAAGATGATGAACAGGATCGACACCAGGTAGAAGCGGATGTCGAACTTCATACGGGCGTCATCGAACGAGTTGAACCCGCATTCGTAGGCGGAAAGCTTTTCCGGGTCGGGATTGCGGTAGGCCACCAGGAACGGCGCCACGATAAGCGCGACGCCGACAGCCGCCGCCACTGCGATAAACAGGACGATGGGCAGGTACGAACTGAGAAGTGCGTTCATGCTGCGGCTTTCCGTTGGCGCCAATCCATTTTGATTACAGCACCAGACCCCATTTCGGAAGCGTGACAGTTTAACCGCTGAACCGTTTTAAGGGGCCTTTGCTGCAACGCGGCGAGGGTTAGCGCAGCGCTTCCGGCGAAGCAAGTCAAACCTTGTTCAAAACACTGGCCTGGACGGCATAAGGGAAGAAACTGGTCCGATCCGCTCCTGTCTGATTTCCTTCGCTTTTTACTCCACTTTTCTCTCCTGACAGAGTTGCCGCCAAAACCCTGCTAGCATGGCCGGAATCAACTGTCCGAACGACGCTCAACAAGCCATCAGAGTCGCATCCGAATGAAGGAAAAGATCTCGCTTGCCACGGCCCGGCGTATCGCGCTCGCCGCCCAAGGGTTCACTGATCCCCGCCCCGCCGGCACGCCCGACCGACGCCACTTCGCCCGCGTGCTCTCACGTACCGGCCTGCTGCAGATCGATTCCGTCAGCGCGGTGGTGCGCGCTCACTACATGCCGCTCTATTCGCGCCTTGGTCCCTACCCGTTCGCCTTGCTCGACAACGCCGCCGTCACGCGCAAGCGCACGGTTTTCGAATACTGGGCGCACGAGGCTTCCTTCCTGCCGGTCGAGACCTATCCCCTGATGCGTTGGCGCATGCAGCGCGCGGAGCGTGGCGATGAAATGTATCTGGGTCTCGCCAAATGGGGCCGCGAGCACGCCGCCTATATCGAAGAGATCTACCGCGAGGTCGCGGAGCGCGGCCCGATCGCCGCCTCCGCGCTCGAAGGCCAGAAAGGGTCCGGCGGCTGGTGGGGCTGGAGCCACGCCAAGCATGCCTTCGAATGGCTGTTCTGGGCAGGACGCATCACCACCGCGCACCGCCGTGGCTTCGAACGCTTCTACGATCTGCCCGAGCGCGTGCTGCCGCAGGCGATCCTCGATCTGCCGGTGCCGTCAGCCGAGGACGCGCATCGGGAATTGCTGCGGATATCCGCCCGCGCTCATGGCGTCGCGACAGCAAGCGACCTGCGCGACTATTTCCGCCTGTCGCCGGCCGACATGAAGGGCCGGCTGGAGGAGCTGGTTGAAACAGGCGAGCTGGTGCCGGTGCGTGTCGAGGGCTGGAACAAACCGGCTTACCTCCATAAGGAGGCCCGTATTCCACGAAAAATCGAGGCCCGCGCCTTGCTGGCGCCGTTCGATCCGGTCGTTTTCGAGCGCTCGCGCACGGAGCGGCTGTTCGATTTCCACTACCGCATAGAAATCTACACCCCTGCCGAAAAACGGCAATACGGCTATTACGTCCTGCCGTTCCTGCTCGGCGACAGGATCGTGGCGCGCGTCGACCTCAAGGCCGACCGGCCGGCCAGCGTGCTACGCGTCCACGCGGCCTATGCCGAGCCCGGCGCGCCGCCTGAAACCGCCGCGCAACTCTTCCAGGAATTGACGCAGATGCAGGGCTGGCTCGGCCTCGAACGGATCGAGGTTACGCCCGCCGGCGACCTTGGGCAGCCGCTCGCCGACATTGCCGTGTCGTAGACGCGCGTTGACACCGCCGCCTGCAAGAGCCTAAATCCATTCCAGACGGTCTCCTCTCGGCAAAGGGAGGAGCCAAGAGGGAATGCGGTGCGAAATCTCGATTTCAAATCCGCGGCTGTCCCCGCAACTGTAAGCGACGAGCCAAGGCCGAAAACCACTGGGACGGTCCCGGGAAGGCGGCACGAAGGCGATGACCCGCGAGCCAGGAGACCTGCCGTCTGAGACATAAGAATCCGATCGCCCGGCGGGTTTTCCGGGCAAGGAGCCCGATTTGGAACGCGACAGCAGTTTCCCGGCTGAAACAGCGGACATTTTGTCTGGCGATAGCGACTTGTCTGGCGATAGCGACGCCTTGGCCGGCGTCACTGTCATCATCTGCGCTTCCTGCCGCGACGAGACCGGTTCCGATGCCCATCCCCGCGCCGGCGAAGTTTTGGCTCAAGATACGCGCCAAGCCGCAACGGCCGACAATGTCCGTGTCCGCACCGTCGAATGCCTCGGCAACTGCAAGCGCCGTCTCAGTGCCGCGATTCTTCGCGACGGCTGCTGGAGTTATGTCTTCGGCGACCTGAACATCGCCAGCGGCGCCGATCTCGTCACCGGCGCGAAACTCTTCGCCGCTTCGACCAACGGCCTCATTCCGTGGCGTGGTCGCCCGGATTCCCTCAAGCGCGGCCTCGTCGCCCGCATTCCTCCCCTCGACATGCTGAAGGACTGATCATGACCGCCGCAGTTTCCGCCGCCACTCTCTCCCGCGTCCCCTGTACCGTGGTCACCGGCTTCCTGGGTGCCGGCAAGACCACGCTGGTCCGCCATCTCCTGGAGAACGCGGGCGGCAAGCGGATCGCCATCATCGTCAACGAATTCGGCGACATCGGAATCGACGGCGAGATCCTCAAGGGCTGCGGCATCGACACCTGCCCGGAGGAAAACATCGTCGAACTGGCCAATGGCTGCATCTGCTGCACCGTCGCCGACGATTTCGTCCCGGCGCTCGACCAGATCCTGTCGCTGACGCCGAAGGTCGACCACATCCTGATCGAGACCTCAGGCTTGGCTCTGCCCAAGCCGCTGGTCCAGGCCTTCCAGTGGCCGACAGTGAAGAGCCGGGTGACAGTCGACGGCGTAATCGCCGTGGTCGACGGTCCGGCATTGGCCGAGGGGCGCGTCGCCAACGACATGGACGCCCTGCAGGCGCAACGCGCGCAGGACCAGACACTGGACCACGACGACCCCGTCGAGGAGGTGTTCGAGGACCAGATCGCCTGCGCCGACCTCATCATCCTGTCGAAGAGCGACCTGATGGATGCCGCAGGTTCGGCTCGCGCCAACGCCATCATTGGCGAACACTCCGCCCGCGCCGTGAAGGTCGTGCCGACGGCTCATGGCAAGGTCGATCCGTCCGTGCTGCTCGGGCTAGGCCTCGCCGTCGAGGACGACATCGAGAACCGCAAGTCCCATCATGACGGCGCCTTCGACCACGAGCACGACGACTTCGATACGTTCATCGTCGACATCCCCTCGATCGCCAACCCGGACGACCTGGCAAAGCGCGTCGCGACCGCCGCCGAACAGGAGAACGTGCTGCGGGTGAAAGGCTTCGTCGAGGTCGGCGGCAAGCCGATGCGGCTTTTGCTCCAGGCCGTTGGTCCGCGCGTCAATCATTATTATGACCGCGCCTGGACGGCTGACGACGACCGCCGCTCGCGCCTGGTCGTCATCGGCCTCAAGGGGCTGAACCGCCCGGCGATCGAGCATATCCTCGCCGGCTGAGGCAACACCGACCGCGATGCACATCCTCACCACCACATCCGCCTCGCTCGACGATCTCGCCGAGCCGGTCGATCTGCGGCAGACGCCGGCGGAAATGGTGGCGCTGTCCTTCACGGACAGCGACCTGGCCGGACTGGCAGCGGCCTGGAAAGGCGACGCCGATCGGCTGCCCACGATGCGGCTGGCCGCGCTGCGCGACCTGCGCCACCCCATGTCCGTCGACCTCTGGATCGACAGCGTCGCCCGTCACGCCAAAGTCATTCTGGTGCGTATTCTCGGCGGTTACGAGTGGTGGCGCTACGGCTGCGACCAGTTGGCCGTGGTTGCCCGTGAGCGTGGCATAAAGCTGGCACTACTTCCCGGTGAAAGCCACGACGAGGATATCAGGCTGATCGAAGCCTCGACGCTGCCGCGCGAGGAACTGGACGGGCTGCTCAATTATTTCCGCCAGGGCGGCCCGGCCAATATGAGCGCGCTGGTGCGCAGGCTGGCGCGGTTGGCGGGGTCTGATGGCGAGATTGCCGAGCCGGTAAGCGTGCCGAAAGCCGGGTTTTATGAGCCGGGGCGCGGAGTCGTGGAGAAGCCGGACTTATCGAATGTTGACGATCCTTCACACCCCCCTCTGTCCGGCAGGACATCTCCCCCGCAAGGGGGGAGATCGGCTGTCATCAAGGCCGGCTCCTCTTCTGTCCCCTTGGACAGGGATTTATCTCGACCATCCGCGATAGGCGAAATCGTCGATGAAAGAGCAATCTCCCCCCTTGCGGGGGAGATGTCCGGTAGGACAGAGGGGGGTGTGACGGAACTCGACGCCGGCAACGTCAACCCACCCGTGATTCCCATCCTCTTCTACCGCTCGATGCTGCTCGCCGCCGATGTCGCGCCCATCGACGCGCTTTTCGAGGCGCTACGGCAGCGCGGCATGCTGCCGGTGCCGATCTTTGTCTCCAGCCTGAAAGACCCGGAATCTCTGGCTTTTGTTGAAACCGCGATTGCCCAGCCCAAGCCCGCCGCCATCATCACCGCGACCGCTTTCGCGTCCGGCGCCGAACCCGGCGTCGAAACCCTGTTCGACCGCGCCGGCGTTCCCGTCTTCCAGGTCATCGTCGCCACCACCCGCCGCGACGTATGGGAGAAGAACCAGCGCGGGCTGGCCCCCGCCGACCTCGCCATGCATGTCGTTCTGCCCGAACTGGACGGCCGCATCCTCGCCGGCGCCGTTTCGTTCAAGGGCGAAAGCGAGACCGACCCGGCGCTCGGCCACCGCGCCTTTGCCAACCGGCCGGAGCCCGATCGCGTCGAACAGGTGGCGGACCGGGTCGCGGCCTTCATCAGGCTTCGGGAAACGCCGCGCGCCGAGCGCAAGGTCGCCATTCTGATCCCCGATTACCCGAGCGCTCCCGGCCGCACCGGCTATGCGGTCGGGTTGGATGTGCCATCCAGCGTGCTGGCGATGCTGCACGACCTCCAGGAACAGGGCTATGTAGTTGAGGGAATTCCCCAAACGTCGCGTGCGTTGCTGGATGCGCTGGAGCGCAGCAAGGCTGGGTTGGAGTTGGATGAGTACCTTGCCTTCTCAACGGAATTGCCGGGCGCAGCAATTGCTGCCGTAGAAGCAGCTTGGGGCAAAGCCGAAGGCGAGACAGGTTTGCGCGAGGCACCCCCCTCTGTCCTGCCGGACATCTCCCCCGCAAGGGGGGAGATTACGCCGTCATCTCTGTCTTCGCCAATCTCCAACGTTGCAAGAGTAGCTCCAGCGTCTAAACTGCCAATCTCCCCCCTTGCGGGGGAGATGTCCGGCAGGACAGAGGGGGGTGTTCAAGCGCTGCCCGCCGCCAAATTCCCCTTCCGCGCCGCGACCTTCGGCAACATCACCGTGGCCCTCGCCCCCGATCGCGGCCGCTCGGCCGACCGCCGCGCCGACTATCACGACCCGACGCTGCCGCCGCGCCATGCATTGCTCGCCTTCGGCCTGTGGCTGCGCAAATTGCTCGGCGTCCATGCGCTCATCCATGTTGGCGCGCATGGCACGCTGGAATGGCTGCCGGGCAAGACGGTTGCGCTTTCGCAAAGCTGCTTCCCCGAGATCGTCACCGGTCCCCTGCCCGTCATCTATCCCTTTATCGTCTCCAATCCCGGCGAGGCGGCGCAGGCGAAGCGGCGGATCGCCGCCGTCACGCTCGGCCATCTGCCGCCGCCGCTCACCGGCGCCGGATTGGACAAGAACCAGCACAGGCTCGAACGGCTGGTCGACGAATACGCCCAGGCTGACGGTCTCGACCGCCGCCGCCGCGACCGTCTGGCCAGTCTGATCGTCGAAACCGCGCAGACGACGGGCCTCGCCGCGGAGGCCGGCGTTGCCCGCACCGACGCGCCGGACGAGGCCCTGCGCCGCATCGATGCCTGGCTCTGCGACCTGAAGGATTTCGCTATCAAGGATGGGCTGCATGTCTACGGCCGCGCGCCCGACGAAGAGCCCGACCTTATGCGCCGGCAAAGCGCCGAGGCCGAAAAGGCCGCCCTTCTTGCCGCGCTCGACGGTCGTCATGTCACCGCGGGCCCGGCCGGCGCGCCCGCGCGCGGGCGTTCCGACGTTCTGCCCACCGGCCGCAACCTGTTCACGTCGGACCCGCGCGCCATGCCGACGCCGACGGCTTACGACATCGGCAAGGCTGCCGCCGAGGAAGTGGTGCGCGCCTATATGCAATCGCATGGCGACTGGCCGCGCTCGCTGATCATCGACCTCTGGGGTTCGGCGTCTTTGCGCACCGGCGGCGAGGAGATCGCGCAGGGGCTTTCGCTGATGGGCTGCCGCCCGCAATGGGATGCCGCCACAGGCCGCGTCACCGGCATCGAGGTGTTGGCGCCGGCAGCGCTTGGCCACCCGCGCGTCGACGTCACCTGGCGCATATCGGGCCTGTTCCGCGACATGTTCCCGACCCAGATCGCGCTGATCGATGCCGCTGCCAACGCCGTTGCCGCGCGCGACGAGGACGATTCGGAAAATCCGCTCGCCGCAAGGACCCGCGCCGAGGGCAAGATCAGCCCGCGCATCTTTGGCACCTCGCCTGGCACTTACGGCGCTGGCGTCGAGGAAATCCTGTCGAGCGGCGACTGGGCGGCGCGCGAGGAAATCGGCCGCGCCTATCTCGATGCCACGTCGCATGCCTATGGCGGCGCCGGCGGTGAGGGGATCGCCGCGCCCGGCGCATTCGAGAACCGCATCGCCGAAGCCGATCTTCTCGTCCACACCGGCGACGATCCCGGCCGCGACATCCTCGAAGGCTCGGCCGATGTCGCTTTCATCGGCGGCTTCTCGGCCGCCCTTGCAGCGCTTGGCAGGAATGCCGACGTCATCGTGCTCGACACGACCGATCCGCAGAGGCCGAAGCCGCGTTCACTTAGTGAGGCCGTGACGCGCGTCGTGCGCGCCCGCGCCGTCAACGCCCGCTTCATAGCGGGCCAGATGCGCCACGGCCCGCGCGGCGCCTCGGAATTCGCCGAAACGGTCGACCGGCTGGTTGGCTTCGCCGAAACCACGCAGGCGATACCGGACGCGCTGATAGAGGCCGTGCACGATGCCTATCTCGGCGACGCGGACGTCCGCGCCTTCATCCTGCGCGAAAACCCGGCCGCCGCGAAAGCCATTGCCGAACGCCTCCTGTCGGCGCGACGGCGGGGCCTCTGGCATCCCTTGCGCAATTCGATCGACGACGACCTCGCGGCACTGATTGCCGAGGCACGGGAGTTGGCGGCATGAACGCCTACTCCCGACGCGGCGCCTGCCCGGCCCTTTCGGCGCCGATGCAGACCGGCGACGGCCTGCTGGTGCGGCTCAACCCGGTCGCCGGAGGCCCATCTTCTGGCGGATTGTCGCCGAAGCTTCTGATCGGGCTGGCAGAATCCGCCCTGCGGCACGGCAACGGCATCATGGAAGTGACAGCGCGCGGCAGCTTGCAAATACGCGGATTGACCACGCAAAGTGCAACCCTGCTGGCGAAGGAAGTCGATGCGCTGGGCATTGTGGTCCGCACTGGCGTACCAGTGGAGACCGGACCACTGGCCGGCATCGATCCGCAGGAGATCGCCGACCCCAGGCCGCTGGCTGATCGGATCAGGGAAGCGGTCGAGGACGCCGGGCTGACGCAGCGGCTCGGGCCGAAGGTTTCGGTCGTTGTCGACGGTGGCGGGCAACTGACGATGGATGCTGTGACGGCCGACGTGCGGCTGAAGGCGGCGAGCACCGAGGCGGGAATCCGCTGGCGGGTGTCGGTTGCCGGTGACGGGCGGAATGCAAGGCTGCTCGCGGTTGCTGATGAAGGTGTGGCTCGTGATATAGCCGTCGCGGCTCTAAGGATGATCGCCGAGAAAGGCCGCGATGCTCACGCAAGGGATTTGTCGGAGCGGCAGTTGGTGTCTCTGGCGGGTTGGCTATGCCTGACAAGTTTGCGCGAGGCGCCCCCCTCTGTCCTGCCGGACATCTCCCCCTCGAGGGGGGAGATCGGCGGCTTCGACGTCGGCTTTTCTTTAGCAGCACCGGAAATTGGCGAAACCGTCGGTGACCACGTAATCTCCCCCCTTGAGGGGGAGATGTCCGGCAGGACAGAGGGGGGCGCCTCGCGCAAACCTATCGGCCTTTTCCCCTTAGCCGGCGACGTCCCCACTCTCGGCATCGGTCTCCCCTACGGCAGCATGCCCACCGAAAGGCTCATCGCCCTCGCTCAAAGCGCCGTCACTCTCGGCACGTCAGAAATCCGCCTCGCCCCGGGCCGCGCCCTGCTCTTCCTCGGCCAGCCACCAGCCGCCAATCCTTCCCTCCAGCAAACAGCCGCCACCCTCGGCTTCGTCACCGCCCCCACCGACCCGCGCACGCGCATCGCTGCTTGTCCCGGCGCGCCGGCTTGCGCCTCGGGTCGCATCGCCACGCGCGACATTGCCGAGGCGATCGCCACCGAAAACGCCGATAGTCTTGACTTCACCTTGCATGTTTCTGGCTGCGCCAAGGGTTGCGCGCATCCCGGCCCAGCGGCGCTGACCGTGGTCGGCGGCGAAAATGGAGCCGGACTTGTCGTGAACGCGACGGCAAAGGCCCTTCCTGCCGGTTACAGGCCGGGCTATGACGCCGCGCGCGGCATCGGCCGCGTCGCGGCGGCAATCCGCAGCGCACGCTATCAGGGCGAGACCGCCGCCGCCTGCCTGACGAGGCTGGGGCCGGCCGACATCGCAGAGGCTTATCGACAGGAATGACAATGGTCGCCTACGACTACATCCACGACGGCACGGCGATCTACGAACGCTCCTTTGCCATCATCCGCGCCGAGGCTGATCTCGCGCGCTTTTCCGAAGCAGAGGCCGATGTCGCGGTCCGCATGATCCATGCCTGCGGCCAAGTGGAAGCCGCCAAGAATTTTGTCTTCTCCAGCGATTTCGTTTCCGCCGCACGGGCCGCGCTTGCCGCCGGCGCGCCGATCTTCTGCGACGCCGAAATGGTCTCGCACGGCGTCACCCGCGCCCGCCTGCCTGCCGGCAACGAGGTGATCTGCACCTTGCGCGACCCGCGCACGCATGAAATCGCCAGGACGATCGGCAACACACGTTCCGCCGCCGCGATCGACCTGTGGGGCGAGCGCATCGCCGGTTCGGTGGTGGCCATCGGCAACGCGCCGACCGCACTCTTCTATCTCCTGGAGAAGCTGCGCGACGGTGCGCCGAAACCGGCCGCCATCATCGGCATGCCGGTGGGCTTCGTCGGTGCCGCCGAATCGAAGGACGCGCTGGCGCAGAATTCCTACGGCGTACCCTATGCAATCGTGCGCGGCAGGCTTGGCGGCAGCGCCATGACCGCGGCAGCCCTCAACTCCCTCGCGAGGCCCGGCCTGTGAACGCGCTCCCCAAAACCGGCTCGAGGGGCCGCCTGGTCGGCGTCGGTACCGGTCCCGGCGACCCGGAACTGTTGACGCTGAAGGCCGCGCGTGCGCTGGCCGAGGCCGATGTGGTGGCGTATTTCGCCAAGCGCGGCAACAACAGCAATGCGCGCGCCATCGTCGAAACGCGCTTCCGGCCCGACATGCTGGAACTGCCGTTGCTCTATCCCGTGACCACGGAGATCGACAAGGATCACGACGATTACCGCGCGCAGATATCGGCCTTCTACGAGGAGTCCGCCGAGACCGTTGCCGGTCATCTGGATGCCGGTAGGATGGTCGCCGTGCTGTCGGAAGGCGATCCGCTCTTCTATGGCTCCTACATGCATCTGCATGTGCGCCTCGCCCATCGTTTTCCGACCGAGGTCATTGCCGGCGTTACCGCCATGTCGGGCTGCTGGTCGGCGACCGGCCTGCCGATCGTTCAGGGCGACGACGTGCTGACCGTGCTGCCGGGCACGATGAGCGAGTTCGAACTGACCCGGCGCCTCGCCGACACCGATGCCGCCGTCATCATGAAGGTCGGCCGCAACCTGCCCAAAATCCGGCGGGCGCTGGAGGCCACCGGCAAGCTGACACGCGCCGTCTATGTCGAGCGCGGCACCATGCCGGGCAGCGTCTCGATGCGGCTCACCGACAAGCCGGACGACAAGGCGCCCTATTTCGCCATTGTGCTCGTTGCCGGCTGGTCCGGACGCCCTGTCGCGTCGGCGGGTGGCGCATGAGCGGCCGCCTCACGGTCATCGGGCTCGGACCCGGCAACGCCGATCAGGTGACGCCGCAGGCGAGCCACGCCGTCGCCGAGGCAAGCTTCTTCTACGGCTACAAGCCCTATCTCGACCGGCTGGAATTGCGCCCGGACCAGACCCGCATCGCCTCCGACAATCGCGAAGAGCTTGCCCGCTCCAACGAGGCGCTGGCGAAGGCGGCCGAAGGTCACAATG
Organism: Mesorhizobium sp. B1-1-1; assembly: GCF_006442955.1. NCBI lineage: Bacteria > Pseudomonadati > Pseudomonadota > Alphaproteobacteria > Hyphomicrobiales > Phyllobacteriaceae > Mesorhizobium > Mesorhizobium sp. B1-1-1. Next base: position 118,009 of record NZ_VFWW01000008.1, read on the forward strand.
TCGCCGTCGTCTCCGGGGGCGATCCAGGCGTCTTCGCCATGGCGGCGGCCGTCTGCGAGGCGATCGAAGCCGGCCCCTCCGAATGGCGCGCGATCGACCTCGCAATCGTGCCTGGCGTCACCGCCATGCTCGCTGTCGCTGCCCGCATCGGGGCACCGCTCGGCCATGATTTCTGCGCCATCTCGCTGTCCGACAATCTGAAGCCATGGGACCTGATCGAACTGCGCCTGCTGGCGGCCGCCGGCGCCGGCTTCGTCATCGCGCTTTACAATCCGATCAGCAAGGCGCGCCCCTGGCAGCTTGGCCGCGCCTTCGAATGTCTGAAGGCCATTCTGCCGGGCACCACGCCCGTCATCTTCGGCCGCGCCGCAGGCCGGCCCGATGAGCGCATCGAGGTGTTCCTGCTGGCGGATGCCGATGCCGACAAGGCGGACATGGCAACCTGCATCATCATCGGTTCGCCGGAAACCCGGATCATCAGGCGCGGTAACAGGCCGGCGCTGGTCTACACGCCGCGCTCCGCGGCAGGCTCGACAAGATGATCGACCATGTCGGCAAGCTGGTCGACGGTCGCAGCCGAAGGAACCTCCGGCAGCGCAGGCCTGTGCACCATGACGACGTCGAGGCCAAGCGCCCGCGCCGCGGCGATCTTGCCATAAGTCGCCGTGCCGCCGCTGTCCTTGGATACAACGATGTCGATACCGTGCCGCTGGAGCAGCGTGCGTTCCTCCGCCTCGCGAAACGGCCCGCGCGCCAGGAGATAGGTGGCATCGGGCACTGCCAGCTTCGGCTCGACCGGATCGACGCTGCGGATGAGATAGTGGTGCTGGGGCGCGGCTTCGAAAGCCGCGACCTCCTGCCGGCCGAGAGCCAGGAATACACGGCGCGGCGCCGGTCCAAGCGCCTGCACGGCATCGCCTGTCGTATCGACCTGCGTCCAGCGATCGCCCTCGACAGGCTCCCAGCCGGGACGGCGCAGAGCGACGATCGGCACCCCGGCCATGCGCGCGGCCTGCGCGGCATTGGCGGAAATTCGCGCCGCGTAGGGATGCGTGGCGTCGATCAGCAGCTCGATGCTTGTCTCCTTGAGATAGACGGCCAGACCATCGGCGCCACCAAACCCTCCACTGCGTACCGGCACGCCCTGCGCCACCGGGCTTTCGGTGCGGCCCGCCAGCGACAGCATCACCGAGTGACCGGCTGCCAGTTTTCCAGCCAGTTGCCGGGCTTCGGTGGTTCCGCCGAGGATCAGAATGCGGTGGGTCATCATGCCTGCTAAGGGTCCGCGCGGCGCCAAGCTCAACCAGAAATGGCTCACCATCGTCGGCATCGGCGAGGACGGTTTAGCGGGTCTCGGCGACGAGGCCAAGCAGCGGATTGCCGATGCGGAAATCATCTTCGGTGGCAAGCGGCACCTTGCGCTCGTTTCATCATTCGCCAAGGGCGATCCGCGCCCATGGCCGGTTCCCTTCGATGCCGAGATGCACGACGTGCTGGCGCTCGCCGGCAAGCGCGTTTGCGTCCTTGCCTCCGGCGATCCCTTTTTCCACGGCGTCGGCGTCACCCTGGCCCGCAAGGTCAAGCCTAGGGAGATGCATGTCATTCCCGCGCCGTCGGCCATTTCGCTGGCGGCCGCTCGCCTTGGCTGGGCGCTGCAGGACATCGAAACCGTCTCGCTGCATGGCCGCCCCGTCGACCTGATTCGTCCATTGCTGCAACCCAACGCACGCATCCTGGCCCTGACATCCGACGGCGATGCACCGGCGGCGATCGCCCGCCTGCTCACCGAGCTTGATTTCGGCGCCTCGCGGCTGACGGTTCTGGAGGCGCTTGGCGGGCCAAAGGAGAACCTGCGCTCGGCCCGCGCCGATGCGTTCAACCTCGAAAACATCAATCCGCTCAATGTACTGGCGCTCGAAATTCAATCTGGTCCGGATGCGCGTATCCTGCCTTTGACATCAGGCCTCGCCGATCATCTGTTCGACCATGACGGCCAGATCACCAAACATGACATCCGCGCCATCACGCTGTCGGCGCTGGCGCCGAGGCGCGGCGAACTGCTGTGGGATATTGGCGCCGGCTCCGGTTCCATCGGCATCGAATGGATGCTCACCCACCCTTCGATGCGCACTGTTGCCATCGAAGCCGACCCGATCCGCGCCGCCCGCATCAGCCACAACGCTGCTGCCTGTGGCGTTCCCGGCCTCATCGTGGTCGAAGGCAGCGCACCCAAGGCGCTTGCAAGGCTCGATACGCCAGATGCGATTTTCATTGGCGGCGGCGGCAGCGACGCCGGCGTGCTGGCCGCCGCCATCAAGGCGCTGCGCGCCGGCGGCCGCCTCGTTGCCAATGCCGTGACGCTGGAAATGGAGATGCTGCTTCTTGCCCGTCATACCGAGCTCGGGGGCGATCTCACCCGCATCGCCATATCCCGCGCCGCGCCTGTCGGTTCGATGCAGGCCTGGCGGCCGGCGATGCCGGTTACCCAATGGAGTTGGATCAAGCCATGATGGTCGCGGGCATCGGCAGCCGAAAGGGCGTGAGCGTCGAGGACGTGCTTGCCGCGATAGAAACCACGCTCGAAGCGCACGGGCTGGCGATGACGGCGCTCTCGTCGCTCGCCACCGCCATGCTCAAGAAAGATGAACAGGCGATCGCTGCCGCAGGTCGCACACTCAACCTTCCCGTCATCGTTGTCGATGAGGCAGCGCTTAAAGCAGCGTCGACGAAGGCGCTCAGCAACTCCAGCCTCTCGCAGGATCTGGCCGGCACACCGTCGGTTTCCGAAGCATCGGCGCTGGCCGTCGCCGGCGAAGGCGCCAGGCTGCTGGGACCACGCATCGTGCTCGGCCCGGTCACCTGCGCCATCGCCATCAGCGGAGACGCGGCATGACCGTGCATTTCATCGGCGCCGGTCCGGGCGCCGCCGACCTCATTACCCTGCGCGGCGCGCGGCTGCTGGCAAGCTGCCCGGTCTGCCTCCATGCCGGCTCGATCGTGGCGCCCGAATTGCTGCAGCATTGCGCCCCGGGAACGAAGCTGATCGACACCGCGCCGATGTCGCTCGAGGAGATCGAGGCCGAATATCTGGCCGCCCACAAGGCCGGCCATGATGTCGCGCGGCTGCATTCCGGTGACCTGTCGGTATGGAGCGCGGTTGCCGAACAGATCCGCCGGCTGGAAAGGCACGGCATTCCCTACACGCTGACGCCGGGCGTTCCCTCTTTCGCTGCCGCGGCGGCTGCTCTGCGGCGCGAGCTGACCATTCCCGAAGTCGCCCAGAGCCTGGTGCTGACCCGCGTCTCCGGCCGCGCTTCAAAAATGCCGCCTGGCGAAACGCTGGCCGGCTTCGGCCGCACCGGCGCCACGCTTGCCATTCATCTTGCCATCCACGCCATCGATCGCATCGTCGCCGAGCTGACGCCGCTCTATGGCCGCGATTGCCCGGTGGCGGTCGTCTTCCGTGCCTCCTGGCCGGACGAGCGCGTGCTGACCGGCACGCTGGAAACCATCGAGGCACAACTGGCCGCCGACCCGATGGAGCGTACGGCCATCATCTTCGTCGGCCGCTCGCTGGCGGCGGAAGGCTTTGGCGAGAGTTCATTGTACGACGCGCATTACCAGCGGCGTTTTCGCGGACGGGACGGATTGTGAGCGACAGCACCAAAAATAAGGGCGAGAACGCCGCGCTCCAACAGGCGCTTGCCCGGCTGAACTTCAAGCCGCGGACGCTTGAGCCCGGCCATGTCTGGCTCGCCGGCGCCGGCCCCGGCGATCCCGGCTGCCTGACGCTGGAAGTGCTGGCGGCGCTGAGTGAGGCGGATGCGCTGGTCTACGATGCGCTGGTCTCCCCGGACGTCGTCGCGGTTGCCGAAAACGCCGACCTTTTCTTTGCCGGCAAGCGCGGCGGAAAACCCTCGATGAAACAGGACGACATAACCGCCCTGCTGGTCCGGCTGGCGCGCCAGGGCCGCCGCGTCGTCAGGCTGAAGGGCGGCGACCCCTATATTTTCGGCCGTGGCGGCGAAGAGGCGCTGGCGCTGGCGCGGGAAAACATCCCGTTCCGCGTCCTGCCCGGCCTCACCTCGGGCCTCAGCGCGCTGGCCGCCACCGGCATCCCCGCGACCATGCGCGGCATCAACAAGGCGGTAATCCTGGCGACCGGCCATGCCGCCGGCACCGATGACGATCTCGACTGGGCCGCGATCGCGCGCACCGGCCAGCCTGTCGTGGTCTACATGGGCATGGCCAATCTGCCTGTGATATCGGCCGCATTGCTCGACGGCGGGCTGGCGCCATCGACGCCGGCGGCGGTGATCGTCGCCGCGACGACGCCGCAGGAGCGCATCGTCGTCGCCACGCTGGCCACCATCGCCGAGGAAGCCGCCGCCGCCGGCCTGTCCGCACCGGCGCTGATCGTCGTCGGCGGCATCGTCGCCATGCGCGCGGCGCTGGCGGGTGCGTCGTGAGCGCCCGCGCGATCATCATCGGCGCGCCGCGCTCCGGCTCGGGCAAGACCAGCGTCACCATCGGTATTTTACGCGCACTCACCCGGCGCGGCCTGAAAGTACGCGGCGCCAAGTCCGGCCCCGATTACATCGATCCCGGCTTCCACACCGCCGCCACCGGCCTGTCCGGCGTCAATCTTGACAGCTGGGCGATGTCGCCGTCGCTGCTCAACGCACTGGCCGTAAATGCCGCCGACGACGCCGATTTTGTCATCCTCGAAAGCGCCATGGGCCTGTTCGACGGCATTCCGGCCGCGCCGGGCCGCAGCGGTTCGGCGGCCGATCTCGCGCGGCTCTACGGCCTGCCGGTGCTGCTGGTGCTGGACGTTTCCGGCCAGTCGACCACGGCGGCGGCCGTCGCCAAGGGGTTCGCCACCTATGATCCGGAGGTTCGCATGGCGGGCGTCGTGCTCAACCGGCTGGGCAGCGAGCGCCACCGCCGGCTGTCCGGCGACGCCATCGAGGCGATCGGCCTGCCGGTCGTCGGCGCCATCCTGCGCGATCCCACCTTGAACCTGCCCGAACGCCATCTCGGCCTCGTCCAGGCCGGTGAATATGATGACCTGATGGCGCATCTCGACCGGTTGGCCGACATGGCGGAAAAGTCGCTCGACCTCGACGCCGTCATGGCGCTGGCAACACCTCTCGCCCCGGAGCCCGGCAGCTTCGACGATGCGCTGCAGCCGCCCGGCCAGCGCGTCGCACTTGCCGAGGATACCGCCTTCACCTTCCTCTATCCGCACGTCGCGGCCTACTGGCGCAAGGCCGGCGCGGAGATGGTTCCGTTCTCGCCGCTCGCGGACGAGGCGCCCGACGACAGCTGCGACGTCTGCTGGCTGCCCGGCGGTTATCCCGAGCTTCACGCCGGCCGTCTCGCCGCTGCTGCGAATTTTCGGAGAGGAATGGCAAGGTTTGCCGGGACGAAGCCCATCCATGGTGAGTGCGGTGGCTTCATGGTGCTTGGCGAAGCTCTGGAAGATGCATCTGGCGAAACACACAAAATGCTCGGCCTGCTCGGCCATTCAACCAGCTTCGCCAAGCGCAAGATGAACCTCGGCTATCGCGAAGCACGGCTGCGCGCCGACTGTCCGCTCGGCCCGCGGGGCGCGTTGATCCGTGGGCACGAATTCCACTATGCGCAGATGACGGCGACCGGCGATGACGAGCCCCTGGCCGACCTCGCAGACGGGCAAGGCAATCCGATCGGCGCCTCGGGCTACCGGCGCGGCCAAGTCAGCGGCACCTTCTTCCATGCCATCGCAAGGGGCTGAGGCATGAAGTTCCCGAAGGTCACCCTTTCGCCCCGGCAAATCCCCAGCGATGTTGCCCTCTGCCTGGTCTTCTTCACCAGGCTGCCCTTGCCCGTCATCGACTTTCGCGGCCGCAGCCTTGCCGCCGCGATCTGGGCCGCCCCGGTCGCCGGCCTCGTCGTCGGCCTGATCGGCGCCATCGTCTTTGCCACGGCGGAACGGTTTGGCCTTGCCATCGGGTCGGCGGCAGCCCTTGCCCTGGTTGCAACCGCGGTCACCACCGGCTGCCTGCACGAGGACGGGCTGTCCGATGTCGCCGACGGTTTTGGCGGCGGCAACACGCGCGGTCGAAAGCTGGAGATCATGCGCGACAGCCGAATCGGCGCCTACGGCGCCATGGCGCTGGCGCTGTCGCTGCTCATCCGCTGGAGCGCGCTGTCGGAATTCGTCGATCCCACACAAGCTCTCTTCGCGCTCCTGGCCGCCCATGCGGCCTCGCGCGGCGTATTCGGCACCTTCATGCATCTCTTGCCCCCGGCGCGCGACGATGGCCTCTCGGCCGGCGCCGGCACCGTCTCGCGGGAAATTGCCCTCGCCGGCGCCGTGCTCGGCGCCATCCCGCTCCTCCTGCTCGGGCTTGGCGGCGCCATCGCGGCGCTTATCCTGCTCGGACTGCTGTTTGCCGCCTTCCACGCGCTTTGCCTCAACCAGATCGGTGGCCAGACCGGCGACACGATCGGCGCTATGCAACAGGTGAGCGAAATCGCGGTGCTGCTCGTCGCTTCCGTAGCCCTTTCCTGACTCTGTTTCGGAGAATTTCCTTCCATGGCTTTCAAATCCCTAGATGAACTGCGCGCTGCTTGCCTCGACCTGCCTGATGGCGATGACGCCGCCGCGAGCGCGGTCGCTCGCCGCCAGGACACGTTGACCAAGCCGCAGGGCAGCCTCGGCCGGCTTGAGTCCATCGCCGCGTGGCTGGCGCGCTGGCAGGGCCGCGACATGCCTAGGCTCGAGCGGGTGAAAGTTTTCGTCTTCGCCGGCAACCACGGCGTTACCGCGCAAGGCGTGTCGGCTTATCCTTCGGAAGTCACGGTGCAGATGGTGGCGAATTTCGCCGGCGGCGGTGCGGCCATCAACCAGCTCGCCCGCATCGCGGGCGCCGAACTCGACGTCATTCCGCTCGATCTCGACCATCCGACCGGCGATTTCACGCAAACGCCGGCGATGGACGACAAGGCATTTCTTGCCGCCGTCTCGGCCGGCTACGATGCGATGACTGATGATCTCGATCTCGTCTGCTTCGGCGAGATGGGTATCGGCAACACCACGCCGGCCGCCGCGATCTCGGCGGCGCTGTTCGGCGGCGATGCCGAAAAATGGACCGGACGCGGCACCGGCGTCGACGATGCCGGCCTCGAGCGCAAGGTGGTTGCCATCGAATCGGGCTTGAAGCGCCACGCCGCCATTCTTGCCGACCCCCTGGGGGTTGCCGCGGCGCTCGGCGGCCGCGAACTCGCCGCCATCTTCGGCGCCACGCTTGCCGCCCGTCACATGGGCATACCGGTGCTGCTTGACGGCTTCGTCTGCACCGCAGCCGCAGCACCTTTGGCAAAGCTGCACTCCACAGGCCTTGCTCATACGATCGCCGCCCACGTCTCGGCTGAATCGGGTCACCGCGGCCTGCTCGAAGCGCTCGACCTGCCGCCGCTGCTCGACCTCGGCATGCGGCTCGGCGAAGGCTCCGGCGCTTGCCTCGCCGTCAACATCGTCCGCTCGGCGCTGGAGTGCCATGCGAGGATGGCGAGCTTTGCCGAGGCCGGCGTGTCGGAGAAGTAACATCTTCCGGTTGTAGCGATTCTCGAATAGATCTGGTGGATGAAAAAGCTTCACCCGGCTGCCGCTGCTATGACTATCGCCGTGCTGCTTGCTGGTGTGCTTCGGCACAGCGGATATTCAACTTACGGCCCGATCGACACCGCAATTCTCGTTGTTTTTCTGGTTTTCTTCTGGTGGCTCATCAGCGATTTCTCAGGCGGAAAGGCCGCCATTGATGCCGACGACGGTCGGAGCGCGCACAACGGCATGGCTTTTCGGTTCGGCAGGTTTCTGAGCCGCGTTTTTCGGCGCGGCCAATCGTAGTCTTTGACCAAGCTGCAAAGTCCCGCGTCTCACCTGGCCAACGGCGGCCGGGTTGCGAAGGCAGCCAAACACTGATGAACGAGCGCGGCAATTGAACCGGCCTATTCAGGGTCTTTCCACCAAGTCTTTGAAGAATTTGGTGGGTGCGCACAGGATTGAACTGTGGACCCGCTGATTAAGAGTCAGCTGCTCTACCAACTGAGCTACGCACCCACTCGGCCGGCAAAAACCGGCGTTGGCGGGCATATAGCCGCCGATGCCGGTCCTGTCCAGCCCTGCCGGAATCATTTCCCGACAAATCGCTGAAGTGACGCAGATGGTCAGACGAACAGCTTGCCTTCCGCCACCTTGACCGCGTTGCCACCGATGCGCGCCGAGACCAGTTTTCCGCCCTGTACACTTAGTTCCAGGCGGATACGCGAGGGCCGCCCCATCTCCAGCCCCTGTTCGATCCACAGCTGCGAAACGCCATCCGTCGGAGCGTCGAAATGCATGACGGCGCCGGCGAAAGCCGCCGCCGCCGAGCCGGTCGCCGGGTCCTCGTAGGAAGGCGTGCCGGGCACGATCATGCGCACATGGAAGGCGCTCTCGTGGTTCACCGTCTCTCGGCAATAGACATAGGGACTGGCAAAGGCCCATTCGCTCTTGCGCGGCGCCAGTTCCGACCAGGCCTGATTGTCGAGCCGGATCCGGCCGGCCGCCTCCAGATTGGCCACCGGTATGGTCACGTAGGGCACGCCCGCCGACCAGAACGCGACGCGGTGATTCTCGAAACCGATCTCGTGCGGCGCCAGGCCAAGGGCGGCGCCGATCGCCACCGGGTCGGCTTCGAGCTTCAGCGGCTCCGGCAACTTCGCCAGGTCGAATTCGGCGAATGTCGCGCCATCATGCTTGCTGACGGCGCAGCGCACCGGGCCGATGTTTTCCTCCAGCACGAAAATGCTCGCAGCGCCATCATTGTCGGCCATTTCAGCGAGCGCGATATCGGCCAGTTCGGCCAGCGCGATCGCCGAACCCACGGTCGGGTGGCCGGCGAAAGGCATTTCATAGTCGGGCGTGAAGATGCGGATGCGGGCGCGGTGCTTGGGATTGTCCGGCGGCAGCACGAACACCGATTCCGACAGGTTGAACTCTCGCGCGATGGCCTGCATCGCAGCCGTGTCCAGTCCGCCGCTGTCCAACACCACCGCCAGCGGGTTGCCGGCCAGCCGATCGGTCGTAAACACATCGTAAAGCAAGTAATCGCGTCTCATGGAGGAAACCTTCCGCTTTGATCCGAATTTCTGCCTCAATCCCAACATGAGCGAAATTTAATTTGATATTCGAACCATTAGCACTGATCTGTGCACTCATAGGGACTTATTGCGCTTCAGGGGGTCCGGCGTGGACCAGATTGTCAATCTGCCAAAGACGGAATCGGATTCCGCCATCGAGACCGCGCTCGGGCTCGACCAGACGGGGCGGCGCAAGAATCGCCGCCGCGGCTGGCTCTATGCGCTGCTGGCGCTGATCGTCCTTGTCGCGGCTTTTGCCGGCTACCAGTGGTATGCCGGCTCGCCGGTCAAGATCGACTATACGACGGCGCCCGCCGCCAAGGCCGACCTCACTGTCGAGGTTTCGGCGACCGGCACCTTGCAGCCCCTCACCCAGGTCGACATTTCCAGCCAGCTCTCGGGCATCATCCGTTCAGTCTCGGTCAACGAGAACCAGCAGGTCAAGAAGGGCGATGTGCTGGCCGCGCTCGACACCGCCAAGCTGCAGGTGCAGATCGAACGCGCCGAGGCATCCGCCAAGGCGGCCGCCGCCAATGTCGCGGACGCCACCGTGACGCTGGCCGAGAATGAAAGCGCGCTCGTGCGCGCCGCCGCCCTCACCAAGCGCGGCATGGCCACCGACCAGTCGCTCGAAGCGGCGACCGCGACCCGCGACCGTTCGAAGGCAGCGCTCGATAGCGCCGAGGCCAATCTCGCCATCGCCAACGCCGACCTGAAATCGCAGCAGACCGACCTTGCCAACAGCACCATCTATGCGCCGATCGACGGCATCGTGCTGACGCGCTCTGTCGACCCCGGCCAGACGGTCGCCTCATCGCTGCAGGCGCCGGTGCTGTTCATCATCGCCGCCGATCTCAGGAACATGGAACTGGTGGCGGCGGTCGACGAAGCCGATATCGGCGCGGTGAAGCCGGGCCAGCATGCCCGCTTCACCGTGGATGCCTTCCCGGAGCGGCCGTTCGACGCCGAGATCCGCGACATCTCCTACGCCTCGGTCACCACCGACGGCGTCGTCACCTACAATGCGCGGCTCGAGGTCGACAACAGCGAGCTGTTGCTGCGCCCCGGCATGACCGCCACTGTTTCGGTCGTCACCCGGCAGGCCAAGGACGTGCTGACCGTCCCCTCCTCCGCCTTCCGCTATCGTCCTGCGCAGCAGGCCGCCCGCGGCTGGAACCTGAGCGACCTGTTCACCGGCCGCATGGGACGTCCCGGCGGCAATCGCCAGCGCCAGGCGGCAGCGCCGCCGACCGACGGCTCACGCATGCTCTACGTGCTGGAGAAAGGCCGTCCGCATCCGGTCAACGTCAGGATCGGCTCGACCGACGGCGAGCTGACCGAGATCACCTCGGGCCTGTCAGAGGGGGCGCAGGTCATCACGGCCTCGCAGCAGCGGAGCTGACGCCGTGGCGATGGGCGCCCCCCTCATCACCTTCGACAAGGTCTGGAAGAGCTACGGCCATGGCGAAGCCAAGGTGCACGCGCTGGCCGGCGTCGACCTGGCGATCCGGCGCGGCGAATTCGTCGCCATCATGGGCCCGTCCGGCTCCGGCAAATCGACGGCGATGAACATCATCGGCTGCCTCGACACGCCGACCGCCGGCACCTATTCCTTCATGGGCGTCGATGCTGGCCGGCTCGACCGCAACCGCCGCGCCATGCTGCGCAACCTCTATGTCGGCTTCGTCTTCCAGGGCTATAATCTGCTGGCGCGCACCACGGCGGCGGAAAATGTCGAACTGCCGCTGATCTATCGCGGCGTGGCCGGCCGCGAGCGCCGCGATCTTGCCATGCAGGCGCTGGCGCAAGTCGGCCTTGTCGGTCGCGAGCATCACACGCCGGCCGAGCTTTCCGGCGGCCAGCAACAGCGCGTGGCGATCGCGCGCGCCATCGTCACGAGGCCGACGCTGCTCGTCGCCGACGAACCGACCGGCAATCTCGACACTGCCCGCACGCACGAGATCATGGAGTTGCTGACGCAACTGAACAAGGAGCTTGGCCTGACCATCACCATGGTCACCCACGAGGCCGACGTCGCCGAATATGCCGAGCGCACGGTGCGCTTCCTCGACGGCCATGTCGCCTCGGACACCATGACCGTCGAGGTGGCCTGACAATGCTCTGGGAAACCGTCCGCCTCTCCTTACGCTCGATCCGCCGCAACATGCTGCGCTCGTTCCTGACCTTGCTCGGCATCGTCATCGGCGTCGCCGCGGTCATCGCCATGCTCACCATTGGCGCCGGCACCACCGCCAAGGTCAAGGACGACATCGCCAAGCTCGGCAGCAATCTTCTGGTTGTGCGCTCCGGCCGCCCGGCCGGTCCCGGCGGCCCGGGCGGGCTCGACCAGGTCGTCCGTCCGCTCACCGAAAAGGATCTTGCCGCGCTCATTGCCCATCTGACAGGCGCACGCGCCATTTCGCCGGCCTCGCAGAAGCAGGTCCGCGTCATCTTCGGTACCGAGAGCCTGACCTCCGGCGTCACCGGCACCGACAGTGCCTATCTCGATGCTCGCGACTGGAAACTGGTCTCAGGCCGTTCGTTCAGTGAGTCCGAGACCCGCTCGGGCACCGGCGTATGCCTGATCGGCGAGACGGTGCGCCAGCAGTTCTTCGGCGCTGGCGACCCTGAGGGCGAAATCATCCGCGTCAACCGCACCTCCTGCAAGATCATCGGCCTGCTCGAGCCGAAGGGCTATACCGGCTTCGGCCAGGACCAGGACAATGTCGTCTTGATGCCGCTGCATGCCTATCAGCGGCGCATTGCCGGCAACCGCAACATCGACAACATCTACGTCGCCGCCGACGACCGCACGCCCACCAGCGAGCTGCAGCCGCGCGTCGAGGATATTTTGCGCGACGCCAGACGCCTCACGCCCGACCGCGAAAGCGATTTCGCGATCCGCGACATGACCCAGATCGCCGACGCCATGGCCAGCGCCACCACCACCATGACCGGGATGCTGGGCGCGGTCGCCGGCGTCAGCCTGCTGGTCGGCGGCATCGGCATCATGAACATCATGCTGGTGTCGGTCACCGAGCGCACCCGCGAGATCGGCATCAGGCTCGCCATCGGCGCGCATGAAAAGCACATCCTCATCCAGTTCCTGGTCGAGGCGACGGTGCTGTCGCTGCTCGGCGGCATCATCGGCATCCTGATCGGGCTCTCGCTGGCCGGTCTCGCCTCGGCGACGCTGGCCATTCCCTTTGCGCCGAGCCCGGCAGTCATCCTGCTCGCCGTCGGCTTTTCCGCGCTGATCGGCATGGTCTTCGGCTTCTTCCCGGCGCTGCGCGGCGCCAGGCTCGACCCGATCGACGCGCTGCGGCATGAATAAGGCGATTGGAAAGCAAAGGCGCGGCTACGACGCTGTTTCCCAGGGATTGATGGTATTCAATCCGGCGGCCGCGAATGGACTGGTGTCGCGGGTGGCGACCGTAAGACCGTTTGCTGCGGCCGTGGCTGCGATGTAGCCATCCGCATTGCCGATCGCCTTTCCTGAGGCTCTCGCCTTTACCATGAGGTCGGCATAGGCGCGCGACGCGTCGAGGTCGAAAGGCAGAATGCGGCCTGCAAACAGTGGCAACACATCCTGATCGAGACGATTGTCCGCGCACGCACCCGATGTTTGGGGTTGCAGGCAGCCACTCAGACCTTCGTATGCCGGCATTGGCGATCAGCACGGAAGGTAAGGTTTAGTCCGCGTTCGCAAAATGCCACTCGATCAGCGGCTTCATGTGCGGCATCAGCCCGTGCGGCAGGTCGGCGGCGTGGCGGATGATGACCGGACCGACGATCTCCGGTTCGGCCTCGGTTGCGACGAAGGCCGAGATGCGCCGCGCGATCTCCTCGGCGGGCTCGGGAACCCGGTAGCGGCGGAAGATCACCGTGCCGCTTTCCGTCGACAGGGCATGGTAATGCAGGCCGCGTGCGGCGCCTGAAATGTCGAGGCCGGTTTCTTCCCGCACCTCGCGGATCATATTGAAATCGACATCGACGAGGCCATCGCGAAAATCGGCCGGTTCGAAGGAACCGGCGGCGAAATAGACGCGGCCGGCAGTAACGGTGTGGGCGGCCATGCGAATCGCCACCAGCGCATTGTCGCCGGCCACAAGCATGGCATGGGCATAGGCGTGCTCGGCGCCGGAATTCTCGCGCCGTTTACGCCAAAGCATGAACGTGGAGTAGTTGACCGCGTGGCACCGGCCGACGAGGCGATTGTCGCGCCAGGCCAGTCGCGAGAGCAGCACCACGGGGCCGTCGAAGAGCGCGGGGTTGGCCGCGATCTCATGCTGCCAGTTCGCGGCGATCGCCTCGGCATTATCCAGCGAAAAAGGATGCGGGCCAGGGTCGAGCCGGACATCGACGGCGTCGACCGGCAAAATAACGTTGCGCGGCAGGTCGAAGCTCACGGCTCAGGCCATGTCCAGCGTGATCGCCACCGGACAATGGTCCGATGCCTTGGGCCGGTCCCAGCCGGCGCGCGGAAAGCGCTCCACTTCCTGGCCGGCAGGAAAGATCGTGCGCCAGGGCTGGCCGTTGCGGATGATGTCCGGGACGGCGGTGGCGTTCTTAGCCGCCAATCCCTTGGACAGCAGGATATAATCGAGCTGGCACAAATGCCGCTCTTGCGGCCCACGCGTGTGGTAGAAGGTCCAGCGGTTCATTTCCGGCCGCCTCTCGACCACGTTTTCGCAAAAACCGCCGGCCGTCAGCACGTTGATGCAGGACAGGTTCTCGTCGACCACCTCGAAACGATAGCCGTCGAATTCGTCGCCGGCGATCTTCACGCGCTGGCGGTAATCGTTCATGTCGCCGCAGATCGCCCAGCGCTTGTCGGCTGCATGATCCGCCCCGAAGCGCTCCTCGATGATCCGGCGCACCGCCTGCGCCTCCGCGATGCGGACCGGCATCGTCGCTTCACGCCCGTCGAGCCCGTTGCGGGGCGAGCCCATCGACTTGAAGTGCACGAGATAGAGTGTCAGCGGCGAACCGCCAACGGTAATGTCCACTTCCAGGCAGTCGCGCCGGAAGATACGTTCATTGGGCTGGTTGCCGAGCGCCGCCAGCTCCGGCGTGTGCAGCCCGAACTGTTCATAGGCCACATAGGCGTGGCTGGTCATGCGCACGAATTCGATGGGCTGGCCCTGCGCGGTCTCGCTGCGCATCATCACGGCGACGTCGATGCCGCGCGAATCATTGCCGGCAGCGGTGTACTTCTGGCGGTAGCCCTGCCCCACCATCTTGAAAAGATAGCCATATTCGAACGCCTTGAGGGCTTCGATATTGTCGACCTCCTGCATGCAGATGATATCCGCGCGCGTGGCCGCTATGGCCAGCGCCGTCAGCTGCCGCATGTCGTCCGACTGCGCGATGGCGCGGGCCTGCTCCAGCATCTTGTACTCGGCCTCGCTCTGGATATCGAAGAGAGCCAGCGTCCGGTCCTCGTTGAGCTGGTTGCGGTATCCGGAGAAATCGAACCTGTTCATCAGGTTCTCGACATTGAAGGTTGCAAGACGCAGCGACATATCATGACCTTTGCCCGCAAGCGCGGCAGAAAACAAGGCCGGGCAACCACCAGCTGGAATCGATTGATCCTGGCGCGCCTCGCGCCATGGTTGAGGGAACCTTTCCGTTCATCCGCCGTTCAGACGCAAAGACCCACAGTGGGCCCATCCCAGGGTCGGCGTGGGGCCTGTTCTCTTGGAGAAGTGCAATGAACGCGCTCTTTTCTTCCACAGTCAAATCCGGGCTGATAGCGCTCGGTATCTTCTCCGGCATCACGGCACCATCCGCTGCCGGACCAATCCTTCAGCCGGAGCTGTCGATCCCAGCCAGCACCGCGGCGCCGACGGTCACGCCTGTGCGTGACAGCTGGGCCGGCGGCAACAACCGGAGCTTCAACAACGACTGGAGATGGCGCCGGTCGGGCGGGTGGAACCACGGCAATTGGAACCGCGGCGATTGGGGCGGCCGTCACTGGAGCGGTCGTCACTGGAACGGCGGCGATGATTGGCGTTGGCGCCGCCACCATTATCGCGGCCGCTACTATGATGACAGCGCCGGCGCCGCGATCCTGGGGCTTGGCTTGGGGCTCGGCCTCGGCAGCATGTACAACAACTACAATTACTACGATGCACCGCCGCGCCGCTACTATCGCGCCGGCCGGCTGTCGAGCGCCCATGTCCGGTGGTGCTACAACAGATACCGCTCGTATCGCGCTTACGACAACACCTTCCAGCCCTATAACGGCCCACGCCAGCAGTGCTACTCGCCCTATCGCTGAGCCAGGCCGCACAATCCTGCAATAAAAAACGGCGCCGCGCGGCGCCGTTTCTTTTGGAGCGTGGATCGCTCAGTTCTTCGCCTTGTCGACCAGCTTGTTCTTGGAGATCCACGGCATCATCGCGCGCAGCTTGGCGCCGACTTCCTCGATCTGATGGCTGTCGTTGTTGCGGCGGATGCCCTTGAAACGCGACAGGCCGGCACGGTATTCCTGCATCCACTCCGAGGTGAACTTGCCGGTCTGGATATCCTTCAGCACCCGCTTCATCTCGGCCTTTGTCTCGGCGGTGATGATGCGCGGCCCCGAGACATATTCGCCCCATTCGGCGGTGTTCGAGATCGAGTAATTCATGTTGGCGATGCCGCCTTCATAGATCAGGTCGACGATCAGCTTGACCTCGTGCAGGCACTCGAAATAGGCCATTTCGGGCGCATAGCCGGCTTCCACCAGCGTCTCGAACCCGGCGCGGATCAACTCCACCAGGCCGCCGCACAGCACGACCTGCTCGCCGAACAGATCGGTCTCGCATTCCTCGCGGAAATTGGTCTCGATGATACCCGAACGGCCGCCGCCGACGCCGCAGGCGTAGGAGAGCGCGAGGTCGAGCGCGTTGCCCGAAGCATCCTGGTTGACGGCGACCAGGCACGGCACGCCGCCGCCCTTCTGGTATTCGCCGCGCACCGTATGGCCGGGCCCCTTCGGCGCGATCATGACGACGTCGACCGTCGACTTCGGCTCGATCAGGCCGAAATGCACGTTGAGGCCATGCGCGAAGGCGATTGCCGCGCCGTCGCGGATGTTCGGCGCGATCTCGTTTTTGTAGATGTCGGCCTGCAATTCGTCGGGCGTCGCCATCATCATCAGGTCGGCCCATTTGGCGGCGTCGGCCACGCTCATCACCTTGAGCCCGTCGGCCTCGACCTTCTTGGCGGTCGCCGATCCGGCCTTGAGGCCGATGGCGATCTCCTTGGCGCCGGAATCCTTGAGGTTGAGCGCAT
Source organism: Mesorhizobium sp. B1-1-1 (assembly GCF_006442955.1). Lineage (NCBI taxonomy): Bacteria > Pseudomonadati > Pseudomonadota > Alphaproteobacteria > Hyphomicrobiales > Phyllobacteriaceae > Mesorhizobium > Mesorhizobium sp. B1-1-1. The sequence goes on from NZ_VFWW01000008.1 coordinate 134,461, forward strand.
GCGCCCGGCCCTGGCTGCCATAGCCGATGATGGCGACCTTCTTGCCCTTGATCAGGTTGAGATCGGCATCACGATCGTAATAGACGCGCATTTTTGTCTTCCTTCCCGTTTGAAGATCAGAGGCCTTGCGGCCCGGTTTTTGCTCCGAAAAGAGCGAGAAACTGCTGCGTCGCGCGGACGGCATCACCGCCGATCGCCGCCTCAGTCAATTCCAGCCGGTCGCCAAGCAAGAGACGGATCTGCACGTCGCGGGCGACCAGCCCGAAAAACGTACGGAACGCCGTCTCGGCGTCCGAGAAATCGAGCAGCCCGGCCTGGCGGCCGGCCTCCAGCACCGGCTTCAGGCGCTTGGCGAGGGCAAACCGCCCGTTCTCCAGCACCACCGCGCCAAGATCATCCTTGCCCGAACCGGCATGGCCGACCGCCACCCGGTTGAGTGCGATCGAAGTGTCGCTGGAAATGACCTTCAGCCAGTCGGAAGCAAATCGCTCCAGGCTCGCGGCCAACGACGCAAGGTCGAGCCCCCTGCCGTCGACCGCCGTCACCCGCACCTTCGAGGCCTGCCATTGCACCGTCGCCGTCAGCAGTCCGTCGCGGTCGCCGAACCATTTGTAGAGCGTTTCCTTGGAGCAGCTCGCCCGCCGCGCCACTGCGGTCATGGTCAGATTGTCGCCCTCTTCGACCAGCAGGCGGAGCGCTGCATCCAGGACCGCCTTCTGACGCTCCGTCAGCGCTTCGCCGTTGTCGATATCGGCATTTGCCTCCAACACGCTCTGTTCCCGTTTGATGGTAGAGCCGTAGATCGCCCGAGCTCAGTACCGTACGTTACGGTTCGGCATATTGCGCAATCCGAAGATCGGCGCAAGGCCAAAATGACGAAATGTCTTTCCCGTGTCCCCGCAGCCGCGCAACGCGTATGTTCAGTCGCCGGCTGGCGGATCGCGCAACCGCCCGAGCAAGGCCGATACCGTGTTCAGTTCTTGCGGCGAGAGCTTGTCGCCAACCAGCTCCGCGATCGACCTGCCATAGACGGCCCACATACGGCGGCGCGTCTCTCGTCCCTTGGCCGTGATGCGGACGGTTTGGCCGCGGCCGTCATCAGCCACCGGCAGCTTCTCGACAAACCCATCGGCTTCAAGTCGGGCCAGCAGCCGCGAAATATTATACTGCGCGAACAGGGTTCGTTCGATCAGCTGGAACGGCCGCAAGCCGCCCTCGCCCGCCTCAGCGAGTTCGTGCAGCACGTCATACCAGGCAAGCGGCGGCAGGCCGCCTTCCTTCAGCGCGTCTTCGGCACGTTCCACCAGCTGGCGTGATACCCGCATCAGGCGTGCCCAGGTCTTGATGGCCTCCGGCGATGGCATGGCTGTCTCGATCATGACGGCATCATAAGAGATAGATGCAACTGCATCAAGCTTGACGACCAATGCATTTGCATCTAGATAGATGCGAATGCATCGATATTGAGAGGCAAATCCGATGAAGCATGCCAACACCCTCATTCTCGTCAGCCATCCCCTTTGCCCCTATGTCCAGCGTGCGGCGATCTCGCTGACCGAGAAAGGCGTGCCGTTCGAGCGCGTCGACATCGACCTCGCCAACAAGCCTGACTGGTTCAAGGCGGTCTCGCCGCTCGGCAAGGTGCCGCTGCTGCGCGTGCAGCGGGGGAACGATGAGACGGTGATCTTCGAATCCGCCGTCATCCTCGAATTCCTCGAAGAAACTGAGGCCAATCCTCTCCACCCGGCCGACCCCTATGCCCGTGCCCGGCATCGTGCCTGGATCGAGTATGGCTCAGCCATCCTCAACGCCGTCGGCCGGTTCTATTCGGCGTCGACCGAGGCAGGATTCCTTGCCGAGTCTCGGACGCTGTCGGAAATGTTCGATCGTGTGGAGACCGAATTGGCGGGCGAAGCCGGCCGGACTGGACCATGGTTCGAAGGCGGGCGCTTTTCGCTCGTCGACGCAGTCTACGGCCCTGTCTTCCGCTACATCGATACCTTCGACCGGATCGGCGATTTCGGCATTCTGGACGGCAAACCGCTCGTCCAGGCCTGGCGCCAGGCATTGAGTGGACGCCCGTCCGTCAAGCATGCCGTGGCGCAGGACTATCCACTGCGCCTGCATGCCTTCCTGCGGGCGAAGGGATCGTATCTTTCGACGGTCATTCGCAAGAACGATCCGGCCAGCGCGCTTCCGCCAGCCCGGTTCGCCTGAACGGATGGACCACCGTGCCGGCCACCATTGAGGCGAGGAACTGCGGCGCCGGGGGATTTTCGCCACCGTCGCCACCAGCCTGTTCCGGATGAAGGGCAGCGCCAATGCCCCCAAGCCGAATAGGCCGGGACAATCCTTCGGCGGCCGGGTGAAATCAAGTCGCGGCGCCGCCCCGTGGCTTATGCCTGGGCGGCATCGAAATCGGCGCGCGCTTCACGCACCGCATCATGGTTGAGTTCGGCCCATAGGATGAATTGGTGCAAGGCGCCGAACATCGAATGTCCGAGATCGGTCAGGCTGTACTCGACGCTCGGCGGCTTGGTTGGGAACACTTCGCGATGCACATAGCCGTCGCGCTGCAGATCGTGGAGCGTCTGGGTCAGCATGCGCTGCGAGATGTCAGGCACCAGCCTGCGCAATTCGCCAAACCGATAGGACCTCTCGGCCAGCGCCATCATCAGCAGCGAACTCCATTTGCCGCTGACGCCGTGGATGACATTGCGAACCGGACAATCGGCAAAATTGCCGCCCCCGCTCATCGCTTTGTAGATCTCCAGCTTCGATTTCAGATTGGTGACCTTGCCGTCCATCGCTGGTTCCCTGGATGTGCCTACCTCCCGAAAAACTGCCTCCTTTACGGTGGCAGGTCAATTCCTATTTTAGTGCTGGTCTCTTTCTGAGACCACTAGAGCACCCGCCGCTTCGGCACAAATCAGGATCTCCGATGACCGAAACCCTTCTCGTCACCGGCGCCTCCGGCCAGCTTGGCCGCGGCGTCATCCGCTATCTCCTGGACGCGCATAAAACTCCGCCTGCAAAGATCATCGCCACGACGCGCAATCCCGAAAGCCTGGCAGATTTGGCGGTGCGCGGCGTCGTTGTCAGGGCCGCAGACTTCAACGACGCCATTTCGCTGGAAACCGCATTCAAGGGCGCCGACAAGGCGCTGATCATTTCGACCGGCGATCTCGATCTCAAAAGCGGCAAGCGCCTGAAGCAGCACGAGAATGCAGTCGCGGCGGCCAAAAACGCCGGCGTTTTGCACCTGCTCTACACCTCGATGCCCAACCCGGAACCGGTGTCGCCGGTCCTGTTTGCCGGTGACCACTACAGCACCGAGCAGGCAATCAAGGCGAGCGGCATCCCCTACACGATCTTCCGCAACGGCTGGTACCAGGAGAACCTGTTCATGGCGCTGCCGCACGCGATCGCCTCGGGGCACTGGTACACGTCCGCCGGCGAAGGCCGCATCGCCCATGGCGCACGCGAAGACATGGCAGCGGCGATCGCCGCCGGTCTCGCTTCTGGCACGACCGACAACAAAACCTACACGCTGACTGGCCCGCAAGCGTACACGACGGCAGAGATCGCCGCCCTCGTCAGCGAAGTCACCGGCAAGCCGCTCGATGTCGTGCAGGTTTCGGATGATGTCCTGACCGAAGGGGTAAAGGCATCAGGCGTTCCCGAGGATTTTGCCGGCGTCGTCGTTTCCTTCGACGTCAACACGCGTGCCGGCCGCATCGCCATGGTGACGGACGCGATCGAGATGCTTTCCGGCAGGACGCCAAGGACGTTGAGACAATTCCTCGAGGCGAACAAGGCTGCCTTGGCAGGTTGAAATCCACGCGGCGGGAAGTCTGTTCTCGACTTTCCGCCCCTACTTCGATGTTTTGATCAGGCCGTGCCGAATAAGGCTCTCTCCGGTCGCCGCCAGCGCGTCTTCGCGCGAACGCGGCTTCCAGCCGAGCATGCGAACCGCCTTGGCATTGGTGGCATTCTTGACCTTGCCCAGCTCAGGCACGAGCTGCGCGACTTCCGGATTGAACAGTCCCACCATGCGCACCAGCCAATCGGGAAGCTCTCTGGTCGAAACGCGCTTCGCCGCGTTGCCGAGCCGCTTTCTCAAGGTTTGCGCGATTTCCCGCACGGTCATGAAATCGCCGGCCACCGCCAGGAAGCGCTCGCCATTGGCAGCTGGATCGGTCATGGCGCGGACATGTAGGTCCGCCACGTCGCGTGCATCGACGGCGCCGAAGGACAGGCGCGGCAGCCCCGGCATGGCTCCATTCATCATGCGTTGGACAAATTCGGTGGAGGTCGAATGGTCCGGGCCAAGCACAGGCCCGAAGATGCCGACGGGGTTGACGGCAGCAAGCTCCAACCCGCCACCCTCGGCGGCGATAAAATCCCAGGCCGCGCGCTCGGCGAGCGTCTTCGACTTCACATAGGCGCTGACCCTTCCCATCGGATCGGTCCAGCTCTCCTCGGTGAACGGACGGCCGTCGGGCGGCATCTTGCCGTAGCCGACAGCCGCGAAGGAGGACGTCAGCACGACGCGTCTGACACCGGCATCTCGTGCCGCCCGCAGCACCCGCAAAGCGCCTTCACGGGCCGGAATGATCAGCTCGTCATCATGCTTGGGCACGCCGGGCGGGAACGGCGAGGCGACATGCAGGACATAGTCGCAGCCCGCAGCGGCTAGCGGCCAGCCGGCATCGCTCATGAGATCGGCGATTGTAAAGGAGAGCCTGTCATCCGGCTCGACGCCACCTGCCTTGAGCATGGCCAGGACATCGGCTTGCCGCCTGGCCGAGCGCACAGTCGTGCGCACGCGGTAGCCAGCCTTCAGCAATTCAAGGATACAGTGAGCGCCGAGAAAGCCAGATCCGCCGGTGACAAGCACCAATTCGCCGCTCATGCCCGTCCCCCGAAGCGTCAGCCCAAGGCGATCGAGACAGTCAGATCGCCACCTGCGTGCCGATCTCTACCACACGGCCGGTCGGTATCTGGAAATATTCGGTGGCGTCGGCCGCCGTGCGCGCCAGCCCGATGAACAGCCGGTCCTGCCACACCGGCATGCCGGAATTGGGCGAGGCTTTCAGCGAGCGCCGGGACAAGAAGAAGGACGTCGTCATGATGTCGAACTTCCAGCCTTGCTTGCGGCAGATCGCCAGCGCGCGCGGGATGTTGGGCTGCTCCATATAGCCGAAGGTCAGCGTCACCCGCATGAACAGCTCGTTGACCGTCTCCATCTTGACCCGGTCGCTGTCGGGCACCACCGGTTGCGGCGCGGTCACCACCGAGAGGATCACATTCTGCTCGTGCAGCACCTTGTAGTGCTTCAGGCTGTGCATCAGCGCGGTCGGCGCGCTGAGCGGATCGCTGGTCAGGAACACCGCGGTGCCGGATACCAGCTGCGGCTTCTTCTTCAACAGATTGCCGGCCAGGAAATCGAGCGGGATCTCGTTGCGGCGGGTCTTGTCGAAGAGATAACGGCTGCCGCGCACCCAGGTCCACATCGCCAGAACGATGGTGAAGGCCACCGCCAGCGAGGCCCAGCCGCCTTCGAACACCTTGACGATGTTGGAAGCAAAGAAACCGACATCGATGAAACCGAACAAGGCTGTCATCGCGACAGCCACCCACAGCCGCCATTTCCAGATGCGGGTCATGACGACAAACAGCAGCACCGTGGTCACCAGCATGTTGCCGGTCACCGAGATGCCGTATGCCGAAGCCAGCCTGCTGGATTCGCCGAAGCCCACCACCAGCATCATCACCACCAGCGCCAGCAACAGGTTGACGCGCGGCATGTAGATCTGGCCGGACTGTTTTTCCGACGTGTGCAGGATTTCCAGCCGTGGCAGCATATTGAGCTGCACCGCCTGCCTGGTCAGCGAGAATGCGCCTGAAATCACCGCCTGGCTGGCGATCACCGTCGCGGCGGTCGCCAGCACCACCATCGGGATCAGCGTCCAGCCTTCGTTCATTTCGAAGAAGGGATGGCCGACCACGCCGTTCTTGGCCAGCACGAAGGCGCCCTGGCCGGCATAGTTGAGCAGCAGGCAAGGGAACACGATCGCCAGCCAGGCGAGCACGATCGGCTTGCGGCCGAAATGGCCCAGATCGGCATAGAGCGCTTCGGCGCCGGTGACCGCAAGGAAGATGGCGCCGATGGTGACGAAGGCGACATCGGGCGAATTGATCAGGAAGGCGACGATATAGTGCGGGCTGATCGCCCACAGGATTTCCGGGTCGGCGATGATATGGTTGAGGCCGGACAGGCCGATAGCCAGGAACCAGACCGCGGTGATCGGGCCGAAAATCAGCGCCACGCCGCCGGTGCCGAAGCGCTGCACCGAAAACAGAACCGCCAGGATGACCAGTGTCAGCGGCACGACATAAGGCTGGAAGGTCGGCGTGACGACATTCATGCCCTCGACCGCCGAGAGCACCGAAATTGCCGGGGTTATGACGGCGTCGCCGAAAAACAGCGAGGCGCCGACGATACCGATGCCCAGGATGATCGCCGAGCGCTTCGGGAAACTGCCGCGCGCCAATGCCATCAACGACAGCACGCCGCCTTCGCCGCGGTTGTTGGCGCGCAGCACGAACATGATGTATTTGATGGTGACGATGATCGTCAGTGACCAGATGATCAGCGAGAGAACGCCAAGAATGTCGCCACGGTCGGCCACTTCGCCGCCCGACGACGCCACCAGCGCCTCGCGGAACGCGTAGATCGGGCTGGTGCCGATATCGCCGTAAACAACGCCGAGCGCGCCGAGCATCAACACCTTGGTGCTGTGCTGCTCGATTTCAGGATGGCTCGATTGTTCGACGGTTTCTGCCTCACTACCAGTGTTGGCAAGGGCCATGAACGACACTCCGATAAGCGGGCGGTGCTCTACGCTTGCTGCGATGCAATATCAAGTACCGTCGCGTTATGGCTGCCATGCTTTGCACGCGAGGCTGCCACCATTACCACCCGCAAGCCCTGAGAAAGCGGCCCACCGTGCCGGCCATGCCATACTCCAACGCGTCGGCTGTCAACCCATGTCCGATCGACACTTCGGCCAATGCCGGAACGCGTCGCGCCAAGGCCGGCAGGTTGCTCACCGTCAGATCGTGCCCGGCATTGACCTCAAGGCCCGCAACAAAGGCCGCATCGGCCGTTTTTCCCAGTCTTTCCAGCTCCTTGGCCGCCTTGGCGGAATCGGCATGGCAACTGCCATAAGGTCCCGTGTAAAGCTCGATGCGGTCGGCGCCGGTATCGCGCGCGGCGTTTATGCCGGCAGGATCCGCATCGGAGAACAACGAGACCCGGAAACCGCCCTTCTTCAGGCGTCTCACGATCGGTGTCAGGAACGTTGCATCGGCGATGAAGTTCCAGCCATGGTCCGAGGTTGCCTGGGAGGGATCGTCGGGCACCAGGGTCACCTGTTCCGGCTGGTGCTTTTCCACGAGCGCCAGGAAATGCTCGGTCGGATGGCCCTCGATGTTGAATTCGGCCCGCGGGAACTCATCGTCGATCAAGGCCCTGATCTTAGGCAGGTCTGAAAGGCGGGTATGGCGCTCGTCCGGGCGAGGATGCACCGTCAGCCCATGCGCTCCCGCCGCAAGCGCGATGCGGCCAAGCCTGATCACATCAGGCCACGGCAGGTCGCGCCGGTTGCGCAGCATGGCGATGGCGTTGAGATTGACGGAAAGCTTTGCGGGCATGGCTTCGGATCCTGCTCGATTTCGGCGCATCTATACCGCCTTTGACGGGAACAGATAGGGGGTTTCCGGTGTTCCAGAAGATCGGATGACGTTTGTGAAAGGATACGATCCCTTGAATTTCCTCGAAGCCGTGCCGGCAATCCGGCGCATCGATACGGACCGTGAGGATCTCTTCGCCATCGATATCGTCGGCCATGTCTCGGCGGCCGACGCGGAAAACCTGTTCGGCCTGCTCGAAGCGGCCTACGCGCTTCACCCGCGAATCGATGTGCTGGTGCGCGTGATCGATCATGACGGCGTCGACTGGAACGACATATCGGACGAGACGCTGCGACAGGGCGCGGTGCAGGCCGCAGAACATATCGGTCGTTGTGCCGCGATCGGCGAGCCGGACTGGACGGCGCAGGCGCGAGACTTCCTCCCTACCCCGCCGCCGGTCGAACTCAGGCATTTCAAAGACGAGGCCGATGCCTGGCAATGGCTCGGCGCCAGGCAACTGGGCTCCGCTACCTGACGATCGTCAACCGTTCGGCCGCCCGGGTGATCGCGGTGTAAAGCCAGCGCTGGCGCGTTTCCTTGAACGCCCAGCTTTCGTCGAACAGCACGATCTCGTTCCACTGAGACCCCTGCGCCTTGTGCACGGTCAGCGCATAGCCATAGTCGAAATCATCGAACCGCTTCTTCTGCTGCCACGGGATATCGGCGTCGGGATCCTCGAACGCCGCCTTGAGCAGCTTGATCTTGGCGACACCGCGGTCCGGATCATCCTCTTCGGGCGACACCAGGAGGTTGATGCCAGGTTTCACCGTCTCGCGCGACGAGGTCATCACCTTCCACAGCGAACCGTTGAGCAGGCCCTTGGCCGGGTCGTTGCGCAGGCACACCAGCTTGTCGCCGGCCTGCGGATAGTCGGCATTGAACCCCTTGAGCTCGCGCAGGCGCTGGTTGTAGCGGCGGCGCGTGCGGTTGGTGCCGACCAGCACCTGGTCCGCCCTCAGCACTAGGTCCTGGTTGACGTCTTCCTTGCCGATCACCTGCGCCGTGCCGTAGTCGCCGCGCATGAATTCGCGCCCCTCGCGCACGTCGAGCGCCAGCCGCAGGATCGGATTGTCGCGCGCCTGCCGGTGGATTTCGGTGAGCAGGAAATCCGGCTCGTGGTCGGTGAAGAAGCCACCGCCCGAGATCGGCGGCAACTGGCCGGGATCGCCCAGCACCAGGATCGGCGTGCCAAAGCTCAAGAGGTCACGGCCAAGCTGCTCGTCGACCATCGAGCATTCGTCGATGATGACCAGTTTCGCACGCGAGATCGGGCTCTGCCGGTTGAGCGAAAAAGTCGGCGACATCGACGTCTTGCCAGTCACCTCGTCTTCGACCGATTCCTCCCCCTTGGGCCTGTAGATCAGCGAATGGATGGTGCGGGCATTGACCGCGCCCTTGGAGCGCAGCACCTGCGCCGCCTTGCCGGTGAAGGCGGCGAACTGCACCTGGCCGTCGACATGTTCGGCGAAATAGCGCGCCAGCGTCGTCTTGCCGGTGCCGGCATAGCCGAACAGCCGGAACAATTGCGGCTTGCCGGCCTTGAGCCAGCGCGCGACCGCCTGCAGCGCCTCGTCCTGTTGGGGTGAAAATTCCATCTGATCGTGTGACCGGATTCGCAAGGGAAAGACAAGATGGCGGCCACCGCCATCGAGGCAGCCGGCGGCAAACAAGGTTATCAGGCGAGGACGGGAACGTAAAGGGAACGGGCGGCGTGTCCGCACGATCACCTGACGGCGTGCGGATCGTTCTCCAGCAGGATCGGCTTGCCGTGCGGCGTGGCATGCGCGGCGCGCTCCCAGGCCCGTGCCATCGCATCGACATCGGGCTTGGCGGCCAATCCTTTCGACGCCAGCAGCGTTTCCAGCGCTGCCAACCAATGTTCGTAATAGTCATGGCCGTCAGCCCCGGCGCCGGGTTTCTTCACTTCGGCCGACAGTGCCTGCGCCCACTCGCTCCACGAAAACAGGCCCTTGTCGTGCAGCGCCACCGTCATCGCGAAGGCTTCGGCCTGCCAGGGCTCGGCGAAGACGGGCGCATCGAGGCCGGCGGGCAGACCGGCAGGCCCGTTCGCCTCAGGCCGGTTCAAGATAGTTCTCCCAGGCATCGATGGACACGGTCAGCGTCGGATCGGCCCCGTCGCCCCAGATCTCGGCTCCGTCGAAAACCACCGTATAGACCCATTGCGGGTTCTCGCCCTGCCCATGCGCGTTGGTGTCCGGGAATACAAAGCCGTCGCGCACCGCTTCGATCCTCCCATGCTTGCCACGCGCGTAGCGCGGCAGCCTGGTGTGGCCGGTCGGATTGAAATTCCTGGTCCGCACGCGGTCGCCGGCCCTGAACCGCGGCGCCGTTTCGACCGGCCGGTTGCACGGAGCGCCCTTGGCCAGCACGGCCGGAACGTCATCGGCCTTCAGCACTCTTTTGGGCGTCGCCGCCGCATCGATCGCCTCGCCTGCCTTGAGATCACGCTCGCTGACGAAACCATGGCGCTTGAGCAGGGTTTCCAGCGCCTTGATCCAGATCTGGTAGTAGCTGGAGGCATAATAGTCGGCCGGATGCAGCGATTCCCGCGCATGCCGACTCTCATCGATATTCCAGGCGCCCATTCCGCCGGCGGTGAGCGTCACGCCGAGCGCCCGCCGCTCCCAGTCGGCATGAAAATACGGCTCGTCCCGTTCCGGCGCCACCGGTCCGAATCCCATCTGTCCACCGAGATCCTGCGGGCCGTTCATGCCGGCTCCCCCGTTTGTTCCGTTTTTTGGGCCAGCGCGGTGCCGATCATGGCATCGCGGCTTACCAATTCGGACAAGCGCTCCTCGCTCCAGCCATCGGTTCCTTGAGGCCGCATCGGGACGACGAGATAGCGCAACTCCGCCGTCGAATCCCAGACGCGTATCTTTGTTGAGGCCGGCAGCGTCAGCCCGAATTCCTCAAGCACGCCGCGCGGATCGATGACCGCGCGCGAGCGGTATGGCGGCGCCTTGTACCAGACCGGCGGCAGGCCGAGCACCGACCATGGATAACAGGAGCACAGCGTGCAGACGACGAGATTGTGCGTCTCTTCGGTGTTGAACACCGTCTGCATGTGCTCGCCTTGCCGGCCGGTGTAGCCCAGCGACCCGATCGCCGCCGTCGCATCGCGCTTCAGCCAGTCGGCAAAAGCGGGATCGCTCCAGGCCTTGGCCACCACCCTCGCGCCGTTGCGCGGACCGATCTTGGTCTCGTAGGTATCGACGATGACATCGATCGCGGCCGGATCGATCAATCCCTTGCGGGTGAGAATGGTTTCCAGCGCGCGCACGCGAGCGGCAAACGGATCGAGTTCGTTGTCGTGGTCATGATCGTGGGACATGGCCACAAACTACGGCTGCGATCCGCCGGCCGCAAGCATGACGACTTGGGCCAGTGGGCGCGACGCGGATACACTACTCCGCGGCCGTCTTTTGCGGCTCGCCTCGGATTTCGTCATCATCGTCGAACAGCGAAGGCTGATCCCCCGCTTCGACCAGATGCAATTCGGGCTTGCGCTTCGGCATCAGCCCGACCAGCCAGCCCGAGAAATTTTCCATGTAGACATAGATTACCGGTGTGACGAACAGCGTCAGCGCCTGCGAGGCGAGCAGACCGCCGACAACGGCGACGCCCAGCGGCTGGCGCAGCTCCGCGCTGGCGCCCGTGCCGAGCGCGATCGGGAACGTGCCCATCAAGGCGGCCAGGGTCGTCATCATGATCGGCCGGAACCGCATCAGGCAGGCCTTGTGGATGGACTCGGTGGCCGACATGCCCTCTCGTCGCAATTCGAGCGCGACGTCGACCATCATGATGCCGTTCTTCTTGACGATGCCGATCAGCATCAGGATGCCGATCACCGCGATGACGGACAGGTCCATGCCCGCGAAGCGCAAGGCGACAACCGCCCCCAGCACAGCCGATGGCAAGCCTGTGAGGATCGTGAGCGGATGGATGAAGCTCTCATAGAGAATGCCAAGCACGATATAGATGGTCAGGATCGCGCCGCCGATCAGCAGGCCCTGGTTGGCGAGCGAATCCTGGAAGGTCTTGGCTGTGCCGGCAAAGCTGGTCGAGATCGTCTCCGGCATGCCGATCTGCTCCTTGAGCGCGTCGATGCGGCTCACGCTGTCGCCGAGCGCCACGCCTTGCGGCAGATTATAGGAGATCGTCACGGCCGGAAGCTGGCCGAGCTGGTTGACCGTCAAGGCGCCGGCCGTGCGATCGACCCGGGCGAAGGCGCCAAGCGGAACCAGGGAGCCGCTCGCCGTCCTCATCTGGATGGCCAGCATCCGCTCCGGCGACCACTCGATCTTGGGATCGAGCTCGGTGATGACTTCGTAGCTGTCGGCGGAGCCGAAGATCGTCGAAACCTGGTCGGTGCCGAACCCGCCATAAAGCGCCGAGCGCAGCGTGTCGGTGTCGATGCCGAGCTGGGCCGCCTTGTCGCGATCCACCACCAGCGTCGCCTGCAGCGCATTGTTCTGCAAATCGCTGGTGACGTCGGTGAAGGTCGCATGATCGGCCGCCATCGCGTCATTCAGTTTCTGCGCCCAGATGTCTGTCTGGCCGGTGTCGAGGCCCTGAACCACGAGCTGGTAGGCGCTGGCAGACGAGCGCGAACCCAGCCTCAGATTCTGCACAGGCTGCATGTAGGTCTCGATGCCCGCGACGCCGGCCAATTGCTTGCGTAGATCCGCAAGCACCTTCTCGATATTGGGCCGCTGGTCCTTGCCCTTGAGCTGGACGAAAAGCTGCCCCTGGTTGAGCGCATTGTTGCCGCTGCCCGCCGACCACGCAACATGGTCGACATAGGGCGAATGCGAGAACACGCTGGCCACCTGCCCCTGCAGCTTTGCCATGGCGTCGAACGAGATGTCCTGGCGCGCAATGGTCGTCACCGATATCTGGCCGATATCCTCCTGCGGGAAAAAGCCCTTCGGCGAGACCTCGATCAGCCACACCGACGCCGCCGCGGTGCCTATGAAGACCAGGAACACCAGGAAAGTGTGCCGCAGACAGAAGCTCAGGATCCGGTCGTAGCCGCGGGTGATGAAATCGCGCCTGTGGCCATCGCCATGCGCCTCGCGGTCGGCCTTGGTCACCGACAGCAGCCGCGAGCACAGCATCGGCGTCAGCGTCAGCGACACGAACATTGACGCCAGGATGGCGACCGTCACCACGACGGCGAACTCGTTGAAGATGCGCCCGATCACGCCGCCCATCAGAAGCACCGGGATGAACACGGCCACGAGCGAGATCGAAATCGAGATGATGGTGAAGCCGATTTCGCGCGCGCCCTTCAGCGAAGCATCGAACGCCGACAACCCATCCTCCTCCATATGGCGGAAGATGTTTTCCAGCATCACGATGGCATCGTCGACGACGAGGCCGACCGCGAGCGTCAGGCCCATCAGTGAGATGTTGTCGATGGAAAAGCCGAACAGGAACATCGCGCCGAGCGTGGCGATCAACGAGATCGGCACCGCCACGGCCGGGATGATGGTCGCCGTAACGCGGCGCAGGAACACGAAGATCACCATGACCACCAGTGCGATGGTCAACAGCAGCGTGAACTGCACGTCGTCCACGGCCTGGCGGATCGAGGTCGAACGGTCGTTGAGCAGTTTGATCTGGGCGGCGGCCGGCATCTGGTCCTGGAAGGACGGCAGCATCGCCTTGACCTTGTCGACGACGTCGACAGTGTTGGCGTCGGGCTGGCGCTGCACCGCCATGATGATCGCGCGCGTGCCGTCATACCAGCTCGCAGTCGTCGTGGTCTGCACCGAATCGACGACGCGTGTCACCTCGCCCAGCCGCACCGGATGACCGTTCTTGGTGGCGATGATGAGGTTGGAGAATCCGGCGGCGTCGGTCAGCTGCGTATTGGCCGTGATCGTCAGCTGCTGTTTGTTGTTCTTCAGAACGCCCAGCGGGGTATTGGAGTTGGCGGATGCGATCGCCGCCTGCAGCTGGTCGATCGAAATGCCGCGCGCGGCAAGCGCGGTCGGGTCGATCTGGATGCGGACCGCATATTTCTGCTGGCCGAAGATGGAGACCTGCGCCACGCCGTCGATGGTCGACAGCGACGGCGAGATGACGTTTTCGGCGAAAGCATCGAGATCGGTCAGCGGAACCGTATCGCTGACCAGCGACATCAAAAGGATCGGCGCGTCGGCCGGATTGACCTTGCGATAGCTCGGCGGCGAGGTCATCTGCGGCGGCAGCGATCTTTGCGTGCGCGCGATCGCTGCCTGCACGTCCGCGGCCGCGGCATCGATGTCGCGGTTGAGCACGAACTGGATGGCGATCGAGGTCTGGCCGAGCGAGTTGGTGGTCGAGATCGAATCGATTCCGGCAATGGTGGCGAATTGCTTGATCAGCGGCGTCGCCACCGACGTTGCCATCGTTTCCGGCGAGGCTCCGGGTAGCTGAGCCGAGACGTTGACGACAGGGAATTCGGCACTGGGCAGCGCCGCCACCGGGAGGAACTTGTAGGCGAATAGCCCGCCCAGAACGAGGGCGAACGACATCAGGAGGGTGGCGACAGGCCTGCGAATGCAGAACTCGGAGATCATTGGGCCGCCTCGCCGGCCTTGTCCGCTTGCGCGATCTTGGGTGCTGCCTGGTCGCCGGATCCGGCGGATGCCTTGCCTTCGTGCACGGCAGCCCCGTTCTTCAGTCGCGTCTGGCCTTCGATAACAACCTTCTCGCCGCTTTTCAGGCCATCGCTGATGGCGGCGCTCTGACCCACGGTCAGCGCCACTTGCACCGGCCGCATTTCGACTGTGTTGTCAGGCTTGACCACATAGACGAACGGCCCCTTCTGGCTGGGCTGCACCGCGACCGTGGGGACGGACGTCATCTGCGGCATGATGCCGGCGTCGAGCACGACATTCACATATTGGCCCGGCCACAGCGACAGATCGGCGTTGGGTATGCTGGCTCGCGTTGCGATGGTGCCGGAAGCGGTATCGACGCTGGAATCGACGAAATCGAGCGTGCCCTTGCCAATGGGTGTCGGGTCGCCGTCCTGGGTCAGGGTCACTGCCCCTTGCTGTGGCTTTGCCAGTGCCTTGTGCAGCAGCGCAAGATTGCTTTCGGGCAGGTTGAAGTTCACCTGCAGCGGATCCATCTGGGTGATGGTGACGAGCGGGGTCGAGGTGCTGCTGCTGCCATTGCTCGTGGTCACGAGATCGCCCACGGCAACGTTGACCGCGCCAAGCCTGCCGGAAATCGGCGCGGTGATCCTGGCAAAGCCAAGCTGGACATTGTCTGCATCGATTGTCGCCTTGTCGGCATCGACAGTCGCTGCCGCCGCCTTCTGCGCGGCAACGGCCTGGTCGTAGGTCTGCTGCGTACCGGCCTGCTTGGCGACAAGATCCTTGGCGCGCTGAAGATCGGAATTCGAACTGGCAAGCAGCGCCTGATCCTTGGCGAGCGTCGCCTGATCCTTGGCGAGCTGCGCCTTCAAGGCACGGTCATCCAGCGAAAACAGGAGATCGCCGGTTTTCACCATCTGCCCGTCCTTGACGTCGATCGACACGATCTGGCTGGACACGCGCGCGTTGATGCTGACCACGGCGGGAGAGGAGACGAAGCCGATGGCGTAGCGCCGGACCGGGAAATCGGCCGTCGTTGCCGTGGCCGAGATGATCGAGGCCGAACGGGCGCCAGTGCCGCCAGCCGCCTGCTTGCCCCCTGCCTGCGGATCCTGGCTATCCGGCGCCGGCTTGTCCGACGCGACCTGATTTACACCGATGATCTGCCGGGCCCTGCTCAGCGCATCGGGAGACAGATAGAGCCAGGCCGCGCCTGCGCAGGCGACCGCAAGCAATGAAAGAATGACTTTTCCACGCATCGACAAAAGACCCTCTCCGTCCGACACGCCATAGCCAGGTGGTCGTATTCTAGCTCAAATCACGACGCCCTGCCGCGATTTCGCTGAATAGATAGGACAGGGCTTTGGCGGAAAAGGGCCAAAACACGGCATTACGAAGATTTAATGTGCACTGCACAATGCATGGGCTGGCCACCATGATCGCGTGCAAAAGCCGGATCGCGAACCTGGACAACTCACCGCAGCATCGGCCAAAGCGTCGCGGCCAGCAACACGCCCATGGCGATGTTGAACCATTTCAGCCGCACTGGATCGGACAGGAAACCGCGCAGCGCCGTGCCGAATCCCGCCCACACTGAAACACTCGGCAGGTTGACGATGGTGAAGGCCACCGAGATCAGCGCCACCGACAGGAACGGATGCTCCGGATTGGAGTAGACGGCCATGGCGGTGATCGCCATCACCCAGGCCTTGGCATTGACCCACTGGAACGCCGCCGCCTCGATGAAACGCATCGGCCGCGCCTTCGTCTCGCCTTTGCCGCTGAGCGAGCGTGACATGGCGATTTTCCAGGCAAGGTAGAGCAGATAGGCGGCGCCGGCGATCTTGAGCGCGGTGTGCAGCGCCGGGAACGCCGTCAGCACGGCGCCAAGACCAAGGCCGACCGCCAGCAGCAAGACAAGAAACCCGATGCTGATGCCGAACATATGCGGCACGCTCCTCACCAGGCCGAAATTCACACCTGAGGCGAGCAGCATCAGATTGTTAGGCCCGGGCGTGATCGAGGTCACGAAGGCGTAGACAAGCAAGGCGAGGAATGCGTCGAGCGACATGATATCCTCCCAGATAAGCCAGTATTATTGTCACTTCCAACGACCGCACAAATGCCACCCTCGGCCGGTGGCCGATCCCGTCGTCACGCTGTGGAGAAACTTACCGGTGCTACATCCCCTGCGGGCCACGGTTCATCGCCGCCACGCCGGTGCGGCAGATCTCTACCAGGCCGAGCGGCTTCATGATGGCGATGAACTGGTCGAGCTTGGAGCCCTTGCCGGTGATCTCGAAGATGAAATGCTCGGTGTTGGCGTCGATGACGCTGGCGCGGAAGGCATCCGCCAGGCGCAGCGCCTCGACGCGGGCCTCGCCGGTGCCGGCGACCTTGACCAGCGCCAGTTCCCGCTCCAGCGGCCGCTCCTGGCCGAACTCCTGCGAGCGCACGGTGAGGTCGACGACGCGGTGGACCGGCACGATGCGCTCGAGCTGGTGCTTGATCTGCTCCAGCACATGCGGCGTGCCGCGCGTCACGATGGTGATGCGCGACAGATGTTTCTCATGCTCGGTTTCCGAGACTGTCAGGCTCTCGATGTTGTAGCCGCGCCCGGAAAACAGGCCGATGACCCGGGCAAGCACGCCCGGCTCGTTGTCGACCAGCACTGAAAGCGTGTGGTTCTCGGGCTTTTCCGTTTCCTTGGCGATGAAATAGGCGGAGCCGGTCGGTTGTAGCTGTGCGTTCATGATGTGAATCTCGACTTCAAACTCTTGGATCTAATCTCTGTTTACGCACGGCTTCTCGCGACAGCCCTGCCTCTGTCCGCTGCTAAACCAGTTCCCTGCCCTTGGCGTCGATGGCGTTGGCCACCGCCTCGTCCGTCGCCTCGTCCGGCAAGAGCATCTCATTGTGCGCCTTGCCCGACGGGATCATCGGGAAGCAGTTGGCGAGCGTCGCCACGCGGCAGTCGAACAGCACCGGCTTTCTGACCGAGATCATCTCCTTGATGGCATCGTCCAGCTCGTCCGGCTTGTCGCAGCGAATACCGTGGCCGCCATAGGCTTCGGCCAGCTTGACGAAATCAGGCATGGCTTCGGTGTAGGAATGCGACAGCCGGTTGCCGTGCAGCAGCTGCTGCCATTGCCGCACCATGCCCATATACTGGTTGTTGAGAATGAAGATTTTGATCGGCGCGTCGAACTGCACCGCGGCACTCATCTCTTGCATCGTCATCTGCACCGAAGCGTCGCCGGCGATATCGACGACCAGCGCGTTCGGATGCGCGATCTGCACGCCCAGTGCCGCCGGCAGGCCGTAACCCATCGTGCCGAGCCCCCCGGACGTCATCCAGCGGTTCGGCTTCTCGAAATGGTAGTGCTGGGCCGCCCACATCTGGTGCTGGCCGACCTCCGTCGTGATGTAGGTGTCCATGTCCTTGGTCAGGGCATAGAGCCGCTGGATGGCATATTGCGGCATGATCACGTCGTTGTTCATCTTGTACGCGAGCGAATCGCGCGCGCGCCATTTGGCGATCTGCTCCCACCAGGGATAGAGCGCCTTCTTGTCGGCCTTGGCGGTTGCCCGCCACAGCCGCACGAGATCCTCCAGAACCCGGCCGACATCGCCGATAATGGGCACGTCGGTGTGGACGTTCTTGTTGATCGAGGACGGATCGATGTCGATATGGATCTTCTTCGAGTTCGGCGAGAACGCGTTGAGCCGGCCGGTGATGCGGTCGTCGAAGCGCGCACCGATGCAGACCATCACGTCGCAGTCATGCATGGCCATGTTGGCTTCGTAGGTGCCGTGCATACCGAGCATGCCGAGCCAGTTCTTGCCAGATGCCGGATAGGCGCCGAGCCCCATCAGCGTCGAGGTGATCGGGAAACCGGTGAGGTCGACCAGTTCGCGCAGCAGATGGCTCGCTTCCGGACCGGAGTTGATGACGCCGCCGCCGCTGTAGATGATCGGTTTCCTGGCACCGGCCAAAAGCTCGACCGCCGCCTTGATCTTCTCCAGATCACCCTGCACCTTCGGCTGATAGCTGGTGCGTGGCGCGGTTTGCGGAGAAACGTAAAAACCCTTGGCGAACTGCACGTCCTTCGGGATGTCGACCACGACAGGACCGGGACGGCCGGTGGTGGCGACATGGAAGGCCTCATGGATGGTTGCGGCAAGTTCGTTGACGTCCTTCACCAGCCAATTGTGCTTGGTGCAGGGGCGCGTGATGCCGACCGTGTCGCACTCCTGGAAAGCGTCCGAACCGATCAGCGAGGTCGGCACCTGCCCGGTCAGGCACACCAGCGGGATCGAATCCATCAGCGCGTCCTGCAAAGGCGTCACCGCGTTGGTCGCGCCCGGACCCGATGTCACCAGCATGACGCCTGCCCTGCCGGTCGAGCGCGCATAGCCCTCGGCCGCGTGGCCGGCGCCCTGCTCGTGCCTCACCAGGATGTGCTCGACGTCGTCCTGCTGGAATATCTCGTCATAGATCGGGAGAACCGCGCCGCCCGGATAACCGAAGACATGCTTGACGCCATTGTCCTTCAGCGCCTGCACCACCATTTCGGCGCCAGTCATTTCGCGCCGCTCGCTCTGTCCGTTGCTCATCGGTTTGGTCCCGTACTGTCCGCCATCTGGCGATTTGCTGGTCGTTTAGTCGTGTTTAAGGCAATAAAAAAGGCCCCCGAGGGAGCCTGTGTGTTGCGCATGGGAGGTTTTCGCCCGGCGGTTACACCGCCTTGCCCACGCGCCTTCCTACGAGAATGAGTGCCTTTTTCATGGTGGCGAACCATAAGGGTGAAAGCAGCCGTTCGTCAATGGGGTCGATTCCGCTTTCATGCCGGCTTGCCCGGTGCATGGCACGAAGCACGCGCACGCCGTCATTTAGACCCGGCTCGACGTCGGGTCGCTGGTCAAACCCTTGAAAACAAAGCGAACTATTTGGCGACGTGACGCGGCCCATGGTTTGCCGCGATACTGCCCGAGGCCGGACCCCAAGCTCGGCAAAGGCAGCTCGCAACGAGGCCGATCAACAAAAACGCGGAGGAAACTGATGCTCGACAAGGCCCCGAACAGGAAGCTTTCCGACCTTCTCGAACGATTTGGCGCGGCCCTTGCCGCCGGCGACGTCGACAAGGCGGTCGAATGCTTCCAGGAAGATTGTTATTGGCGCGACCTCGTCACCTTCACCTGGAATATTAAGACCATGGAAGGCCGCGATCAGGTGCGTGACATGCTGGAAAGCCAGCTGTCGAAGACGAAGCCATCACATTTCGCCATCGCCAGGGGCGAGGACGCGACCGAGGCGAACGGGGTGATCGACGGCTGGACCAGCTTCGAGACGGATGTGGCGCGCGGCTTCGGCCATATCAGGTTGAAGGACGGCAAGATCTGGACGCTGCTGACCACGATGGTCGAGCTGAAAGGGCATGAAGAGCCGGCCGGCTTCGCCCGGCCGATGGGCGCCAAGCACGGCTCCGGCAAGAACCGCCCGACCTGGAAGGAAGAGCGCGAAAAGGAAGCGGCCGAGCTTGGCTTCAAGACGCAGCCCTATACGGTCATCATCGGCGGCGGCCAGGGCGGCATCGCGCTTGGCGCGCGGCTCCGCCAGCTCGGCGTGCCGACGATCATCATCGAGAAGAATGAACGTGCCGGCGACAGTTGGCGCAAGCGCTACAAGTCGCTCTGCCTGCACGACCCGGTCTGGTATGACCATTTGCCCTACATCGATTTTCCCCGGAACTGGCCGGTTTTCTCGCCCAAGGACAAGATCGGCGACTGGCTGGAAATGTACACCAAGGTGATGGAGCTGAATTACTGGTCCTCAACCGAGGCCAAGAGCGCTTCCTACGACGAGGAGAAGAAGGAATGGACGGTTGTCGTCCACCGCGACGGCAAGGACATCACGCTGAAGCCGAAGCAGCTGGTGTTGGCCACCGGCATGTCCGGCCGTCCCAATCTGCCGAAGTTCAAGGGCATGGAGACTTTCAAGGGGGATCAGCACCACTCCTCCAAGCACCCCGGCCCCGACCAATATGCCGGCAAGAAGGTTGTCGTCATCGGCTCCAACAATTCCGCGCACGATATTTGCGCAGCACTGTGGGAAGCCGGCGTCGACGTCACCATGGTGCAGCGATCGACCACCCACATCGTCAGATCCGACACGCTGATGGATATCGGGCTTGGCGCGCTCTACTCGGAGCAGGCGGTGCAGAACGGTATGACCACCGCCAAGGCCGACCTCATCTTCGCCTCCCTGCCCTACAAGATCCTGCACGAGTTCCAGATTCCGCTTTATGAGAAGATGAAGGAGCGCGACGCGGCGTTCTACAAGGGCCTGGAAAAGGCGGGGTTCATGCTCGACTGGGGCGACGACGGCTCCGGCCTGTTCATGAAATATCTCAGGCGTGGCTCAGGCTACTACATCGATATCGGCGCTTCGCAGCTGATCATCGATGGCGCCATCAAGCTCAAGAGCGGCGTCGATGTGGCCGAGATCAAAGAACATTCCGTCCTGCTCAGCGATGGCACCGAACTGCCGGCGGACGTCATCGTCTACGCCACCGGCTACGGCTCGATGAATGGCTGGGCGGCGGAGCTGATCTCAAAGGAGGTTGCCGACAAGGTCGGCAAATGCTGGGGGCTCGGCTCGAACACCACCAAGGATCCCGGCCCATGGGAAGGTGAGCAGCGCAACATGTGGAAGCCGACGCAGCAGGAGGCGCTCTGGTTCCATGGCGGTAACCTGCACCAGTCGCGCCATTATTCGCAGTTCCTGTCGCTGCAGTTGAAGGCCAGGCAGGAAGGCATTGCGACGCCCGTCTATGGGCTGCAGCAGGTTCACCACAAGGGATAAGCCAGATCGTGGCGAAAAACCGAGGGAGGCGCGGTTTTGGACCGCGCCTTCCTTTCCTGATCGGTGCGATCGGCTACGCCGCCTGGTCGGCCGCGAACCGCGCCACCACGCGTTCTAGCAACGGCACATAGTCGCGAAACGTGCGCGTCCTCATGTCGGCGACCTTGCCGCCCTCGTCCCAGATGCGGACGCGCACCGCCTCTTCGTGAAACGGGTTCTTGCGGAACCCGGCCACCTCGTCCGGGCTCATCGGCCCGCCCTGCAACGACAGCGTATGAACTGATGCCGGCGACAGCTTGTCGAAATAGGTCGGGTCGGTGGCGCAGAGATAGCGCTTGGCCGAGACATGCAGCCTGACGCATTCGACGATGACCGGCGGGAAGAACGGCGCCAGCACCTCGCCGCCGGCCTCGTCATGGTGCTTGTCCTCGACGTCATCGGGCGAATAGGTACCGAACTCGCTGGTGTAGTGGCCGATATCGTGCAGCAGGGCTGCTGCCACCAGTTCTTCCGGCGCACCATCCTGCTCTGCGAGCCAGGCGCCCTGCAGCATATGCTCGGACATCGTCACCGGCTCGCCGAGATAGGATTCGGCTCCCCGGCGCTCGAAGATATCGGCGATGAATTCGACGATGTTGCCGGCGTTCAGATCATGTGCGTTCATTCCGCCGCCTCCTTGAAACCGTGCTCGATCGCCGCCAACGTCGACAGCAGGCCGTCCTTGTCGGCATAACAGCCCTGCAGCCAGCGTTTCCCGGTTCCCGAAAACGCCTTGCGCGCATGCATGACGCGGGTGTTGTCGACGATGAAGGCCTGCCCCGGCTCAAGCTTGAACGTTACTTCGAAAGCCGGGTCCTCGATCAACTCCGCAAAGCGGCGATAGGCGGCGTAGTAGGCATCCATCTCGGCGAAAGGCACGTCGATTGTCGGCGCCAGCGAGCGGTTGTTGAAGCGGATGCAGATCAGTTCGCCGTCCGGCCCGAGTTCGATCATAGGCCGCTTCGCCTGCAGCCGCACGCCGGACGATCCGGCATATTCGAAACGGGCAGGATGCGAACTCAGGAGTCGGAAGCCTTCGGGATTCTCGGCCTGCAATGCGGCCGCCACGGCGAACCCGTCGACCACGCTGGACTCACCACCCTCCACCGTGTTCTCGATACAGGACAGGATCTGCAGCGTCGGCACCGGGTCGCGATAAGGATTGTCGGTGTGCGCCTGGAGGCCGAGATTGGTGTAGGCCAGATTGTTCGGATTGACCTCGGCGCGCACTTCGAACCAGCGCCCGTAATTGGTCTCCCTGATGTAGCCGAACAGGTCGGAGACCTTGCACAGAGCGCCGGATTCGGCCGGCAGTCCGTCCATCACTGCAAAACCGTAGACCCTCACCGCCAAGAGCCATTCCCGCAGCACACTGCGGCTGCGGCTTGCCTTCGGATAACCGGCGCGCGGCACCGAATTCTGCATCGTCGCCCTTGTCCAGCGCTGCACCGCGTCGGCGGTCCATCCGGACTGACGGGCCTCGGCGCGATCATAGGCATTGGCTCGAAGCCACGCCTCGGGAAAGCTGACCGTCTTCTTCTCGGGCACGAATCTGATCTCCACCGCATTGCCCTTGATCGAAGCGGCACCGATCCGCGTCTCGGCTGGAATATCGAGGATGGTGATCAGTCGCTGGCCGTTGCCGGCGCTGCGTGTCTTGTCGTCGAGTGCGTTGTCGCGAAGCCACATGGCATGGAACCGGCAGCGCGTCCCGTCCTTCCAGCCCAGTTCGATCATTCTTCCTGCGTCGCCTATCAGCGCATCGGTCAACATAGAGATGTTCCTGTCCATTGCGCCCCGCAGTCCGCTCAGCGGGGCCTCGATTGCATGTTGATCGAGCGGAAGGTATAATTGAAATTATCATTTTTCGGTCAATGGCTGGAAAACCGTAATGCCTGCGAGAACCGTCCCCACATTGCCCCCGCTCGACTGGCTGCGCAGCTTCGAGGCAGCGGCGCGACTTTCGAATTTTACGGCGGCCGCCGCCGAGCTCGGCCTGACCCAGGCGGCCGTCAGTCAGCATGTCCGGCTGCTCGAGGATCGGCTGAAGACGCGTCTGTTCTCACGGCTGGCGCGGGGCGTCGCACTGTTGCCGGAGGGCGCCGCCTACTTGCCCCACATCCAATCAGCCTTCGCCACCATCGGCAGCAGCACGGCGGAACTGTTCGAGCCCCGCGCCGTCGAGAACGTCACCTTGCGGGCGCCGATCTCTTTCGCTTTGCTGGTGCTCGTTCCGAAGCTGCCCGACCTTGCCAAGGCGCTGCCGCGCATCCATGTCGACCTGGTGACGATCCATCGCCCGACCGACTATGACCTGCCGGGCTCAGCGCTGGACATCCGTTTCGGCAACGGATCCTTTCCCGGACGCCTGGCCGACAGGCTGACCGCCGAGCGGCTTGTGCCGGTGGCCGCCCCGGCCTTGGCCAGTGATGCCGACTGGACATCCCTGCCGCTGCTCCTGGTCGCCGGTGCGCGCGAGATGTGGGCGGAATGGTTCGCCGCGGCGGGATTGGCCGGTCACCCCAGGCGCTCGCATCGCTTCGACAGCTTCGTGGCTGCGATGGAGGCTGCGCGAGCCGGCGCGGGCGTGCTTCTGGGCTCGCGGCCGCTGATTGACGCGGCACTCGAAAGCAAGGCCCTGGCCAGGCTTTCCGATTTCGAGCTCCCGAGCACATCGGGGCATTTTCTGACCAAGGCACCGATCGCGCGACTGACCGGTGCCGAGCAGGATTTCCGCCAATGGCTGCTGTCGCGCCTCGGCGAGCCATCTCCGACATGACGTTCACCGGCCGATGCGCTTCCAGTAGATGAGCGTGCCGGTCAGCCCGCCATGGGGCTTCAATGCATAGTCCGGTATTTCCCCGGTCAGCGTGAAGCCCAGCCTCTCATAGAGCCCGGACGCCCCCTCTTCGGTCGCCGTATCCAGAACCAGAAGCGTGCGGCCCCTCTCCACCGCAAGGGCCTCGGCCGCTTGCATCAGGCGGGTCGCCACGCCTTTGCCTCGACGATCGAGGCGCGTCATCAGCTTGGCGATCTCGGCCCGGTGCGGCTGGTTGGGCGGACAGTCGAGCAGCAGCGTGACCGTGCCGACCAGCGTGTCTGCCTCCCACGCGCCAAGCACCACCCGCTCACCTCTTGCGGCCGCCGTCAGCGACGTGTCCCAGAACCTGCGGGCGGTTTCCGGCGCCAGCGGATGCATGAAGCTCACCGACCCGCCCGCGGCAACCGTTTCGACCAGAAGATCGCCAAGCAACGCCTGTGTCCGCGCGTCCTGCGTCAACATTCTGATCTCGATGGAATGCATGCTCGTTCTGCCTGGCTGAGATGGAAGGATCGATACGGTCGAACTGGCGTCAATCGAAAGCGCTGAATCGCTTTCCCTTGCGCGCCGCCTTGATCGCGGCGATGCGTTCGGTGTCCTCTTCCTGAAGGTGGCGTCCGCGTTCGAGGAGTTCGAGCGTGTATTCCTCATAGGTAAGTCCCAGCCGTTCCGCCTTGTCCACGCGCATCAGCATGACGTCGCGGCTCGGTGCTTTCCACGCCTTGGCATGCGCGGCCTGCCAGGCCAGGAAAATATAAGGATCGCCCTTGCCCCATGGCGGCCCCTTGTAGTCGTCGAGCGGCGGTCCCCCATTGTGGGAGCGCTTTGGACGTCTCGGCATGATGTCAGGCCCTGACCAGCGCGACGAGATAGTCGGCTCCCGCCTCGAGTGCATGGAAGGTGCAGTCCGACGGCGCGCCGTGCGCCAGACAGTCGCCGGGCTCGAGCCTGTGCACCAGATCGCCCTCGGTGAATTCCAGCCGTCCGGAGATCAGCCATATCTGCTGTTTGATGAAGGCGTAGGATGCCGCGGGCAGGCTGACCTTGGCGCCCGCCGGCAGATGAACCCTGATCAGTTCGAGCGGCATGTCGCCGGCCGGCGAAAGATGCCGCCTGACATAGCCGGTGTCGGGATCGCGCCAGACGGGCTGGTCGCTCGCCCGCAGCAAGCCGCCGCCCTGCAATTCCGCGCGTGCGATAAGGGTCGACAGCGTCATGCCGAAGGCGGCGGCGATCCGCACCAAGAGCGCTGCCGTCGGGCTGGTCATGCCGCGCTCGATCGTGCTCAGCATGGCTTTGGAGACGCCGGAGCGCTCGGCGAGTTCGGCCAGGGACCAGTCCCGTATCGTCCTCTCGGCGTGTATCCGTCTGCCGATTGTGGAGGAGATATCGTTCGCTATATCATTCATTCGTTTATTATAGCGAAAATCCGACAGCTGGAAAAGAGCCTTGTCGCGACAATTTTCACCAGCTTCTTAATCCTCCCTACACCATCCGGCCACACTCGACCTTAACCCCGTTCCTGTAGGCTTCGACGTGAGGGAAAATGGGGATTGGCCTGTCCATGTATGTCGAACGCGAAGCCTCGGTCGGAGAACCGACATCGCAGGAGCGCCGCAACGCCGAACAGAACGACAGGCGCATCCTGGGCAATGTCGTGCAATGCGACGGCGCCCGCGCCACCATCAGCGCCTTTGCGGACGACGTCGACGGCGCGGTGACCGGCCTGTGGACGGTCGGCAAGATGATCTCGGTCAATCTCGGCACGACACGCACCGTCGGCCTGGTCTATGCGATCGGCAAGTCGGATCGCGCCTGGAACAGCGAAGGCCAGAACGCCATCGAGGTCAGCATCGAGCTGATCGGCGAAGTGCGCGACGGCGCCGAACCCGGCTCCAAGCCGATCTTCGACCGCGGCATCACCACCTATCCCCATATAGGCGCCATCGCGCACCGCATCCGCAGCCGTGACCTGCAGGCCGTCTACGATCTGGCCGGGCGTCATTCGATCACCATCGGCTCGCTGTCGCAGGACGAGGCGATCGCCGCCAACATCGCCATCGACGACACGCTGGCGCGCCACTTTGCCATTGTCGGCACCACCGGCGTCGGCAAGTCCACCGCCGTCTCGCTGCTGCTGCGCAAATCGATCGCGGCGCGGCCGGATCTGCGCATCCTGATCCTCGATCCGCACAATGAATTCGCCGCGTCGCTGCCCGAATATTGCGTCAAGGTCGATTCCAAGACGCTCGACCTTCCGTTCTGGATGTTCCGGCTCGAGGAATTCGCCGAGGTTCTATTTCGCGGCCGCGAGACCGTGCCCGACGAGATCGATGCGCTGCGCGACCTCATTCCGCTCGCCAAAAACCTCTATCGCAACCCCAATTCCGGTGCCTATCTCAGGCGCGGCAGCGATGCGCTGACCGCCGATACGCCAGTGCCCTACCGCATTGCCGATCTGCTCAAGCAGATTGACGAGCGCATGGGCATGCTCGAAAGCAAGAACGAGCGCCCGACGCTCAAATCGCTGAAGACGCGCATCGAATCGGCGGCAGCCGATCCGCGCTACCGTTTCATGTTCAACTCGCGCCTGATCGAGGACACCATCCACGAGACGATCGGCAACATCTTCCGCGTGCCGCATAACGGCCGCCCTGTGACCTGTTTCGAAATGGCCGGCATGCCGTCCGAAGTGGTCAATTCCGTCTGTTCGGTGCTGGCGCGCCTGGCGTTCGACCTTGCACTGTGGAGCGAGGGCAAGCTGCAGCTCCTATTGCTGTGCGAAGAAGCGCATCGCTACATGCCGGCCGATGCGCGCCTCGGCTTCGCGCCGACAAGGCACGCGCTGTCGCGCATTGCCAAGGAAGGCCGCAAGTATGGCTGCTATCTCGGCGTCGTCACACAGCGCCCGGGCGAACTCGACCCGACCATCCTGTCGCAGTGCTCGACCTTCTTCGCCATGCGGCTCGCCAATGAGCACGACCAGGCGATCATCCGCTCGGCCATCGCCGACTCGTCCGCCTCCACGCTTGCTTTCCTGTCGTCCATGGGCCAGCGCGAAGCGATCGCCTTCGGCGAAGGCGTGGCCACGACGATGCGGCTGAAGTTCGAGAGACTGCCGGCTGAACTGATCCCCGGCACGGCCAAGCGCGAACAAGCCATGTCGTCGAAAACCGGCGACGATGTCGATCTGGTGACGATCGTGGAACGGCTTCGCAACGTTCCAAAGCCGCAGCAGCAGGCGATGGCCTTTGCCGAAGTGGTCGATTCTGGCCGCCAGGCCGGCGATCCCGACTACCGCAAGCCGCCGGCCGCACGCGTGCAATCGGACGATGATTTCGACATGCGCTACGGCCTAAAGCCCGCCACCTTCGGCATGCGCCCCCAGAACGATTGAGCCTGCAAGCTCTCTGACGACCGGCCGGGAAGCCGCACACAAGCTTCCAAGGGCTTCACATCATCGAACCAGCTTGGTCAAATCCCGAAAGGGAATTCATCAGGCCGGATTGAATGGCGTGGTTTCGAGAAGCCGGAGCGGAGCGGACATTCAGTCCGTGAGCACCGGAAGTCGAAAAAGCCGCGTCAGGCAACCGGCCTCGTGAATTCTTCTTCGGGATTTCAGGCGCAGACGCGGTTGCGGCCTTGCCTCTTGGCCTCGTAGAGCTGGCGGTCGGCGCGGCGATAGAATTCTTCCGCCGTCTCCTTGCGGTCCCAGACGGCAAGGCCGACGCTGGTGGTGATCTTGAGCCGGACATTGCCCGAAAGAACCGACATGTTGGCGATCGCCTTGCGGATACGCTCGGCGAATTTCGACAACAATTCCGCCTCCATGTTGGGCGTGACCACGGCGAATTCCTCGCCGCCCAATCGCGCCACCACGTCATGGTAGCGCGTCATGTCCTTGAGACAGCTGGCGACGGCCTTGAGCACCTCGTCGCCGACGTCGTGGCCATGTGTATCGTTGACCTGCTTGAAATGATCAAGGTCGAGGATCATCAGCCCGACGGGTTTCTCGATGCGCTTGAACTCCTCGAGATATTCCTTCAGCGCGTCGTCGAAATAGCGCCGGTTCTGCATGCCGGTCAGGCTATCTGTCAGCGCCGCATGTTCGAACGTCTCGGAGCGGGCGCTCAGTGACACGGTCATGGCGCGCAGCTTGCCTTCCTCCGTCGCCTGCCTGCGGATCAGCGGGTAGATGAAGAAGATGCCGAAGAACAGCGCGGTCGCGAGCAGCACGCCCGTCGCGAAAAGCAGCTTGTTGAGGTAGATGACCTTGTCCAGGCCGGAGGCCGTGTGCAGTTCGGTGGCAAAGGATTGCAGCAGTCCATAGGCATGCAGCGTCACCAGGCCGGCGGCCAGGATCACGAAGATAAAGACGAAAAACGCCGATTCCGCCTTGTGGAAACGCATCTGCTCCCCGATGGAAAAATGCCCATCGACCTTATGGCATGGCGGGCCTTACGGAGGGTTAATTTGGACAACCACAACGAGAACCTTTCCGTGAAGGAAAGGCTTTCTAGGTTGCATTAGCAACAAGCGTTTGGATCGTGGTTTCGATATCGTCACCAGGATGCAATCTTTGCCATTCCGGTCCTAGCTGGTGCCGAAACCAGGTCCTCTGCCGCTTGGCATATTGCCTGGTTGCGATCTTGGCGCGCTCAATCGCCTCGGGAAAACCCGATTGTCCGGCCATCGCCGCTTGCAGTTCGCGAACGCCGATCGCCTTCATCGCCGGCAATTGCGGATCGAGACGAAGCGATGCGAGTTGCCTGACTTCGTCCAGTGCGCCCTTGGCCAGCATCTGGTCGAAACGCCTTTCGATGCGTCCGACCAGCGCGGCCCGGTCCGGCTCGATGACGAAGAAGCGGGCCGTCTGTCTGTCGATGAGCGGCCGGCCCCGCGCGGCCTGCCAGTCCAGGATCGAGCGGCCGGATGCGTCGAGCACTTCGAGCGCCCGCACGATGCGCTGGCTGTCCGTTGGCTTCAACTGCATGGCTGCCCTGGAATCCTCGCGCAGCAGGATGCCATGCAGTTTGACGGCGCCTTGCTCCTTCAACTCGTAGCGCCAACGGTCGCGTACCTGCCGCGGAATGTCGGGCATTTCCGAAATGCCCTCGGCCAAGGCGCGAAAGTAAAGGCCGGTGCCGCCGACGAAGATCGGTCGCCGCGAGAGCGCGCCGTCTTCGATCAGCCTCGTCACGTCGCGCAGCCACGCCCCGGTCGAGTAGGCGGTGCCGGGATGGACATGCCCATAGAGATAATGCGGTGCCCGAGCGAGGTCCGCCGCCTCCGGCCGGGCAGTCAACACGTCGAGAACCGAATAGGCTTGCATGGAATCGGTGTTGACGATCACGCCGCCTATACGTTCGGCCAGGCCGACCGCCAGCGCCGACTTGCCGCTGGCGGTCGGCCCGGCTATCAGGATCGCATTCTTCACGCGGCCTTCGCCCGCATCCGCACCGGAATTATCGATGCCGCTTGTCGCCACGCTTGTTTCCCATCCCACCGATCGTGCCTTGTCACCATCGCTTGCGAATATGGCCTCACGGTCGGTGGGCGCAAGCACTGTTCGCTGGATGGCCGAAGACATTGCCTGCGATCTCGCACTGCCGGCGAATGCACAAGCCGACGAGGCGGCCGCCAATCTGCGCGCGGCGCTGGCCGCCGAGCCGATCGACGTGATCGTCCAGCAGTCGGCAACGCGCCGCAAGAAGATCCTCATCGCCGACATGGATTCGACCATGATCGACCAGGAATGCATCGACGAGTTGGCCGACGAGATCGGCGTCAAGGAGCACGTCGCGGCGATCACCGCACGATCGATGAATGGCGAGGTCGCCTTCGAGCCCGCCCTGCGCGAGCGCGTGGCGTTGCTCAAGGGGCTCGATGCGGCCGTGGTCGATCTGATCGTTGCCAACCGGTTGACATTGGCCTCCGGCGGTCGCGCGCTGGTGCAAACGATGCGGGCCAACGGCGCCTGGACCGCGCTAGTCTCGGGCGGCTTCGAGGTCTTCACCTCACGCATCGCCGCCATGCTCGGCTTCCATGAAAACCGCGCCAACCGCCTGCTCGAACAGGATGGCCTCTTTGCCGGGTTGGTCGGCGAGCCGATCCTCGGCCGCGCCGCCAAGGCCGAGGCGCTGATCGAGATCACGGCGCGTCTCGGCCTCACCCCGGCCGATGCCATTGCTGTCGGCGACGGGGCCAACGATCTCGACATGATCCGCCTTGCCGGCACCGGTGTTGCGCTGCATGCCAAACCGATGGTGGCTGCACAGGCAAAGGTTCGCATCGACCATGGCGACCTGACCGCATTGCTCTATCTGCAAGGCTACGGGCAGGAAGAGTTCGTCCAATGAAACCAATGCGCACCGAGCGCCTGATCCTGCGCAACTGGGAGGATCGCGACCGGGAGCTGTTCCATCGCATCAATTCCGATGAACGCGTGATGGAGTTCTTCCCCTTCCGTCGCGGCCGCGCCGCAGCAGACGCCAAGATGGACGAACTGCGGGCCATCATCGATCGGGACGGCTATGGCTTTGCCGCCGCCGAGGTCGCCGCATCAGGTCAATGCATCGGCTTTGTCGGTATCACCGGGACCGACCATCTGCCGTTCCTTCCCGCCGGGACCGTTGAGGTCGGCTGGCGGCTGGCGCCCGAATTCTGGGGCAAGGGTTATGTCACGGAAGCTGCCGAGGCATGGCTGGCCTACGGCTTCGAAAAACTCGGCCTTGGCGAGATCGTCTCCTTCGCGGTCGAGAACAACCGCCGCTCCACTGCCGTCATGAAGCGCCTCGGCATGACCGCCGATCCCTCGGCCAACTTCGACCACCCCGGCATTCCCGACAGCCACCCGGAGCTGAAGAGGCATGTGTTCTACAGGCTGACGAGCGCGGATTGGCGGAAGAATCGTCGCTGATCAATGCCTGTCAGGTGGAAATTCGTCGCCGGACTGTGGCGATCTGTCTGCGACCCGCCCCAGCATTTTCGCGAAATCGCCCGGTGACGCGTCGCCGGCACGACGACGCAGGAAGTCAGCTGCCGCTTCCATTGCCCCGACCTTTTGCGCCACAGCCGACGCAATCCATTGATTGAGCGACACGCCATCGGCCTTCGCGAGGCGCGCGGCTGCTTCCTTAACCGACTGTGGCAGTTTCAGCGGATAAGTCGCTTTGCTCATGTACGAAGTCCTTCCAAGAACTCGGCCGGGCTCACAAGCAGTACATCAAAACGGCCTGCCGCAGCTAGGAAGTCCCGGCGATTGTGAGTCACCAACGCATCGGCCCGGCCGTTGATCGCTGCTTCAAGCACCATCTCATCCTTCGGATCGTTCAATTGCGGCCGCCAGAGAAAGTGCAGCTCGACCGGCTCAGCCAGCAATGCAAAGCCGGCCAGCAAACGGCCCAGATCCGGCGCGGACAACCCGTGAGCCGCCACCTGCTCGGGTCTGGCCAGCACGGTTTCATATTCAAGAAACAGCGCTGTCGTCACTAATGGGCGAATTTGCCGATCCGCAATCAGCTGCAGGATGGCGAAAGACGCGCCATTCCTGCTTCGCAAGCCTGCCGTCAAAACGTTTGTGTCCAGTACGATCCGCCTCACAAGTCAAAATAGTACATCCCATGGGATGTTACAATATGACCATCGTTAGCGATCCTCAGTCCATCCGGATCGTCACAAACCTCAGCTCACCGGTCTTGGACGCCAGCATCAACAGTGCGTTCTTGCGTCCCTGCTCCTTCAGCGCGCCGATCCGGTCCATCACATCCTTGGGCGTGGCAACCGATTCCTGTGCAATTTCGGTGATCACCTCGCCCGGCTGGATGCCGCGTTCAGCCGCGGCCGAATCCTTGGCGACATCGGTGATGACGACGCCCGAAACATCGGCGGCGATGCTGAACTTCTTGCGCGTATCGTCGTTCAATTCGCCGACGGTCATGCCGAGCACCGAGGCCGTCGAAACCGCCGGCGCCTTGTCGCCTTTGTCCTGGTCGGTGTTGCCGTTTTCGCCGCTGGCGAGCTTCTCGCTGTCCTCGAGCCGGCCAAGTGTTACCTTCACCGTTTGCTCGACACCCTTGCGCACGATCAGCACGTCGACCGCCTTGCCGACCGGGCTCTCCGCGACCACACGCGGCAGGTCGCGCATTTCGTGGATGTCCTTACCGTCGAACTTGATGATCACGTCGCCGGCCTGGATGGTGCCGTTGTCGACCGGTCCACCCTTGATGACGCCGGCGACCAGCGCACCCTTGGCGGTCGCCATGCCGAGGCTCTCGGCAATATCGTCGGTCACCGGCTGGATGCGCACGCCAAGCCAGCCGCGCCGCGTTTCGCCATATTGGCGCAGTTGCTCGACAACGCCCGATGCGAGCTGCGAGGGGATGGAGAAGCCGATGCCGATCGAGCCGCCGGACGGCGAAATGATCGCCGTGTTGATGCCGATGACCTCGCCGGCGCTGTTGAACAGCGGCCCGCCCGAATTGCCGCGGTTGATCGCGGCATCGGTCTGGATGAAATCGTCATAGGGGCCTGAATTGATGTCGCGGTTACGCGCCGAGACGATGCCGACCGTGACCGTGCCGCCGAGGCCGAACGGATTGCCGATCGCCATCACCCAGTCGCCGACGCGCATCTTGGTGGAATCGCCGAACTTCACCGCCGTCAGCTTGTGGCCCTTCGGATCGACCTTGAGCACCGCGACATCGGTCTTGGTGTCGGTGCCGACCAGCGTCGCCTTCAGCGTGACTCCATCGGAGAAATTGACCTCGATATCGTCGGCATCGGCGATGACATGGTTGTTGGTGACGACGATGCCCTGCTCGGCGTCGATGACGAAACCGGAGCCGAGCGACTGCACTTTCTGCGAGCCATTGTCCTTGTCGCCGCCACGGTTCTTGAAGAAATCGTCGAAGAAATCCTGGAACGGCGAGCCTTCGGGAAGCTGCGGCATCGGCACCGCGCCCGGACCTTCCGTGCCCTTCACCGTCTGCGACGTCGAGATGTTGACCACCGCGCCGAGCAGGCCTTGCGCCAGGTCGGCCACCGAAGCAGGCCCGTCGGCGGCCATTGTCGACGTCACGAAGGCCGGAACGGCCACGGTGCCCAGAAGAAGCGCTGCCGCGCCAGCGACGAACGTGCGTCGAACCGCGCGCAAAAGGGTGTTGGATGTCATCGAGAAGCCTCCCGGCACTTCTGAAAGAGAAAAGCGCTTCGACGGAAACGCCGTGTCGCGCCATGATGGCAAGAAATAGGGCACGTTTGCGGCTATGGCTATTGGCAGAGTGTAAATCCCGCGTTTTTGCACACCCCCCTAGCCGCCGCGGACCAGCCAGACGATACCGACGCCGGCGCCAATCGCCACCAGCCCGGCAATCCGCAATGCATTCTCCGGCAATGACAGCACCTCGCCCGCCAGTTTCCTGGCGAAACCGGGAAAGCCGCCATAGACCAAGCCCTCAATGACGAGGACCAGGCCTATTGCCGCCAAGAAATCCTGCACCGGCCGCTACTGGCCGGTGCCGGGCGAAGTTGCGGGTGCGGTCGCCGGTGCGGCAGGAGGTGCCGGTTGCGGAGCCGCCGGCCTTGCCGGCGCCTCCTTTCCGTCAGGGTCGCGGAAGAAACGGAAGAACTCCGAATTCGGCGACAGCACCATTGTCGTGCCGGTGTTGTCCAGCGCCGTGCCATAGGCGTTCATCGACCGGTAGAAATCGAAGAACGCCGGATCGCGCTGATAAGCCTCGGCAAAGGTGGCGCTGCGCTGCGCCTCGCCCTCGCCGCGCAGGATTTCGGACTCCTTCTGCGCTTCCGCGATGATCTCGACCACCTCACGGTCGGCGCGGGCCTTGATGCGCTGCGCCGCCTCATTGCCGCGCGCCCTCAGCCTTTCGGCCTCAGCCAGACGTTCCGCCTTCATGCGATCGAAGGTCTGCTGCGAGACTTCGGCGGTGAGGTCGGTGCGGCGGATGCGGACATCCTCGATCTGCAGGCCGAGCGAGGTGGCGTCGGGCCGTAGCTGATCGCGCACTTCGCGCATCATCACAGCGCGCTCCTCCGAAAGGGCGGCCTCGAAGTCGCGCAGACCGTAGACGCGGCGCAAGGCAGCGTCGAGACGCGTCCTCAGCCGCGCTTCGGCGAGCTCGATCTGGCCGGATACGGCGGCACGGAAGACACGCGGATCCGAGATGCGGTAGGCGATGAAGGCATCGACCTCATAGAACTTGCCGCCCGAGACCTGGACGCGGATGTTGTCGAGGTCGAAGCGCAGCACCCGATTCTCGATCAACTGCACCGTGTCGGCGTCGAAGAACGAGAACGGCGCCTTGAAGTAGATGCCGGGCTCGGTCTTGACGTCGACGATCTCGCCGAACCTCAGCACCAGCGCCTGCTGGCGCGCATTGACCACGAAGACTGACGAATAGAGCAGGAACAGGATGACCGCCGCGATGACGACGATGACGGGGAGACGGTTGGCCATCACTGGTTACCTCCCGTCGTCGCGCCAAGCGGGGCCGGAGCCGGCGCTTTCTGCTGCAATGCCGGCAGCGGCAGATAGGGGACGACCCCCTGCCCGTTGCCTTGCTCGACGATCACCTTGCCGGAGTCCTTCAGCACCTTCTCCATCGTTTCCAGGTAAAGCCGCTTGCGCGTCACGTCGGGCGCCTTGGCATATTCGTCATAGACGGAGATGAAGCGCTGGGCCTCACCTTCGGCCTCCTGCACCACCCGGTTCTTGTAGGCGGCCGCGTCTTCGCGGACCTGTGCGGCCTCGCCGCGTGCCTGGCCGAGCTTCTGGTTGGAGTACTGGTTGGCCTGCTCGACGAACTTATCCTCGTCCTGCTCGGCGCGCTGCACCTCGTCGAAGGCATCGGCGACCTCACGTGGCGGTGCGGCGTCCTCGATCGAGATGGCGTTGACCTGAAGCCCGGCTTTGTAGCCGTCGAGCGTGGTCTGGATGATCTCGCGCACCGAAGCCGCTATGCCCTGGCGGTCGTCACGGAAGATGTCCTGCGCCGGCCTGCGGCCGACGGCCTCGCGCATCGCGCTCTCGGCGACCTGCCGCAGCATGCCATCCGGGTCGGAGACGTCGAACAGATAGGCGCGGGGATCGGAGACCTGGTAGGCGACCGAGAACTGCAC
The DNA here is from genome assembly GCF_006442955.1 of Mesorhizobium sp. B1-1-1. Classification (NCBI taxonomy): domain Bacteria; kingdom Pseudomonadati; phylum Pseudomonadota; class Alphaproteobacteria; order Hyphomicrobiales; family Phyllobacteriaceae; genus Mesorhizobium; species Mesorhizobium sp. B1-1-1. The sequence goes on from NZ_VFWW01000008.1 coordinate 169,691, forward strand.
GTTGACGATGTTCTGGTCGCCCGAAAGCATCAGCCCCGACGTGTTGCCGCTGGACGCGCCACCGCCAATGTCGACGAGCTGCTCGGAAATCTTGGCCGTTTCGACGGTTTCGAGCGGCCACCAGTGGAAATGCAGGCCGGGCTGCGACAGCTCGGCCTTCGGCTTGCCGAAGCGCAGCTCGACCGCGACCTCATCGGGCTGCACGGTGTAGACTGCCTGGAACGCCCATAGCACGACCAGCGCCGCGCCGATCAGCCCGAATATGGCCGGACTGGCGCCGCCACCGCCGGGCAGCGCGCGCCGCAGCCTGTCCTGGCCACGGCGGATGATGTCCTCGAGGTCGGGAGGCGAGCCTTGCGGGCCGCTTGGCCCCTTCGGTCCCTGCCCCCAGGGTCCCTGATTGTTGCCGCCGCCGCCCCACGGGCCGCCGCCACCGCCACCTTTGTCGTTCCAGGGCATGAATGTCCTTTCGCTTGGAATTCCCTCAAGCGCCGGAATTTCGGCGCAAATCCAGTCTTGTTCTTCTATAGGGACGCCACGGCATGCTTTCAACGCGATGCTCTGCTGGCATCATCGGTTTTGGGCCGGTCGCGACCCTTTGTCGTCTTTAAACGCCTTTTTTCTTTCAATGGCTCTCGCGGCGTCGCTCGTAAACCGTATAGCGCGTCGCGTGGCTGTCCTTTTCGCCGGCTGGAATCTCCTGCGAACTGACTTCGCGCCAGCGTTTCGGATCAATCGGCGGGAAATGCGCGTCGCCGTCGACAGCGGCCAGCACATGGGTGACGTGCAGCCGGTCGGCCAGCGGCAGCGCCTGCGCATAGATTTCGCCGCCGCCGATGACGCAGACCTCGTTCACCCCGCTCATGCAGCGCCCACGCACATCAGCCAGCTGGATCGCGTTCTTGAGCGTATGCGCCACCTCCACGCCGTCGGCGCGCCAAGTCTTGTCACGGGTGACAACGATGTTCAGCCTGCCCGGCAGCGGCCGGCCGATGCCTTCATAGGTCTTGCGTCCCATGATGATAGGTTTGCCCATCGTGTCTGCCTTGAAGCGCTTGAGATCGGTGGAAAGCCGCCAGGGCAGCCCCCCGTCCCGCCCGATGACGCCGTTCTCGGCGATGGCGACATAGATTGCCACGTGCATCAGTTGCCGTTCCCATTGTCGGATGGATCGAGGATAAGGATGTCGATGTCGCGCTCTGGATAGAAGTCCTCAGCCGTCATCTCGAAACTCGTCGGCCCGACCTTCCTGACATTGTCGCCGCAGAACGAGACCAGGGCTTTGGGATTGTCCTTGTCGACGGTCAGCTTGAACTTGCCGATGCTACCGGCCGCCCAGTTGCCGCCGGTGGTCAGGATGTAGGCGATGCGGCTCTCGTAATATTTTGGATAGCCGTCGGGATCGTTCTTGGCAGCCTTGCGCACTGCGTTCTCGAAGGTGTCGTCCATGCAGTAGCGGGACTTGTAGGCGGCGTACTGTCCCTGGAACTTGCCGTCGTAGAAGAAGCTGACCGACGAGGTGCCGCCGACGCTCGGTTTGTAGCGGTGGGAAACGTGGACGTCCTTGTTGGCCGGAAAGGTCGAGCGCCACCAATAGGTCGAGCGCAATTGCCAGAACGGTGCATAATTGGGTTTCGCGCCAGGGCTGTCATCGACAGTGTCCTCGATGATGATGCCGCGGGTGACCCAGTCGTCCGCCACCGTTTGCGGCAGCTTCCCGAGCGCCGCCTTTGCCGCTTCGCCGAATGGGTTGAAAGGCACGTTCTGCGCCTTCAGGTCGGCACCGATGTCGATGCCGAGCGCGAACGCCTTCTGCTCGAGCTCAGGCTTTGCCGCCACGCCGTCGATCGTCACCTCGAAGCCAAGGAAATTGTCGCTCTGGTTTTCGGGGATCGCCGGCATCTCCTCGGGATCGCCGGAGATGTCGGGCATTGGGAAGGCGACGATCGCGTCGACGTCCTTATCGGTGTTGTTGTGGAAGACGTAATCCACGGTCACCTTTTCCGGCGAGATGAAGAGGTCCTCGCTCTGCATCGCCAGGGCATCGCTGCGCGACAGCACCAGGCCGCCGGTGCCGAGTTCGGCAACGGAATCATTGGCGAACGCGGGTGCGGCCGACAAGGCCAGCACCGCCGTCAGAACATATCGCAACATGAAAGCCCCTCGGCGAGAATGTCGCGACGACCCTAGCGGTTTCAACGTGGCGTTTCAAAGCCCTTCCGCATCCGCGCCACGCCAGTCTGGACTAAAGGGTTGCGATCGGGCAGGAGTTCGCTTCATGCGCAAGCTTCTCGTCATCGGCATCGGCGCCGGCAATCCCGACCATATGACCGTGCAGGCCATAGACGGCCTCAATCGGGCCGACGTGCTGTTCATCCCCGACAAGGGTGCGAAGAAGAACGATCTTGCCGAACTGCGCCGTCACATCTGCGACCGCTTCGTCACCAACCCGAATTCACGCCGCGTGGAATTCGACGTGCCCGTGCGGGCCGAACCGGCGCCTTCCTATCGCTCGACGGTCGATGACTGGCACGAGGCAATCGCCGCCATCTATGAAGACCTGATCCGCGAAGAGATCGCCGCGGATGGTTGCGGCGCCTTCCTGATCTGGGGCGACCCCTCGCTCTACGACAGCGCGCTGCGCATCCTGGAGCGCGTACGCCTCAGGGGCAACGTCGCCTTCGAACTGGAGGTTATTCCCGGCATCACCGCCATTCAGGCGCTCGCCGCCAGCCACGCGACAGCGCTGAATCGCATCGGCGATTCCATCCTGATCACCACCGGCCGCCGGCTGACGGAAGAAGGCATGCCGCAAAATGCCGGCAGCGCCGTCGTCATGCTTGACGGCAAATGCGCCTTCAACACGCTCGCCGACCAGGATCTTTTCATCCAATGGGGCGCTTATCTCGGCACGCCGGACGAAATCATCGTCTCCGGCCGCCTTCGCGACGTCGGCGCCGAAATCGAGAAAATCCGCGAGCAGGCCCGCAGAGAAAAGGGCTGGATCATGGATACGTACGTGCTGAGGAAGGTAGGGGAGTAGGGCAGTAAGGCAGTAAGTGAACGAGACATCAGGAGCCGGAACACAAGAAAGCACACGAAAAATTCGACGCGCCCGAGTTGGTCTGCCCTACTGCCCTACTGCCCTACTGCCCTACTGCCCTACTGCCCTACCCCTCCTCAATCTCCGCCTGCAACGCCTCCATATGCGTCGCGGCGGCCGAAGCCGCCGCGCGTTCGATGGCGCGGAAACGGCTGACTACGGCCAGGCCCACCGCCGTCAGTTGCGCGCCGCCGCCCTTGCGGCCGCCGGTCTGCGCGGCCACCAGCGGCTTGCCGAACACCCGGTTCATGTCCTCGACCAGGTCCCACGCATGCTTGTAGGACATCTCCATGCCGCGCGCGGCGGCCGAGATCGAACCGAAGGCGGCGATCTGCTCCAGCAATTCGATCTTGCCCGGCCCGATGCGCCCGTCGGGGTCGAGGTTTATCCGCAAGCTCAGCGACGGCATTTTCTTCCTCCGCGATCACGCCTGCCATGTTAGAGCGTCTTTGGCGGCATCGCTATTCCAAATAGATATAGCGCAAAGACCCACTCGCCGTCTCAGCCATCCGCCTCCGCGGGGAGCCCGCCCCCGGTGTTTGCCTGGTCGAAACTCACCGTCTTGATCACGGCGAAGACCTGTCCGCCGAGCCGCAGCTTCAGAACCTGCCGCGACTGTTCGGTGACCCGTGCCAGCACGGTCGCGCCGTTGCAGTCGATACCGATCTCGACCGTCGGCCCCTCGCCCGGCCTGATCGCGACGATCGTGCCGGCCAGGATGTTGAGCGCGCTGAGACCCGACGGCTGTTCGGTGGCGATCAGGACGTCGCGAGCGCGGATGCGTATGCGCACCGGCGCGCCCACCGTCGCCGCCAGCTTGGGCACGCGTATCTCGCCGGCGTTCGAGCCAAGCACCGTCATGCCGAAAACCTCGTCATGATGAAGTACGCTGGTGTCCAGCACCGCGCCGCCCTCGCCGCGCTCCTCCGCCGGCAGAAGGTCCAGCCTTTGCATGACAGCCGTGGTCGGGCCGCTGGCGGCAAGCTTGCCTTGCGCCAGCATCACCACGTCGCTCGCCAACCGCGCCACCTCGGCGACCGAATGGCTGACATAGACGATCGGGATTTTCGTCTCATCGCGCAGCCGCTCGACGTAGGGCAGGATTTCGGACTTGCGCGCCTCATCGAGCGAGGCCAGCGGCTCGTCCATCAGCAACAGCCGGGGGCTGGCGAGCAGCGCCCGGCCGATCGCGACGCGCTGCCTCTCGCCGCCCGAGAGCTTTGCCGGCCGCCGCGCCAGCAGCGGCTCGATGCCGAGCAATTCGACGACGGCGTCGATCTCGGCATAACGCTCCGCCGCCGGCGTGAACCAGCGGCCATAGCGCAAATTGCTCGCCACGCTCATATGCGGAAACAGACGCGCGTCCTGGAACACCATGCCGATCCGGCGCCTGTGCTTCGGCACGAAAATGCCCTTGGCCGTGTCGACCAGCACACGGCCATCGACCTCGATGCGTCCCTGGTCGGGCCGGATCAGCCCGGCAATCATATTGATCAGCGTCGTCTTGCCCGAGCCGGAGGGCCCGAACAGCGCCGTCAGCCGCCCGGCGCTCTCGAAGCGGATGTCGAGGGGGAAATCGCCGAGCCGATGGCGGATGTCGACAAGGACCGTCATTCAATGTCCATCCGCCGGCCGACGCGCCGCGCCAACACTTCCGAGGCCACCAGGGCGGCCATCGAGATGACGATCGAGATCAGCGTCAGCCGAAGCGCGCCGGCATCGCCGCCCGGCACCTGGGTGAATGTGTAGATTGCCGATGGCAGCGTCTGCGTCTCGTTCGGGATGTTGGAGACGAAGGTGATCGTCGCTCCGAACTCGCCCATCGCCTTGGCGAAGGAGAGGATGGCACCGGCGATCAGCCCGGGCAGGATCAGCGGCAAGGTGATGGTGCCGAACACCCATGGCGGGCTGGCGCCGAGCGTTCCGGCCGCCGCCTCCATCTTGCGGTCGACGGCCTCGATCGACAATCGGATCGCCCGCACCATCAGCGGAAAACCCATGATGCCGCAGGCAAGAGCCGCACCCGTCCAGCGAAAGGAAAAGACGATGCCGAAATGCTCGGCCAGGAATGCGCCGGCCGGCCCGCGCTTGCCGAAGGTCAGAAGCAGGAGATAGCCGGTCACCACGGGCGGCAGGATCAGCGGCAGATGCACCAGCCCGTTGAGCAGCGTCTTGCCCCAGAATCGGCCGCGCGCCAGGAGCAGCGCTATCGCTATGCCCGGCGGCAGGCTGGCGATCATCGCCACTGTCGCCACCTTGATGGACAGCCGGACCGCATTCCATTCGTCGGGAGTGAGGTCCAGCAGCCAGTTCATGCGCAGGTGGCTATCCTAGTTGACAGGCGCAAGGACCGTGAAACCCTGCTCCTTGAATAGATCCGAGGCCTTTGCCGTCCGCAGGCACTTCAGGAAGGCAGGCGTGTCCTTGTCCTTCGAATCAGCCGTTTGGGCAACCGGATAGATGATCGGCGGATGTGAATCCTCGGGGAAAACACCAACCACCTTGACGCCCTTTTCGGCATGCGCGTCCGTGGCATAGACGATGCCGAGAGCCGCTTCGCCCGTCGAGACCAGCTTGAGTGCCGCACGCACATTCTCGGCCTGCGCCACCTTGCCCTCGACCGAGGACCAGACGCCGAGCGATTCAAGCGCGGCCTTGCCGTATTTGCCAGCCGGCACAGCCTTGAGGTCGCCCATGGCGAGCTTGCCGTCGCCGACCAGCTTGGCCAGATCAAAACCCTTTTCGATCTTGGCTTCAACGCCCGAATCCTTCGGCGCCACCAGCACGATCTGGTTGCCGAGCAGCTTCACTTCGGTATCGGGCTTGGTCAGCTTCCTGTCGGAAAGATACTTCATCCAGTCGAGATCGGCCGAGATGAAGACGTCCGCCGGCGCGCCGCTTTCGATCTGCTTGGCGAGCGCCGAACTCGCCGCGTAGGAGATGGTCGCCGCTTCGCCGACATCAGCCGCGCAGGCCTTGTTGACCGCGTCGAGCGCGTCCTTGAGGCTGGCGGCCGCAAACACCACGACCTCGTCTTGCGCGCGCGCCGCCGGCACTGCTGCCGTCCACGCCGCCGCGAAGCCACCAATGGCGACCGCCGCCACTGCAAAACCGTTGCGCGTCATGAAGCTCTCCCTGAGTTGGCATCCGGCCTGCTCGAAGCCTGCCATCCGATATATCCGGATGAATATAACAAGGAAAGGTTTTTCGCCCAGCGTCGCCATTGAATGCGCGGCGTCATCGCGACCTGCGATAGACCAGCACGGATACAGCGAAAGGCAGACGAAGACGTCACAAGAAAATCGGCGCCCGTTGCCCTCGACGGAACCAAGGCTGAAATCTTCTAAAGCGCGTCGTTCCCCCAAAACCGCGGTCACTTTTGGGCGACATAGCTGTCGCCGCCGTGATCTATTGGGAGAGGCGAGACAATGTCTAAATGCAGATAAGTGTGTGTCGAAACGAGCCTTCCGGCGTCTTCACCATCCGCACTTTGCAGACATACCGCGTCTCGCTTGATATGGCGCTTGCGGGAAGGTCATTCCCCTCTGCGTCAGCGGGCTTGCAAGTCGCGCGGGGACAGTTTGGCAGCTTCGCAGCTGGATCGTCGCAGAACGGCTTCATGCTGTTGTTGATGCATTCACACCCGCACTCGGCAAATGCGCGGCCATTGAAAGCGAAGACAAAGACGAGCGCAAATACCGCTGCTGGCAGTCGCATGGACGCCTCCCCGGAAATCTCCTGGCCTGAGGGTAAGGTCGACCGATCTTGTCGAAAAGATATCAAAACGACGTACCGGCGAGGCACCACCATCGCCACGGCCTCGAGACATCAGGTCGGCAAGGTTGCGCCGGCGGTTCAGACCGCGATCGGCGCCTTGATCGTCGCGTCGGCGACATAATTTTCCAGCCGGAAATCCTCGAAGCGGAAGGCGAAGAGATCCTTCACTTCAGGGTTGATCCACATGGTCGGCAGCGTTCTTGGCGTGCGCCGCAGCTGCTCGCGCGCCTGCTCGAAATGGTTCGAATAAAGATGTGCGTCGCCGAGCGTATGGACGAAATCACCGGGCTTCAGGCCGGTCACCTGCGCCACCATCAGCGTCAGCAGGGCGTAGGAGGCGATGTTGAACGGAACGCCGAGGAAGATGTCGCCGGAACGCTGGTAAAGCTGGCAGGAAAGCCGGCCTTCCGAGACGTAGAACTGGAACAGGCAATGGCATGGCGGTAACGCCATCGCCTCCACCTCGGCCGGATTCCAGGCCGAAACGATCAGCCGCCGCGATTGAGGATTGCGGCGTATCTCTTTCACAAGATTGGTTATCTGATCGATCGACCCGCCATGGCCGTCCGGCCAGGAACGCCACTGCTTGCCATAGACGGGGCCAAGGTCGCCATTCTCGTCAGCCCATTCGTCCCAGATGGAAACGCCATGGTCGGTCAGATATTTGATATTGGTTTCGCCGGCCAGGAACCACAAAAGCTCATGAATGATCGATTTCAGGTGCAGCTTCTTGGTGGTGGTGGCGGGAAAGCCGCGCGCCAGATCGAAGCGCATCTGGTAGCCGAACACGGAGCGCGTGCCCGTGCCCGTGCGGTCGCCGCGGTCGGCGCCATGATCCAGCACGTGCTGCAGAAGGTCGAGATACTGGCGCATCGGTTCGGCTCGATTCGATTGTGCGAGCATTATAGCTGCTAGACAGGCGGCCGAACACATCAAAACGGCGCAGGCGACGCTTGCCTCATCACTGTTTCGGCGTCTGCGCCGACATCCAAGCAAACTGGCCGCAGCCTCGGTGTCCGTCTTGCAACGCCGGCAATTGGCGAAACCATCGGTGACAGCATTCCTCTCCCCGTCTCTATACGGGGAGAGGATGGCGGCAGCCAGATGAGGGGCAGCACAAGCCGTGCCCGTTACAAACCAGCGGCGCGCTTCAGCAGCCGCGCGAGCACGGAATTCTCAGAGCGAACCGAGCTTTCCCAGGTCCTTGGCAACGAGGTAGTAAAAAGTTACCCGATTCTTGGTGCTGTCTGCGGCCATCGCCTTGCAGGTCTTCTCGATCGCAGCATCTGCCTTAGCCGCATCGGCGACGCCGAGCTTCTTGCCGACCCAGTTTTCCCGGACGCGCTCGAGTTCTTTGGGATCGGTGCAGGACACCAGCGAGGAGTCGCGGTTCCTGAGCGCGATCCCCAGATGCTTGACGATCTTCTCGACAATTTCCGCACTCGCCGCGGCGTCGTATTTCTTCACGTCTGCAAGATAGTCGGCCATCAAAATTCCCCTCGTCGGCGCCACGGATCCGGTCGATGAGGGCTGTGGCGCGCTCCGCAACTCGTGCGCTCGGTCGGTAACTCCTCACCGCGGCAAAGCTTCGGTTGAGACCGTTCCCAAGTCAACCCTGCCGCGTCGCATTTTGACACAGGGACAAAGCACATTGCGGTCTTTCATTTCTGGCGATGGGCCCCTATATTCGCTTCGTCGGCTTGACCGACTATGGCGATAAACTGGCGATGAAATAAGCCGTTCGGACCCGGGGGCGGTACCCGGCGCCTCCACCAAAAACCGCTCTGGAAGACGGAGCGGCTTTTGCTGGGGGCGAAATAGGATCGACGAAGGTGTAAAGATCGTACTTTTGCCCGGCATTGTACCACCGTCATCGGGCTAAACTTATAGTTGCCAACGACAACTATGCGGAAGCACGTCTCGCTGCTTAATGCAGTGCGATAGCTTCAAATCAAGCCCTAGGGGTTCGCACTTCTAGGCGGGGTTCGGAGGTACCTGGCAACAGAAACCTCCACTTCTCCCCCTTTTTCATCTGCATCACGCGCAACGGCACGCTCGCGCCGGCCAGACTTCGTTCGGCCCATGGGAGACGACGCAGTGGAGCCGCGTGCCTCCTTCGTCATGGGTAAAAAAATGCAAAACAATTCCGACCGATTCTTCGTGCTGACCGGCGGTCCGGGCTCCGGCAAGACCGCACTGATCGAAGCCTTGCGCCGTGCAGGGTTCGCCACCTCGGTCGAGGCCGGACGCGGCATCATTCGCGACCAGTCCGCCATTGGCGGCTCCGCTTTGCCTTGGAGCGATCGCGCATTGTTTGCCGAATTGATGCTGTCCTGGGAGATGCGCTCGTACCAAGCCGCGATCGAACAGGAAGGACCGGTCTTCCTCGATCGTGGCGTGCCCGACACGCTGGGCTATCTCCGCCTCAGCGGTCTGCCGGTGCCCGATCACGTCGGCATCGCAGCGAAGCGTTGCCGCTACAACCCTCGTGTCTTCGTTGCCCCGCCTTGGCCCGAAATCTTCACGCAGGATGAAGAACGCAAGCAAACGCTCGACGAAGCCGAGCGTACCTGTCACGCGCTGGTCGGCGTCTATGCCGAACTCGGTTATGAACTGGTACGGCTGCCCCTGGCGCCTGTCGAGACACGGCTGCGCTTCATGCTGGACGAAACGGGATTGGCATGAAAAAGGCCGGGATCGCCCCGGCCTCTTTCAATTTCCCGGCCTCTTTCAATTTATTGGCGATTGCCTACTCCGCCGGCGCTTCGACGGCCTCGCGCGAACGGCCGAGCGTGATCTTGGCCAGGGTGAAGGAGATCACCGCGCAGAGCGTGATGCCGGCGACCATCGGCAACGGCGTGCCGTCGAAAAAGATGCCCGCGACACCCATGGCGAGCGCACCGATGGCGAAGTGCAGCGTGCCCATCAGCGCCGAAGCCGTGCCCGCGATCTCGCCATGCTCCTCCATGGCCAATACCGAGGTGGTCGGAATGACCAGGCCGAGAAAGCCATAGCCGACGAACAGCAGCGCCGCCATCACATCCAGCCGGTCCACACCGGAAGCCATGACAGCGAACAGTGCCACCATCGTCGTGGCGTAGCCGGTCACCGCCACCCACACCACCCGCTTGAGCCCGAAACGCTCGGAAAGCAGGCCGGTGAGCTGCGACATGCCGATGAAGGCGACGGCATTGATCGAGAAGAACACGCTATAGACCGAAGGCGACAGGCCGTAATGGTCGATCAGGATGAAGGACGAGCTCGACAGATAGACGAAGAAGCTCGCAATGCCGAAGCCCGCGATCGCCACCAGGCCGAGGAAATTGCGGTCCCCCATCAGGAAACGGTAGCCTGAAAGGGCGGTGCCAAAGGAAGAACCGGCGCGTTCTTCAGCCGGCCGCGTCTCCTTGAGCGAGGTCGCGAGCAGGATGGTTGCTAGCACCGCTGCGGCCGTGACGGTCCAGAACACGGCGCGCCAGCCGAAACTCTCGATGATCTGGCTGCCGGTCAGCGGCGCCAGGATCGGCGATACCGAGAACACCAGCATCAGCAACGACATCAGCTTGGCGGCTTCGTTGCCAGTGTGCAGGTCGCGCACGATCGCGCGCGGAATGGCCATGCCGGCGCTGGCGCCAAGGCCCTGCAGGAAACGGAAGGCGATCAGCCATTCGATGGTCGGCGCCAATGCCGAACCGACGCCGCCGACCATGAACAGCGCAAGACCGCCATAGAGCGGCAGCTTGCGTCCGACCATATCGGAGATCGGCCCGACGACGATCTGGCCGAAGCCCATCGACAGGAAGAAGATCAAAAGGCTCATCTGCACGGCTGCGGTGCCGGCGTTGAGATCCGCGCCGATCGAGGGCAATGCGGGCAGATACATATCGATGGCGAAGGGCCCGATGGCGGACAACAGGCCGAGCACGACCGCGATGCGGAGGAATTTGGGACTCATGATGTTGGCTTCTTTCGAATCTGGTTGCCGCCGCAAGGCGACGTCTGACCCCAGGACGTTCGATCCCGTGGGATTCCGACTCTCCGAGAGCGAATTGTTCGCCTGTCCAGAGGTGAACCTCTTATAGCGTGTCCACAAATTTAGACAGTCTTGTCTAAATCGTCAATCACCTCTATATAGATTTTCATGAGACCGGGTGTTTCTCCTGACAGTTTCCCGCCACGCAGCCACGAGGCCAAGCGCATCTCGGTGGTCGACGCAGCCGCTTCCGTGTTCTGCCGCGAGGGCTTTGCCGGCGCCAATATCGACCTGATCGCCGCCGAGGCGGGTGTCTCGCGCCAGACCGTCTACAACCACCATGGCGACAAGGAAAAGCTCTTCATCGCCGTAGTCCGCGATCTCACCGAGCGCTGCAATGCCGGCATCTTCGCCACCATCGCCACGTTCCCGGACCAGCCGAGGGATCTGGAAGCGGATCTGATCGGCTTTGCCGTGCGCCTGAACCAGAACTGCATCTGCAACCGCGACGGAAAATTCCTGCGCAAGCTGATCCAGACCGAAGGCGAGCGCTACCCCGAACTGTTCGCCGAATGGCGCGAACAGGGTCCTGGCAGGACATGGCCGGCAATCGCCGCCCGCTTCGCCCGCCTTGCCTATGGCGGTTACCTCGCGATCGACGACCCCGACGTCGCGGCGCGGCAGTTCCTCGGCCTCGTCAATGCTGAATTGCAGACGACCTTCATGCTCGGCGGCACCCCGGCTGAGGACGAGGTCGTGCAATCGGCGACAAATGGCGTGCGCACCTTCCTGCGCGCTTTCGGCAAGCGCCCCTCCCCGACCAGCGTCAAGAAACACGCCGCGCTTGCCAACGCGTGACATTTGCGGGTGACGCAAGCCGGCTTCCGCGATCAAATCTCGGCAATCGTCCTCGCTTCCTCGCGGCGGCGGTCTATATGCGGTTTACGCCGCGCTCAAGCTTGATTACAGCTATGCGGACGATTCAACGGAACCCGACCGCCACATGGCCGACGACCACATCCGCTATGACATTCTGGCCCAGGAGGCGTTGCGCGGCGTCATGCGCAAGGTCCTGGCCGAGGTCGCGCGCACCGGCCTCCCCGGCAACCATCATTTCTTCATCACCTTCCTGACCGGCGCGCCGGGCGTGCGCGTGTCTTCGCGGCTGCGCGAGCGCTATCCGGAGCAGATGACCATCGTCATCCAGTTCCAGTATTGGGACCTGAAGGTCACCGAGACCGGTTTCGAGGTCGGGCTCTCCTTCTCGGACGTGCCGGAAAAACTCGAAATCCCGTTCTCGGCGGTGCGCGGCTTCTACGATCCGTCGGTTAACTTCGAACTCGAATTCGACGTCAAGACCGAAGGCCAGTCAGATGACGAGCCAGCTTCCCAGCCGGCGTCCGAACCGCTCGCCATCGTCTCCGAGAAAAAACCGAAGGCTGAGAAGAAGGCCGCCGAACCCGAGAAGAAGGCGGCCGATGCCGATGCCGCCAAGGGCGCCGAAGTCGTCTCGCTCGACGCCTTCCGCAAGAAATAAGCCTTCGGGTCGCGCGTCATGGCCGACATCGTCAATCTGCGCCAGGCTCGCAAGCAGAAGGCAAGGCTGGAGAAGGAACGCACGGCCAGCCAGAACCGCGCCCTGTACGGCCGCTCCGGGGCAGAGAAGGAACGCGACCGCCTGGTTGCCGAGAAGGCCGAGGCTTTCGTCGCAGGCCATCGGCGTCAACCGCCGCACGATCCGGACCCCAAATGAGCTTCAGGTGAGCCCGGTCGAAAAACGCTCGGTGACGATCCGTGGCCACCGCACCAGCTATTCGCTCGAAAAGCCGTTTTTTGACGACCTTGTCGCCATCGCCGTCGCGCGCAATCTGCCCCTTGCCGCGCTGGTCGCGGAAGTCGACGAAAACCGGCCGCGCGACACCAATCTGTCCTCGGCGCTCCGGATCCATGTACTGGCCTGGGCGAAGCGCGGCCGCGCCTGATGCCGGACGCCGTCAGGCAGCGCCCTCCTGTTTCCCGCGGCGGGTGCCGAACCCCAGCAGGGCCGTGCGATCGCGCTCTTCCGCCTGTTTCCTGGATCTGACGCGCATCAGGTCCTTCCAGCCGACGTAACCGACCAGCGTTCCATCGTCGCGTGCCACGACCGGCAGATGCGACACGTTGGCCATCAGGAGCTTGTCCGACAGGCCTTCCAGATATTCATCGGGATAGGCAAGCGTCACCTTGCTGCCGGCCAGTAATTCGCCGAGCGTCGTCGTCCGGTGCTTGCCGGCACGCCGCCAGCGCAGGATCGCCGGTGGATCGATGAGTCCGAGCACCTGCCTGTTGCCGTCAATGACCGGGAAGCTCGGATGACGCGTCTCCGGCGCGGTCAGGAATGCCGCTGCGCCATGCAGCGTCATCGTCGCCGGCACGCTCTGGACCTGCGTGGTCATCACTTCGTGCACCCTGGTCAGCGCGAACGGATCGACCCGGTATTCGCGCACCAGATGATGCCCTCGCCTGGCGATCTTCTCGGTCAGGATGGAACGTTTCATCAAAAGCACCGTCACCGCATGGGCGGCGGCGCAGGCCGCGATCAGCGGCACCAGCACATGCGTGTTGCCGGTCAATTCGACCGCGAAGAAGGTCGCCGTCAGCGGCGCGCGCATCGTGCCGCCCATGGTCGCCGCCATCGCCAGCAGCGCCCAGAAGCCGGGATCGGCCGCCGGCAGGAAGCCGGCGAGCACCGCGCCCATCGCGCCGCCCATGATCAGCAGTGGCGCCAGCACGCCGCCCGACGTTCCCGAGCCCAGCGCCACCGACCAGATGACCGCTTTCACCACCAACAACAGGAGTGCTGCCGTCGCAATCGTGCGGCCGTCCAGCATGTTGGATATGTTGTCGTAGCCGACGCCGAGCGCCTGCGGCTCGATCAGGCCGCCAATGCCGACGACGAGGCCGCCGAGCATCGGCCACCACATCCAGTGGATCGGCAGTTTCTGGAAACCGTCCTCGCAGGCATAGACCATCTGCGTCAGCAAGGCAGACAGGAGGCCGGCCGCAATACCGATCAGGACCCAACCGCCAAGACCGGCAAAGGAAATCGCCATGCCGCCCTGAAACGGAAAGATCGGTCCCGGCATGTGCAGCATGGTGCGCTCGACCTCCGCCACGATGGCAGCCACCGCCACCGGAATGAAGCTGCGCGGCGTCCACTCGAACAGAAGCAGTTCCACCGCCAGCATGATGGCGGCGATCGGCGTTCCGAACACGGTGGTCATGCCCGCGGCAGCGCCCGCCACCAGCAGCGTCTTGCGCTCATTGTCGCTGACCGGCAGCATCTGCGCGATCAGCGAGCCGATGGCGCCGCCGGTCATGATGATTGGGCCCTCGGCGCCGAACGGGCCACCGGAGCCGATCGAGATCGCCGACGACAGCGGCTTCAGCACCGCGACCTTGGCGTCCAGCCGCGAGCGCCCGAGCAGGATCGCTTCGATCGCTTCTGGAATGCCGTGGCCACGGATCTTCTCGCTGCCGTAGCGCGCCATCAGGCCGATGATGAGTGCGCCGATCACCGGCACGGCGACGGCGGCATAGCCAAGCGGCGTGTCCTCCAGTTTCAGATCGGCGAGCGTGAATTGACCGAAATAGGCGACGTTGGTGGCGAGCCGGATCAATTTCAGCAGGATGATGCCGGCAAACAGCGCGGCCGTCGCCACCACCACCGCGATGCCAGCGATCAGCAACACCCTGGCGTCGGTGGTGAAATCGCGCAGATGTCCGGGACTGCCCTGTTCGGTCTTCATTGCCTGCCTGCTTTCCGTGGCGTGTCGCTGTTGGAGGATCGGCAAACCGTCAAAACGGCTTTGCCGGCGGCTATGTATCGTAATACGATATAAATATTCAAGCGGGCTTGGCCCGAAATCGTTTGAGCTTTGGCCGGAATGACAACACATGTCTGGTATGTCGCATCCGCAAAAACCCCGCCCCGCCATCAGCCAGGCCGATTACCAGCGGCTGTCGGAGTTCCGCTATCTGATCCGCCGCTTCCTGGAATTCAGCCAGCTACAGGCCGAAGACGCCGGTCTGACGCCGCGCCAACATCAGGCACTGCTCGCCATAAAGGGTTTTCCCGGCGGAGGCCCGGTAGCTATCGGCGACCTCGCCGAACGCTTGCGCATCCGCCATCATAGCGCCGTCGAACTGGTCAACCGCCTGTGCGAGGCCGGGCTGATCGTCAGAGATCAGGACAAGGAGGACCAGCGCAAGGTGCTGCTGCAACTGACCGAGCGGGCCGATGCCTGCCTCGCCGACTTGTCGGCCGTGCATCTCGACGAGCTTTCGCGCATCGAACCCATGCTGAGGAGCGTGCTCGCCCGAAAGGACCGCGACACGCTCTAGAGACAAGTTTCGCAACCTAGCTGAATGGAGGCTATGCCATGTACAACATCTGGTTTTCCAAGGCAGTCCCGGTTTCCACAGGCGTTACTGGCGACGTTCGAAATCTGTCCAATGCCGAACAAGCTCTCGACCTTCTTACCAATCACTGGCGCGATGCGGGAAGCATCAAGCATAAGGCTGCGCTGCGGGCGTGCCGACAGGCCATGAACGGCGGCGTATCGGCCGATACCGCCAGGGATGCTTTTGTCGAAGCCGCGAGGGAAGCGCGCGTTCTGGTCGAATAACTGCCGCGCATGGCCCGGGCGTTGTTGGCCCAACCACAGGCCCGACATACCGTCCTCGATCGACGGTGAGCGCACGATGAGATCGCGACAGCCGTCAGCAACGCGCCGTCGTCCATTCAACTCTTGCGAAGCCCGGCTACCATCGGGAAGATGGGACATAAGGGGCCGCATAAAAAAATTCCGGAAACCCCGAATCCTTTGGCTCCGCCGCTTCGTCTCGGACATGAGCGACCTGCAAGGTGCAGGGCCGGCAAAGGAACAGACAAGATGAAACACCATTTGATACGTTACAGGACCAAACCGGAGCTGGTCGACGAGAACGAGCGGCTGGTCAAGGCCGTGTTCCAGGAATTGCGGGATAAATCGCCCGAAGGGTTTCGCTACATGACATGGCGGTCCGGCGACGGTACCTTCTTCCATCTGGTCGAGGCGGCAACCGAGGAGCAGGCCGGCACCCTTCCGGGGCTAGCGGCATTCGCGACTTTTCAGAACGGCATCAGGGATCGCTGCATCGAGCCTCCGCATCGCGAGGCGATGACGGTGGTGGGCAGTTACCGGATGCTGGACCACTAGAGCAGTTCACCGTTTCATGGAAACAGCGAACCGCCCTAACTCTTTGTTTTGACGCAATTCTGGACAGAAAACCGCACACACTTTTCTTGGAATTGCTCTAGGCGCGGTCAAGCGATGTGGAGAACGGCGGGCGTATGAACATCCTCATTCCTGGCGGGCACCGCGCGCTCATCGAACGCCTGCTTGGGGAGTTGCGCCCAAAGCTGCACCGCTATTGCGCGCGCATGACGGGTTCCGTCTTCGACGGCGAGGACGTGTTGCAGGAAGCGCTGGCCAAGGCGTTCGAGGCTTTGCCGAACGCCGGCCAGATCGCAAATCCGGAGGGCTGGCTGTTCCGCATCGCGCACAACACGGCACTCGATTTTCTGCGCCGGCGAGCCCGCGAAAAGGCCTTTTCCGATGAGGATCCGGACACGATCGTCGACCCGGCCAACGCCACCTTCGACCGTCAGGCCGCTGCCGCCGGCCTGCACACCTTCATGCGCCTGCCCGTCGCGCAGCGCAGCAGCGTCATCATGATGGACGTTCTGGGTTATTCGCTGCAAGAGATCAGCGCCGCGCTG
The DNA here is from genome assembly GCF_006442955.1 of Mesorhizobium sp. B1-1-1. NCBI lineage: Bacteria > Pseudomonadati > Pseudomonadota > Alphaproteobacteria > Hyphomicrobiales > Phyllobacteriaceae > Mesorhizobium > Mesorhizobium sp. B1-1-1. The sequence continues at coordinate 186,347 of NZ_VFWW01000008.1, forward strand.
GACACCAGCGTCCCGGCCGTCAAGGCGGCGCTGCATCGTGGCCGCGGCCGCTTGCGCCAGCTCGCCGCCGAGCCCGAGGATCGGCCGGTTCCCAGGCTGGGCGTCTCTGAACGCCTGTTGCTCGAAGCCTATATCGATCGCTTCAACGCCCGTGATTTCGACGCCGTGCGCGACATGCTCGCCGATGAAGTTCGCCTGGAGCTGGTGGCCAGGACGCGGTTTACCGGACCCAAGGAAGTGGCTACCTATTTCCACAACTATTCCCGCCTCCGCGATTGGCGTTTCGTGCCGGGATTCGTCGAGGACAGGCCGGTGGTCCTCGTTCACGACGGCAACGACCCGGCTGCGCGACCAGCCTATTTCATCCTGCTGGTCTGGCAGGAGGGCAAGCTTGCCGCCATCCGCGATTTTCGTCACGCCCGCTACGTCGCCGACAGCGCCGAACTGCTCGTTCTTTGAACGATCGAGGGAAATCCCCTGCCCTACTGCCCTACTGCCCTACTGCCCTACTGCCCTACTGCAAAGACTTCAGCAAATTGTCGATCGTAGACGGATTGAACTGCGGTTTGGCCGGAGGCGGATTGTCGTTGGCCACCGGCGGCGGCGCCCGTTCCGGGTTCGGCGCCTGCTCGGCGCCCTTGCGCTCTGCTTCCAGCCTTGCCTTCTCCTGCGAGGCGGTCCGCATCGCCTCCTCGGCCTTTGCCTTGGCATCCGCCTCGGCTTTGGCCTTTGCCTCGGCATCCGCTTTGGCCCTGGCCTCTGCTTCGGCTCGCGCCTGAGCTTCCGCCTCGGCTTTCGCCTTGGCGTCGGCCTCGGCCTTCAGCCGCGCCGCCTCCTCCTGCTGTCGCAGCTCCTCGGCCGCCTTGTCGCGCTGGTCCTGCAACGCAGCGTAATAGCGCACCTCGCGCCGCAGCCGCTGCTTCTCCAGCAACGCGGCCTGCATCGCCTCGACCCGCTGCTGCTCCTTCTCGAGCGCGCGCTGGGTCAGGAACTGCGCCAGCGGTTCGCTGTCGAACTGCCGTTTGACGGCGCCGAACGGCCCCTCGACGCTGAAATTCATCGCCGGTTCGGAACCGACGAGCGCTTCGTCGCCGGGCCGGTAGGTGACCGCGCCCTTGGCGGAGACCGTATCGGCATTGAGGTCCGCCGTGATGTCGGCGGACAAGGTCGCCGAAGGATTTTCGAGGCTGATCGGCGGCGCTCGCAGCGTGCCACCTGCAATGGTGAAGGCGATGTCGGTATCCTTTGCCGCGAAACTGCCATCTGCCGCGATAGCGGGCGCGAAGCCGGCGGTCTTGGCTGCATCGATATCGCGGCCGATCGCGTCCGCCTTGGCGAGGAAGGTGCTGAACGCATTGGGATTGACGCCGGCGACCGTGACGCCCTTCAGCGCCGCCGTGCCCGAACCCGACAGAGCGGCAACCATCGCGTCGACCGATTTGCCACTTGTCGAAAACGCCGCGGAGACATCCCCCTTGCCGCCGATGCCGGCATCCGGCAGCAAGGCTGGCAGATCGGCGTCCGCGAGCTTCATCTGGCCGGTGAAAAGCCCAGTGCCGTCATTGTTTTTCAATTCGAACAGGCCGGTCAGCGCACCGCCAAGGAATTTCGCCTTGAGATCGGACACGCGGATGCCTTCCTGGTCGAGCTTCAGCGACAAGGCCGCGTCATAGGCGGTCGCGAATGGCCCTGCGGCAAGGGAAGCCGTGGTCAAGTCGAGATCGGCCGTGAATGGAAGGCTGGATTTCTGGCTGAACGGGGCCGACGGCCACACACCGCCGTTGTTGTCTCCGCTCTTGTCCGTGAACGCGGAATCGCCGAACAGCGCCACCGCCATCGGGTCGAGATCAAGTTCGTCGAGCGCCAGCGAGCCGGCCAGATGCGGCACGCCATCTTTGCCGTCAATCCCCTCCTTGACGTCGATGTTCACGTCACCCGACACCGCAGATTCGTTGATGGCGGCGTTGAGGCCGGAGAGCACCAGTAGGCCGTTGCCGTAATCGGCCTGCGCGGTGAGCGACGTCGACGTGCCTGTCCCCATGCCCGGCAGGCCTATGCCCGATGTCATCAGCCAGGGCTCGATGTCGGCCGTATCGAGGCTGACCTTGCCCTTCGCGACCGGACCTTGCGGCGTGTCGGCTACGGTGCCGTCGAAACCGGCGTTGAAGTCGTTGCCGGCAAGGCTGAAGCTCGTCGCCAGGCCGCCGCCCAGCGTGCCCTTGGCCTGGATGTCGGTGCTTGCCTCGCCGAGCATGCCGAGCGGCAGTGCCGGCAAGCCGTAAAGTGCCAGCAGCGCTGTGGCGTCGGGGTTCCTGGCATTGAAGGTCAGCGCCACAGGCGCTTCAAGAAGCTTGTCGACCGCTCCCTTCCCCGACAGCGAGGCGGAAAAGGACGATCCGCCGGCCTTGCCTTGCCCGCTCACAGCAAGCCCTGTTGTGCCGTCGCCATTGTCGGCAGCACTCACCACAAGATCGACGCGCGAGTCCTGGAACAGGTCGGGATAAGCAGCGGCGCGGCTTGCCAGTCCCTTGAGCACGGCATTGTCGGCATAGTGCTGCGCCGCCACGTCTATCAGCGGCTTCAGGTCGACGGCGACCACGGAGGCGTCAAGCTTGCCGGTCGGGCTCGCTGGGAAATCCTTGATCCGGCCTGTGGCGCTGATCGACGCGCCAGCCAGCCCGCCCACCGACAGCCGGTCGATCTCAAGCAGCCCGTCGCGCAGCCTGAGCGCGGTGTCGACCGTGTCGGCGGTCAAGCCTCCGGCACTGACCGGTCCCGCCTTGATCTGGAAATCGAGGTCGCGGTCGGCAAATCGGTTGGCGCCCTTGTCACTGATGAAGATCGAAGCGAAGGCCGCTAGCCCGTCGACATCGAGATCGCCGCCTTCCAGCCGCATCAGCACCGAGGGCCTGGCGTCGTCGGGCTGGCTGGAATCGATGCGGCCGGAAAACATCGCTTTGCCCAGGACCAGTTCGAGATCGCTGAAGGCCTGGCGCTTTTCGGAGAGATCGACTTTAGCCCGGAAGCCGGCGGCGGGCAGACGCCGGATCGCCTCGTCGACGTCCTTGGACAACCAGGCAGCGAAGCCGGAAGGCTGCGCCACCGCCAGCAGCAGCGAACCGGTGAAGCCGAAATGGTTCTCGACGCTGAGCAGGCCGTCGGCCTCCAGCGTGGCGCGGCCGGGCAGTGTCGCGGCGAGCGATTTCACCGACCAGCCGCCATCGACCGGCTCGGCGGAAAGATGAACGTCGCGAACCGTGGTGTCACCGGCCACCACGGCCGGCAACCTGACCTCGACCGTTCCGGGAATGGTCGGCTTGGGCAGGTCGAGCAAAGCCTGTTCCAGTCCGGCAATGCGCTGATCCAGTGTCAGGCCGGCGCCTGCCGCACCCACGGCCTCGTCGAACTGCACCTGCGCGCCATTGGCCTCGATGGCGAAGCTCGGCTTCTGGCCGAGATCGATCGAGGCCTTGCCGTCGGCGGTATAGGGATTGTCGAGGGGTCCGGTCTCGAAGCGGAATTCATCGATGCCGAGCTTCTGGTGATCGAGCGCGAACTTGCCGTTAACCCGAAAGCCGGGATTGGACTTGCCGGTGCCGACCTTCACCGTCTCGCCATCGGTGCCCCGCAACTGGGCTGAGTTCTTATCGGCGCCGGAAATCTTGAACTGTCCGGAGTAGATGGCGGCGCCGTTGACGATGCCGGCATTGCCGTCGGTTTCGATGACCAGCGGATACGCGTCGGGATCGGCCTTGAGCCGAAACCGCATCTGGCCGTTGGCTTCGGCCTTGCCGGTAGTGGCGGCAACCGTCGTGCGCAGGCCGTCGAACCTCAACGTGCCATCCATGCGCCACGGGCCCGCCAGCGATTTGGCCGAAATGGTCGAATTGATCTCGGACATGGTGTGGCTGCGTCCGCCGGCGGCATGACGCAGCTCGATCTGCCCTTCCGTCACCGTCAGCTTCTCGATCGAGATCTGGTTGAGGTTGAAGGGCGAGGACGGCCGCATCGCCCAGTCGACGGTGCCATTGGCGGCGATGTCGATCGTCGCTTTCGGCCGCACCAGCCGCATGTCGAAAATCAGCACCTCGCCACGCAGGAACGGCGCCAGTTCCGCATCCATCGAAAACGTCTCGACGGTCATCGCCGGCTGGCCGGCGGGGCCGCCGGCAACGGCGACATTGGAGAAGGTTACCGACGGAAACGGCAACAAGCGCGCCGTGGCGTCGCCCTGCACGGTCACCTTGCGGCCGAGAATGGCGCTCGCTTCGCGCTCGAACTGCGCCCGATAGCCGGACCAGTCGACAAAATACGGCCCCACCAGCGCCGCGCACAGCACCAGCACGAACAGGCCACCAAAGATCACGAACAGGCGTGCGAGCATCAGTTCCGAACGGTTTGGTTGAAATCAGCCGCACTCTACCTGCATCCGCGTGTCGATAAAGAGGCAATTCGATCGTCGTCGGCGACAACCATGGACGGCGTTCGATGTTGCGCGGTCGCTCTTGATCGCGATACCTTGCTTTGGGCGTCCTCGCCCTGTTCCGGTCGCGGCGTTTTCCGATCCGGGATCGTCTGAAACAATCCTGGAAAAGCGGAGAATTGGGGATGTCGGGGAAGAACTGGGACCGTGTGCCGATCGATGCGCAGAGCGTCGACGCGCCGCTTTCGCAATCAGCGATTTTCCTTGTCGTCACCATAGCCGATGAACAGGCGGTTCTCGGAAAGGTTTGTTCCGTACTCGGCGACCTTGACGACCTGGTCAAGACTGTCGGGTTCCGCGACCTCGGCGGCCGCCTGTCCTGCATCGCCGGCATCGGCCACGATCTATGGAACCGGCTCAACCCCGGCCGGCGGCCGGCGGAGTTGAAGCGGTTCACGCCGATCAAGGGTGCGGTTCACGCCGCGCCCACGACGCCGGGCGACCTTCTCTTCCATATCCGCTCCGAGCGGCCAGACATGTGCTTCGAGTTCGAGCGTATCCTGCTGGACAGGCTTGGTGCCGGCGTGACCGTCGTCGACGAAGTCTCGGGGTTTCGTTATTTCGATGCCCGCGACCTGCTCGGTTTCGTCGACGGCACAGCCAACCCCACCGGCCTCGATCTGCCCGCCTCGGCGCTCGTTGGCGACGAAGATCCCGATTTTGCCGGCGGCAGCTATGTCGTCGTTCAAAAATACCTGCACGATCTCCAAGCGTGGGCGCGAATCCCCACGCCCGTGCAGGAGGCGATCATCGGCCGAACCAAGATCGACAACATCGAAATCGATGATGACGAAGCGCCGCGCAAATCGCACAAGTCGCTCGCCACCATCGAGGATGCCGACGGCACCGAACATGACATATTGCGCGACAACATGCCGTTCGGCCGGCCGGGGCAACGGGAATTCGGCACCTACTTCATCGGCTATTCGAGATATCTCTGGGTGATCGAGAAGATGCTGCAGCGCATGTATGTCGGCGACCCGCCCGGCGCCTACGACCGGCTGCTTGATTTCTCCACCCCTCACACCGGCACGACATTCTTCGCACCGACACGGCCGATGCTGCAGGTGCTTGCCGAGGCAGCGCCAGAGAAGTTGGCCACTCGGTAAACGACGCACACAGCAAAGCGGCCTACCGACCACGTGCCGGCGGAGAAGCGTTTGTCGTGCTTCGGCGTGCTGCGGAGATCAGCACGCGATCATCGGCGTCATCAGTGCGAATTCAACGCGCGTCGCGCTTTGCCTGCGCCACCTTGGCCGCTTTGCGTTGTCGGCCGAGCTCAGCCGGCCGAACCAGATTCGGCGTCCTCTGGTTTGCCACCGCTCGCATGCCCTTGTGCGCAGTGCGCGCGTTGAACGCTGGACCATCCGTCGGCGCTTTCTGCTTCAGGGCCAGCGCCTTGCGCGCGCTGTCGACCAATGAGACGCGCGCCGTCAACTGGCGGCGCCGTTCGGCCTCGCCATTCAACCGCCGCATGGCCGTCGCCAGCATCGCAAGCTTCAACTGAGAGCCGCCATCGGCCTTTGAAGCGACAGCCCCTTTCGGTGTGCCCTTGCCCCGGATTTCGCGCCGGCGTCGATGCGCCTCGGTCTGCGCCTTGTCGCGCCGCTCCCGAAGGCGTTTGACGAGGCCGGACAGATCGGCGTCAGAAAGGTCCTGGACCGCCGGATGGTGCGATTTTTCCACCAGCTCGTGTTCGTCGGCACTCAGCGCGCGCGCTTCTTCCTTGCGTGAAATCGCCATGACACCACTCCTCCGCTTGGGTTGCCCGTCTTCTGGGCCTTCAGCACACGGAGTCTCGGCCCGATTGGAGGTGGGGTCAAGACGAGCCGATGACGGCGTCTACTCGGCAGCCGGCAGGATCTTGCCCGGGTTCATGATATCGAGCGGATCGAGCGCCTGCTTGATCGTGCGCATGATGTCGACGCCGTGGCCGAGCTCATGGCGCAGGAAGCCAATCTTGCCTTGGCCGATGCCGTGCTCGCCGGTGCAGGTGCCCTCCATGGCGATGGCCCGCATGTTGAGCCGCGCCACGAACTTTTCCGACAGCGCGATTTCCTTCGGGTCGTTCACGTCCATCAGCACCAGGACGTGGAAATTGCCGTCGCCGGCATGGCCGACGATCGGCGCGACAAGCCCCATTTCGGCGATATCGGCCTCGGTTTCGGTGACGCATTCGGCAAAACGCGAGATCGGAACGCAGACGTCGGTCGACAGGCCCTTGGCGCCTGGCCGCAGCGTCAGCGACGACCAATAGGCGTCATGTCTGGCCTTCCAAAGTTTGGTGCGCTCCTCGGCGACACTGGTCCACAGGAACGGTCCGCCGCCATTCTCCTCGGCGATCATGCCGAAGGTCTCGGCCTGCTCGGCAACGCCGGCATCACTGCCATGGAATTCGACGAACAGGCACGGGCTTTCGGGATAGTCGAGCTTGGAATATGTCTTCATCGCCCGCATCTGCAGCGCGTTGACCAGTTCGATGCGCGCCACCGGAATGCCCATCTGGATCGTCGCGATGACGGCGTTGCAAGCCGCTTCGACGCTCGGAAACGGGCAGACACCACCGGAAATCGCCTGCGGAATCCCTTGCAGCCTCAAGGTCAGCGAGGTGATGATGCCGAGCGTGCCTTCCGAGCCGACCAGCAGCCGTGTCAGGTCGTAGCCGGCCGAGCTTTTTTTTGCCCGCTTGCCAGTGGTCACCGCCTCGCCATCGGCCATGACGGCCGTCAGCGACAGCACGTTCTCGCGCATCGTGCCGTAGCGCACCGCGTTGGTGCCTGAGGCCCGTGTCGCAGCCATGCCGCCCAGCGAGGCATTGGCGCCGGGATCGATTGGAAAAAACAGGCCGGTGTCGCGCAGATGCCGGTTGAGATCCTCGCGAGTCACCCCGGGCTCGACCGTGCAGTCGAGATCCTGCGGATTGACCGATAGGATCCGGTTCATCCGCGAAGTGTCGACCGAGATGCCGCCGCCCGGCGCGTTGGTGTGGCCTTCGAGCGACGAGCCGACGCCGAAGGCGATCACCGGCACGCGGTGCGCGGCGCAGGCGCGCACGATCTCCTGTACCTCGGCGGTCGTTTCCGGGAAGACGACGCCGTCCGGTGCCTGCGTCGGGATGTAGGTTGTCGTATGCGCATGCTGGGAGCGAACCGCCTGGCCGGTCTGAAAGCGCTCGCCAAACCGCTGCTTGAGGATGCCGAGCACGGCGGCGATGCCTTCTTCGTTGCGCTCGACCGGATTGAGGTCGCTCAGGGCCATGAATTCCTCCGCGAATGGACCAGTGTCCATGCTTGTCATGCATTTATGGATGATGCCTAACGCAATTCCAGGAAAAGTGTGAAGCGGTTTTCCCGGGAAAAGCGCCTAGCGCTTTCCCTGGGGAATTGTATCAAAGAGGCGGTCCGACGTTTCCGTGGAACGATGAACCGCTCTTACAACCACGCTCTGTCCAGCACCAGAACAAGGAAGTTGCCATGCCGATCCCCGCCCCTTTTGTTTCTCAGCCAATGGCTATCGAGAAGGACTGGATCGATTATAACGGCCATCTCAACATGGCCTACTACAACGTCCTGTTCGACCGCTGTTCGGATGAAGCCTTCGAGGCGATGGGCATGGGGCTGGACTATGTCAAGAACCGTCGCCTCACCATCTACACCGCCGAAGTCCATGTCTGCTACGTGCAGGAACTGCATCTCGACCACAAGGTCACGGTCTCCTTCCAGCTCATCGACCATGACGAGAAGCGGCTGCGGTTCTACCAGGAAATCCGCCATGCCGACGGCTGGCTCGCCGCGACGTCCGAGCAGCTTGCACTGCATGTCGACATGTCCGGGCCCAAGGTAGCCCCCTTTCCCGCCGACGTGCTGGCCAAGATCGAAGCGATGCGCGCCGCTCACGCAGCCTTGCCGATGCCCGAACGCGCAGGCCGCTCGATCGGCATCAAACGCAAGACGGCTTGAACCCGCCCGGGGCCCGCGTTAACCTTACCGAGGTTTTAACGGGAACAAGCCGATTGGACCGTTGCGCGACTCAGCGGGCCGTTCGAAAACGATCCGCATCGAAGTAGCGACACGGGCGGCGGGGCATAGCCGATTCGGGGGACGTGCATGAAAACCGATATCAAAGTCGAGGTGGACAGGCTCGCCGCCGATCCGCGCATTACCGACTATGATTTCTGGCGCTCGCTGAAGAACGTCAACAACGAGATCTTCCACATCGCCAACAACAATGAGCCGATCCCCTTCGACATGATCCGCTGGCGCGTCATCCTTAAGCAGGCCCGCATGAAGCGCGGCCACGCCTGACGCTGCGGGTAGAGCGGCCACTTCCGTTGACGACATTCCAGGGGTTTGACCTCAACCCTGTCGCCTGATCGCCGCCAGCGGCGAGCGCGCCACCACCGGCGATGACTGGATGATGGCCGTGTTGGTCATCGCGTAGGGAATGATGCGGTCGATCACCCGTTCGAGTTCGGCCATTGAGCCGACATGCGCCAGCGCGATGAAACAGTCCTCGCCGGTTACCCGGTCGCATTGCGCGATCTCGGGCAGGTCGCGGATGATCTCGGCCACGACGGCGAGCTGCCCCGGCACCGGCCGGATGCGCAGCCATGCCGACAGGTTCAGGCCAAGCGCCGCCGGATTGATCCGCACGCAATAGGCTTCGATGACGCCGCTCTCCTGAAGCTGCTTGATGCGCTCGGACACGCTCGGCGCCGACAGGCCGACGGCGCGCGCCAGCTCGGCCGTGCTGGCGCGCGCATCTTTTTCCAGCAGGCGCAGTATCTTCAGATCGACCGCGTCGAGGTCGAGATTTTCGTTTCGAAGGCGCTTCATCAAAAACTCCTTGCATCCGGAAAGCGACCGAGGTCCCTGAACGACCACTGCCCATATCAGACGGAAAAAATACCTGCGGATACTGATCCGATGAACGATCGGACGCAAGTCCAAACCTCGCCCACAGGTGCGGCCTTTACCAGCCTGCCGACATCGCTGCCGCCGCATGTCTGGTTCTGCGTCAGCGCCGTGTTCCACTATCTCGGCCCTGCCTTCGCCGTGCTTTTGTTTGCGCAGATCAGCGTGCTTGGCATGGCCTGGCTGCGCATCGCCACCGCCGCGTTGATCTTCGCGCCGCTGACGCGTCCGTGGCGAACCTTCGCCCAGGCCGATCGGTCGACACGGCTGCTGCTGCTCGCCTTCGGCGTCTGTCTGGCAGTGATGAACTGCTCCTTCTATCTGGCGCTCGACCGCCTGCCGATTTCGCTGGTGGCCGCGATCGAATTCGTCGGCACCATCGGCGTCGCGCTGGTCGGTCTCCGAAGCGCGCGCAATCTCGCTGCCCTTGCCGTCGCCGTGGCCGGCACCTTGCTGCTGATCGACGTCAAATGGTCCAGCGATCCTATCGGCCTGTTCTGGGCCTTCCTCAACGGCGCGCTGTTTGTGGGCTATATCGTGCTTGGCCACCGCGTCGCCGCTTCAGGCGCCGGCGGCGGCATTGCCGGGCTCGGCGCCGCGATGGCCGTGGCCTTCCTGGTCGTGCTGCCGATCGGCCTCACCGACGCGTTGCCCGCCTTTTTCTCCGCGCCGCTGCTGCTGGCGGCCATCGGCGTCGGCATCTGCTCCTCGGTCATCCCCTATATCTGCGACCAGCTCGCCATGGCGCGGCTGCCGCGGTCGAGCTTCGCGCTGATGCTGTCGCTGCTGCCAGTCACCGCGACGCTGATCGGCATTCTCGTGCTGCGCCAGATCCCCGGCATCAGCGAGTGCATCGGTATTGCGCTGGTGGTGGCCGGCGTCGCCTTGCATAGGCCTGCGAGCACGCAGTAGATCCTCCGCTAAGCCAGTTTCTCCTTCAGGAAGGCGACGGTCCGGCCCCAGGCGAGATCAGCCGCCTTCTTGTCATAGCGCGCTGCCGAAGTGTCATTGTTGAAGGCGTGATTGGCGCCTTCATAGACATAGACCGTGTATTCGACATGCGCGGCATCGAGTTCCTTCTTGAAGGCGTCGATGCCGGCATTGGTCCGTTCGTCCAATCCGGCATAGTGCAGCAGCAGCGCCGCCTTTATCTTGGAAACGTCCGCGGCCTTCGGCTGCATGCCGTAATAGGCGACACTTGCCGCCAGATCAGGCGCGTTCACGGCGAGCATGTTGGCCGTGCCGCCGCCCCAGCAGAAACCGACGACACCGACCTTGCCGTTGCCGTCCTTGTCGGCCTTGAGGAAAGCCACCGTCGCGACGCCATTGGCGACGGTCTGCGCCGGATCCAGCTTGGTGAACATGTCGCGCGCCTTGTCCTCGTCGGCGGGCGTGCCGCCGAGTGGCGATAGGAAATCCGGAGCGAGCGCCACGAACCCCTCCAGCGCCACGCGCCGGGCGACGTCGCGTATATGCGGGTTGAGCCCCCTGTTTTCGTGGATGACGATGACGGTGCCGAGCTTGCCCGCCTGGTCCGCCGGCTTGACAAGATAGCCCTTCATCTCGCCGCCGGCGCCAGGATAGGCGATTTCCTGGCCTTTCACGCGGGGATCGTTCTCGGCGACGATGGCCGCCTGGGCGGAGTTGGCAGCCAGCATCGGCGCGATCGCCGCGGCCGCCGCCCCGGATCCCGCAAGCCGGGTCAGTTGCTCCATGAAGCGGCGGCGATCGAGTGTCAGATGCGTGTATTCGTCATAGGCGTCGATCATCGCCTGGGTGATCCCAAGCTTTGCTGGTCTGGCGGCTGCTTTGGTCATGGCGCATTCCTCGGCTTCAGGCTTCAACACCGGAGCTAGATAGGGGCGCGGCTGGGCCGGTCCAGCCTGGATGAGCGCAGCGGCAAGCATCGGCCGCAGCCAGTGAAGCCGGCAACGCCGGCGCCCGCCCCATCACTTTTTGGTCATCGCCGATAAATCCTGCCGGCACTGCCACAATGGTAAGGGAAGCTGCGTGCTACCGATGCCCGTCCCATCCCGTCCCGACCAGAAGGAGCGCCGCCGATGACCATGCCGATCCTCACCAGCGCGTTCGTCCTTGCCCTGGCCGCCGCTCAGGCATTACGCTTCAGGCTTGCGGACGCAGGCAGGCGGTCGATGATCGAGCTTCGCATCGGCCGGGACCACCGCCCGGACCCGAAATTCCCAAATTTGAGGTGAGACCATGAACGTCCAGGATATCGTCAACACCGTCTCGCAAAAGGCGGGCCTCGACCAGGCAACGACCGAGAAAGTCGTCGGCACCATCTTCTCGGTGCTGGAGCACGAGGCGGAAGGCACCAACGTCTCGGGTTTCTTCGCCAAGATTCCCGGCGCCGACGATCTCGCCCGCCAATACGACGTCATGGCCGCCGGCGCGGCCGGCGGTGGTGGCCTGCTGTCCTCGTTGCAAGGCGCGCTGGGCGGTGTTCTCGGCGAAAAGGCCGGCGCACTGATCAACGGCGTCGCCGCGCTCAAGGCCTCCGGCCTCGATATGGCGCAGATCAGGCAGGCCGGCGCCGCGCTGATCCAACAGGCCGAAGCCGCCGCCGGGCCTGACCTCACCAATGAAGTGCTCGGCTCGGTGCCAAGCCTGAAGAGCCATCTCGGAATCAGCTAGGGCGCGATCCTGCGGGACCGAACCCGTTCCTTACTTCGGCAGTGCGTATGCCATTACATAATCGCCGGGCTTGGTGCCGACCGAGCCATGGCCGCCGGCGACGATGACCACGAACTGGCGCCCGTCAGCCACCGTGTAGGTCATCGGCGTCGATTGCCCGCCGGCTGGCAGGCGCGCCTGCCAGAGCTGCCTGCCTGAGGTCAGGTCGTAGGCGCGCAGGTAGTCGTCGACCGCGGCGCCGAGGAAAGCCACCCCGCCGGCGGTGATCATCGGCCCGCCAATGCCGGGCACGCCGACCTTCAGCGGCAAAGGCAGCGGCGTCATGTCGTAGACCGTGCCGTTCCTGTGCTTGTAAACGATCTGTCCGGTCCTGAGGTCGGCTCCGGCGACATAGCCCCATGGCGGCGCCTGGCACGGAATGCCGAGCGGCGACAGGAACGGTCCCATCACCACCGCATAAGGAGCGCCGTCATTTCGGTTCAGCCCCTGCTCGCTGCCCTTGGCGTCGCCTGGCGGCGGCACGTCCGCGCGGGGCACAAGCCTGGAGGTGAAGGCGAGATAGGTCGGCATGCCGAACAGCACCTGCCGGACCGGATCGACCGCCACGCCGCCCCAGTTGAAGACGCCGAAATTGCCGGGATAGACCAGCGTGCCCTGCAGCGATGGCGGCGTGTAGCGGCCCTCATAGCGCAGCCTGTGCAACGCAATCCGGCACGCCAGCTGGTCGAACATGGTGATGCCCCACATGTCGGCATCGGTCAGCGGCGGCGGATTGAAGGAAAGGTCCGACACCGGCTGCGTGGGCGATGTGTGGTCGCCTTCGATGGCGCCGCCGGGCGCCGGCACTTCCTTGACCGGGATGACCGGCTCGCCGGTGCGCCGGTCGAGCACGTAGAGGTCGCCCTGCTTGGTCGGCCCGACCAGCGCCGGCACGACCGTGCCGTCGGCCTTGGTGATGTCGACAAGGCTCGGCTGCGCCGGCACGTCCATGTCCCACAGGTCATGATGCACGGTCTGGCGCACCCATTTCAATTGCCCCGTATTGAGGTCGAGCGCGGTGATCGAGGAGGAGAATTTCTCGACATTGGCGCTGCGGCCGGCGCCGAGCTGGTCCGGCGTCTGGTTGCCGAGCGGTATGTAGAGGAGGCCGAGCTTCTCGTCGGCACTCGGCGTCGACCACATGTTGGGCGAATTGGCGGTATAGGTCTGGCCCGCCGCCAGCGGCGTGGTCTGGTCGGGATTGCCGGAATCCCAGTTCCAGATCAGCGCGCCGGTGGAGGCGTCGAAGGCGCGGATGACGCCGGACGGCTCCTGCGTCGAATAATTGTCGTTGACCGCGCCGCCGACGATGATCTTGTCGCCTGATATCAGCGGCGCCGATGTCGAATAGTAATAGCCGGACTTGGGATAAGGCATGCCGGTCAGAAGGTTCAGCGTACCGCCTTCGGCAAACGCCTGACAGACCTGGCCGTTGGCGGCGTCGAGTGCGATCAGCCGCGCATCCGAAGTCGGCAGGTAGACACGCGCGGCGCAAGGCTGCCCGGCACCGATCTTGGCATCGGCGTAATACGAGACGCCGCGGCAGGTCTGGTGCTGGCGGTCCTTGTCGAGCTTGACCTGGGGATCGTAGCGCCACTTCTCCTTGCCCGTGGCGGCGTCGATGGCGATGGCGAAATTGTGCGGCGTGCAGATGTAGAGCGTATCGGCGATCTTCAGCGGCGTCACCTGATAGGTGGTCTCGCCGACATCGTCGGGACCTTTCACGTCGCCGGTGCGATAAGTCCAGGCCGGCTGCAGGTTGGCGACGTTCTCCGGCGTGATCTGGTCGAGCGGCGAATAGCGCTGGCCATAGGGCGTACGGCCGTAGAAGTGCCATTCGCCGGCAGGTATGTCCCCGCCTAGATCGGCCGCCGGGGTCACCTTGTCGGTGTCGAGATTGCCGGCAATATCCTTGGGATCGGTCGTCATTGAATAGCCGGCGACCGCCAGCGATGCCAAAATGGCGAGAATGAGCGGCGCGCGGCCATCGGGACCAACAAGGCCCCGCCTCGCCCACGGCGTCAGCAGCCACAACGCGACGAGCACGATGATGCCGCCGCGCGGCCCGAGTTCCCACCAGTCGAAGCCGATTTCCCAGACCGCCCAGGCAAGCGTGCCCAGCACGATCGCGGCGTAGAGCCAGAGCGCGGTGGATCTGCGCCGGTAGAGCAGCCATGCTGCGATGAGGAAGGCGATGCCTGATATGATGTAGTACCAGCTACCTCCCAGTGAAGCCAACCAGATGCCGCCGGCGCCAAGCGCGAGGCCGATGAGGAGGAGAATGAGGGAGGTGATGGTGACAGCCAAGATGATACTCCTTCGACTGTTGCGCGCCTCGAGGCGGCCGTGGGCAACAGGATCCCCTCCCTGCCCTTTGCGCAGCTTTCCCTCACCCGCCCTGCCTGTCAAGCAGGCCGGAAACAATCAGGGATGGAACAAAACGTAGACAGTTCTGGTCTTTCTCTGCCGAATCACTACATTCGGGGGCGATGTCCGGCTTTTCCGAAGACATGCCCTTTTTCGATGAACCCGATGCGCGGCCCACCGCCCCGTCGGGCATCGCCGCGCGCGCCATGGCTGCCCGCAGCGGCCACAACAACGCGCCCGACTATCTCAAGGGGTTGAACCCCGAGCAGCGGCTGGCGGTGGAAACCACCGAAGGTCCCGTTCTGGTGCTGGCCGGCGCCGGCACCGGCAAGACGCGCGTCTTGACCACCCGCATCGCCCACATCCTGGCGACCGGAAAAGCCTTTCCCTCGCAGATCCTGGCCGTGACCTTCACCAACAAGGCCGCGCGCGAGATGAAGCAGCGCATAGGCATCCTGATCGGCGAAGGCAATGTCGAGGGCATGCCCTGGCTCGGTACCTTCCACTCGATCGGCGTCAAGCTCCTGCGCAGGCACGCCGAGCTTGCCGGGCTGAAATCCGACTTCACCATCCTCGACACCGACGACGTCGTGCGGCTGATCAAGCAATTGATCCAGGCCGAGGGCCTCGACGACAAGCGCTGGCCGGCCAAGCAGTTCGCGCAGATGATCGACGGCTGGAAGAACAAGGGGCAAGGCCCGGCTGATATCGCCGAGGGCGATGCGCGCAGTTTCGCCAACGGCAAGGGCCGCGAGCTCTACAAGGCCTATCAGGAGCGCCTGCAGACGCTGAACGCCTGCGATTTCGGCGATCTGCTCTGCCACCCTATCCGCATCTTCCGCGCCAATCCGGACGTGCTGAAGGAGTATCATAAGCGGTTCAGATACATTCTCGTCGACGAGTACCAGGACACCAACACCGCGCAATACATGTGGCTGCGGCTCCTGGCGCAGCGGCCAAATAGCGGGCGTAGCGCGACGTCTACGGATTTGCATTCGGCCGAAGGCCGCAAGCTCGACCGGGCGTCCGAGCCTTTGCGAAGCCCCTCCCGCGACGCCGAAGGCGCGCAGAAAAGAGGGGTCGGGCCCGCGCCGGCAGGCGCGGAACAGCCCGTGAGCGAAAACAAAGTAAACATCTGCTGCGTCGGCGACGACGACCAGTCGATCTATGGCTGGCGCGGCGCGGAGGTCGACAACATCCTGCGCTTCGACAAGGATTTTCCCGGCGCCACCATCATCCGGCTGGAGCGCAATTATCGTTCCACCGCGCATATCCTCGGCGCCGCTTCGCACCTCATCGCCCACAATGAAGGCCGCTTCGGCAAGACGCTGTTCACCGATCGCGACGATCCCGAGGACGGCAAGGTCAACGTCCACGCCGCCTGGGATTCCGAGGAGGAAGCGCGCGCTGTCGGCGAGACCATCGAGGCTTATCAGCGCCAGAAGCACAATCTCAACGACATGGCGATCCTGGTGCGGGCGTCCTTCCAGATGCGCGAGTTCGAGGACCGCTTCGTCACGCTCGGTCTCAACTACCGCGTCATTGGCGGCCCGCGCTTCTATGAGCGCATGGAGATCCGCGACGCGCTTGCCTTCTTCCGCGTCGTCGCGCAAGGCGCCGACGATCTCGCCTTCGAGCGCATCGTCAATGTGCCCAAGCGCGGCCTCGGCGAAACCACCATCCGCCAGATCCACGACACGGCCCGCGCGCTGCGCGTACCGATGTTGGAAGCCGCCGCCAAGCTCGCCGAGAGCGATGAATTGAAGCCCAAACCGCGCGCTGCATTGCGCGAGGTCGCGGCCAATTTCGAACGCTGGCAGAAGGCGCTGGAAACCACGCCGCATACCGAACTGGCCGAGACCATCCTGGAAGAGAGCGGCTACACCGACATGTGGAAGAACGACCGTTCGGTCGAGGCGCCCGGCCGGCTGGAAAACCTCAAGGAGCTGATCCGCTCCATGGAGGAGTATGAATCGCTGCGCTCCTTCCTCGAACATGTCGCTCTGGTCATGGATGCCGAGCAGAACGCCGAACTCGACGCCGTCAACATCATGACGCTGCATTCGGCCAAAGGCCTCGAATTCGAGACCGTTTTTCTCCCGGGCTGGGAGGAAGGCCTGTTCCCGCACCAGCGCGCGCTGGACGAAGGCGGCCGTTCCGGCCTGGAGGAGGAGCGCCGGCTGGCCTATGTCGGCGTCACCCGTGCCAAGAAGAACCTGCACATCTGGTTCGTCTCCAACCGCCGCATCCACGGCCTGTGGCAATCGACGATTCCCTCCCGCTTCCTCGATGAACTGCCTGAAACCCATGTCGAAGTCGCCGAAAGCGGCAACTCCTATGGCGGCTACGGCAATTCCTATGGCGGCGGCTCGTTCGCTTCCGGCCGAGGCGGCCAGGGGGCAGGAAGACAGAACCCCTATGGCGCCTCGCGCTTCGACAATGTCGGCGCCGAAAAATCCGGCGCCTTCTCCAACAGCTACGCCACGCCGGGCTGGCAGCGGGCGCAGCAGAACCGCACCGAGGCGACCGATCGCAACTGGGGCTCGCGCTCCGGCCACCAGGTCGAGCGCATCGGCTATGGCGAGACCGACAGCGGCTACGGCGCCGGCCGCACCTCGATCAAGGGCCGCACCATCGACGGCGAGTTGGTCGCCAAATCCGTCGCCGACACACCGTCTCCGTTCAACGTCGGCGACCGCGTCTTCCACCAGAAATTCGGCAACGGCAACATCGCGGCCATCGAGGGCAACAAGCTGACCATCGACTTCGACAAAGCCGGCCAGAAACGCGTGCTGGACGGATTTGTCGCGGCGGTGTGAGAAAAATGGACACTGGCTCGGGTAAGGAGCTGGCCGAAAAATCCTGAGGTTTTCTTGTGAAAATCGAAGTAGATTTTGATGCTAATTATATTTGCGATTTCACAGCTAAAATTGATTGGAATCAATTCCAATAGCGTGGACGTCCGGAGTGAAAGGAACTTTCGGTAACCACCCGGGCCGGACCGCTCAATCCACCTTCTTCTCGCCCGCCTCGCCGGCCTTGACGATATCGCCGGTGGTGAACAGGATTTCCTTCAGTTCCGCGCGCCAGTCCTGCTTCCGACGCAGCAGGAATTCGAGGTCCATGCCGAAATGCTTGAACTCCTCGCCTTGCGCGTTCTTCATGATGGCGCGGGCCTGCGGGTCCTTCTCCACCGACATGCGCTGTTCATACCAGGAGATCGCTTCCGCTTCCTCGATCAGCGAGGTGATCATGCGGGCGAAGGTTCGCACCTCCTGCGACAATTCTTCGGGCGGTTCGTGGTACTGGTCGAAACCCATGTGGTCGTCCTCCCTCAATGGCTCGCAATGCGAGCAGGCACCGGCCGTGCCATGAATGCATGAGAGGTGCAGCGGGTTCCGGATCGCACCCACAATTCAGGACGATGAGAGGAACAGGCTATCTCACGACACCGGCGCCGCCCCGCCCTGTTCGGTGCGACGCGCGATGAAATCATCGAGCACAGCCGACGTGGCAATGGCCGTCGCCGGCGGCTCGAAATCGGCGAGGATGCGCTTCCAGATACCGGTGGCGCGTTCGGTTGCGGTCTTGGAACCGGCCTGCGTCCAGTTGCCGAAATTCGACCAGTCGGCCACCAGCGGCTCGTAGAAAGCGGTGCGGTAGCGCGCCATGGTGTGACCTGCCGAGAAGAAATGGCCGCCGGGCTGCACTTCGGCGATCGCCTCGAAGCCGATGGCATCGTCGTCGCCGGGCGTGGCGGCGCACAGTTCAGCCACCGTCTGCAACGCCTCGATGTCGGTGACCAGCTTTTCGAAGGAAACGCTCAGCCCCCCCTCCAGCCAGCCGGCGGCATGGATGCACACGGTGGCGCCTGCCAGCACCGAGCCCCACAGCGCAAACTGCGTCTCATGCGCCGCCTGCGCATCGGAGATGTTGGCCGCGCTGCCGCCGCCCGAACGCCACGGCAGGCCGGTGAAGCGCGCCAGTTGGCCGGCTCCGAGCGTCGCCTTGATATGCTCCGGCGTGCCGAAGGCCGGCGCGCCCGATTTCATGTCGACATTGGAGGAGAAGGAGCCGTAGACGACAGGAGCGCCCGGCCGCACGATCTGCGCCAGCGTCAACCCGGCCAGCGCCTCGGCATGCTGCAGCGTCAGCGCGCCGGCCACCGTGATCGGGGCCATCGCACCCGCCAGGCAGAAGGGCGTGATGATCAGGACCTGGCCCGCCCTGGCGAAGTCGATGATGCCTTGCGCCATCGGGATGTCGAGCTGGCGCGGCGAATTGGTGTTGATGACGGTGTAGCAATGGGCGCCCGAGCGGAACTCGTCCTCGGACAGCCCGCGCGCCAACCTGATCATGTCGAAACTATCGTCGACCTGCGGGGTGCCGCGCGCGAAGATGAAGGGAAGCTTGTCCGACAGGGTCAGTTGCGCCCGGTTGACGGCGTAGTGGCGAAAATGGTTGTCGATGTCCTGCGGCTCGACGCAAGGTCCCAGCATGTGCAGCACGTCGAAATGCTGCACCAGCTTGATGAACTCCTCGAAGGCCGCCAGTGTGCCTGGTCGGCGGCCGCGTTCGAGGTCAGTGACGTTCGGCGCGCCGCACCCTGCCAGGAAGGTCATCGACCCGAGTTCCAGCGTCAGATCGCGGGAGCGGTCACCGGCATGGGTCTGGATCGATTTTGGCGCCGAGGCCAGTGCGGCCGCCACCATGTCGCGGCCGATCCGCACCATGTCGGTTTCGGGGTCGATCAGGGCGCCGGCGCGAGCGAGCAGGTCGCGCGCCTGCGGCAGCAGAACCTTGATGCCCAGCTCTTCCAGCACGCGCAGCGCCGTGTCGTGGATCGAGGCGACGTGGTCGTCCGAAAAGATTGGCTGCGGCAGGAATGGGTTCTTCAGAGAGCGGTAATTGGGCCGGCGGCTGCTCTCGCTGCCGGCCTCGCCGATGCGTCCTCGCCGGCGCTCGCGCCTGCCTTCGCGTGCCGCGTCATCGATCATCCGGAAACCTCCTCATTGCCGCATCGCCTTGCCCAAGGGATCGTAGGGCGAAGCCGGAATGACACGCGCCGGCCGCTCGGTGCCGACAATGTGCACGCAAAGCGCCGTTCCTTCCTCGGCAAAATCGTCATCCACCAACGCCAGCGCGACGCTCTTGCCGATCGTGTAGCCAAAGCCGCCGGAGGTGACGAAGCCGACGCGCCGAGCGCCGTGCCAGACCGGCTCGAAGCCGCTGGCGTCCGCGTCGATGGCATCGACTTCCAGCGTCACGATCCGTCGTGCAACACCGGCCTTGCGTTCCTTCAGCGCCGCCTCGCGGCCGATGAAATCGCCCTTGTCGAAAGCAATGAAGCGGTCGAGCCCTGTCTGGCCGGGCGTGTAGCCTTGCGTGAATTCACGCGACCAGATGCCGAAGCTCTTTTCCAGCCGAAGCGCGTTGAGTGCGTAATAGCCAATCTCGGCGAGGCCGAGATCCTCGCCGGCGGCAAGCAGCGTTTCGCGCAATGTGGCATGCATGGCGGCCGGGCAGTTGATCTCGAAGCCGAGTTCGCCGGCGATGGAGAGGCGAGCCATCCTTGCCCGCACCATGCCGATGTCGAATTCGCCGCATGCGATGAATGGCAAGGCTTTGGCGGAGATGTCCTGGTGCGTCGTGCGCTCGACGATCTTTCTGGCATTGGGGCCGGTGACCAGAAAGCCCGACATCGCATCTGAAATATCGGTGACGCAAACGCCTTCAGCCATATGCGCTTCGAACCAGCGCATGTGGAATTCGCGCAGATAGTAGGAGCCCATCAGCCAGTAGTCGCCATTGCCCCAGTTGAAGACGGTGAGATCGCCCTTCAGCCGCCCGTCCGGCCCGAGCATCGGCGCCAGCCTCGCCTGTCCCGCCTTCGGCAGCCTGCAGGCCAGCAGCCTGTCGAGCCAGGCCTCCGCGCCCGGTCCCGAGGTCGCGTAGCGCGCATAGGCCGAGATATCGATGAGGCCGGCGGCGCGCCGGACTTGCAGCGCCTCGTCACCGACGATGTCGAAGGCGTTGGAACGCCTGAGCGTCGTCTCCTCGCGGAATCCCATCGGCGCGAAATAGGCGGGGATTTCCAGCCCCCAGGAGGCCGTCCATTCGCAGCCCGCCGCACTCATGCCGTCATAGGCGCCGGGGCGTTTCAGCGGCCGGCCCGCAGGCAGCCGTTCGTTGGGAAAGGTCATGACGAAACGACGAGAATAAAACTGTCGCGTCGTCTGCCTGAGATATTCCCGGTTTGCGGCGAAGGCGCCGTAGCGGGCGATGTCCATGCCGAAAATGTCGGCCTGCGGCTCGCCGTAAATCATCCACTCGGCCAGCGACTTGCCGACGCCGCCGCCCTGGCTGAAGCCGGCCATGACGCCGCAGGCGACCCAGTAATTCTTCAGGCCGCGGACCGGCCCGACGATCGGATTGCCGTCCGGGGTGAAGGTGAAGGCGCCGTTGACCCATTTGCGGATGCCTGCCGTCGCCAGGCAAGGGAAGCGCTCATGCGCCTTGGCAAGTTCCGGGCCGATGCGGTCGATGTCTTCGGGGATGAGCTCGATGCCGTAATCCCACGGCGCGCCGTCCATGTTCCAGTGCTTCGGGTTCTGCTCGTAGACGCCGAGCAGCACGCCCTTGCGCTCCTGCCGCAGATAGGAAAAGCCGTCGAGATCGACGGCCAGGCCGATCTCCTTGTCGAGGGCAGCGACTTCCGGAATGTCCTCGGTGACGAAATAATGGTGCTCCATCGGCGTCACCGGCAGTTCAACCCCGGCCATGCGGCCGAGTTGCTTGGCCCACAACCCGCCGGCATTCACGACATGCTCGGCGGTGATGGTGCGTTGCTCTGTGACCACGTCCCAATGGCCGTCGGCGCGCGCCTTCAGCTCGACCACGCGGTTGCGCAGGATCACGTCGGCGCCGCGCTTCTTGGCGGCACCGACATACGCATGCGTCGTGCCGTAAGGGTCGAGATGGCCCTCGTTGGAATCGTAGAGGCCGCCAAGCACGCCGGTGACGTCGACGATCGGGCAGATCGCCTTGATCTCGTCAGGCGTCACCAGCCGGGCGGTCTCGATGCCGACCGACTGGAATACCGCCCAGGCCGATTTCAGCCACTCCCAGCGCGCCGGATCGCTGGCGATGTTGACGCCGCCGGTCATGTGCAGGCCGACGTCCTGGCCGGATTCGGCCTCGATCTCGCGGTAAAGGTTGATGGTGTAATCCTGCAGCGCGGCGACATTGGGGTCGGCATTGAGCGCGTGGAACCCCGCCGCCGCATGCCAAGTCGACCCCGCCGTCAGTTCGGCGCGCTCGATCAGCGCCACATCCGACCAGCCGAACCGCGCCAGGTGATAGAGCACCGAAGCGCCCACCACTCCTCCCCCGATGACGACTGCGCGGTAGTGAGACTTCAAGGCTTCCCTCCCCGGACTGTCCGAAACCGGCACCATATACGTACTGTACATAAGTGTCTAGTACTGCGAACAGCTCCTGGACGCTGTCGAACCTGTGTTGGAACGATCGATTTTCCGGCGCGGCCGCACTTCCCCAGCAGCGTCGCGGCGGGCCGACGCGAATGCGTCACCAACTGTCATGCAAGCATCATGTTCGCGCCTTAGACCGCTTGCCGAGGGCACAAGCGGCCCTCCAGGGCGGCAGCCTCGCCGCCGCCAGGCAACCTCAGAATTCCGCCGTCCCGGCGCTTTGTCATCAAGGGGATATCCATGACGCATCTACGCTCATTCTCGTTGCGGCTGCTGGTCGCCGCGCTGGCGGCCTCGGCCGTTTCGCTGCCCGCCTTCGCCGACAGCTCGGCCAGCGTCGGCGGCGCCAGTTTCGTCAACAAGGGGCTGGTGGGGGTTGGCCGCATCCCGGCCGGCCAGCGCGACAGGTTCGGCGAGACCTTCGGCTCCGGCTCCGGCATGTCGATCGACACCGCGGGCTGGACGCATGATGCCGGCACCTACAGAGGCTCGCTGTGGCTGCTGCCCGACCGCGGTTATAACGTCGTCGGTACCACCGACTACCGGCCGCGCCTCAACACGATCAACATCGAGTTCGCCCCGGTGGCGCCAGGTGCCGCGCCCGCGGCCGGCCAGGAGCAGACCGGCGTCAAGGCGACGCTCGCCGACACCATGCTCCTGACCGACGACAAGGGCGCCGACGCCAGCGGTCTCGACCCGCTGAACGGCGTGCGTCCCGCCGCCGGCGACATGCCTGTCCTGCCGCAGGCCGACAATGGCAAGCTCGCGCTCGACAACGAGGCGATCGTGCGGCTGCCCGACGGCACCATGCTCGTCTCCGACGAATACGGTCCCGACATCTACCGCTTCTCCGCCGACGGCCGTCTGATGTCGGCGACCCAGCCTCCGGCCGCGCTCGTGCCGATGCGCCACGGCACGGCCAATTTTGCTTCCGACAATCCGGGCCCAGGTGCTGCCGAACCCGACCCAAAGGATCCCGAAACCGGCCGCCAGAACAATCAGGGCCTCGAAGGCATGGCAATGACGCCGGACGGCAAGTTCGTAATCGCGGTCTTGCAGTCGGCGACCCGGCAGGACGGCGGCGATTCGGCCTCGACGCGCCAGAACACCAGGGCGCTGATCTATGACGCCTCCGATCTTGCCCATCTCAAGCTGGCACATGAATATGTCGTGCCGCTGCCGGTGTTCAAGGACGCCAAGGGCAAGACCAAGGTGGCTGCGCAAAGCGAGATCGTGGCGCTGTCGGATACCGCTTTCCTGATGCTGGCGCGCGACAGCGGCAACGGCCAGGGCCTGAAGGGCGAGGAGTCGCTGTATCGCAAGATCGACATTGTCGACCTTTCCGGCGCGACCGACATCGCCGGCGGTCCCTTCGATGCCGCCGACAAGCCGGTGGCGCCCAAGGGCGTGCTCGATCCGTCGGTGACGCCGGCAAGGCTGACGCCGTTCATCGACATCAACGACAAGGCCGAGCTTGCCCGCTTCGGCCTGCACAATGGCGCGCCCAACGACAAGGACAACCTCTCGGAGAAGTGGGAAGCGATGTCGCTGGCAAGCGTGCTCGATCCGAAGCTGCCCGACGACTATTTCCTGTTCGTCGCCAACGACAACGATTTCCTCGCCCAGGACGGTTTCCAGGTCGGCGCGCCCTACAAGGCCGAGGACGGCGCCGATGTCGACACCATGTTCCTTGTCTTTCAGGTCACGCTTCCCGGCCTCGCCAGGAAGTAAGCATCTTGCAGGAGGCGCCGCCTGGCGCCTCCTGCCCGACAAGCTTGATCGGATGCACGACGGCGTGCCTTGCCCGCCGTCGCTCCTTTCGCAAGGGTGCATCCCGGTCGGGCCTGCGGTATCCTGCGTGCCGGACTCAAAAGAACCAGCTTTGCCGGATTGCCCGCCATGGATGAAAAGATGCCCGCGCGCCGGCGCACCGGTGACCTGACCAGCGGCCCCATTCCGCGCACGCTCCTGCTGTTCGCCCTGCCGGTGCTCGGCTCCAACGTGCTGCAATCGCTCAACGGCTCTGTAAACGCCGTCTGGGTCGGCCGCTTCCTCGGCGAATCCGCGCTCACCGCCACCTCCAATGCCAATCTGGTGCTGTTCCTCATCCTCGGCACCGTGTTCGGCATTGGCATGGCGGCCACCATACTGGTGGCGCAATCGGTCGGCGCCCGCGACCTGCCCGAGGCGCGCCGCATCGTCGGCACCAGCGCCACCTTCTTCTTCTTCGTCTCGGTGCTGTTCGCCGTCTGCGGCTGGATTTGGGTGGACGCCATTCTGGGCGCGCTCGGCACACCGCCCGACGCCTTGCCGCTGGCGCGCTCCTATTTGCGCATCATCTTCGTCGCCGTGCCGATGATGAACCTTCTGTCCTTTGTCATGACGGTGCTGCGCGGCGCCGGCGATTCGCGCACGCCGTTCTTTTTTATGGCGCTCGCCGTCGTGCTCGACATCATCTTGAACCCACTGCTCATCCGCGGCATCGGGCCGTTTCCAGAGCTCGGCATCGCCGGCTCGGCGACCTCGACGCTTGTGGGCCAGACGGTGAGCGTCATTGCCATCCTGATCGTGCTCTATGTCCGTAAGCATCCGCTGCGTCTGGCCGGCGCCAATCTGGCGCTGCTGCGGCCGGACCCCGCCTTGCTGCGCGTCGTCGTCTTCAAGGGCGTTCCGATGGGTTTGCAGATGATCGTGATTTCGGCCGCGGCCCTGACGGTGATGGGCATCGTCAATTCCTACGGTTCGCAGGTGGCCGCCGCCTACGGCATCGCCGCGCAGTTATGGACCTACATCCAGATGCCCGCGCTCGCCATCGGCGCGGCCGTGTCCTCGATGGCGGCGCAGAACGTCGGCGCCGGCCGCTGGGACCGCATCAGCCGCATCGCAGCGTCAGGCGTCGGCTTCAACCTGGTGCTGACCGGTGCTCTCGTGGCACTTCTATGGGTCTTCGATCGCTCGATCCTCAGCCTGTTCCTGAGCCGCGACAGCGCGGCGATAGACATCGCCGCTCACATCAACAACGTCGCGTCCTGGTCGTTCATCCTGTTCGGCGTCACCATCGTGCTGTTCGCCACCGTGCGCGCCACGGGCGCCGTGATGCCGCCGCTGGTCATCCTGGTGATCTCGGTGCTGGTCGTGCGCACCGGCTTTGCCTATTTCATGCGGGATGTGATCGGCGAGGAAGCGCTGTGGTGGAGTTTCCCGGCCGGCTCGATCACCTCCCTGCTGCTGGCCGCGGCCTACTACCGTCTCGGCGGCTGGCGCACCCTGCACATGATCGAGAACCGGCCGGCCGCCGGCGAGCCGCCCGACACCGGGCTCGGCGTGCCGCGCCAGCGCGCGCATTTTTCCCCAGAGACGCCGAACGGCTGAAGCTGGCCGCTCTCAAGGCCTGTTTTTCAACCCAAAGCCCAGCGCGACCAGCGCAAACACGATGATCATGCCGGCGAACGCCAGGCTGGCCGCGATGGGGCTGGCATAGGTCGAGATGATGCCAATACCGATGACGGGCAAGGCATTGCCGATAAAGCAGCAAATGAAGAAGCTGGATACCACTTCGGCGCGGCGATCCTCCGGTGCGATCTCGTTCACCACCTGCAGGCTACCACGATAGCCGAGTGCGGCCGTCACGCCGCAGCAGGCGGTGGCGGCGATCATCAGCGCCATCGACGCCAGCATCTGCGCCGCCACCACCATGAGGATGCTGGGAATCATCAACGCCAGCGCGGTCAGCATGGCCTTGCCGCTCCGCATTTGCTTCAGCGCTACGATGCTGAGCGCGGTGACGATCGCCAATTCGAAGAACAGCGCACCGGCGACAGCATGGTTCGTCTCATGCAGTTGCTGCGCCAGGATGCTTGGCGCCACCGCGGCATAGAAGCCGACCAGCGCCATGGCGCCGAAACCGGTCACCGCCGGCGCGACGAAGCGCGCGCGGATTTCATCCGGCACGGCAAAGTGCGGCCGCATGGAAATCTGCCCGAGGCCGCCAGGCTCCGCCACCGTTTCGCGTGTACGCCAGACCAGGATGGAGACGATCACAAGCGCCGCCAGATAAACGATGAAGACCAGGCGCAAGGGCCACGGTTCATACTGCGCCAACAGTCCCGAGACGAGTGCGCCGAAACCGAGGCCCAGGAAATTGGTGCTGGTGGCAATGACGCTGGCGCGCGCCTTGTCAGCGCCGGGGAGAAGCTCGGCGATCCATGCCGTTCCGGTCCCCGCGCCGACACCGATGCCAAGCCCGCTCAGGACGCGCGCCACATCGAGCAGAACGACATTGTTGGCGAACAGAAAGACAAGCGCGCTGGCGACGGCGACGATCATGGCCGCGAGAGCGGCAGGCCGGCGCCCAACGACATCCGACGCGCCGCCCAACATCAGCAGGGCGCCGAGATTGCCGACGACATAGACCGCGTAGACCAGCGTCAGCGTGATCTGTGAAAAGCCGAATTGCTGCTTGTAGATGATGTACAGCGGCGTCAGCACCGTGCTGCCGGCAAACAGAACGGCGATCATTGTGGCGACCACCGGGATTGCGAGAGCCTCGCCGCCTGCTTCGTTGCGCGTATGCGCCAAGTCACGAATGGCCATGGCCAAACCTCTTCATCAGTTTCAGGGATCGCGACCTTAACGCGCCCTTACTCCCGACGTTCCGGCCGGCCGGCGGGCTCCTGACAGCATGACGGACGTTGTCTGGACCGGGAAACCCGTTGGCTGAACAGGCTCGTGTCGGAGCCGATGGTTCCGATCCGTCACGACATCCTGTCGTGTGACCCCGCTGCAATCCGTTATTTGCAGGAGAAACCTGGTGCGATCTTGCACTTCCCGGGACGCGGTTTGTGCGGTGGGCGATGGTGCGGAGGACGGTGCGGCCGATGCTGCCAGTGCGGCGGACCATGCGGCGGGCGCACGATGATCACCGGCGGGCGAACGACATGGGCCCGCGAGAGATAGCCGGAACTGGCCCAGCCGCTGAAGCCGCCGCCATGGATTCTGCACCAACCCGGTTGGCAGCCGGTGACGTTCACCCTGTAGCCGGCTGGCAGCGTCCCCACCTTGGCATATCCCGACCCGGGCCCGGAGCGCACGTTGAGGTTGGTGGTGGTGTGGGCGCTGTAGGCGAACGCGGCGGCCGACGTGCCGAGGATGGCGGCCAGAATGGTCGCGAGGCAGAGCAGAAATCGAAATCTCATCCGTCACTCCATTCGATCGCTCGGCCGTATGTGGTTCAGCCGAGCCTGTCTTCGATGGAGGACTGTGGCAAGAAAAGTCAACAATTTGCCACAGCAAACCATTGCCGCGAGCCGGCCTGGCGGGAGAGTTTCCCCTGATATAGTTGAGAAATTCCCCGGATGGCGTTTATCGGCCTGACAACATCAGCTAACGATTTACCATCTTCAACGATCGACACCGGACATAGGGCGCAAATCATGGGCAAAGGCAGGGTCGAGGCATTCACCGACGGCGTCGTGGCCATCATCATCACCATCATGGTGCTTGAACTGAAGGTGCCGCATGGCGAGGATCTCTCGGCCTTGCTGCCGCTATGGCCGATCTTCTTCAGCTACGTGCTGTCCTTCATCAACGTCGGCCTTTACTGGAACAATTTGCACAATATGTTCCACACCGTGCAGCGGGTCGACGGCCGCGTGTTGTGGGCGAACCTCAATCTCCTGTTCTGGCTGTCGCTGATGCCGGTGACGACGGCCTTCATGGGCGAAAACCATTTCGCGCCGGTGCCGGTCGCCGTCTACGGCGCCGATCTTGCGCTGTGCGCCATCGCCTACTTCATTCTCGTCGTGACGCTTCACCGATTGCACGGCAACGATACGGCCTTTGCCAAAGCGATCGGCAACGACCGCAAGGGCAAGATCTCGCTTGTCGCCTATCTCTGCGCCATCCCGCTGACCTTCATTAGCCAGTGGATCGGCGTCGCGATCTATGTACTGGTTGCCCTGGTCTGGCTTGTGCCGGACCGGCGTTTCGCACGCGTGATCGAAAAATAGGGATCTATTCGCGCATCGCTTTCAGCTTCTCGGCCACCGACGCGGCAAGATCGGCGTAGCGCTCTTCCAGCCGTTCCGCCGCCTTGATGACCGCAAAGTCATGGCCGAACTTTTCCAGCGCCATGCGCAGCTTCTCGACGAAATCCGCCTGTTTTTCCAAGGCGGAAAACAGCGTCTTCACCTGTGCTTCGTTGATCTCGGGGTTTGCCAGCATCTGCGGCACTTCGCGGCTCATCTGATCGCCAATGGTGGTCTGCTGCTTCAGGATTTCGATCCAGTCCATCAATCGGGAAATCTCCTTTTTGCGAGGCACCATGCGCAGTCTCGGCTGGACCGGTCAACCCGCCCCAGCAGGCTGCTGAAGCGCAGCCAGGCGCGTGGAGGCTTGCGCCAGCCCGCTCCGGCGCTAAGTTCGGCGCCATCGCAAGAAGGAATCCGCCGCCCATGCTGACCGACGCAGAACTCCAGACCGCTTTGCCCGCGCTTGGTTCGGGCAATGCCGCCGTCATTACCGGTGCTGCCAGCGGCATTGGTCTTGCGGCCGCGAAGCGGCTGGCTCTCATGGGCATGAAGATCGTGCTCGCCGATATCGCCGGCCCGCGTCTTGAGGATGCGGCCCGTGTTGTTTCCGCGATCGCCGGCGACGATGCCGTGCTGGCCGTCGCCGCCGACGTTTCGAAGGCACAAGACGTGGATCGTCTCGCCGAAAGAGCCTTTGGCGCCTTCGGCAATGTGTCGCTGCTGATGAACAATGCTGGTGTCGGCAACAACCCGGGCAAGCCGTGGGAGAACCGCGACGCTTGGAAGCAGCTGCTGGACATCAATTTCTGGGGTGTCGTGCATGGCGTCGAAGCCTTCGTGCCCCGCATGCTGGGAGCCCGCCAGCCGGGTCTGATCGTCAACACCGGCTCCAAGCAAGGCATCACCACGCCGCCTGGAAACCTTGCCTACAACGTCTCCAAGGCCGGCGTGAAGACCTTTACCGAGGGACTGGCGCATGCCCTGCGCAACGAACCGGGTGCCCATCTGTCGGCGCATCTGCTGATCCCGGGCTTCACCTATACCGGCCTGACCGAGGGTGCGACCGAGAAGCCGGCCGGCGCCTGGACCGGCGAACAGGTCATTGATTTCATGCTGGAATCCCTGACAAAGCGCGACTTCTACATCCTGTGCCCTGACAACGAGGTGACGCGTCCGCTGGATGAGAAACGCATGGCCTGGGCGATCGGCGACATCATCGAAAACCGCCCTGCTCTGTCGCGCTGGCACCCCGACCACAAGGATGCCTTCGCGGCATTCATGAAGCAATGAGCATGTCCGAAAAATGAGAGCCGGTGTTCGGATCGGGTCGCATTCGAGCAACGACGGAACCCTTGGGGGTTAACCGGTTTCAGCCGGTGCTTCGAGCCACCTGCTTTTTCGGTTTGCTCTTTGACGCCACGGCTTTCTTGGCAGCTACGGCCGCGATTTTCTCGTCATGCCGCTTCGCTGCCCGCTCGCATTTGGCACGGATCTCCTGGACCTCGGCTTCGGTCAGATGCTCGATACCGATGAAGGTGTTCTTGGCTTCGCTGACCCGGATCAACTCGTCCAGTTTGGCCTGGATTGCCGCGCCGTCTCGATTCTGGGTGTTTTGGATGAGAAACACCATCAGGAAGGTGATGATCGTCGTCCCGGTGTTGATCACCAGTTGCCAAGTGTCCGAGAAGGCGAAGAGTGGGCCGCTTACTGCCCAGATGATGACGATCAGGCAGCAGAGTGCGAATGTCGGCGACAGCCCCGCAAGGTGGGCTACCCGGTTGGCGATTTTGGTGAAGAGCTTCTCGATCATGGGGTCCCTCAAACAGCGCCGCGCCGTGCGGTACGCCGGAAGGAACAACCGGCGGCCATATCGGGTTCCCATCGGAAAGAAATACAACCGCCGCAATCGAATGCACGCATCAAGGGAATCGGAAGGACAACACACTTTATCGGTTTGGTGTCACAGTAACGGTGCAGGCAAAACAGGCCTGTTCCTTCCGCTTCACAGCGGTTTACCTCCAGCCCCTTCCGTTGCGCCACCCCCGCATGACGGAAGGGGTTCAGTCCGGAGCGCTCGCACAGTGGTTCCCTGAAGCGCGCCTTTGGCGCAAATGCGCGTGCTCTTCAGCCGCGCCGGCGTCACTCACGCGGCGTGATTTTCCCAGCGGTCCAGGAAGGTCTCGATGGTCATGGCCTGCATGTCGGGAACGGCGCTGGCGAGCTTTTCGACCGGCCAGTCCCACCAGGCGAGAGCCTCGATCCGCGCCGCGACATCGGCTGCGAAACGCGGCCGAAGCGGCTTGGCCGGCACCCCGGCGACGATCGTATAGGGCGGCACGTCATGCGTGACGACGGCATTGGCACCGATGACGGCGCCATTGCCGATGGTGAGGCCGGGCATGATGACGGCGCCGTGGCCGATCCACACGTCATGGCCGATGCTCACGGCCTTCGCCTGGCGCCGTTCGCGGAATGCGGCATCGACGCCCAGCCAGCGGAAATATTCGTTGGGCCGGTAGCTGACCTTGTGCTGGGTCAGCCGCTCGATCGGATGATCCAGCGCATTGATGCGGCTGTTCGCGGCAATCGAGCAGAATTTGCCGATGTTCGTGTAGATCGCCTCGGCGTGCCGGTCGAAATAGGAGAAATCGCCGACGCTCACTTCGCGCAGCACCACCCGCTCGCCGATCGAGGCGTAGCGGCCGAGCTTGCATGCTTTCAGCTCCGCCGTCGGATGGATACGCGGCTCAGGATCTTTCAGCACGAGATTTTCGGAACGGTCCATACGGGCGGCTTTACGTCAGGGCAATAGCTCCCGCAAGTCGGGAGCAATTGTCGGTCGGGTCAATTGCACGGAAAAACGGATCCATCTATTTCGGTTTGCCCTTGGTCCACACCACGTTCTGGCCGTAGAGTGGCACGGTGGTGACCGACATTTTGGCCGAGCCGTTCTGCACCTGGCGCGAATGCGAGAGGTAGATCAGCGTCTCGTTGGCCTTGTCGTAGATGCGGTTCACCACCTGCTTCTTCCAGATCAGGCTGATGCCTTGCTTGAACACCTCCTCGCCGCCTTCGCTCATGTCGATGTCGCCGATGGTGATCGGACCGGTCTGGCGGCACGAAATCGAGGAATCGGAAGGATCCTCGAACCAGTTGCCCTTGTGCAGGCGGTCGATGATGCCGCGGTCGAAATAGGACACGTGGCAGGTGACGCCGTCCACCTTCGGGTCCTTGATCGCTTCGACGATGATGTCGTTGCCGAGCCAGTCGACGCCGACCTTGCCGACTTCATCGGCGACTGCGGCACCGGCGCCAAGGACAAGGCACGCGGCCAGAGCGCCGCCGATCAGATTTCGCCCAATCAGTCGTTGCAAGATAGCCTCCGAGGTTCGAGTTTGCCGGTCTCAGGTGGGGCGAAGGACATTGCATTGCAAGCCGCCGGTCCCGATCAAAACGCCGGGATAGGTCACGGCCGGTTGCGTCAACGCGGCACCTTTGCGTGTACCCGGTCGAACCGCTAAGACTGTTCGCCGAACCAAGGGCTGCCTGGCCATGGCCGGCATGCCGATGAAATTACAAGACGGAATCCTACTGATGATGCGCTCAATACTGGTCGGCATTCTCGTCCTGATGGCGGCCGGCATAGGCTGGCTGACCTTCGACTGGTATCGCGGCCACTATGGCGGCGAGCCTTTCGGTGCCGCCTTTACGCTGGTCGACCAGAAAGGCGCGCCGATCACCGAAGCCGCCTTCCGGGGCCACCCCAGCGTCGTCTTCTTCGGCTTCACCCATTGCCCAGAGGTCTGCCCGACCACGCTGTTCGAACTGTCCGGCTGGCTGAAGACGCTTGGTGACGATGGCAAGAACCTGCATGCCTATTTCGTCTCGGTCGATCCGGAGCGCGACACCCCCGCGGTCATGAACGCCTATGTCAGCAATTTCTCTGACCGCATCACCGGCATATCGGGCGACCCGGACAAAGTCCACGCCATGGCGAAGTCCTTCGGCATCTACTGGAAGAAGGTCGACACCGGCGACGGCGACTACACGATGGACCATACCGCCTCGGTGCTGCTGCTCAACGGCAAGGGCGATTTCGCCGGCACGATCGCCTATGGCGAAAGCGCCGACACCGCGGTGGAAAAGCTCAAACGCCTCGCGGCCAAGGGCTGATGCGAATCCATGACCCAGACGCGGCTCCATTTCACCGCCGGCAAGATCGAATCCACCAGAATTTTCGCCGCCCTCGATGCCGCCTTTGAGGACGAAGGCTTGCCGATAGCCGTGCTGGAGGTCGATGAGGACGCGGACATTCATGAAGTCTCTCTCTATGCCGACGGCGATGTGGATGCGGTCGAGGCGCGGGTGAAGGACATTCTGGCAGGGCTAGCCCTGTCCAGGCCGGTCGAGCGCGAGACCTTGCCCGATATCGACTGGGTGGCGCGCTCGCTGGAAGGGCTGAAACCGGTGCGTGCCGGCCGTTTCTTCGTGCATGGCGCGCATGATCGCCGCAAACGCCACAGTGGCGAGCTTGCCATCGAGATCGAAGCGGGGCTGGCCTTCGGCACCGGCCACCACGGCACCACCGCCGGATGCCTGGAAATGCTGGAAAAGGTGACGCGGCGCGAGCGGCCGCGCAACGCGCTCGACCTCGGCACCGGCAGCGCGGTGCTGGCCATCGCTGTGGCCAAGCTCTTCCATATTCCCGTGCTGGCGACCGACATCGATCCGGTGGCGGTAGGCGTTGCCGCCGCCAATGCGCGGCTCAACCACGTCAAGGCGCTGGTGGAGACGGTGACCGCGCCCGGATTCCACCATCCGATCTTTGCCAGGCGTGCGCCCTTCGACCTGATCGTCGCCAACATATTGGCGCGGCCGCTGATGCGGCTTGCGCCGGAAATGGCGCGACACATCAGCCTCGGCGGCTCGCTGGTGCTGTCAGGCATCCTCGACCGGCAGCGCGATGCGGTGGTCTCCGCCTATGTCGGCCAGAGCTTTCGCCATGTCAGAACGCTGCACCGCGAAGGCTGGGTGACGATCCATCTCAAGCGGTGACGCAGCCCCGTCTGGCCCTGCTGAAATCGATTCCGGTTTCCAGCTCCATGCGCTACGGTCGGGGACTATTCGAGGGAGACGCCACCATGTTCCAGACCTTTGATTCCGCTGGCAATCCGGCCGTCGGCAGACCGCGCGTGGCGCTGCTGCGCCAATGGCTGGCGGAAAACGGCCTGGATGGATTTGTCGTTCCCCGCGCCGACGAGCATCAGGGCGAATATGTCGCCGACCGCTCGGCGCGGCTGAAATGGCTGACCGGCTTCAGCGGCTCCGCCGGCGTTGCCATCATCCTGCGCGACCGCGCCTTCATCTTCGTCGACGGACGCTACACGCTGCAGGTGCGCGGCGAGGTTGATCTCGGTATCTTCTCGATCGAGAGCCTGGTCGACAATCCGCCTGCAAATTGGCTCAAGGACAACCTTGGCAAGGGCGCGCGGGTCGGCTTCGATCCATGGCTGCACACGATCGGCGAGGTCAAGGCGCTGCAGGCCTCGGCCGAAAAGACCGGCGCCGTGCTGGTGCCGCTCGAGGCGAACCCGATCGACATAATCTGGAAGGATCAGCCGGATGCACCGGTCGCTCCTGTCGAACTCCATCCCATCGGTTTTGCCGGCGAGCTCGCCAAGGACAAGCTGGCGCGGCTGGCGGCGGCGATCGGCAAGGAGGGCGCCACCCATGCGGTGCTGACGGATCCCTCCTCGATTGCCTGGGCCTTCAACATCCGTGGCGGCGACGTACCGCACACGCCGCTGGCGCTCGGCTTCGCTGTCCTCGCTGCCGACGGACGGCACCGGCTATTCATGGACAGCCGAAAATTCTCGCGCCAGGTTGCGGCGTATCTCACCCAGCTTGCCGAGCCCCATGAGCCCGGTGAATTCGAGGCCGCGGTCGTGGCGCTGGCCAAGAGCGGTGCGAAAACCGCGCTAGACCCCGTTTTGGCCGCCTACAGGCTGCGCATGCTGGTCGAGGACAATGGCGGCGAGGTGATTGCCGCTCCCGACCCGGCCCGCATCCCGCGCGCCACCAAGAACCAGGCCGAGATCAACGGCTCGCGCGCCGCGCATCGGCGCGATGGCGCGGCGGTGGCGAAGCTTTTGTGCTGGCTCGACCGCCAGAAGCCCGGCTCGCTCGACGAGATCGCGGTCGTCACCCGGCTGGAAGAGACGCGCCGGCAGACCGGCGAGGAAACGCAAATGCCGCTGCGCGACGTCTCCTTCGACACCATTTCGGGCGCCGGCCCGAATGGCGCCATCATGCACTACCGCGTCTCACGCGCCACCAGCCGCAAGCTCCAGGCCGGCGAGCTGTTCCTGCTCGATTCCGGCGCTCAATATCAGGACGGCACCACCGACATCACCCGCACCGTGCCGATCGGCCAGCCGACCGAGGAAATGCGCGAACGCTTCACGCTCGTGCTGAAAGGCATGATCGGCATTTCCACGCTGCGTTTCCCCGCCGGCACGCGCGGCTCGGAAATCGACGCCGTCGCCCGCATGGCGCTGTGGAAGCACGGCTGCGACTTCGCCCACGGCACCGGCCATGGCGTCGGCTCTTATCTGGCCGTGCACGAAGGCCCGCAACGCATCGCCCGCACGGGCACCGAAAAGCTGCTCGAAGGCATGATGCTGTCCAACGAGCCGGGCTATTACAAGGAAGGTTCTTACGGCATCCGCATCGAGAACCTCATCCTGGTGACGCCGGCCGAGCAGATCGACGGCGGCGACATCGCCATGCACGGTTTCGAGACGCTGACCCTGGCGCCGATCGATGTCAGGCTGGTGCGCTCGGATTTGTTGACCCGCGACGAGCTGCATTGGCTCGACACCTACCACGCCCGCGTGCTGGCCGAGATCGGCCCGATGCTCGACGGCGAGACGCTGGCCTGGCTGGAAAAGGCAACGGCGCCCTTACCGCATGACGCTAAGATTTGAGTGCGTCTAAGGTGGCGCCAGCGTTCGAACGATCGCGCCCGGAACTCTATCCCACGAACTGCCGCGCGAGGATCAGCATCGCCGCACCAGCCAAAAACATAGCCATCAGCCCGCCGCGCAGCGAAACCACAGCGGTGACAACCAATGCCGCCCATTCCGCCGGTCCGGCATTCAACAGTTCCGGCGCCACCAATGTCGTCAGCACCGCCGCCGGCACCGCGTTCAGGCCGGCCTCGACGCGCGGATGGATGTTGTCGAAGCGCGAGATGACCAGATGCCCGCCGATCCGCGTAAGATATGTGGCGATTGAGCCGGCGATGATGATCCAGAACGTCGTGCTCATGGCCGTGCCTTCACGCCTGAGTGGTGGGGCGGCAGGATGACGGCCAGCAGCACGCCAGCGATGGCGCCGATCGAGACGTGCCAGGGTGAACCTACCGTCTTGTAGGCGACGATCGAGGCGCAAGCACTGGCGACGACCACCGGCAGCCACAACGGCCGCTTGCGGAAGCCCATCACCAGGCCAAGGAAATAGATCGGCAGCAGGAAATCGATGCCCAGCGCATGCGTGTCGGGGATAAGCTTGCCGAACACCGCGCCGAGCGCGCTTTCGATCACCCAGAATACATAGACTGGCAGGCCGAGCCCGAGATACCAGGCGAAGCCGACCGTCTCGCCGGACTGCGCCCTCGCCTCGGCGACGGCGAATTGCGGATCGGTGAGGATGAAGAAGCCGAGCGCTTGGCTGACCACGGGCCAGTGCGCTATGCGCCGGCCGATACCGGCGGAATAGAGCACATGGCGAAAATTGACGGCGAAGATCGACAGCACAATCAGCCACGGCGCGACATGCTGGCCGAACAGCTCGATGCCGACCATCTGGCTGGCGCCGCCGAAGATCATCGCACTCATCAGGAAGGCTTCGAACACCGAGAAGCCATTGTCGACGGCCAGCGCCCCGAACAGCACCCCGAACGGCGCCGACGCCACAACGACCGGCATGGAAAGCCGCACGCCTTGCCAGAAATCGCTCTTTGCGCCGTTCTCGGAAATTGCATCCGACACCATGGATAACTCCCAGGAGAATGGCCTGATCTAGGTAGCGTGGCCCGCCTTGTCACACGAATTCGGTTGAGCCCAACAATCAGCGGAAATGATTGCCAGGACCAATCCTAGCCCTGCGCCACCTTGCCCTCGATCGCCCTCCCCCAATCGAGCAGCGGCTTGGCGCGCATGGTGAAATCGACCAGCTCGTCGACCAGCGCCGCCGTGTGGATCCCCGTCGGATCGATGATATGCTGGACGTAGAAATGACGGTTGCGGATGGCCTCGGCCAGATCGGAATCGCCGACATGCTCGAAGCCTCGCGGCGTGCGCTTCATGCGGCCTTCCGTCTCGAATTCCAGACCGTTCTTCTTCAAGGCGCCCACCAGGGCGCGGAACCTGTCCGGCCTTGCCGCGATGGCCTTGCGCATGGCGAGCAACAGTTCCGGGGCGGGCTGCCACCAGGCAATGTCGGCGAAGCAGCGTTCCAGCCCGACATGGACATAGAACACGCCCTGCTCCATCTTGGTGCCGTCGGGCGACAGGATCGCCGACAGATGCCGGTTGTAAGGCCGCTTGTCCTTGGCGAAGCGCACGTCCCGGTTGATCCGGAACAGTGATTTCTTGCGGTCGCCCTTGAGGCCGAGCCCGGCCTCGCCGAAACGGCGTGTGAGCGTCTCCACCAGATCGCCCAGCGGATCGCGCAATTCCTGTTCGAACAGGTCGCGATTCTCTACGAACCACTCGCGGCTCTGGTGGAAATCAAGTGCCTTCAGGAACGGAATAGCCTTCTGGCCGAACCCCTTGAATTCGCCTGACATCATGCCTTGCCGATCCGCTGCAGCCACGCGTCCTCGTCTATGACCTCGATGCCGAGTTCACTGGCAAGCTTGAGTTTCGAGCCGGCGCCGGGCCCCGCCACCACCAGATCGGTCTTGGCCGAAACCGAGCCCGCCACCTTCGCGCCCAGCCGTTCGGCCATCGCCTTGGCTTCGGAGCGCGTCATCTTTTCCAGCGAGCCCGTGAACACGATGGTCTTGCCGGCGACCACGCTGTCGGCCGAGACGGTGACGACATACGGCTTCGGCCTGACCTGCTTAAGCAGCGCCTCAAGCACGTCGTCATTGCGCTCATTGCCGAAGAAATCGGCCAGCGCGTTGATCACCGTGTCGCCGATGCCGTTGATCGACGGGAAGACACTATGCGGATCGTCAGCCGCCGCGGTCTCCTTGCCGACGCGGATCAGTTCCTCGATTGTCGAAAACGTCCGGGCAAGCACGGCCGCCGTCGTTTCGCCGATATGGCGGATCCCAAGCGCAAAGATGAAGCGGTCGAGCTCGGGTTCGCGGCGCGAATCGATCGCCGCAAAGAGCTTGTCCAACCCTTCATAGTTGCGGTCCTCGACGCTGCGCACGTTCTTGCGCGTCTTGCCCGACGCCGCCTCGCGCTGCCTCGCCTGCTCCTCGCGCCGCTCGGCCAGCGCCTTGGTGACGGCGGGACGCCGATCCCTGAGCGTGAAGATGTCGGCGGCCGTCTTGACCAGGCCCGCATTGAAGAACAGGTCGATGTTTTCCGCGCCTAGTCCCTCGATATCCATGGCCCCGCGCGACACGAAGTGGCGCAGCCCTTCCACGGCTTGCGCGGGGCAGATCAGTTCGCCCGTGCAACGCCTGCGGGAATCCTCCTTGCCGGTCTTCTCGTTGATTTCGCGCGTCGCCGGCGAGCCGCAGATCGGGCAAGTATGTGGGAATTCGTAAGGCACGGCATCCGGCGGACGCTTGTCGACGACGACACTGACGATCTGCGGGATGACGTCCCCTGCCCGCTGGATCACCACGGTGTCGCCGATGCGCACGTCGATGCCGTCGCGGATCGGCTGGCCGTTGCTGTCGAAACCCTTGATATAGTCTTCGTTGTGCAGCGTGACGTTCTCGACCACGACGCCCCCGACTGTCACGGGCGCAAGCCTCGCCACCGGCGCCAGCGTGCCGGTGCGCCCGACCTGGATATCGATCTTCTGCACGGTCGTCATCGCCTGTTCGGCCGGAAATTTGTGCGCGATGGCCCAGCGCGGTTCGCCGGTGACGAAGCCCCACCGGCGCTGCAACTCCAGTTGGTCGACCTTGTAGACGACGCCGTCGATGTCGTAGCCCAAGGAAGAACGCTGTTCCTCGATGCGGTGATAATGCGCGATCAGCTCGCCGACCGACCTCGCCCGCACCATCAGCGGGCTGACTTTGAAGCCCCATTCCGCGAATTTCTGCACCGAATCGTATTGTGTCGGAGCGGGGTCGGCTGTCGTGTAGCCCCAGGCATAGGCAAAGAATTTGAGGTTCCGGCTGGCGGTGACCGATGGATCCTTCTGGCGCAGCGACCCAGCCGCCGTATTGCGCGGATTGACATAGTCCTGGCCGCCGGCGGCCGCTGAGCGCTGCTTCAGCGCCTCGAATTCGGCATAGGTCATGTAGACCTCGCCGCGTATCTCGATGATTTCGGGCCAGCCCGAGCCTTTCAGCCTGCCGGGAATATCGGCGATGGTCCTCAGATTGGCGGTGATGTCTTCGCCGACAGCGCCATCGCCGCGCGTTGCGCCCTGCACGAACACGCCGTTCTCGTAACGCAGCGAGGCCGACAGGCCGTCGATCTTCGGTTCGGCCGTGAAGGCGATGTCGAGATCCTTGTCGCGGTCGAAGAAGCGCCGGCCGCGTTCGATGAAATCGGCGACGTCCTCGTCGGTATAGGCCTTGGCGAGGCTGAGCATGGGCACGGCATGGCGCACCTTGGCAAAGCCTTCCGCCGGCGCGGCACCGACCCTGCGCGATGGCGAATCCTCGCGCACCAGGGCGGGAAAGCGCTGCTCGATGGCGAGGTTGCGCCGGGTCAGCGCATCATAGGCGGCGTCGGTGATAACAGGCGCGTCCTCGGTATGGTAGCGGCGGTCGTGCTCCGCGATCTCCTGCGCCAGGCGCTTCAGCTCCGCTTCGGCTTCGCTCTCACTGAGTGAATCGACTGGTCTTTCAGACATCGCACGGCTTCCCTGACCAATGCACGCCGCCCAAAATATGGTGCGATTTTGGGGCAACGACATGCGCAAAACAATAACCAAGGCGCGGCGCACTTTGGTTGGGCGCCACTATAAATCAGGATTTGGCAGGAGGGAGCCGGCCTGCGAAAAAATCATTCCTGAACAGCAGGATGCAGCCATATCCTGACTCGCCTTCACGGGAAACGAGCTTTCAGGCAGCCGCCGTATTCTCCCGCAGCAATCTCTCGGCGGCCGCGCGCGCTTCGTCGGTGATGGTGGCGCCGGCCAGCATGCGCGCGATCTCTTCCTGGCGCGCCGCCCGGTCCATTTCGGCGATGCCGGTCGCGACCTTGTCGGTGCTGCCGGATTTGGAGATCAGGAAGTGCGTCGCCGCGCGGGCCGCCACCTGCGGCGCATGGGTGACCGAGAGCACCTGCACGCGCCTGGACAATCTTGCCAGCCGCTGGCCGATGGCATCCGCGACGGCGCCGCCCACCCCTGTGTCGATTTCATCGAAGACCAGCGTTGGCGCCGAGCCCCGGTCGGCCAGCGCCACCTTCAGCGCCAGCAGGAAGCGCGAAAGCTCGCCGCCGGAAGCAACCTTCATCATCGGCCCGGGCCGGGTGCCGGGATTGGTGCGCACCCAGAACTCGATCTGGTCGATGCCCTCTTCCATGCGGCTCTCGGCCTCGCTCTTCATCTCGACGATGAAGGCGGCGCGTTCGAGCTTAAGCGCCGGCAGTTCGGCCATCACCGTCTTTGTCAGCCCGACCGCCGCGGCATGGCGAAGCGAGGACAACTGCGCGGCGGCGATATCATAGGCTTCGCGCGCTGCGGCTGCCTGCTTTTCCAGCCCATGAAGGCGCTCCTCGCCGGCATCGAGATCGGCAAGATCGGCAACCATCGTGTCGCGCAATTGCGCCAAATCATCGACGGCAACGCTGTGCTTGCGCGATGCCGCGCGCAGCGAAAACAACCGCTCTTCCGCCTTTTCCAGCCGCTGTGGATCATATTCGGTGGCGCGCAAAGCCGCCTCGACACCCGACTGCGCCGCGTCGAGCGACAGCATCGCCTCATCCAGCGACTTGACCACTTCGTCGAGCAGCCCAGGGGCCTCGCCGGCCTTGCGCTGCAACCGCCTGAGCAGGCTGGCCAGTTGCGGCAAGGGCGAGGATGGACCCGAAAGCACGTCCTGCGCGTCGTGGATTTCGGAGGCGATCTTCTCGGCCCGCATCATGTGGGCGCGCAAGTCGGCAAGCTCAGTCTCCTCACCCGGCTGCGGATCGAGCTTGGTCAGCTCCGTGACCGCTGCGCGCAGGTAGTCCGCTTCGCGCGCCGCCGCCGCCACCTTGGCACGATGGCGCGAGAGCTCCTGCTCGCAGGCGCGCCAGTGCCGCCAGGCCTCGGCCGCCGACCGGACGGCGCCGAGATGGCCGCCGAAGGCGTCGAGCACGTCGCGATGCGCGCCGGGATCGACAAGGGCGCGTTCGTCATGCTGGCCGTGGATCTCGACCAGCGCGCGGCCGACGTCGCGCATCAGCGTCACGCTGGACGGCTGATCGTTGACGAAGACGCGGGTGCGGCCGTCCACCGTCTGCAAGCGGCGCAGGATGATGTCGCCGTCGTCCTCGATGGCATTCTCGGCAAGCAACGCGCGCACCGGATGGTTGCGCGGCAC
Organism: Mesorhizobium sp. B1-1-1; assembly: GCF_006442955.1. Classification (NCBI taxonomy): domain Bacteria; kingdom Pseudomonadati; phylum Pseudomonadota; class Alphaproteobacteria; order Hyphomicrobiales; family Phyllobacteriaceae; genus Mesorhizobium; species Mesorhizobium sp. B1-1-1. The sequence continues at coordinate 227,056 of NZ_VFWW01000008.1, forward strand.
GTCGAACACGGCAATCACCTGGCCCTGTGCCGCGCCGTGGCGCACCAGGGAAGCGTCACCGCGAGCCCCAAGCGCCAAGGACAGAGCGTCGAGCAGGATGGATTTTCCGGCGCCGGTCTCGCCCGTCAGCACCGAGAGACCGGGCTGGAAGTCGATATCCAGCTTCTCGATCAGGACGATATCGCGGATCGACAGCCTGGAAAGCATCGTTACGCCTGCATCAGGCGCCGGTGATCAGTTTCCCGGCCTTGGATATCCACGAGCCGGCATTCTCGCGCGGCGCAAGCCCGTTGCTCTGCAGGAGCTTGTAGGAATCCTTGTACCATGGGCTGTCGGGATAATTGGTGCCGAGAACGGCGGCAGCGGTCTGCGCCTCCGAAGTCAGGCCCATCGCATAATAGCTCTCGGTCAGGCGCGCCAGCGCCTCCTCGACATGCCGGGTGTTGGAATAATTCTCGACCACATTGCGAAAGCGCTTGACCGCGGCGATGTATTCGCGGCGTTCGAGATAATAGCGGCCGATCTGCATCTCCTTGCCGGCGAGTTGGTCGTTGGCGAAGCGGATCTTTTCCTTGGCGTCATCGACATATTCTGAATTAGGCCAGCGCGTCACGAGATCCTGCATGGTCTGCACGGTCTGGCGCGCTTCCTTCTGATCCTGCGTCACGTCCTTGATCTGGCGGTAGTAGCTAAGGCCGATGATGTACTGCGCATAAGCCGCGTCATCCGTTGACGGATACAGCGTCAGATAACGCTTGGCCGACGAGATCGCTTCGTCGTAGCTGCCCTTGCGATAGTCGGCGAACGCGCCCATCACCATCGATTTGCGGGCCCACTCCGAATAAGGATGCTGGCGGTCGACCGCGTCGAACTTCTTGCTCGCCTCGTCGAGGCGTCCGGCATTCAGATTGGCGAGCCCTTGGTTGTAGAGAACGTCGGCCGGCTCGGTCTGATCGACATAGGTCGACAGGTCGATATCTTTTTCCGACGACATGCAAGCAGACAGGAAGAGCGATGGAACAACCACCGAAAGCGCCAGGAAAACGGACCGCTGCGGCGCTTTCAATTGACCGACTCGCTTGAAGAACATGATTGGATTGCGCCCTTTCGGCGTTATTTCAGTGCCTGTTGCATATCGTTTCCCCAAAACTGGTCCCCACTTCCAGGCGACATGCACTATCGACGGCAGCAGCCATAAACCATAACCGCCTTGCCCGGCAACGCTATGTCTAGGCAATCGAACATTTTTGTGGCGGCCGGGCCGCGCCGGAGCATCCCTGCGATTTCGCCGGCAAATGATGCATTCATGCAACACCAGCGAGCTGCGATGGTATCCGGAAAGTGGCGGCGACTCAGATCATCCAGGGCGCATAGAGAGGCGCGTTGACGGCGCTCATCTCGGCCGCACGGCCGCGCTCGCGGCGGGTCGTTTCGACGATCTCGAACGCGGTACGGTCCGACAGCACGCGCCGCAAGGCGGCCGCATTCAGCCTATGGCCGCCACGATAGGAGCGGAAGCAGCCGATGAAGCGGGCCCCGGCCAGTGCCAGGTCGCCCATGGCGTCCAGCGTCTTATGGCGTACGAACTCGTTGGGGTAGCGCAAGCCGCCCATGTTGATGACGCGGTTGTCGTCACCGATGACCAGCGAATTCTCAAGCGAGGATCCCAGCGCATAGCCGGCGGCCCACAGCCGCTCGACGTCCTTCATGAAGCCGAAGGTGCGGGCGCGCGCGATGTCGCGGCGGAAAATGTCCGCATTGATGTCGGACGCGAACAGCTGCCGGCCGATCGCCGGGCTTTCGAAATCGATCTCGACCTCGAAGCGGGTGCCGTCATAGGGCCTGAACTCAGCCCAGGAGGCGCCGTTCTCGATGCGGACCGGCTTGACGATCCGGATGTAGCGCCGCTTGACCGACAGCGTTTCGATGCCGGCCTGGTCTATGGCCTCGACGAACGCCATGGCGCTGCCGTCGAGGATAGGGACCTCATGGCCGTCGATCTCGATGATGACATTGTCGATGCCGAGCCCGAACAGCGCCGCCATGATGTGCTCGACCGTGGCGATGTGCTCGCCAGAGGGATCACCGAGCATGGTGCACAGGTCGGTTGCGCCGATCTCGGAAAACAGGGCGCGGAACTCGCGACCTTGCCCGTTCTCACTAAAAAGCTGGAAAACGATGCCGGTGTCGGCATCCGCCGGGAGAAAGCTGATGGAAACTTCCTTGCCGCTGTGAACGCCGGTGCCCGTAAGCGACGCGCGCGTCTTCACTGTCGTCTGATAGTCGTGCAAGACAATCCCCATAAGCCCGAAATGCCTAGGTCCGCTTCTCCAGCCCGAGGGCGCGGCTCTCTTGTAAAAATCGGCAGGCCAGGTCACTTCCCCCGAAATCCCGGCAAACCGACGACGGTAGGCAATGAAGATAATGTCCCGTCAGGGATAGTCCAAATCACGGTTTCTTACTCTTTGTAACCGCAACCGACGTATGGATAGCCTCTTAAGTGCTTGAATTTGCATTCTTTTAAACGTTAACAGGCAAGCAATTCCTTGCTTGCCTGTTAACAATTGTTACAGCCCGTTAACCGCTCAGTTGGCCTGGCGACGCAGGAACGCCGGAATTTCCAGCTGGTCGTCCTCCTGAGTCGCCCTGGCCTGCGGCGTCAGGCGGCCTTGGTCGTCGAGCTGGCCGCGACGAGGCGCGTAGAGCTGCGCGTCCTGGCTTGCCAGACGGCGCACTTCCGGTGCGGCCTGACGCAGCTTGGGCTCCCGCGGCTGCGCCGGCTGCAGGCGTGCAGGCTCTTCCTCGCGGCGCGTCAGGCCGTTGGTCAGACGCTTCAAGAGCCCCATCGGTCCGCTGTTCTCATGGTCGGCCGGGCGGCTCTTGGCGTCGACCTCGGCCTTCACGACAGGCGGAAAGTCCTCGACGCGCGGCATGCGCTGGGGAGCCATCGCGACCGGCTGCTGGACTTCGCGCAGGATCTCGCGCGGTTGCGGCGCCGGCTGCATCTGCTGGACCACGGGCTGCACCATCGGTTGCGGCTGCGCCGGCGGAGCCTGGAAGATCTTGCTCTGCGGACGGAAATCATCCGCATGGGCAATTGGCGCCGGACGGGCTTGCGCCATCGCCGCGGCGTTTGCTTCGGCCAGCTGGATCGCTTCCGCGACCGGATCGGCGGCGCGCGGCTCGTACGCAGCCTGCTGGGCCGGCGCGGGGCGGCTTTCCGCCGCGGCAACGGCCGGGCGGGCCGGCTTCTGCGGCGCGGTGCGGATCGAGATCGGCGCGGCGGCGATTTCGGCCGCCGACTTGTCGATGCCGGTGGCGACAACCGAGACGCGGATGACGCCTTCGAGCTCCTCGTCGAAAGTGGCGCCCAGGATGATGTTGGCGTCCTGGTCGACCTCCTCGCGGATGCGGGTCGCCGCTTCGTCGACTTCGAACAGCGTCAGGTCGCGGCCGCCGGTGATCGAGATCAGCAGGCCCTTGGCGCCCTTCATCGAGGTCTCGTCGAGCAGCGGGTTGGCGATCGCGGCTTCCGCGGCCGCCATCGCGCGGCCCTCGCCCGATGCCTCGCCGGTGCCCATCATCGCCTTGCCCATCTCGCGCATCACCGAACGAACGTCGGCGAAGTCGAGATTGATCAGGCCTTCCTTGACCATCAGGTCGGTGATGCAGGCTACACCCGAATAGAGAACCTGGTCAGCCATGGCGAACGCGTCGGCGAAGGTGGTCTTGTCATTGGCCAGCCGGAACAGGTTCTGGTTAGGGATGACGATCAGCGTGTCGACGCATTTCTGCAGCTCCTCGATGCCGAAATCCGCCGTCTTCATGCGGCGCTGGCCTTCGAAATGGAACGGCTTGGTGACGACGCCGACAGTGAGGATGCCCTTCTCGCGGGCGGCGCGCGCCACGACCGGCGCCGCTCCCGTGCCCGTGCCGCCGCCCATGCCCGCCGTGACGAAGCACATATGGGTGTTGGACAGGTGATCGATGATCTCGTCGATGCATTCTTCCGCTGCCGCGCGGCCCACTTCAGGCTGGGATCCGGCACCCAGCCCCTCGGTGACATGCGCGCCGAGCTGGATCAGCCGGTCGGCTTTCGACATGGTCAGCGCCTGCGCGTCGGTGTTGGCGACAACGAACTCGACGCCGCGCAGACCGGCGGTGATCATGTTGTTGACGGCGTTGCCGCCGCCGCCGCCGACGCCGAACACGGTGATGCGTGGCTTAAGCTCGGTGATGTCCGGCTTTTGCAGATTGATGGTCATTGTCTCCGTCCTTTGCCTTTCCTGCCGCTTCGCCGCCGCGGCCACTTATGGGGCTGTCCCCGTCAATTAGAAACTGTCTCTCAACCACTGACTCATGCGATGCAGTTTTCCGCCCGTTCCGGTCATCCTGAGACCGGAAATTCCTTTCGCCGGATGGCTCTCGAAGCTCGCCATCTGCGGATAGATCAACAAGCCGACGGCCGCCGAGAAGGCCGGCCCCTTCGCCGCTTCGGGCAGGCCCGCCACGCCGAGCGGGCGGCCGATGCGCACATTGCGCCCCAGGATGCGGCGCGCCGCTTCCGGCAGGCCGGCAAGCTGGCTGGCGCCGCCGGTCAGCACCACGCGCTTGCCCACCGCATTGCCGTAGCCGGACTTGTTCAGCCGGTCGCGCAAAAGCTCGAGCGTCTCGTCGATGCGGGCGCGCACGATGCGTGTCATGACGGAGCGCGGAATCTGGAGCGGCACTTCGCCCTCGTCGCCGATCGGCTGGATCGAGACCAGGTCGCGGTCATCGGCGCTGCCGGGCAACGCCGAACCGTGCATCACTTTCAGCCGCTCGGCGGCATCGAGCGAGGTCGACAGTCCCTTGGCCATGTCCAGCGTGACGTGGTTGCCGCCGATGGCGATGGCGTCTCCATGGACGAACTTGCCTTCCGAAAACACCGAGATCGTCGTCGTGCCGCCGCCCATATCGATGCAGGCGGCGCCCAGTTCCAGCTCGTCGTCGACCAATGCCGCCAGCCCGCTGGCATAGGGCGTCGCCACCATGCGCTCTACCGAAAGATGCGAGCGGTTGATGGAGAGCTCCAGGTTGCGCATCGGAGCGGCGTCGCCGGTCAGCACATGCATGTCGACGCCAAGCGTGTCGCCGACCATGCCGCGCGGATCGCGCACGCCGCGCTCAGCGTCGAGCGAGAAGCCGACGGGGAGCGAATGGACCACCTCGCGCTCGGTCTTCAGCGCCTGCTTGGCGCCGGCACCGAGCACCCGCTTGATGTCGGTCTCGTCGGCCTCATGGCCACCGAGGTTTATGGTAGCCGAGAAGGCTTCGCTCTTCAGCCGGCCGGCGGTCATGTTGACGATCAGCGAATCGACCGTCAGCCCGGCCATGCGCTCGGCGGCGTCGACGGAGAGGCGAATGGCGTGTTCGGCACGGTCGAGATCGATGACGACGCCCGATTTGACGCCCTGCGACTTCTGGTGTCCGATGCCGATCACCTGGATGCGGTGCGAGCGTCCGCGCAGCAGCTTGCCGTCATCGCATGGCTTCAGCTTCGCCACCATGCAGCAGACCTTGTTCGAACCGACATCCAGTACCGTCAAGGTGCCGGAGCGGCGCGAAGAGGCATCGCCTGAACCGCCAAGCCAGCTCATATCTTCGTCTCCGGCTTGCGCTTCAGCATTTTCGGCTTCTCGTTGAGCGCGGCTTCGCGCTGGGTCGCCGCCTCCGGCGTCAGTTGCACGACCAGCCGGTCGGACAGCCGCATGTCGACGGCGGCGATGTCGCGCGACAACAGCCCCTTGTCATGGTCCATGCCGACGAGTTCGGCGAGTGCCTGATCCTCGCCATCCTCGGGGAGCTTGACGGTGATGCCGTTGTCGAGCTTCAGGTCCCAGCGCCGATCGCCGACACGGACATAGCCCCTGATGCGGGTCGCGAGATCCGGGTATTTTTCGATCTTCGCCAGGAATTCCGGCGCCTTGGCCGGCGCGCCGGCTCCGATCAGCAATGGCAGCAGCACCTGCTTGCCACCCGAGAACGGTGCGATAACGGCACCGTCTTTTTCGATGACGGAGAGATCGCTGCCCTGCTGCCAAAGTGCGAACGCCTGACGCTCCTCGACGCGCACCTCCAACGTGTGCGGATAGACCTTGCGCACCGCGGCGACCTCGATCCAGGGCAAGGTGGCGATGCGTTCCCGCGCCGCCTCGGCATCGAAGCCGATCAGCGACGTCCAGCCGTCGAGCTCGAGCCTGTCGAGAATATCGATCTCGGACGTCTGGCGATTGCCGACCACCTTGACCTGGTCGACGGCAAAGCCGGTCCGGGCGGTGATGCTCTGGACGATGCCGTCGGCATGACCGCCGAGATAGGCACCATAGGCGCCGCTCGAGGCAATGAGCACTGCCGACATGATCGCGGCGGAGAAGCGCGGCGCCTGGAATTCGCCCTCGCCCAGGCGCGCCAGGATACGCACCGGGCGGCGAAGCACGCGCGGCAGCACGAAATGGTCGAACGACAATGGCAGGCTGAACAGCGCCGGCCCGGCCGCGCCCTTCCCCTTGCCCTGCCCCCACTTCAACGCAGACACGAAGCGTCCTCCACCATCCAACTCAACAGATCGCCGAACGAATGCCCTGCCTGGGCGGCGATTTCAGGCACCAGAGACGTCGGCGTCATGCCCGGCTGAGTATTGACCTCGAGCCATACAACCTCGCCATTTTCGGAGTGACGATCGTCATAACGGAAGTCCGACCGGGAAACGCCCCGACAGCCGACAGCTTGGTGAGCCTTGAGCGCCAGTGTCTGTATTTTTTGGTAAATATTCGGTGAAACTTTTGCGGGGCATTCGTGTTTTGATCCGCCCGCGACATATTTTGAATCGTAATCATAGAACGAATGGCCCGTCGGGATGATTTCGCAGACGCCAAGCGCCACGTCGCCCATGACGGCACAGGTCAGCTCGCGCCCATGGATGTAGCGCTCGACCATGACGGTATCGCCATATTTCCACTCGGACGAGCCGATGACCTGCGGCGGATGCGACTGCCCCTCATGCACGATCACGACGCCGAAGCTCGACCCCTCATTGACCGGCTTCACCACATAAGGCGGCTTCATCGGATGGTTGTTCTGAATGGCGAAGCGATTGGCGACCTTCGATTCGGCGACGGGGACACCGGCCAATTTCACGACTTTCTTCGACTGCTCCTTGTTCATCGCAAGCGCCGAGGCGAGCACGCCGGAATGGGTGTAGGGAATGCCGAGATATTCGAGAATGCCCTGAATGGTGCCGTCCTCGCCAAAAGGACCATGCAGCGCATTGAAGGCGACATCGGGCCTGAGATCGGCAAGCACGGAGCCGACGTCGCGCCCGACATCGACGCGCGTGACTTGATAGCCTTCCGTCTCAAGCACATCGGCACAGGCCTTCCCCGAAGACAGGGACACGGGCCGCTCGGACGAGAAACCACCCAGCAGGACGGCCACATGCTTGTTTTTCATTCCCCGTCATCCCCTCTCACGGCGGATCAAAAACCAAGATTTCCGCAACATTGAGTCCGAGTCTCCCGGCAGGTTGCCCCCCCAGACGGAAAACGCGGGAAACGCGTCGAACGACTCAAATCAGGAAACGCTTTGGAGCAGAGAATCAGAGAGTTGATTCACTGGCAAGTGCTTATGATTCCGGGAGATTCACTTTCTGAGAAAATGGATGCGAAAACCGCGCTGTTGAGTCTTTGGAGCAACGGTCGCGCGGTCGTTCCGGACCGGTTGAAGTTCATGCGTCACATGAACTTCAACCGCGGCTAGAGCAGCTGTCCAAGAAACTCCTGCACGGCGTGTCCGGGGCGGAAGTCCCCGATGCGCTTGATCTCCCAGTGCAGCCGGATGCCGGAATGTTCGAGCACCCGCGTGCGCACCGTTTCGCCGAGATATTCGAGTTCGTAGCCGGTCGCTGTCCCGGTGTTGATCATGAAATTGCAGTGCATGGGCGACATCTGCGCGCCGCCGATCAGCAGGCCGCGGCACCCGGCCTTGTCGATCTCTTTCCAGGCTGAGGTGCCTTCAGGATTCTTGAAGGTCGAGCCACCGGTCTTCTCGCGGATCGGCTGCACCGTCTCGCGATGGTTCTGCACCGCGTCCATCGCCGCCTTGATCACTGCCTTGTCCTCGGCAAAGCCCTCGAAAATCGCCGAGGTGAAGATCAGCCCGGACGGTGCCGACGAGTGCCGGTAGGCATAGCCCATATCGGCATTGCTCAGCGTCTGGACGTTGCCTTTGCGGTCGAGCGCACGCACCTCGACGACGCGCTCGCGCGTCTCGACGCCATTGGCGCCGGCGTTCATCCTCAGCGCCCCGCCGATGGCGCCCGGTATGCCGTGGTAGAAATGGAAGCCGCCGATGCCGGCTTCCAGCGCCACCGCGGCGATGCGCTTGTCGGGCGTGGCCGCGCCAGCCTTGATCGATGTCGGCGAAACAATTTCGGTTTCACCGAACCCCTTGGCCGACAGCCTTATGACGAAACCCGGAATACCCCCATCGCGCACAAGCAAGTTCGAGCCGACGCCGACTATGGTCAGCGGTATCTCTTCGGGAACCGCTTTCAGGAAAGCAGCGAGATCCGCCTCGTCCGCTGGCTGAAAGAGCGCCTCGGCCAGTCCTCCGGCGCGGAACCAGGTGATCTTGTCCATCTCGGCATTCGGCGTGATGCGGCCGCGCAGGCCGGCAAGCCGGCCGCCAAGTCTGTCGATCAGCGCCTGGCCCTGCATCATGAGACGGCCAGCTCCTTGGGCAGCGCATAGGCCCATTGCGTGATGTTGCCGGCGCCGAGGAAGACGACGAAGTCGCCGGGCCTGGCCAGATCACGGACAACAGGCGCTATTGCTTCCGGACCCTCGATGTAGCGCGCGTCGCGATGGCCCCCGGCGCGGATGCGCGACACCAGCGCATCCGAGGTCACGCCTTCGATCGGCTCCTCGCCGGCGGCGTAGACCGGCGCCACCATCACCGTGTCGGCGTCGTTGAAGCAGGCGGAGAACTCATTGAACAGATCATGCAGCCGGGTAAAACGGTGCGGCTGGGCAATGGCGATGACGCGGCCCTTGGTGGCGCTGCGCGCGGCTTTCAGCACCGCAGCGATCTCGACCGGATGGTGGCCGTAATCGTCGAACACTTCGACGCCATTCCAGGAGCCGGTTTGGGTGAAGCGACGCTTGACGCCGGCGAAGGACGACAGGCCTTTCTTGATCGCCTCGGCCGACAGACCGAGCTCATGCGCCACCGCGATCGCCGCCGTCGCATTGGAAACGTTGTGGCGGCCGGGCATCGGCAGGCGCAGATCCGATATCGTCGTCTGGCCGCGTCCCTTGCGGTCGCGGATCACCACGTCGAATTCCGAGGTCGCGCCGGCCATGCGATGGTTGGTGAAGCGCACGTCGGCCTGCGCGTTCTCGCCATAGGTGATGACGCGGCGATCCTCGATTCGGCCGACCAGCGCCTGCACCTCCGGGTGGTCGGTGCACATGACGCCGAAGCCGTAGAACGGCACGTTCTCGACGAACTGGCGGAAGGCTTCGCGCACCTTCTCGAAACTGCCGTAGTGATCGAGATGTTCGGGATCGATATTGGTGACGACGGCGATATCGGCCGGCAGCTTGAGGAAGGTCCCGTCGCTCTCGTCGGCTTCGACCACCATCCACTCGCCGTCCCCCATGCGCGCATTGGTGCCATAGGCGTTGATGATGCCGCCATTGATGACGGTCGGGTCGAGCCCGCCGGCTTCGAGCAGCGTCGCTACCATCGAGGTCGTCGTCGTCTTGCCGTGCGTGCCGCCGATCGCCACTGCCTGGCGGAAGCGCATCAGTTCGGCCAGCATTTCGGCGCGGCGCACGATCGGCAGCAATTTCTCCCGTGCCGCCTTCAGTTCGGGGTTGGATTTCTTGATAGCCGTCGAGACAACCACCACTTCGGCATCGCCGAGGTTTTCTTCCCTGTGGCCGACAAAGCATTCGATCCCCTTGTCGCGCAGCCGCTGCACATTGGCGCTGTCGGCCTGGTCGGATCCCTGCACCTTGTAGCCGAGATTGTGCAGCACTTCGGCGATGCCACTCATGCCGATGCCGCCAATGCCGATGAAATGCACGAGGCCTATGGTCTGCGGCATCTTCATGCGTGCGTTCCCTTCTTAAAATCCGAAACGGTTTTGCGGGACGCAATAGCCTCTGTGAGATCGGCGAGCAACCGTGCGGCGTCCGGTTTGCCGACCGACTTCGCCGCCGCAGCCATTGCCGTGAGCCGTTCGGGCTCGGCCATCAGGGCGCCGATCAGCGCCGCGATGCGCTCGGGCGAAAGTGAGGATTGCGGTTCCACTTCGCCACCGCCGGCGGCCGCAAGAGCGGCTGCGTTCGCGGCCTGGTCGTGATCGAGCGCATAGGGATAGGGCACCAGCAGCGCCGGCCGCCCGATGACCGCGATTTCCGAGACGGTCGACGCGCCGGAGCGCGACATCACCAACTGTGCGGCCGCTATACGCGCCGCCATGTCGCTGAAGAAGGGCGAGACCTCGACACCGACGCCAAGCGCTGCATAGGCCGCCTTCACCCGCCCGACATCATCGGCCCGAGCCTGCTGCGTGATCACCAGCCGCTTGCGGAGTGCGTCGGGGAGCAAGGCGACGGCCGCCGGCACCGCATCGGAGAAGAACTGCGCGCCCTGGCTGCCGCCGAACACCAGCAGGCGGAAGGGATCATCTCCGGCCGAGGCGACGTAGGCGGTCTTTGCGGCTTCGAGCACCTGTGGGCGAACCGGATTGCCTGTCGTCACCGTCTTGGCGCCGACGGCGCTTTCGTCTTGGGGCAGGAAGCCACCGGCAATCGCATCGACGCGGCTGGCCAGCGCCCGGTTGGCGCGTCCCATCACCGCGTTCTGCTCGTGGATCAGCGTCGGCACCTTGCGCCGCGTCGCGGCGTAGAGCGGCGGCAAGGTCGGATAGCCGCCAAAGCCGACCACGGTGTCGGGCTTGATCCTGCCGATGATGGCGGACGCCTGGCGCACGCCGCGCCAGATTTTCCAGAAAGCGCCAAGCAGGGCAACAGGATTTTTGGAGCCCAGCGTCGCGGACTGGATCGGGTGGATGGCGGCGGCCGGGAAGTGGCCGGCAAAGCGCTCAGCGCGGTCGTCGGTCGCCAGATGCACCGTCCAGCCACGCGCGTTCAACTCATGCGCCAGTGCCTCGGCCGGAAACAGATGTCCGCCGGTTCCGCCCGCCGAGAGAAGGATAACGCCTCTGGCCATGTCACTCCGCCGGCATGGCGCGCTGTGGCAAGGCAAAGCCCACCTGCTTGCGCTTTTCCGGTCGCTTGCGCGTCAGCGCCAGCACCATTCCCATCGAGATGGCGATGGCAATCTGCGAAGAGCCGCCATAGGAGATGAACGGCAGCGTCATGCCCTTGGCCGGCACCAGCTGCAGGTTGACGCACATGTTGATGACTGCCTGCAGGCCGAACACGGTGACGAGGCCGCCGACCGCATAGCGGGTGAAATCGTCATGCTCCTTCAGCGCCGTGTTGAGGCCGCGCAGCACGATGAAGGCGAAGATGGACATGATGAAGAAACACATGATCAATCCGAATTCCTCGCCCGCGACCGAAAAGACGAAATCGGCATGGCTGTCGGGGATGACCCGCTTGACGGTGCCCTCGCCCGGCCCGACGCCGAACCAGCCGCCATTGATCAATGCGTCGCGGCCCATATCGACCTGGAACGTGTCGCCTTCGCCAGTGAGGAACTTGTCGATACGCAGGGCGACGTGCGGAAATACCGTATAGGCGGCAAAGACGCCGCCGACGCCGGCCGCTCCGAGCACGACGATCCACAGCCATGGCAGCCCCGCCATGAAGAACATGATGCCCCAGGTGCCGGTCGTCAGCATGGTCTGGCCGAGGTCCGGCTGCGCCACCAGCAGCGATACGACCAGTACCAAGAGCAACATGGCGAAGAGATTGCCCGGAATGTCGGGCTGGCGCTTGTGTTCGGCGAACAGCCAGGCGCACATGATGACAAAGGCGGGTTTCAAAAACTCCGAGGGCTGGATCGACAGGCCGGCAAGCGACACCCAGCGCCGCGCGCCTTTCACCTCGACGCCGATGTAGAGCACCGCCACCATCAGCACCAGCATCAGGCACAGCATGATCAGCGCCATGCGCCGGATTTCTCTGGAATCGAGGAAGGACACCGCCAGCATCACGCCGAGCGCCGGCACGGTGAAGATGATCTGCCTGGTCGCGAAATGGAAACTGTCGAGGCCGATGCGTTCGGCGACCGCGGGACTTGCGGCGAAGGACAAAACTATGCCCAGCCCCATCAGCGACAGGAACGCCGCCAGGAACCAGCGATCGATGGTCCACCACCAGGTCGCAACCGGGCTTTTGTCGAGACGGCTCTGCATTATCGTGCCCCTCCGATGGGTTTGACGCCCTCGATAGCATTCGCAGCTTGCCTGAAGGCTTCGCCGCGGACCTCGAAATTCTTAAATTGGTCGAAACTGGCGCAGGCCGGCGACAACAGCACCACCGCCTCGCCGCCATCGTCCTTGGCCGCATCATGCGCGGCATGCTCGACCGCGGCTGCAAGCGTGCCCGATATCTCATACGGCACCGCCTCGCCCAGCGTCGCCGAAAAGGCCGGCGCTGCCTCGCCGATCAGATAGGCCTTGGCGATACGCGGGAAGAAGCCGCGCAGCGGCTCGATGCCGCCTTCCTTGGGCAGGCCGCCGGCGATCCAGTAGATGCGTGAAAAGCTCGACAGGGCGGGTGCCGCCGCATCGGCGTTGGTCGCCTTGGAATCGTTGACGAACAGCACGTGGTCCTTGCGGCCGACCTGCTCCATGCGATGCGCCAGGCCCGGAAAGCTTTCCAGTCCGGACTGGATCTCGCCGAGGTCGAGCCCGACCTTGAGGCAGGCGGCCACCGCGGCAAGCGCGTTTTGCGCATTGTGCTGCCCGCGCAGCGAGCCGATGCCTTCGAGGAAGGCGACCCGGCTGTAGCGGCCATGCACCGCTTCCATCAAATTGGTGCCATCGGCGAAATAGCCGTCGGTCAGCGGCAGCCGCTTCGAAATGCGGATGACGTGCCGCCCCGCCCGCTCCAGCCGTTCGGCAATCTGCGCACACCAGGAATCGTCGATGCCGACGATCGCGGTCTCGCTGCCGGCAACCAGCCGCTCCTTGATCGAAGCGTAATGCTGCATGGTGCCGTGACGGTCGAGGTGATCCGGCGTCAAATTGAGCAGGATGCCGGCCGTCGGATTGATCGATGGTGCGAGGTCGATCTGGTAGGACGAGCATTCGACGACATAGTGCCGGTCGGGTTGCGGCGGATCGAGTGTCATCACGGCGCGGCCGATATTGCCGCCCATCTGCGTATCGCGGCCGGAAGCCTTCAATATATGCGCCGTCAGCGCCGTGGTCGTCGACTTGCCGTTGGTGCCGGTGATGGCGATGAACGGGGCGGCTGGCGCGCCGAGCGTCCGCTCGCGGCAGAAAAGCTCGACGTCGCCGATGATCTCGACACCCGAACCGCGCGCCAGTTCCACCGTCCAGTGCGGTTTGGGATGCGTCAGCGGCACGCCGGGCGACAGCACGAAAGCGGAGAACGTCGCCCAGTCGGCTGTGTGCAGGTCGCCGGTTGCAATCCCGGCGGCTGCCGCCTTGGCGACACTGTCGGGATTGTCGTCCCAGGCCAGAACCTCAGCCCCGCCCTCGATCAGCGCGTGCGCGGTCGCGATCCCCGAGCCGCCGAGCCCGAAGAGCGAAACACGCTTGCCTGCGAAGGATGCGGCGGGAATCACGGGGCGCGCCTATCTGAGCTTGAGGGTGGAAAGGCCGACCAGCGCCAGGATGACGGCGATGATCCAGAAGCGGATCACCACCTGGCTTTCGGTCCAGCCGAGCTTTTCGAAGTGGTGATGGATCGGCGCCATTAGGAACACACGCTTGCCGGTCATCTTGAAGTAGCCGACCTGGATGATGACGGACAGGATCTCGACCACGAACAGCCCGCCGACGATGACCAGCACGATCTCGTGCTTGGTGGCGACCGCAACGGTGCCGATCAGCCCGCCCATGGCCAGCGAGCCGGTGTCGCCCATGAAGATCGCCGCCGGCGGCGCGTTGAACCAGAGAAAGCCGAGGCCGGCGCCGATGACCGCGCCTAGCACAACAGCCAGTTCGCCGGTGCCGGGCACGAAATGGATCTGCAGATACTCGGCGAACACCGCATTGCCGGAGAGATAGGCAATGACGCCGAAGGACGCCGCCGCGATCATGATCGGTACGATCGCCAGGCCATCCAGGCCGTCGGTGAGGTTCACCGCATTGCCCGCCCCCACGATGACGAAGCAGGAGAACGGGACGAAGAACCAGCCGAGATTAATCAGGAATTCCTTGGCGAAGGGGAATGTCAGCGACGAGGAGAACGGCGCCTGGCCATTATGCATGATCGCCCAGGCGGCGATGCCGGCGATGACGAATTCGAGCGCCAGCCGTGCTTTGCCGGAAAAGCCGAGATGCGACTGTTTCGTCACCTTCAGATAGTCGTCGTAGAAGCCGATCGAGCCGAAGCCCAGCGTCACCAGCAACACCACCCAGACATAGATGCTCGACAGGTTCGCCCATAGCAACGATGAGCCGATGATGCCGGACAGGATCATCAGTCCGCCCATGGTCGGCGTGCCGGCCTTCTTGAAATGGGTCTGTGGCCCGTCGGCGCGGATCGGTTGGCCCTTGCCCTGGCGCAACCTGAGCGAATTGATGATGGTCGGCCCGAAGATGAAGACAATCAGCGCCGAGGTGATCAGCGCCCCGCCGGTACGGAAGGTGATGTAGCGGAAGACATTGAAGACCGAGATCTTGTCCGCGAAATCGACGAGCAGTGTGAACATGCGCTTTTCGTCCCCGACTTGACCCTAGGTCTGTTTGCCGATTGTCGTTTCAGCCGGGAACTTGCCCAGCAACGCATCGACCAGCTTTGCAAAGCCGATGCCCTTCGACGATTTGATCATCACCACGTCGCCTGGCTTCAGTGCGGCAAACAGAACCGGCTTCAATTCCTCGACGTTGGCGCGGTATTCTGTCCTGATCTCGCCCGGCAGCGCTTCCGCCAGCGCCCGCATCTCCGGACCGCCGAGAAAGACGGTCTGCGTGCCGGTGCCGACGATGAGACCGGCAAGTGCAGCATGCAGCTTGGCCGAATACTCGCCGAGCTCCAGCATATCGCCCAGCACGGCGATGCGGCGGCCTTCGCCCGTCACCGGCGTCGCGTTGAGCAGCGCCATGGCGGCCGCCATCGAGGCGGGGTTGGCGTTGTAGCTTTCGTCGATCAGCGTGATCGGTCCACCGGGGTGGCTTGAAGTCGGGCCACCGGGATGGCTCGAAGTCGAGCCACCGGGATGACGCAGCACATAGCGTTTGCCGCGGCCGCGCTCGGCCGAGAGATCGGCCAGCGCCAGGGCAACCTTGTCGAGATCGGCGCCGACCAGACGGGCCGCGCCGAGGACCGCCAGAATGTTCTGCACCATGTGGCGGCCGGGCGCGCCGATGCGAGCCGTCACCTCGTGACCGCCGATCCTGGCGGCAATGTCGGAATGATCGGCATGGACTTCGCATTTGACCAGTCTGAAGGTTGAGCGCGCGTTCTCGCCGAACCCATAGACATGCTCGACGCCGGCGGCGTGCGCCATCTTGTCGAGAAGCTTGAAACGCGCGTCGTCGCGGTTGAGGATCGCCGCGCCGCCGGGTTCCAGCCCTTCGAAAATCTCGGCCTTCGCCTTGGCGATCTCGTCCAGATTGCGGAAGAAGCCGAGATGCGCCGCCGCGATCATGGTGACGATGGCGACATGCGGCCTTACCATCTTGACCAGCGGCCTGATCTCGTCGGGATGGTTCATGCCGATTTCGAACACGGCATAGTCGCAATCGGCCGGCATTCGCGCCAAGGTGAGCGGCACGCCCCAATGGTTGTTGAACGACTGCGCCGAGGCATGCACCTTGCCGACCGCCGACAGCACGTGGCGCAGCGCTTCCTTGGTGGTCGTCTTGCCCGCCGAACCGGTCACCGCGATGATCTTGGCCTGGGAACGGTCACGCGATGCGACACCGAGCTTTTCCAGTGCCACCAGCACGTCCTCGACGACGATCATCGGCGCCGTCAGCCGGCCAAGCGACGGCAGCTTGCCTTCGGCCACGACCAGCACCCCGGCTCCGGCCTTGATGGCGGCGGTCGCGAAATCATGGCCGTCCATCGCCTCGCCCTTGATGGCGAAGAAGGCGTCGCCCGGCTGAAGGCTGCGGCTGTCGATCGAAATGCCCGATATGCCGTCCGGCATCGGCCCGATCGGTCGTCCGTCCATGGCGGCGACCAGCGTCTCGGATGTCCACAGCAAATTCATGCGGCACGCTCCAGCAGCGCGGCACGGACTTCTTCGTGGTCGGAGAAATGCAGGGTCTCGGTGCCGATCGTCTGGCCTTCCTCATGACCCTTACCGGCCACGATCAGCGTGTCCCCGGCATGCAACATGGAAACGGCCTCGTGGATCGCCGCGCGCCGGTCACCGATCTCGATCGCGCCGGGAGCGGCGGCAAGGATCGCGGCACGGATCGTCTCCGGCACTTCCGAGCGCGGATTGTCGTCGGTGACGATGACGACGTCGGCGAGCCGCGTCGCGATCTCGCCCATGATCGGCCGCTTACCGCGATCGCGGTCGCCGCCGCAGCCGAACACGACGATGACCCGGCCGGTGGTGAACGGGCGCACCGAGGCAAGCACGTTTTCCAGCGCGTCCGGCTTATGCGCATAATCGACATAGACCGGCGCGCCGTTTGCAGTCGTCCCGACAAGGTCGAGCCGGCCGGGTGCGCCCTTGAGTTTCTCCAACGCCTTCAAGGCCTTGGCGACTGGCGTTCCCGTGGAGATGGCAAGCCCGGCCGAAACCAGCGCGTTGGCTATCTGGAAATCGCCGGCCAGCGGCAGGTCGATCTCGTAGAGCATCCCGTCGGCCTCGACCTCGGCACGCTGGCGGTGGCGCTCATGCTCGACCCGCTTCAGCTTCAGGAAATCGCCGTGGCGGCCGACCGTCAGCACGCCGAGCCTTGCGGCCTTCGCCGCCTGGATGGTTGGCGCCGACCACGGATCGTCGGCGAAGATCACGGCCGGCGCGCCCTTCGGCAGCAGCGCATCAAACAGACGCAGCTTGGCCCGGTGATAGTCCTCGACCGTCGGATGGTAGTCCATGTGGTCGCGGCCGAGATTGGTGAAGCCGCCGGCGGCCAGCCTGACGCCGTCGAGACGGCGCTGGTCGAGACCATGGCTGGAGGCCTCCATGGAGGCATGGGTGACGCCGGCGTCCGCCAGTTCAAGCAACAGCTGATGCAAGGCGACGGGATCTGGCGTCGTCAGCGAGCCATAATCGTTGCGGCCCGGCGCCACCACGCCGGTGGTGCCGATCGAGGCCGCGGCAAAGCCGGCCTGCTCCCAGATCTGCCTGACGAAAGCGGCGACCGAGGTCTTGCCGCTGGTGCCGGTGACGGCCACCATCGTCTGCGGCTGTTTGCCGAAATAACGGGCCGCGCTCAGGGCCAGCGCTAGGCGCGGGTCATCGACGGCCAACACTGGAACCGGCAGTCCCCCAAGGGCGCTGTCCTTGCCCGCGACGATGGCGGCAGCCCCTCGTGCGGCGGCGTCCGCGGCATAGGCGGCGCCATCCGCCTTGCTTCCAGCGAGCGCGAAAAAGACGACGCCGGGTTTTACCTGGCGGGAATCCGAAGAGATGCCGGTAACCTCCAGATCGGCGGAAGCTGTTCCTTCGACTGGCAGGATACCGGTTAGATTTTTGAGCTTCATCGAGTTCCGTTCACCGCAACAAAATAGCGCGCAGTTGCCGGCGCGCCCTAAGAATCATTGATAGGAAACCAGCGTTGCACCATTTTCATGGCTGAAATCTGGCTTCACGCCAAGCATGGCCGCGGAACGCCTGATGATATTGCCGGCCATGACCCCGGCATTCGCGGCCGCGACGTCCGTCATGCCCGGCTTTTCCGGGTGCGGAGCATCGGCAATCGTAAACACGAGATATTGCGGATCGTCCATCGGGAATGCGGCGACGAACGTATTGAAATTCAACTCCTTCGAGTAGCGGCCATTGATGACCTTCTCGGCTGTTCCGGTCTTGCCGCCAACGCGGTAGCCGGGGACCCTGGCATTTCTGGCCGAGCCCTTCTCGGCGTTGAGCATGTAGAGATAGCGCATGCCCTCGACCGTTTTGTCGGCTACCACTTTCTTGGCCGCCGCCATCGCGTCCTGCTGGCTGCGGATCAGGAATGTCGGCTCCATCAGATATCCGCCATTGATCAGCGCCGCGCAGCCGACAGCCGCCTGCAACGGTGTCGTCGACACGCCATGACCGAAGGCGATGGTGAACGAGTTGACCTGTTTCCAGACCTTCGGCTCAGTCGGACGGGCGACTTCCGGCAGTTCGGTCTGCATCTTGTCCAAGATGCCAAGACGATGCAGGAATTCGCGGTGCGCCTCGATGCCGACCAGTTCGGCCTCCCTGGCCGACCCGATGTTGGATGAATAGAGGAACACCTCCGGTAACGACAGCACGCGGTTCTTGCCGTGGAAATCGTGAATGGCCTGATGGCCGACCCGGATTGGATGCGAAGCGTCGAAGCGGCTCGCCATCGTCGCCTTGCCGGAATCGAGCGCCATGGCTGATGTGAAGCTCTTGAAGGTCGAGCCCATCTCATAGAGCCCCGCCGACATCCGGTTCAGCCGGTCCTTGTCTTGTGCATTGTAGGGATTGTTCGGATCAAAATCCGGCACCGAGGCCATGGCCACCACTTCGCCGGTCTTGACGTTGAGCACGACGGCGCCCGCGCCCATGGCGCGATAGCGCTCCAGGCCGGCGGCAATCTCGTCGCGCACCACGTGCTGGACGCGCAGATCGATCGAGAGCTTCACCGGCTTGAGATCCTTCGCCACCGCCAGGCCCGACGCCTGCAGGTCGCTCAGGCCCTGCTCGTCGATATATTTCTCCATGCCGGAGATGCCTTGATTGTCGATATTGGTCAGGCCGACAATGTAGGACGAGGTTTCACCACTGGGGTAGAAACGGCGCTTCTCGGTGCGGAAGCCGAAACCGGGAATGCCGAGCTGCATGATGTCGGCCTGCTGCTTGGGCGTCAGCTGCCGCTGCAGCCAGACGAAGCCGGCGCCGCTCTTCAGCTTATGGTAGGTCTGCTCGTAATCGATCTCCGGCAGCACCGTCGACAGCTTTTCGATCGCCTCGTCGGCGTCGACGATGCGGCGCGGCTCTGCAAACAGCGATGCCGTCTTGATGTCCGTCGCCAGCACCTCGCCGTTGCGGTCGACAATGTCGGGTCGCGAGGCCGTCACCCGGCTCTGCGGGCCGCCCGACATGTCGGGGGTCTGGAAGCCGAGATAGACAAGCCGCCCGGAAATGATCGAGAAGATACCGAAGAACACCGCCATCGTCATGACGATGCGCGCCTTGCCCTTGCCTCCGGTCGCCTTGCGGGCGCCATCGACCACGATTGAACCGTCTTCGCTGGCCCTGGGGCGACGTTTCAGCAGTTTGCCGATCATTGGGCGATGCCTCCGGTCACGATGGGATCCTTGCCGTCCGAGGGTGTGTTGCCGGAATTGTCTGCCATGCCGCCTTGGCGCCCGTTCAGGATGTCCTGGATGTCGAGGGTTTTGGCTGGCAGGTCGCCGAGGCCGACGATCTGGTGCGCGCTGACCGGCTCCAGTTCAAGCTGCGACTTGTAGAGCTCGGCGAGCTTCTGTAGCCGCGATGGCTGGGTGAGCAGGCTCCAGTCGGCCTTGAGCAGGTCGATCGTGTCCTCCTCGTAGCGTATCTCAGCATGGATCTTCTGCACTGCAGCCAATTGGTCCTCGGCCTCGCGCTTGGTTTTGTAGGTCAGGGCCGCCGCCGAGACCATGACGGCGATGAGGACGATGTCGCTGGAACGAAACACGTGCTTACCTCTCCCCCGGCCGCTCGATGCCGGGAAGTTTTGGGCCGGGAAGTTTTGGAAGGCCGAAAATCGAAAAATCGCCGGCACGCGCCGGCGCATCGGTGCGGATGGCGGCGCGCAGCCTTGCCGAGCGGGCGCGCGGGTTGGCCGCAGTCTCGGCCTCACCCGGCGTCACGCCGCCGCCGGACTTGCTGAAGGTGGCACTGCGTGCCCGTGCCTCCGGCATGTGGCGCGAGCCGCTCGCGGCGTCGGAGCGATCGGCAATGAAGCGCTTGACGATGCGGTCCTCCAGCGAATGGAATGTCACCACGGCAAGTCGTCCGCCCGGCTTCAGCGCCCGCTCGGCGGCGAACAGCGCCTTGGCCAACTCACCGAGCTCGTCATTGACGAAGATGCGCAGCGCCTGAAAGACGCGGGTGGCGGGATGGATCTTGTCCTTCGGCGCCCGGCCGATATGCGTCTCGATGGCGTCGGCAAGCTCCAGCGTGCGCTCGAACGGACGCTTTTCGCGACGCGCTTCGATCATGCGCGCGATGCGCCCGGCGTGGCGCTCCTCCCCGAGGAAGCCGAAGATGCGGGCAAGATCGCCCGGCTTGAAGTTGTTGACGACATCTGCGGCGCTGAGGCCCGCCTGCGCCATGCGCATGTCGAGAGGCCCATCGACGCGGAACGAAAACCCGCGCTCCGCCTGGTCGAGCTGCATCGAGGAAACGCCGATGTCGAGCACGACGCCGTCGGCACTTTCGACATGCTGGTCCAGCATCGAGAATGGCGCCTGCACCAATCGCAGGCGGCCGCCTGATTGGGCTTCGAGATTGCGACCAGCCGCTATGGCATCCGGATCGCGATCAATGGCAACCACGGACGCGCCGGCCGCCAGGATGGCCTTGGTGTAGCCGCCGGCGCCGAACGTGCCGTCGACGATGACGTCCCCTTCCGCTGGCGAGAGCGCCTGCAACACTTCGGCAAGGAGGACCGGAATGTGGCGGGCCGGTCCGCCAACGGCGTTGATATCATCGCCGTGGCCCACCGTCATTCCGGTCGCTCCCCAGGCTTCGTCCCCTGCCGAAGCTGCAAAAGCCGGGCCCGCGCCTGCGCTCCGTAGGCCGCAAGCCGTCCCGGCTCCCAGATCTGAAAGAAATTGCCGCGCCCGACAAAGGCTACTTCCGCCGAAAGGCCGGCATGTTCGCGGATGAAGTCGCTGATCGTGATGCGACCATCCTGGTCCAGCTTCAGGAATGTTCCGTCGCCATGGCAGAAGAACGACATGTCGTCCGCCGTCTGCTGGAACGGATCCTCGAGCGCGATGCGCTGCTCGTAGCGGTCGAGCAGGTCGGGCCCGCCGACATCCATGGCCGGCAGATCCAGGCAACGCAGCGCGTATAGATCCGAATAGCCGCGTTTCTGAACGACGGCGCGAAAATGCGCAGGAACGGACACCCGCCCCTTCGCATCGATCCTGCTCACCGTGTTCGACAGAAACCGGTCCATCACACGTCACGGCCGCTTGCGCCGCCGCACCCCTCTTCGTCGTGTTGCACGCGCCACCGCTACGCGTTCCCTGCCCTGAACCCGCCTCCGTGACAGGGGCGAAAACCGGCAAACGCGCAGCCGCC
This sequence comes from Mesorhizobium sp. B1-1-1, assembly GCF_006442955.1. Classification (NCBI taxonomy): domain Bacteria; kingdom Pseudomonadati; phylum Pseudomonadota; class Alphaproteobacteria; order Hyphomicrobiales; family Phyllobacteriaceae; genus Mesorhizobium; species Mesorhizobium sp. B1-1-1. The sequence goes on from NZ_VFWW01000008.1 coordinate 248,710, forward strand.
GCGGCTGCCCGATTGGCGTACGCTTCACTCTGACGCGGAACGAAGGCTTTGGTATCGATATGGGATATCATGGGGTGTTATGGGCGTCAACGGGAACAGGCTTCACAACATGCAGTCGCGACCGATGGAAGCGGCTTTGAAAACACGTCTCGTCTTTATGGATCATTAAGCCTAACGAAGCGTTTAGAGCCGCTTGGCCCAACCGGACGCGCCTTGTCGCGAGCTGTTGCCGGGCATAGCGTCTCACCACACGTCCAGGGTCACCAAGAGGGTTGGAATGTCGATGTCTGAAACAGCACGGTCGCGCGCCGCGGCTCTTGCCCACCTCCGTCGCAACGCACTTGCCGTCGGCGATTCCATCCCCCTGCCACTCACCATGGCTGCCATCTTTCACGCGCCTGGCGACGCCACCGGTTTCAACCAGTATGGCCGTTTCAGCAATCCGACCTGGGATGCGGTAGAACATATGCTGGCGCATCTGGAAGACGCGCCCTGCGTCGCCTTTCCTTCCGGAATGGCGGCGATTTCGGCGGCATTTTTCGCTGTCCTCAAGACCGGCGACCGCATTCTTCTGCCTTCGGATGGCTATCACACGACAAGGGCACTGGCCGAACGCTTCTTGAAACCACTCGGCATCGCCTACGATGTGAGGCCAACCTCGACCTTCCTCGATGGCGGTTTCGAAGGCTATCGTCTCGCTTTCGTAGAGACGCCCGCTAATCCGGGGCTGGACATATGCGATATCGCGGCGGTGGCCGCGGCCGCACACAAAGCGGGCGCACTGCTTGTCGTTGATAATACGACCATGACGCCTTTCGGCCAGCGCCCGCTCGACCATGGCGCGGATATTGTCATCGCCGCGGACACTAAGGCGCCCAACGGCCACTCCGACGTGCTGTTCGGCCATGTCGCGAGCCGCAACGCCGACATCATCGCCGCGGTGACGGATTGGCGCGAAACGTCCGGCGGCATTCCAGGGCCGTTCGAAGCGTGGCTTGTGCATCGTGGCCTCGAAACGCTCGACGTGCGCTTCGACCGCATGTGCTCCTCGGCGGAAGTGATCGCGCGGCGCCTGCAAGGTCACCCGGCGATCACGGGCCTGCGCTATCCCGGCCTGGAAGGCGATCCTTCGCACAATCTTGCCCGTGCCCAGATGGAACGCTTCGGCTTCCTTGTTTCCTTCGAACTCGCTTCGGAGCAGAAGGCCGAGGATTTCATCAACAACTGCGAATTGATGCAGGCCGCGACATCCTTCGGCGGCGTCCACACCTCCGCCGAGCGGCGTTCGAAACGAGGCGATGCGGTATCGCCCGGCTTCGTTCGCCTTTCTGTAGGCTGTGAGCCGGTGGAAGAGCTCTGGAAGGCGATAGAGGCGTCGCTGGACAGGATCGCCGGCTGACCGGACGATTACGAACCGAGGTCATTGGCTTCGACATTGCGATGGCCGTGCAGCACGCGAAGGATTTCGATCACATCGTCCCTAACTCGATACAGAGTGAGATAATTGCCGACCATTAGATGGCGAACACCCGGTGCGATATCGTCTCGTGGCGCGCCTGAGAAAGGATAGGTAGCCACTTGCTGCCACCGTGCCTCGATGCGGTCGAGCAGCCGGTCGGCTGCAGCCTCGTTGTCGCGCGCAATATGCAGCCAAATCGTGATCAGATCGTCTTCAGCGCGCGCGTTCCGGACGATAGAGAGCAAATTCATGCGGCGCCGTCAGATCGCAAGCGTCTCCGCGCTTCGGCCTTAATTTCCTCCATCGATTCAAATCGTCCCGGCCCGCTGTCGATCCCTTCCTGAACTAGCCTCCGCAACTCCTCGACCGTATAGCCGAAGAGGTCGCGCCGATCCTTCCATTGCCGGAGTGCATCGCGGATTACCTCGCTAGCCGAAGCGTATTCACCAGCGGCGACCACATCGTCGACCGCCGCCGCCAGTTCCGGCGAGAGGGTGATGCTGCGTTTATCGACCTGTCCCATGACCGCTCCTCGTCCACTTGCTGAAGCATGGTACGATTTAATCGTACCGAATTCAAGAAAGTCCCCTGCGGCCGTGGATGCAGATTGGCAGGCGACAAAAAAGCCGTTGAATCAACAGGCGCGCCCCAGGGCGCAACCTGCTGATCGCAAAGGCCTCTTTTCGATATCGCGGAGAAAAACTGCCAGCTGGCCTGTAAGCCGGGTTCTGTATGGCCCTCGCCCCTTGCGGCGCGAGAACGTGGCGGCCATTCATCTTGGGCGCATATTGCCATGCGCCTCACGCAACCTACCCGGACGGTGAGCCGGAAACAGCCCTCGAGGGTTTCCCCTCGCACCGCCCCTATTCGGTCTTGCTCCCGGTGGGGTTTACCGTGCCGCTCCTGTTGCCAGTCGCGCGGTGGGCTCTTACTCCACCCTTTCACCCTTGCCCCGACCCGGCAAAGCCAAGTCGTGGCGGTTTGCTTTCTGTGGCACTTTCCCTGGGGTCGCCCCCGCCGGCCATTAGCCGGCACCGTGTCTCCATGGAGCCCGGACTTTCCTCACCCGCGGCCTTTCGGCTTTTGCTGGTGCGGCCGCCCGGCCAGCTGGCCAAGCGTATAAAGGGGTTCACGCCACAAAACGCAACCAAAAAAGCCGGTTACGACCGGTTCTTGTCACGCCGGCGATCCGACAGCCGCCAGTTGCACCTTGACCTTGCTGCAATAGGCGGCCGAAACCGGGTTCATCCGGGTGGCGCCGTGGCCGGCATTGTATTTCAGGATCGTGCCGCACGTCGTGCCGCCGCCGAGATCCCGCGCCATGGCAAGATACTTCATGCCGTATTTGATGTTGGTGTCCGGATTGAAGAGCCCATTGGCCGAGCCGCTATAGCCCATCATCCGCGCCGTCGCCGGCTTGATCTGCATCAAGCCGATTTCGCCGGCGCCGCCGACGAGGTTCGGCCGATAGTTGCTCTCGATCTTGATCACGGCGTGAGCGAGCGACGCCGGCACGCCATAGCTCGCGGCATAGCGCGCCACGATGGCCGAATACTGATCGCCACTGGCCACCGCTGCCGTCGAGGCCACTGCTTCCTTGATCCCGATCGATGCCGTCGTCGTTTTATCAACGGCCTTGCGGCCTCGCCTGGTCTTCTGTTTTGTGCTCGGCTTCTTGGCCTTGGTCCAGCTCGCCTTCTCCACCTTCGCGGAAGACCGCTTCGCCGCCCTCACATCCTTGCTGCTTTTGGCCGAAATGGCCTTGCCCTTGGCGGTCGCTGCGACGAGCCCCTGATCGGCCCGTGGGCTCAGCGGCGCGGCGCTCGCCGTTCCGAAGGCAAAAGTCATTACGCCGGCAGCAAGAGCTGCCGTTACAACGGTCAATTTCTGCATGTGATCCTGTTCTGTCTGAACGCGCGAAGATCTCCGCGCGGCATTGCTTGATTAATGTCGGATCATCCGGGGGTTAGACGCCCGACAAACTGTACGGATTGCCCTTTGATGCCCGAATTGCGCGCAATGAAGGCGGGGCAATTCACTTTAAGTGACAGTTTGTAACCTAATGTCGGAAAAGCATTACTTGGACGGCATCCTGACCTAAGGTCAAGTTCCGGGGGAAGCGAGCAGCCGTTGAAGCGTGCGTATCGTCGATCCGTCCGCCACTCCATCGATCCGGCGTGGCCGGAAATGACGCTGGAAAGCCTCGACCACGACCCGCGTCTGCTGGTCGAAAACACCCGATATTTCGACCCCATAGCCGTAGAGCGCCAGCATCGATTGCAGCGCCTCGACATCGGCGCCAGCGTCGCCGGTCTTCAGCACGGCGCCGCGCCTGATCGGTGCCGCCGCCACCAAGTGGCCGACGCCGGCCTCGAACAGGGCCCGCCAGGGAAACTTCTCGCCCGGATCGATCTTGCGCCCCGGCGCCACGTCGGAGTGCGCCAGCACCCGCTGGGGGGCAATCGCATGCCGGCTGGCAATTCCGGCACACAAGCCGATCACCGCATCGATCTGTCGCTTGGGAAAACCGGGATAACCCAATGAATGCCCCGGGTTGACGATCTCGATGCCGACGGAACAGGAGTTGATGTCGGTGCGTCCGAACCACGAACTCTTCCCAGCGTGCCAGGCGCGGTCGCTTTCCCGGACCATCTGCACGATATGGCCGTTCTCATGCACCAGATAGTGCGAGGAGACTTCGCTGGCCGGGTCGCACAGCCACGCCTCGGCCCCGGCGCCTGTCGGCATGCCGGTATAGTGCAGCACGATCATGTCGGGCTTCAGCGTCTCGCGCCGTGGCCCGAAATTCGGCGATACCCTGACCTCGGCGCTCGGCTCGTCGGGCAGGAAGCCGCTCATGCGTGCCGCAGGCCCCGCTCGATCATCTCATAGGCGGTGTTGATCGCCGCGAGCCTCGTCGTCGCGATCTTGATGAATTCCTGCGGCAGGCCACGCGCGATCAGCCGGTCCGGATGATTGTCGGAAACCAGCTTGCGGTAGCGTTTCCTGACCTCCTCGAACGGCTTGCCGCGCTCGATGCCGAGCACGACATAGGGATCGGCCGCACCAAGATTGACGTGCCTGGCAAGGATCGCCTCGTAGTGCACCTCGTCTATGCGGAAGATTTCGGCGATGCGGTGCAGGAACTGGCCTTCACGCTCATGGATCAGCCCGTCGGCCTTGGCGATGTGGAACAGGCCATCGAGTATATCCTCCAGCATCATGCAGTTCGAATGGCCGGAGCCACAAAGCTGCGCCATGCGCTCGGCATAGGTCTCGAAGCCGGCAACGTCACGTTTGGCCAGATCATAGAGCCGCGCCACGTTGCGCGTCTCCTTTGGCGGCACCTCGAATATTTCCTGGAAGGCGCGTATCTCATCCTGGGTGACGACCCCGTCGGCCTTGGCCATCTTGGCCGAGAGCGCAATCATCGCCACCGAGAAAGCGACGCGACGGCGCAAATCCGCATCGCCGGAAAAAACGGTGCGTACAGCCTCGACCACGTCGGCGACGCCCGACGAGGCTGAGGACGAAATCCGCGTGATGAAGTCGCCGAGGCGGTCCCAAATCGACATGGCCGCTTCTTAGAGCCAACCGGTCCCCGCTATCAAGCCAATAACGGCCGGCATCATACCTCCGACGACAATCGATCTCGTGTCGGAACCACTACCCGCCTGGGCGAAGGGCCGGCAAGACGCCGGCCCTTCGCCAGAACACAGGTACTAATGGACTACTGCGCGGGCGCAGGAGCGGGCGTTGCCGGAGCCGGCTCGGCAGGCTTGGTCGAATTATCCGCGGGCGCCGCAGGTTTCATTGGCTGCTCGGCCGGCGGATTGGTGCTCTGGGTGGTGGTGTTATCCGTCCCCGTGCCGCTGTCGCTGCATGCAGCAACGCCGAGCAGCGCAAGCGCGGACACCGACGCAAGAATGAGTTTTTTCATGATATCTCTCCTTCAACACACGCTCACGTTGCAGTGAACGGTCGAGAAGGAAATGCATCACTCAGCCATGGGTTTCGTAACGATGCGTTTCCGCATGTAACATCGCTCGCATCCTGCCCTTGCGCCTCCCCAGGGGTGAAACAGCTTTGCGCTCCCCTGTGCGGATCGCTGTCATCCACCTGTCATAGCCGGGCGTTACCCGCTTGCGGCAAAGCAAATGGGGAATCACCTTGCCATGACGGACGTTTCCGCAGATCTGATCTTTCGCCGTGGCAAGGAAGTTGGAAAAGCCGTCTACCAGAACCGCCCCCTGTCGAAGGCAGGAATTTCCGAACGGCTGTTCGCCTTCCTGTTTTCGGGCCTGGTCTATCCGCAGATCTGGGAAGATCCCGATGTCGACATGGACGCAATGCAGCTTGGCGAAGGCCACCGCGTCGTCACTATTGCCTCCGGCGGTTGCAATATCCTGGCCTATCTCACCCGGTCGCCGGCCAGGATCGACGCCGTCGATCTCAATGCCGCTCACATAGCCCTGAACCGCATGAAGCTGGAGGCGGTGCGCCACCTGCCTTCGCAGGGCGACCTGTTTCGCTTCTTCGGTGCCGCCGGCAACAACCACAATTCTCAGGCTTACGACCGCTTCATCGCGCCGCATCTCGATCCGGTCAGCCGCCACTATTGGGAGCGCCGCAACTGGCGCGGCATCAGGCGCATCGCCGTCTTCGACCGCAATTTCTACCAGACCGGCCTGCTTGGCCTGTTCATCGCCATGGGCCACCGCACGGCTAAATTCTTCGGCGTCGACCCCGCCGGCATCATGCAGGCCAGGAACATTGGCGAGCAGCGCCGCTTCTTCCACCAGGAACTGGCCCCGGTGTTCGAAAAGCCGCTTTTGAAATGGGCGACCTCGCGCAAGGCCTCGCTGTTCGGCCTCGGCATCCCGCCGGCGCAATATGACTCTCTCATCACGTCCGGCGACGGTACCATGGCCAGTGTGCTGAAAGCCCGGCTGGAAAAGCTCGCCTGCGATTTTCCATTGAAAAACAACTATTTCGCTTGGCAAGCCTTTGCCAGGCGCTACCCCCAACCCGGCGAAGCCGCCCTGCCCGCCTATCTTGAAAGGCAGAACTATGAGGCCATTCGCGGCAATGTAGACCGCGTCGCCATTCATCATGCCAATCTGATCGAATTCCTGGCAGGCAAGGACGCGGGTTCCGTCGACCGCTTCATCCTGCTCGACGCGCAGGACTGGATGACCGACGACCAGCTCAATGCGCTGTGGTCGGAAATCACCCGCACCGCCTCCGCCGGCGCGCGTGTCATCTTCCGCACTGCGGCCGAGCCAAGTCTGCTGCCGGGCCGCGTCTCCGCTTCCCTGCTCGACCAGTGGAACTACGAGAGCGATGCCTCGCGCGAATTCTCCACCCGCGACCGCTCGGCAATCTATGGCGGCTTTCATCTGTACGTGAAGCGCGCCTCATGAGCACTACCGAGCTGCCGACCAATCACGCCGAACTGATGGACGGTGTCTACCGCTGGCAGCGTCACATCTACGACCTGACCCGCAAATATTATCTGCTCGGCCGCGACCGGCTGATATCAGGGCTGGACGTTCCGCCGGGCGGCACGGTGCTGGAGCTCGGCTGCGGCACCGGGCGAAACATCATCCTCGCCGCCCGCAGCTTTCCCGGCGCGCGCTTCTATGGCCTCGACATTTCGGCAGAGATGCTGGAGACCGCGGGCACCGCGATTGCCCGCGAAGGCCTGTCCGATCGCGTCATGCTGGCAAGGGGCGACGCCACGGAGTTCGACGCAAAGGCGCTGTTCGGCCGCGACAGCTTCGACCGTGTCTTCGTGTCCTATTCATTGTCGATGATCGCAGGCTGGGAAAAGACGGTCTCCGCCGCGCTGGCAACGCTCGCTCCGGGCGGTTCCCTGCACATCGTCGACTTCGGCCAGCAGGAAGGCCTGCCGGACTGGTTTCGGACCCTGCTTCGCGGCTGGCTCAGAAAATTCCACGTCACGCCCCGTGAAATGTTGCGCGAGGTGCTGGAATCGGAATCGCGAAAAATCGGCGCAACCTTTCGTTTCCGCACACTTTATCGCGGCTACGCCTGGCTGGCGGTGGTCCGGCCGAGCAGCTGATTGGCTAGCGCAGCGCCTTCACCAATGCCCCGACCATGGTCTGCGGCCTGTAGCCCAGCTTGGCCGGCGTCAGGCCGAGCCGCACCACCACTAATTGCTCGGATGGAATGATGGCGACGGTCTGCCCATCATGCCCCTCCATCCAATAGGTGTCCTTGGGCAGGCCCGCCGCCACGCCGGCACCGGGGTTTTCCTCGTCGCCCGGCGCCTCGATCCACAATTGCCCCTTGCTGTAGACTTTCGAGGCCGACGCAGGTTCGCGCATCCAGTCGACGAAACCGGCCGGCAGTATCTGGTTGCCGTTCCAGACCCCGCCCTGCAGCAGGAACTGGCCGAAGCGGGCCCAGTCATGGGCGGTGGCGTAGAGATAGGATGAGCCGACGAACGTGCCCTGTTCGTCGGTCTCGAGCACGGCGCTGTGCATGCCCAGCGGCTCGAACAGCGCGGTGCGCGGCCACGTCAACGCCTTGGCCTTGTCGCCGACCGCATCCTGCCAGAGCCGCGACAGCATCACCGCCGTTCCGCTCGAATAGGAGAACACCTTGCCCACCTCGCCCGTGAGCGGCTTGGCTTCGGCAAAGCCCGCCATGTCGGGTTCGAGATAGAGCATGCGCGTCACGTCGGCGACGTCGCCATAGTCTTCGTTGAATTCCAGCCCGCTCGACATCGCCATCATGTCGGCAAGGCTGATCGCGGCGCGGCCATCGGCCTTCCACGGCGCGAAAAGGCCCTGGTTGGTCATCGCCATCTTGCCGTTCTTGACCAGCGTGCCGACCATGGCGGCATTGACCGTCTTGGTCATCGACCAGCCGAGCAACGGCGTTCGGGCGGAAAAGCCCTCGCCATAGCGTTCCGCCATGACGCGGCCGTTCTTGACCACCACCACGGCGCGCATGCCGGCGCCGGTCATGGCGGCATCGTCGACGATCTTCGCCACCTCCGAGTTCTGCGAGGCTTCGACCCGCTCGCCTTCCGGCCACAGCGCATCCTGTCTTGCCGCCGAGGGTTCGACATGGATCGCCGTGCGCCGCGCCTTGCCGACATCGCCATCCGGAACCGAGGCGCAGCCCAGCCCGTCGCGGAAAACCGCGATGCTCTTGCCGAGGAAGCCAAGCAGGCCGGCGGAGACTGTGCCCCGGTTCTTGTCGACCGAGACCCGCATCAGCTTGAGCAAGGGATGACCGGGCGCCTGCACGTCGACGGCAAGCACCTCGTTGGCGTCGCGCCCCGCGACGAAAACGTTGGAGCAGACGATCTTTGCCGAATAGCCCGAGCCGACCCGGATCAGTTCGGGCGGCGCGAAATAAAGCCACCCAAACAGCGCCACGACCGCCAGCACCACCAGGCCGAGCAGCCGTTTGACGATCTTGGCAATGATCCGCATCTTTCCCGCCCCCGAATCCAGGCTCGATCCATGTCATCGATTTGCCGCCATTGCTTCCGCAAAATCATGGGCCTTGTCGAGCGTCGTCAACCAGATATCAACCATGATCGGCGATCACAGGTGCATGTCGCCCAACAGCGCGCCGCGTTTTTGGGATCACGGCAGGAAACAAAATCAAAGCGCGCCGAAAAAATTCGCGTTTTGGCGATATACCGGGCGATGCTGTGGGGCGATCGTCCGGCGGGGGCCAGACCAAGCGCCGGCCATCAGTGCACAGACCCATCAGCGACCGGCTGCAACCGGCTCGGGAGTTGCGATGCGCCGTCTTGCGGCCCTTTTCATGCTGACGCTGCTCGGCGCATGCTCGACCGTGGAGGATCTGTCGCCACTGTCGCCATCCAGCACCCCTTCGGTTGCGGTGCGCGCGCCCCGCTTCGCCGATTCCAAGCCGCATGAATGGGACAGCGGCGCGCCCTGGAATTACGCAGTTCACGGCACCGACGTCTCAAAATACCAGACCTCGGTCGACTGGCCGACCGCCAAGGCCAGCGGTATTTCCTTCGCTTTCATCAAGGCGACGGAGGGCGGCGACCGTTTCGATGATTATTTCAACGAGCATTGGGCGCGCACCAAAGCCGCCGGCGTTCCTCGTGCCGCCTATCATTTCTTCTATTTCTGCACTCCGGCGGCGGTACAGGCGCGCTGGTTCATCCGCAACGTCCCCGTCGACCGTTCGGCCATGCCGCCGGTGCTGGACATGGAATGGAACCCGAAATCGCCGACCTGCAGGCTGCGCCCCGACCCGGCCACCGTGCGCGCGGAGATGACCACCTTCCTCGAAATCGTCGAGCGGCATTACGGCAAGAAGCCGATCATCTACACGTCGGTAGACTTCTTTGAAGACAACGAGCTGTCGACCTTCCGCGGTTATCCCTACTGGCTACGCTCCGTCGCCGGCCACCCGCGTCAGAAATATGGCAGCCACCCCTTCACCTTCTGGCAGTATACGGGAACCGGCATCGTTCCCGGCATGATCGGCAAGTCCGATATAAACGTCTTCAACGGCAGCCAAGCCGCCTGGGACAAATGGTTGAGGCAGAACACCCGTTGACACCGTGTCAACGGGTGCCAAGCCGCCCGGAGGAAGGGTTGCTGCAGAACACCCGTTGACACCGGGCCTGCCGCCTGCTTTCGACACGGCCGGCGGCCAAGAGTGCAGCCGCCGGTGTTCCGGGGCGACGCGCATCCAGATGGACAGCCAGGCCGCCCGGAATCCTGAATGTCGAAAGGAAGTTTATGCGACTGCGTCCCCAAGCCCTCGCGGTGCTGTTCCTGTGCGCCACGGCCTTGCCGGCAATGGCGCAGGAATGTGGCGGCGACTTCGAAACCTGGAAGCAGGGCGTGGCTGCGGAAGCCAAGGCGGCGGGTGTCGGCCCTGTCGGCCTCGAAGCGCTCGAGGATGCCAGCTTCGACGAGAGGGCCCTGGCGCGCGACCGTGCGCAGGGCGTCTTCACCCAGACCTTCATCGAATTCTCCAACCGGATGATCTCGGCCTACCGGCTGAAGCAGGGCGCGGCGAACATGAAGAAATATGCCGATATCTTCGCCCGCGCCGACCAGCAGTTCGGCGTCCAGGCGCCGGTCATCACCGCCTTCTGGGCGCTGGAGACCGATTTCGGCGCCGTGCAGGGCGATTTCCATACGCTCAGCGCGCTGGTGACGCTTTCCCATGACTGCCGCCGCCCGCAGCTGTTCCGGCAGCAGTTGGTGCCACTGCTGGAATTGATCGACCATGGCGTGCTGCCGGCCGACGTCAACGGCGCCTGGGCTGGAGAGATCGGCCAGACGCAGATCCTGCCTTCGGATTATCTTGCGCGTGGCGTCGACGGCGACGGCGACGGCAAGATCGACCTGCGGGGCAGCGTGCCGGACGTGATCATGACGACGGCCAACAAGGTGCTGTCGCGCGGCTGGAAACGCGACGAGCCCTGGATCCAGGAAGTGCGCGTGCCCGACGAGATGCCATGGGAACAGACCGGGCGCACAAACAAATTGCCGCTGACACAGTGGACGCAGTGGGGTGTTACCAATCCCGACGGCTCGCCGCTGGTCGACAAGGGCCTGAAGGCCGGGCTGGCGCTGCCCATGGGCCGCAAGGGGCCGGCCTTCCTCACTTACGAAAATTTCGACGTCTATCTCGAATGGAACCAGTCCTTCACCTACGCGCTGACCGCGGCCAATCTTGCCGCGCGGCTTGCCGGCGCGCCACCGATCGACCCGCGCAATCCTGAACCAGGCCTCAACAACGAGCAGATGAAGGCTTTGCAGACCAAACTGGAGGCCAAGGGCTATGATGTTGGCACGGTCGACGGGATCCTGGGCACCAACACCCGCGAAGCGATCCGCAAGGAGCAGACGCGGTTGGGATTGCCCGTGGACGGCTGGCCGACGCCGGAGCTTTTAGCGAAGCTGTGAGTAGTAAGTAGTAAGTAGTAAGTAGTAAGTAGTAAGTAGTGACGGAGGCCATTTCCCTACTTCCTACTTCCTACTCCCTACTCCCTACTTAATCCGCCATCGTCTCCAGACTCGCCAATCCCACCGGCGCGTCGCCTTCGTCGAACGGCGTCGCCACCTCGACGAAAGTGTCGGGATAAAAGCCGTTGAAGCGGGTTCTCAGCGACAGCGAATAGGCACCGATATGGCCGATCTCGATCCAATCGCCGGTGTCGACGGTTTCCGGCAGCCAGAACGGCCGCGACAATATGTCGACGGAATCGCAGGTCGCGCCGCAGACCTTGAACGGCACGATGGTTTTCTCGTCGCCATTGCGCGTGCGGATCGCCGGATCGGGAATGAAGCGCGCCGGCAGCGTGATCTTGCCGGTCCATGAATCCGACAGCGACGCCCAGATGCCGTCATTGATGTAGAGCCGCTTGCCCTTGCGCAAAAGCACCCGCACGATCAGCGACAGGCAGCGCGCCACGATCACCCGGCCGGGCTCGGCCACCAGCGGCATCTGGTCGAACTGGTATTCCTTGAGGTCTCCAGAAAGCCGCGACATGATCTGGCCGAGCGACGGCATCGCGACTTGCTTGCGGTTGGGATCATGCCCGTATTCGGCCGGAAAACCGCCGCCGACATCGAGACCGGCCAGGTCGAAGGTCAGCCGGTTGCGCACCCAATCGGCGGAAGCCAATGCCCTTTCGTAGGTGTCGGGGTCCTCGATCTGGCTGCCGACATGGAAGCACAGGCCGACCTTGTAGCCGGTACGGTTCAGCCGCTCGGCCAGTTCGACCGCATAGGCCGGCCCGGCGCCGAACTTCTTCGACAGCTCGTAAGCCGCATGGCCCTTGGTCTGCACCCGCACGAACACGCTGATTGCGCCCGGGTCAATGTCGAGTGCCCTGACCACCCGCGTCAGTTTGGTGATCTCGTCCTCGTGGTCGAGCGCAATGACGCGGATGCCGTATTTCTCCAGCGCCAGCTTGATGTCCGACTGCGCCTTGACGGGATGCATGTAGAGCATCTCGGCATCGGCCGAGACCGCGCGCACGGCGGCGAACTCGCCGGGCGAGGCCACGTCGAAGGCGGAGACGCCGGCCTCGACCAGCGTCTTCAGCACGATCTGCTCGCCATTGGTCTTGACCGCATAGGCCGTCTTGCCGGGGAACATGCCCATGAACTGCAAGGCATCGGCCTTCAGCACCTGCGGGCGGAAGCAGTAGACCGGATCGTCCGGGCGAAGCGCCAGTGCCGCCTCGCGGGCATTCTCGAATCGCTGCATGGACGAATCCTTGACCTAGCCTGCGCACAATTAATCCAAGCTAGCGGCCAATGAAAACAATTCTGTGTCTCTTGCGCCTGGCGGCAGGGCGCTAGGCTTTGTCGGGGGAGACAGGCCATCGGGCAGGTTTCGGGTGGTTCTTGCCTGCGAACCCGATATGGCTTCTGTCTGGCTGCCTGCATTCGGCCGTCCGGGGAGGACGCATCACATGGCAATAGCCGCGACATCAGCACCGCGCGGACCGATGGCGCTCAAGGAATGGGCGCAGCTTCTGCTGCTCGGCGCGATCTGGGGCGGCTCCTTTTTCTTCGCCCGCATTGCCGTGGCGGAGCTTCACCCGCTGGTGCTGGTATTGTTTCGCGTCGCCATCGCGGCACTCGCTTTACAGCTCTATCTCTTCCTGCGCGGCCCATCCTCCCGCCTTGCCCTTCCTCATGCAGGACTGTTCTTCCTACTGGCCTTCACCAACAACGTCGTGCCTTTTTCGCTGATCTTCGCCGGCCAGACCGAGCTTGGCGCCGGCGTCGCCTCGGTGCTCAATGCGACCACGCCGTTCTGGACGCTGATCCTCGCCAACGCCCTGACATCGGACGAGAAGCTCTCCTGGAACAAGCTGGCCGGCATTGCGCTTGGCGTCGCCGGCACGGCTGTGATGATCGGCCCCGGCCTGGTTGCCGGCCTCGGCGGCCCGGTCTGGGCCAAATTCGCGCTGATCGGAGCATCGTTGTCCTACGGCGTCGCACTGATGGTCGCCCGTCGCTTCAAGGGCGTGCCCTCGCCGGTCATTGCCACCGGGCAGCTGACCGCCTCGACCATCATCATGATCCCGGTCGTGCTGCTTGCGCACGGTCCCGCCGGCCTATTCTCGGCCTCCCCGCCCGTCTGGGCGGCGGTGCTGGCGCTGGCGCTGCTGTCCACCGCCTTCGCCTATATCCTCTATTTCAACCTCGTCGCCTCGGCCGGCGCCACCAAGGCCTCCCTGGTGACGCTGATCGTGCCGGTCAGTGCCATGCTGCTCGGTTTCCTGTTCCTCGGCGAGCGGCTGGAATTGTTCGAAATCGGCGGCATGATGCTGATCGGTCTCGGCCTGGTGATCATAGACGGGCGCCTGTTCATCCGCAGGGTAGCGCTGCCATGACATGCCAACGACACGAAGCCGCCATAATTTATTCACAGGTTCGTATCTGCTTTTTGCCTAGAAGTTTCAACGCCTAACGGCGAAAATGAGGTCGCAAACTCCACAATCGCGTCGCAATGCAGCACATTTTCCGCTTGCCTGTGGCACAAATGACCCTAGACTCCGGGCATAGCTCTTTAAGAGGAGGCTATGTCATGGGACTTACGAGGCCAATCAACGCATTGATGATCTGTGCTGCGTTTGCATTCATCGGCGCCCTCATTATAGGCGTTCTTCCCTGAACCCGCCAAAAACGGGGAAGACCAGCACCCAATAATCAACCAGTTTGAAAGGCCGGGTTTTTACCCGGCCTTTCTGCATCTCAAGCCCGGTTCAGGCGGCTGCGGAGCCAGCCACTTCCGCCTCATGCGAGCGGATGCCGATCATGTGGCAGACGGCAAAGACGAGGTCGGCCCGGTTCATCGTATAGAAGTGGAAATCGCCCACGCCCCGCTCGACCAGGTCCAGCACCTGCTCGGCCGCCACCGCCGACGCGACCAACGCATGCGTCTGCGGATCATTCTGCAGGCCGTCGAAACGTTCGGCCAGCCATGCCGGCACCAGCGCGCCGCAACGTGCCGAGAAATTGGCGACCTGGGTGAAATTGTGCACCGGCAGGATGCCCGGCACGATCGGAATGTAGATGCCGGCTCGACGCGCGCGCTCGACATAGCGCTCGTAGAGATCGTTGTCGAAGAAGAACTGGGTGATCGCCCGCGTCGCGCCATTATCGACCTTGCGCTTCAGCATGTCGATGTCGGTGGCGAAGTCGGGGCTTTCCGGATGCTTTTCCGGATAGGCCGAGACCGAGATGTCGAAATCGCCGGCGCTCTTCAGCGCACCGACCAGCTCGGCGCCATTGGCATAGCCGTCCGGGTGCGGACGATAGGCGGTGCCGACGCCCGCGGCCGGATCACCGCGCAGGGCGACGAACCGCTTCACACCCATCTCGGCGAATTCCTGGATCACCGCATCGACCTGAGGGCGCGGGGCGTCGACGCAGGTCATGTGCGCTGCCGGCGTCAGGCTGGTCTCCTTCAGGATGCGGCCTACGGTGCGTGCCGTGCGCTCCCGAGTCGAACCGCCGGCGCCATAGGTCACCGAGACGAATTTCGGCTTCAGCGGTTCCAGTCGGGTGACCGTGTTCCACAGCCTCGCCTCCATCTCATCCGACTTTGGCGGGAAGAATTCGAAGGAAACCCTGACCTTGTCGCCAATGTCGGGGCGGCGGGAAAAGCGGAACTGGTTCATCAGGCGATTTCCCCTATCGAACTCACTTTGGTCTGCTGGCTGTCATTGGCAGGATCGGCGATCAGCAGGCGCCGGTCGCGGCCAAGCCAGAGCTTGACCGTGAGCCTGGCCTCGGTGCCGCCGCGCGGCTCGAACTCCTGGGCATCTTCGAGATCAAGGCCCGCTTCGGAGAACCACTCGCCGATCTGCCGGTCGGAAAAGCCGAGGCGCATATGCGCGTGCTCGTCGCGCAGGAATTCCAGGGTATGCGGCGCGAAATCGACGATCACCAGCCGTCCGGAAGGGCGCAGCAGCCGCGCCGCCTCATGGACGGCGCGCGCAGGATCGTCGAGATAATGCAGCACCTGATGGATGGTGACGAGATCGAAGGCGTCGCGCTCGACCGGCGGCGAGAAGATGTCGCCCTGCCGCACCTGAGCATTGGAGACGCCGGCCTTGTCGAGGTTGGCGCGCGCGACGGTCAGCATCTCGCGCGACATGTCGATGCCGATGCCGCGCCGGTAGAGCGGCGAGAATATCTCCAAGAGGCGTCCGGTGCCGGTGCCGAGATCGAGCATCGACTGGAACGGCCGCTTGCCGACGAGCTTCATGAGCGCTGCCTCGACCGCACGGTCAGGCACGTGCAGGGAGCGGATATGGTCCCAGCTTGCCGCGTTCTGCGAAAAATACTCCGCCGCGCGGTCCTGCCGCTTGCGCTTGACCGAGGCCAGCCGCTCGAGATCGCGCTCGACCTGCGGATCGGCGCCGCGAATGCCGGCGACCAGCCGCAGCACGAAGTCGCGCGCGGAATCCGTATCCGACAGCCGGAAGAAAGCCCACGACCCCTCCTGGTAACGGCCGATCAGCCCGGCCTCCAGGAGCAGCTTCAGGTGGCGTGACACGCGCGGCTGCGACTGGCCGAGAATCTCGGTAAGATCGGACACGGTGAGATCGCCGCGCGACAGCAGCGCCAGTATGCGCAGGCGGCTCGATTCGGCCGCCGCCTTCAATGTGTCCACCATGGTGTCGAGCGCGACATGCATCAGCGTATTCTCTTTGAAAAAGATATAAACATATGTTTATGTCGATTTTCACAGCCTTGCAAGCGCTATGTCGCTTCCGGACAAGAAAATGCCGCAGGTGTGATTTCTCGGTGCATATCGCCTAAAAATGTGTAGCGGTTTCAGGGCAAGACATGCGTCAACAAAAAGATGGATAAAATGACCGGGCGGCGTGAGATGTTTGAGGTGCGGGAGGGTGAAAAAAGGCTCGAGATCGATCCGGCGCTGATGCCGGCGGATGGCGGCGTCGTCTTCATCGGCCGTATCGCCTCGCCATGGACGACGCGCGAAACCTGCCCCAAGAACATGCGCGCGGCGCGCGAGACCGGGCAGCCGGCAGCACTGACGATCGACCCGCCCTACCGCGCCGGCCTGCAAGGGCTGGAGCGCACCAGCCATCTCGTCATCCTGTCGTGGCTCCACCACGCGCCGCGGACTCTGATCGTGCAGAAACCGCGCCATGCGGCTGAAGCAAAAGGTGTATTCGGCCTGCGCTCCCCTGCCCGACCGAACCCGATCGGCCTGCATGTGGCGAAACTGGTTACGCTCGACATCGCCACCGGGCGCATCGAGATCGACGCCATCGACGTGCTCGATGGCACCCCGGTGGTCGACATAAAACCCTATTTCGCATCGACCGATGCCTTTGCCGAGGCAACCATCGAAGGACGCGACGAATGATGAAGGCGCCGACCGGCCGCCGCCGCGCCGTCGCCAAGGCGCTGACCGCGCTTCTGCCGCTGGCACCCTATGCCGATATGGAGAAGATCCGAGCCGATGCCGGCTCCGTCCACATGAAGACCCTGCCGCCGACCATTGCCGTGTGGCTGGCGACGGTTGCCCATATCCGCCACGCCCATACCGACTACGAAAAGCTGCTCGCCGAAGGTTATGACCGCGACTCGGCGCGTTTCTTCGTCATCGAGCAGACCAATGTCGTACTTACCCGCTGGCGCGCCACCCGCCTGCTCGACGCCGACGACGAGGATGATTGAAGCTGTTGCCGGTCCGGCACGGCGCTCGGTAGCATGGCTGGCAGCTTTTCACTTCGAGGACGAACGACGCCGGATGACTGGCTCTATGCCCTCTGCCTGACACCGATAGCCTGTGATGCAAGGAGGTGCCGATGAGCCAGACCGCACAGGATACACGGCCGCTGCCTGTGGTGAGCGACCGCCACGTCGACCCGCATGCTTATCCCGACGGCATCGCCTTCCTCGACGGCCAGTACCTGCCGATGTCGCAGGCCAAGGTCTCCGTGCTGGACTGGGGGTTCCTGCATTCCGATGCCACTTACGACACGGTGCATGTCTGGAACGGCCGCTTCTTCCGGCTTGACCTGCATCTCGACCGCTTCTTCGGCGGATTGGAGAAATTGCGCATGACGATCCCGTTCGACCGCGATGGCGTGACGGAGATCCTGCACAATTGCGTGGCACTGTCGGGACACCGCGCCGCCTATGTCGAAATGCTGTGCACGCGCGGCGCTTCCCCTGCTTTCAGCCGCGATCCGCGCCAGGCGATCAACCGCTTCATGGCGTTTGCCGTGCCGTTCGGCTCGGTCGCCAATGCCGAGCAGCTACAGCGCGGCCTGCATGTCGCCATCAGCGACAAGATGCGCATTCCGCCGGCCTCGATCGACCCGGCGATCAAGAACTACCACTGGCTCGACCTGGTGCGCGGCCTTTACGATGCCTATGACCGCGGCGCCGAGACAGCGCTCATTCTCGACTTCAACGGCAATGTCGCCGAAGGTCCGGGCTTCAACGTCTTCTGTATCAAGGACAACAAGCTCTCGACGCCGGCGATCGGCGTGCTACCCGGCATAACCCGCCGCACTGTCTTCGATCTCTGTGCGCTGGAAGGCCTCTTCGCCACCCCGGCGGACGTCAGTGTCGCGGCATTGCGCGAGGCCGACGAGGTCTTCATCACCTCTACCGCCGGCGGCATCATGCCGGTCACGATGATCGACGGCAGCCCAGTCGCGGACGGCAGGCCCGGCGCTATTACCGGCCGACTGATGGCGCTCTATTGGGACAAGCATAAGGATCCGGCCTGGTCGAGCGCTGTACGCTACCCCTGACCGGTCGCCGCTCCCGTCCAAATAATTCCGCCACCGCCTCTGGAAAGTCGCGGGACGCACCGTACATGGCACAAAGCGGAGAGGCCTCCACTTATCTCTGAAAAAATTCCAGTTTGCACGGGCAAGGACTTCATCATGACAAACAAGGTTTGGTTCATCACCGGATCGTCGAAAGGTTTTGGCCGGGTCTGGGCCGAGGCCGCGCTCGCCCGCGGCGACCGCGTCGCGGCAACCGCCCGCGATGCCGGCACACTCGCCGCTCTCGTCGAGAAATATGGCGACAACATCGCCGCGATAGAGCTCGACGTCACCGACAAGAAAGCCGTCGATGCCGCAATCACCGGGGCGCACAAGCGCTTTGGCCGGCTCGACGTCGTCGTCAACAATGCCGGCTATGGCCATTTCGGCGCCATCGAGGAGGTCAGCGAGCAGGAAGCCCGCGACCAGATCGAAACCAATGTGTTCGGCGCGCTGTGGGTCACCCAGGCCGCCTTGCCGATCATGCGTGCGCAGCGCTCCGGCCACATCATCCAGATCTCTTCGATCGGCGGCGTCAATGCCTTCGCCTCGCTTGGCCTCTACCACGCCTCGAAATGGGCGCTGGAAGCTTTCAGCCAGTCGCTGAGCCTCGAGGTCGCCGAGTTCGGCATCCATGTCACGCTGGTCGAGCCCGGCGGCTTCTCCACCGACTGGGCCGGTCCGTCGGCCAAGGTCTCCAAAGCGCTGGACGCCTATGCGCCCGTCCGCGCCGCCATGGCGGAGCGCCGCAGCCGCGCCGTGGCCGGCGATCCCGAGGCCACCGGACCGGCGATGCTGGCCATCGTCGACGCGGCCGAGCCGCCTCTCAGGGTATTCTTCGGCGACGGCGGGCTGCCGATGATCAAACAGGAATACGCCAATCGCATCGCCACGTGGGAAAAGTGGGACCACGTCTCGGTCATGGCGCAAGGCGCCAACAAGAACCGCAACGCCTAGTCGGATCACTCAGCCCACGCCGTTTCGAGCGGCGGCGAGGCTGCCTCGTCAGGCGCGATAAATCCACTGCTCGGGCACCCGCACGGAGATTTCCTCGCCGGACCTGACGATTCCGGGCTTCTCGACCCAGGCGACAAGGCCCCGCAGCCGCTTGGCGACTTTCGGGAAGAGCAGCGCGGTGGCGTCGCGGTCCGCCGCCCGGACATGCTCGGAGATCGAGTGTCCGGCGACGCGGCATGGCTTGTTCTGGGCATCGATCTTGACCGTCACGCCGCCCTTGAAGAACAGCAGCGAGCCGGATGGCAGCATCGAAAGATGCGGTATCCCTTCGATCAGCAAATTGGCGCCGATCCACTCAGGCTTGATCTCCTTGAGGCCCATGCGTTCGGCGACCAGCGCGAGTTCGTCCGCCGACACCAGCGACAATTGTCTCTCGTTGCGCATCTCGGTGCCGCGCTGATACCAGGGTTCGCGCCCGCCGGAGCGTCGCGTTATCCCGGCATGAAAATCGCCCGCTATGCCGTCGAA
The DNA here is from genome assembly GCF_006442955.1 of Mesorhizobium sp. B1-1-1. NCBI lineage: Bacteria > Pseudomonadati > Pseudomonadota > Alphaproteobacteria > Hyphomicrobiales > Phyllobacteriaceae > Mesorhizobium > Mesorhizobium sp. B1-1-1. The sequence continues at coordinate 268,476 of NZ_VFWW01000008.1, forward strand.
GCCCAACTGCAATTCCTCGACCGCCTTGGTTTCGAAATGGTCGAACGGAGCGGCATAGAGCGCCGCCGCTCTTGCCGCCAGCTTGCGGCCCGGCACGATGTCGACCGTCAGGTCCGCCGGAAAAAGGTCGAGGTTGGTTTCCTGCATCAGTCTCGTCTAGAGGCCCTCCGCAATGCGGTCCAGTCGAAAGCGCTGATGATCCGATCACGCCGTTTGATGCCGATCACGACTTTCTTACCGGAAACGCCGTTGCCGTCCTCAGCGCACCGCATTGCCGCCGCGCCGCGGGCATAGACGATGGCGCCAGATCGGGAGGAGGTTCGGGTCATGCAGGTGGGACACGCCGTTGCCGCGCTCTGGTTGTTCTGGCTGGTATCGTGGATCCTTGCCGCATCATGGGCCGATCCCGTGCGCAAGCGGGCGGATTTCAGGGCGGAGGCGCGATATCGGGTTCTCTGGCTCGCCGGTACCGTCCTGCTGTTCGTCCCGGCGCACGGCTATGTGGGTCGGCTTCGGCTCTGGACACCGACGCTCACCCAAGCCTGGATTTGCGTCGCCTTGATCGCCATCGGCATCGGCTTTGCATGGTGGGCCCGCCTGCATCTCGGCCGGCTGTGGTCCAGCACGGTAACGGCCAAGGCCGATCATCGCATCATCGACACCGGCCCTTACGCGCTTGTCCGTCATCCGATCTATACCGGCCTGCTGCTTTCGGTCCTCGCCACCATGGCCGTCAAGGGCACGGTATGGGGCGTCGCGGGCGCCGCCCTGCTGCTTGTCGGGATCGTCATCAAGGCGAGGCTGGAGGAAAGTTTCCTGCGCGGCGAGCTTGGGCCCGCCTATGACGATTACGCGCGCCGCGTGCCGATGCTCGTTCCCTTTTCGCCGGCCTGAAGCGGCAAGCGCGTCCTACAGCATCCGCAGCAGCGCGCCGCCGATCGAATACCCCGCGCCGAAAGCGCAGATCAGCCCGAAGTCGCCCGCCTTCATGTCGGCATGGTTCTCCGACAGCGCGACGATGGCGCCGGCGCCCGCCGTGTTGCCGAGACGCTCCAGCACCATGGGCGCGCGGTCATGATCGACCTCGTGGCCGAATGAGAGTTTCAGGATCATGGCGTTCATGCGCGCATTGGCCTGGTGCAGCCAGAAGCGTCGCACCGCCTGCGGCGTCAGGCCGTGCTCGGCCAGGAACTCCACGATGAATTTGTGCCCGGCGACGGTGACTTCCTTGAACACCTTGTTGCCGACCTGCTTGATCAGATTGCCCTCCAGATCGATCCTGTAGGGATCGTCCTGTGCGGTGCGGGTGTGGTAGCCGAGATTGGTGCGGATGTTGTTCGACATCTGCGTCCAGATGCGCGTGTCGAGCACTTCGAAACGTCCCGGCCGTTTCTCGCCGAGTGCCAGCCCTTCGACCACCATCGACACCGAGGCGTCGCCGAAGATGAAATGCGTCTGCCGGTCGCGGAAATTGAGATGGCCGGTGATGATCTCGGGCGTCGTCACTAGGATGCGCTTGTGGGCGCCCGCACGCACGAGATTGACCGCCATGTGCAATGCTGCCGCGGCGGAGGAACAGCCGAGCCCCATGTCGAAGCCCGCCCCCTTGGTGCCCAGGGCCTGCTGCATCTCGATGGCGATCGCCGGATAGGGCCGCTGGTGGTGCGAGGCCGAGCAGATCACTAGGTCGATATCGGAGGGCAGCAACCCGGCATGGTCAAGCGCCTTGCGGGCCGAAGCGATGCCGAACTCGGCCTCCAGCGACAGCGCATCGTCCGGCCGCGCCGGAATGCGCGGTGCCATACGGGTCGGGTCGAGTATGCCTTCGCGCTCGATCACATGACGGCTGCGCACGCCCGAGGCGTGGACGATGAAGTCGCTGTCCGATTTCTGCAGCAGCGGCTGGTCCGTGCCCGACCGGCGCGCGTTTTCCGTGTCGACCCAGCTGTTGAAACTGGCGACCAGTTCCTCATTGCTGATCTCAGGCTCGGGGATTTCGACGCCGATACCGCTGATGATGACGCGATGCATGTCCAGTCCGTCCCATCCGCAGGCGTTCAGGGGCTTTGATGTGGGCGTAAGGGAGGCCCGGCGCAACCCTTGTCGCATTGAGCCGGTTTATGCCAGCTTAAACCGGTTCCCGCGTCCCCTCACCATGCGCACAGTTTGGTGTTAGTCTGTGAGTTGTTCCAGCATGCGCCGCCGTCGCGGCTGCACACGAACTGCCCCGGCTCCTCATCGACGTTGGTCGTTCAAGCCCGCTTGGCGACAATGAAAATGCGCGGGAAACGCAACAGCACCTTGCCATTTGCGGTCTTCTTATAGGCCTTGGCGATCCTGGCCGTGTAGCTTTCGAGGAACAGCATCTTCTCGTCCGCATCGAGCGGGTCGACAAAAGGCTTCAAGCCCGTCGACTTCACCCATTCCACGATCGCCCCGGCGTCGGCCAGCGGATGGTTATAGACCGTGTGCCAGATGTCGAGCCGGTCCGAGAGCGGCGACAACAGATCATAATAGAACGACACCGGCGGCAGCGGCGCGCGCGCCGCCCCCTTCAGCTTGGCTGCGAACGGCATTTCGGCGGCGGTCTCGCGCATCAGCCTGTGGGAATCCTCGCCCATATTGTCTGGCATCTGCACGGCGAGCGCGCCGCCGGGCGCAAGAAAACCCATCAGCCGCTGGAAGACATCAGGATGTTCCGGCAGCCACTGGAACACGGCATTGGCGAAGATCACATCGACCGGTTGAGCCGGCGCCCATGTCGAGGCATCGGCAAGGTCGAAGCTGACATTGGGCAGGCGTGCCCTAGCCTTCTCGATCATGTCGGGAGACGTGTCGAAGCCGCTCACCTGTGCATCCGGCCAGCGCGCGACCAGAAGCTCCGTCGAATTGCCCGGCCCGCAGCCTATGTCGACAACCCTGCGGGGGAAGTCGACCGGCACCTGCGCCACCAAGTCGCGCACAGGACGCGTGCGCTCGTCCTCGAACTTCAAATATTGGGCGGCGGACCAATCGGGCTTTGCTGGGCTGTTCAACGGTAAGACCTCGCAGCGGTTGCCACCTTCCATGACCGGCGCGACAAGCCGGCTATCCCAATTGGGTGACGATCCCGTCGTCGCCGACCCGGAACCGCCACTGCAATAACGGCCCTTACCGCGTCAGCCTCTTATGCGTCATGCGGTGCGGAGCCGCCGCCTCCGCGCCCAGGCGGCGAAGCTTGTCCTTCTCATACTCCTCGAAATTGCCTTCGAACCATTCGACATGCGCGTCGCCCTCGAAGGCGAGCATGTGGGTCGCCATGCGATCGAGGAACATGCGGTCGTGGCTGATGATGACAGCGCAGCCGGCATAGGCTTCCAGCGCGTCTTCGAGCGCGCTCAGCGTCTCGGTGTCGAGGTCGTTGGTCGGTTCGTCGAGCAAAAGCACATTGCCGCCGCCTTTGAGCATCTTGGCCAGATGCACGCGGTTGCGTTGGCCGCCCGAAAGGTTGCCGACCTTCTGCTGCTGATCGCCGCCACGGAAGTTGAAGGACGAGCAATAGGCGCGGCTGTTGACCTCGTGCTTGCCAAGCTTGATGACTTCGGCGCCACCGGAGATTTCTTCCCACACCGTCTTGTTCGAGTCCAGCGCGTCACGGCTCTGGTCGACATAGCCGAGCTTGACCGTCTCGCCGATGCGGATCGACCCCGCATCAGGCTTTTCCTGGCCAGTGAAGGTCTTGAACAGCGTCGTCTTGCCGGCGCCGTTCGGGCCGATGACGCCGACAATGCCGCCCGGCGGCAGCCTGAACGACAGGTCCTCGATCAAAAGCTCATCGCCGAAGCCCTTGGTGAGCCCTTCAACCTCGATGACGACATTGCCGAGGCGCTCGCCCGACGGAATGACGATCTGCGTGTCGGTCGGCTTGCGATTCTGCGACTGCTCGACCAGTTCCTCATAGGCCTTGATACGGGCCTTGGACTTGGTCTGGCGCGCCTTCGGCGAGGATTGGATCCACTCACGCTCGCGCCAGATCGACTTCTGGCGGGCGTCGTCCTCGCGGCCTTCCTGGATCAGGCGTTTGGCCTTGGCGTCGAGATATTTGGTGTAGTTGCCCTCGTAAGGGATGCCACGGCCGCGATCGAGCTCGAGAATCCATCCCGTGACGTTGTCGAGGAAGTAGCGGTCGTGGGTGATGATCAGCACCGAGCCCGGATAGTCGCGCAGGTGCTTTTCCAGCCACGCCGTGGTCTCGGCGTCGAGATGGTTGGTCGGCTCGTCGAGCAAAAGCAGGTCGGGCTGTTCCAGGAGCAGCCGGCACAGCGCCACGCGGCGGCGCTCGCCGCCCGACAGATTGGTCACCTCGGAATCGGCCGGCGGGCACTGCAGCGCGTCCATCGCCATCTCGACCTGCTGCTCGAGGTCCCAAAGGTTGAGCCGATCCATCTCGTCCTGGAGCTTGGCCGACTCGTCTGCCGTCTCGTCGGAATAGTTCATCATCAATTCGTTGTAGCGCTCGATGATGGCGGTCTTCCTGCCGACGCCGTCCATGACGTTTTCACGCACGGTCTTGCTGTTGTCGAGCTGCGGCTCCTGCGCCAGGTAGCCGACCGTGGCGCCTTCGGCCAGCCACGCCTCGCCCTGGAACTCCTTGTCGAGCCCGGCCATGATGCGCAGGATGGTCGACTTACCCGAACCGTTAGGACCGAGAATGCCGATCTTGGCGTCCGGGTAGAAGGACAGATGAACGTTATCGAGCACCTTCTTGGTGCCGTAGGCCTTTGACAGGCCTGACATGTGATAGATGAACTGGCGTGCCACGCGCGCTTTCCCTGAAAAACTGACTGATTTGTCGATCTGAATGGAGGTTGGCCGCTATGTAGGCGATGCGGAGCCGAACGGCAATCGCTTTCGCCGCATCGAACCGATCACAGGCCGCACAACAACGGGCGTTGGCGCCCCGGCCTGCCTGCCGGCTGGAATGAGCTCAGGGCCTACTGGAACCCGATTGCGTCGACGGTTCCGGTCGGGCAACCGGCCTTGTTGGTCGGCACCGAGGCCAGCAGCAGGTCCTTGAGCGAGCTGTTTGGGCCGATCGGACCGGCAAGGCCAAGCGTCAACTCTCCGATCAGCCGCCGGCCGCTCGACGGATCGATGACGCAGGAGACGCGCACGCGATCGCCGGCGCCGGCGCCAAAGGCCTGGTCGAAGGCGCCGCGGATCTGATCCGCCGTCAGCTTGCCGCCGATGTTCTTGGCGAAGAGATCGCGCACCGCTGAGCCGTTCACCGCACGCATCAGGCTGAGTGCGTCGGAAAAGTACTCCTGCTGGTTCTTGCCGTAGCAGGTGCCGTGCTTGATCCATTCATGCCGCTCCAACTGCGAAGCAGTGCCCGGCATCACCTTGTCGAGTTCCGTGCGCGTGCCGGCGTCCAAATTGACAGGCGGAAGATCCTTCCAGTGCGCCGGACTGTCGTTGGCCTTGTCGCTGGCCGGTACCTGGCAATAGAAGTTCCCGTTCGGCTGCGGCCACAGGCCGTGCAAGGTGAAGTTGCTGGCATCGAATTCATTCGGGTTTTGTGCCTTGCATTCGCTCTTGCTGGACTTGGTCTCGCAAAAAGCCGGCTGCCAGCTCAGCGCGAAGACATATTCGGGTTTTCCCGACGCCGCCGGCTTGCCCTGCCCGCCGGGGGTCGCCGGCAGCGTTGCTGCGCTGCTGCCGGAGAGATGTCCGCAACTGACCTTCACCCAGCGCCGATCCGGATCTGCGCCCGGCACCAGAATGAGATAGTGCGTCGGCGCATCCTTGTTGCCCGCCAGCAGTTGATAGCTCTGTCCGGCATCAGTCGAGACATTGCCGGGATTCTTGCCGTTCTTGATGGCTTGCGTCGCCGGACAGGAGGCGTCGGCAACGAAGGTGCCACTCATCCTGACGTCGGCATGGGCCGCACCCGTTAACGATGCCGCCAACATGGCCAATCCGAAAACAACAGCAATGCGCATGGGGAATCCCTGGATGAAAAAGGTGGGCGACAGACTGAAGCTGTCTCCATGTCAGAATTGCGATATTCCACCGGCCAGATGCAAGAAACATCATCGCGAGAAATCCGGAATGGCGGATTGACGCTGAACCGGCCCCGGCGCAAACAAGGCCGGCGCCACCGAGGCGGGCCAGGGTGGAAATCACTGAATGTCATTCAGCCAGCAGCGCATGGTCCGTTCGCCGACCGGCGCCGACCTCAATCTTCTGGTCCGGCAGGCCGACGGCCATCCGCGCGCCGTCATCCAGATCAATCACGGTCTGGCAGAACATGCGGCGCGCTATGATCGTTTTGCCGATTTCCTGGGCGCGCGCGGCGGCTTTAGCGTCTATGTTCACGATCATCGCGGCCATGGCGCAACGAAGGCGCCCGACGCACCGCTGGGCAGGTTCGCGCATGAGGACGGCCCCGCCAAGGTCATCGCCGATGTCGGCGCCATCCATGATCTCATCGCCAGGGAGCAGCCGGGCCTGCCCGTCATCCTGTTCGGCCATTCGATGGGCGCGTCCGTGGCGCTGAACTTTCTCCTGGCCCATTCGAACCGCGTTCACGCCGCCGCCATCTGGAATGGCAATTTTTCAGCTGGCCTGCTCGGGCAGGTGGCGCTCGGCATCCTTGCATGGGAAAGGATGCGGCTCGGCTCGGACGTCCCATCGCGCCTGCTGCCGAAGCTCACCTTCCAGGCCTGGGGCAAGGCGGTGCCCAACCACCGGACCTTGTTCGACTGGCTGTCACGCGACGGGGCCGAGGTCGACAAATACATCGCCGACCCGCTATGCGGCTGGGACGCCTCAGTGTCGATGTGGCGCGATGTCGTCCAGATGGCGCTCAATGGCGGCAGGGACGCAGCTTTTGCCGGCGTTCGGCGCGACCTGTCCGTCAGCGTCGTGGGGGGCGAAAAAGACCCTGCCTCGGATTATGGCAAAGGGATCATCCAGCTTGCCGGACGCATGCGCAAAATGGGCTTTTCGAATCTCGTTTCAAAGGTTTACAGCGAGACCCGCCACGAAAGCCTGAACGAGGTGAATCGCGACATCGTCATGGACGATTTCGCGGCATGGGCCGAGACGATCCTGACGCGATGAAGCGTTGGCCCATTGCAAGAGCCGTGACAGCGGCAATCTCTGTTGATAGAGGCTTCGGTTCCGACCAATTCTGGTGATTTATGGCTGAGCCCCCGCTGAAAGGCGTCCGCGTCGTCGAACTCGCCCGCATCCTTGCCGGGCCTTGGGCCGGGCAGTTGCTTGCTGATCTCGGCGCCGACGTCATCAAGATCGAAAGCCCGGACGGCGGCGACGACACCCGCAAATGGGGCCCCCCCTTCGTCATGGGCAAGGATGGCGAGAACCTGTCGGCCGCCTATTACCATTCCTGCAATCGCGGCAAGCGCTCCATCGCCATCGATTTTTCGACACCGGAGGGCGCCGAAACCGTGCGCCGGCTGGTGGCAACGTCTGACGTGCTGATCGAAAACTTCAAGCTTGGCGGTTTGAAGAAATACGGACTCGACTATGACAGCCTGCGCAAGATCAATCCGCGCCTCGTTTATTGCTCGATCACCGGATTCGGCCAGGACGGTCCGTACGCGCCGCGCGCCGGCTACGATTTCATCATCCAGGGCATGGCCGGCATGATGTCGATCACCGGCGAGGCGGGACGCGAGCCGCAGAAGGCCGGCGTCGCCATCTCCGACATCTTCACTGGCCTCTATTCCGTCATCGCCATCCAGGCGGCCCTTCGCCACGCCGAAAAAACCGGCGAAGGCCAGCACATCGACATGGCATTGTTCGACACCCAGATCTCGGCGCTCGGCAATCAGAACCTCAACTATCTCGTCTCCGGCAAGTCGCCTGTGCAGATGGGCAACGCGCATATGAACATCGCGCCCTACGAGGTGCTGCCGGTCCGGGACGGTCACATCATCCTGGCGGTCGGCAATGACGGCCAGTTCGCCAGGTTCTGCGCGGTGGTCGGGCTGGACGAATTGCCCGGCAATCCCGATTTCGCCACCAATCCGGCCCGCGTCGCCAACCGGGCGGCGCTACGCGAGCGGATCGTCGAGGCGCTGAAGACCAAGGATCGCGACCCGCTGCTGGCCAAGCTGGAAGCGGCCAGCGTGCCGGCGAGCCCGATCAACACGATCGGACAGATGTTCGCCGACCCGCAGGCGATCGCGCGCGGCATGCGGCTCGATCTCGACGACGGCCATGGCAATCTTCTGCCCTCGGTTCGCGCACCGATGATCATGTCCGAAACACCGCTCGTCTATGAGCGCCCCTCGCCCCGCCTGGGCGAACATACTGACGAAATCCTTGCCGAACTGGAGAGAGCAAAATGAAAACCGGCGGACAATTGATCGTCGACGCGCTCGAGGCCAACGGCACCGACCGTATCTTCTGCGTGCCAGGCGAATCCTACCTCGCGGTGCTCGACGCGCTGCACGATTCGGCGATCCGCACCATCGTCTGCCGCCAGGAGGGTGGCGCCGCCATGATGGCCGACTGCCAAGGCCGCCTGACCGGCAAACCCGGTATCTGCTTCGTCACCCGCGGCCCCGGCGCCACCAATGCCTCCGCCGGCATCCATATCGCCATGCAGGATTCAGTTCCCGTGATCCTGTTCATCGGCCAGGTCGCCAGCCACGCCAAGCAGCGCGAGGCCTTCCAGGAAGTGGACTATGTCAGGTTCTTTGGCGACATCGCAAAATGGGTGGTAGAGATCGACGATGCGTCGCGTATTCCCGAATTCGTCACCCGCGCCTTTGCCGTGGCGACCTCCGGACGCCCAGGTCCCGTCGTCATCTCGCTGCCGGAAGACATGCTGACCAGTGTCGTCGATGCACCGGCCGCGATCGCCTACACCCCGGTCGAGACCAGCCCCGCCGAAGCCGAACTCGACCGGCTCGAGGCGCTGCTCAATGCCGCCAAACGACCGATCGCGATCCTGGGCGGCACACGTTGGGATTTCCAGGCTGTTCAGGAAATCACCCGCATCGCCGAGGCGTGGTCGCTACCGGTCGGCTGCTCCTTCCGCCGCCAGATGCTGTTCGATCATCTGCACCCGAACTATGCCGGCGATGTCGGCATCGGCATCAACCCGAAGCTGGCGACAGCAATCAAGCAGGCCGATCTGGTGCTGCTGATCGGCGGCCGCATGGGCGAGATGCCGTCCTCGGACTATACGCTGCTGAAGAGCCCCTACCCTGACCAGACGCTGGTCCATGTCCACCCCGATGCCGGCGAACTAGGCCGCGTCTACCGTCCAACGCTTGCGATCAACGCCTCGCCCGCCGCCTTCGTGCGCGCCTTCGCCAACCGGAAGGGACCGGCATCGCCGGGCTGGGCGGCGGAGACGGCAAAGCTCCATGCCGCTTATCTCGACTGGTCGACCCCACCGGAAAGCGGTCCGGGCGCCGTCCAGATGGGGCCGATCATGACCTATCTCGAAACGGTGCTGCCCGACGATGCCATCCTGACCAACGGCGCCGGCAACTACGCCACGTGGGTGCACCGCTTCCATCGCTTCCGCCGCTTTGCCACACAGGGCGCGCCGACCTCAGGCTCGATGGGTTACGGAACGCCGGCGGCGGTAGCGGCCAAGGCGCTTTATCCGGATCGCACCGTAGTCGCTTTCGCCGGCGACGGCTGCTTCCTGATGAACGGGCAGGAATTCGCCACCGCCGTACAATACGGGTTGCCGATCATCGTCATCGTCGTCAATAATGGCATCTACGGCACCATCCGCATGCACCAGGAGCGTGAATACCCCGGGCGGGTGGTGGCCACGGACCTCAAGAATCCGGACTTCGCCGCCCTGGCGCGTGCCTATGGTGGCCATGGCGAAACGGTGGAGAAAACCGCCGACTTCGCCCCTGCCTTCGAGCGTGCTCGCGCCAGCGGCAAGCCGGCAATCGTCGAAATCCGGCTCGATCCGGAGGCAATCACCCCGACCCGAACGATGACGCAGATAAGAGACAAGGCCTGAAAGTCGGTTTCCGGCAGGAGAAAGGGCGGCGCTGTCCCGCAAAGCTTTCGCAAGCAAATACGGGCGCGCGCCCCGAGCGACGTCGCGTTACATCGACGCCGCCGCCTTTTCGATCTGACCGCGGATCTCGCCGTCCTTGTTGGCCGCGGTGTGTATGTTGACGTAATATTTGCCGGCTTCCAGATCGGTCACCTGCGTATCGGTCAATGTCGCCGATCCCTTGATCGGGCTCTTGAGTTTTTTGAACGGGATTACGGGGTCCGCATTTTCCCCCTTCGCGGCCGGGCCATGAATATGTGCGGCCGTCGCCGGCCCGCTGAGGCCGGAGTATTTGACGTTCCAATTGAGTTTCTTCTTGGCGGTGTCAAAGGTGAATGTGGCGGTTCCCTTGCCCTTGGTGGTAACGGGTGGGCTCTGCTGGCTGCCATCGAGCGTCGCCTTGAACTTCATCATGTCGGCCAGGGCCGGCGACGCGAACAGGAAAGCGGTCGAAATGGCCAGCGCCGAAAGCGTCGGCAAGACGGTCTGTGTGCGCATGAAGAACCTCCGATTGGCTGTAGCATCCGCCGTGGCTCCCCGCACGCGCATGCCTCCGACGCAACGCTCGGCCGCCCCAATGTATCCAGGCACACGCTTTTGTGATTTGGCCGCATGAAAAAGGGGCGGTCGCCCGCCCCTCCAACATCGTCCATCAAGCCCCGTCACGAGGCCGCTTTGAGGCCTACTTGATCGCCTTGTCGGTGATCGCGGTGGTATAGGCGCCCTTCGGCTCCTTGGTGATGATCTTCTGGTCGAGCAACGCCTTGGCGGTACGCTCATAGGTCGCCGGGTCGAGCTTGCCGTCGGCATTGTCGATGAGCTTGGCGACTTCGCTCATCATACGCTTCTGGTGATTCTCGTCCTGGCCGCCACCATCCATGACGATCTCCGCCGCTTCGTCATTGTTGTCGACGGCGTATTTCCAACCCTTCATCGAGGCGCGCACGAAACGCACCATCTTGTCCTCGAAGGCCGGATCCTTGAGCTTGTCCTCCGAGGCATAAAGCCCGTCCTCGAGCAGGTCGTTGCCCATCGCCGAGTAGTTGAACACGGTGAGCTGCTCCGGCTTGTAGCCGGCGTCGATCAGCTGCCAATATTCATTGTAGGTCATGACCGAGATGCAATCCGCCTGCTTCTGAATCAGCGGCTGCACGTCAAAGCTCTGCTTGAGAACGGTGACGCCGTCCGGGCCGCCATCGGTCTTGAGGCCAAGCTTGTTCATCCAGGCGTAGAACGGATATTCGTTGCCGAAGAACCAGACGCCGAGCGTGTGGCCCTTGAAGTCGGCTTCGGTCTTGATCGGGCCGTCTTTCGGACAGACCAGTTCCATGCCGGCCTTCTTGAACGGCTGGGCGATGTTGACCAGCGGCACGCCCTTTTCGCGGGCTGCCAGCGCGCCGCCCATCCAGTCGACGATGACATCGGCGCCGCCGCCGGCGATCACCTGCTCGGGCGCAATGTCGGGACCGCCCGGCTTGATGTCGACGTCGAGACCCTCGGCCTCGTAGAAGCCCTTCGCCTTGGCGACGTAATAGCCGGCAAACTGGGCCTGCGTGACCCATTTCAGCTGCAACGTCACCTTGTCGGCGGCCATTGCCTGGAACGCGGCCAGCGACATCGCGCCGGCCAGTACAGGAACAATCAGTCTTTTCATTTTTTCCCTCTGGAGTTAGTGCCCAAACCCACCGCCCCTATCCACCACGGACAGAGGGATGCCAAAACGTGACGGCTCTTTCGACAAGAGCGACCACACCATAAAAGACCGAACCCGCAAGGGCTGCAACTGCGATTTCGGCCCAGACCATGTCGATGTTCATCCGTCCGACTTCGGTCGAGATGCGGAAGCCCATGCCGACGACGGGCGTGCCGAAGAACTCGGCGACGATGGCGCCGATCAGCGCCAGCGTCGAGTTGATCTTCAGCGCGTTGAAGATGAAGGGAGCGGCGGCCGGCAGCCTGAGCTTGATAAGCGTCGGCCAGTAGCCCGACGCATAGGTGCGCATCAGGTCGCGCTCCATATGGCCGGACGCGGCCAGACCGGCGACGGTGTTCACCAGCATCGGGAAGAAGGTCATGATGATGACGACAGCCGCCTTGGACTGCCAGTCGAAGCCGAACCACATCACCATGATCGGCGCCACGCCGATGATCGGCAGCGCCGAGACCATGTTGCCGATGGGCAGCAGGCCGCGCCGCAGGAACGGCACCCGGTCGGCGAGAATGGCCGTGACAAAGCCGGCGCCGCTGCCCACGATATAGCCGAAGATAACAGCCTTGAAGATGGTCTGCCGGACATCGGCGCCAAGGATCGGCAGCGAACTGGCGATGCGCGCGCCGATGGCGCTCGGCGGCGGCAACAGGATGAACGGGATGCCGGCGCCACGCGTCACCGCTTCCCAGATGATCAGGATCCAGGCGCCGAAGATGGCGGGGATGATCAGGCGCAGCGCCGTGCGCATCCAGCTTGCGGTGGGGTGCAGTCCCGATAGCACCGCGACGCAGCGCCAGCCAAGCAGCCAGGCGGCCGTGAGCAGCACGAAATACGGCGCCAGTGCCGTGCCTTCGAAACCAGCGATACCTGAGATCAGCAGCCAGGCGACGAGGTGGGCGCCGACGAACAGTACGACCGCTTCCACAAAGCGCGAAATCCTGATCATCGAGACCAGGGCCGTCAGCATGGCAAGGCCAAACATCAGGCCCTTCGTTCCGAGATAGGGATAGTTGGCGCTGGTTGTCGGGTCCGCTAGCGCCGCCGCTTCCGGCTTCGACATGGCGCCGAGTGCGACCGCCATCAGGCACAGCACGATGGCCAGCACAGCCTGCCAGGAAGGCTTCAGCCGGTTCATGCCGGCCTCCCGCCCATGGCGCGGTCGACGAGGCGCCCGGCAATGCCGACCACCATGACCAGCAGCGCGGCCACGATCGAGCCCGCGACAAGCGCCGACCAGATGTCGATGGACTGGCTGTAATAGGCGCCAGCGAGCAGCTTGGCGCCGATGCCGGCGACGGCGCCCGTCGGCAGTTCGCCGACAATGGCGCCGACCAGACTGGCCGCCACCGCCACCTTCATCGAGGTGAACAGGAACGGCACCGAGGCCGGCACGCGCAGCTTCCAGAAGGTCTGCGCACGGCTGGCATTGTAGGTGTGCATCAGGTCGAGATGCATGATCTCGGGCGAGCGCAGGCCTTTCACCATGCCAACCGTCACCGGGAAGAACGACAGATAGGTCGAAATCATCGCCTTCGGGATCAGGCCGGTGATGCCGATCGCCGCCAGCACCACGATGATCATCGGCGCCACCGCCAGGATCGGGATGGTCTGCGAGGCGATGATCCATGGCATCAGGCTGCGGTCGAGCGTCGCCACATGTACGATGCCCACCGCGATGATGATGCCGAGCGCCGTGCCGAAGGCAAAGCCCAGCAGCGTCGAGGACAGCGTCACCCAGGCATTGTAGACCAGGCTGCGGTTCGAAGTGACGTTGCGCAGGAACGTGTTCTCGAAAAAGTTCACCGCCACCTGGTGCGGCGCCGGCAGCGTCGGCTTCGGCTGCGAGAGCGTCTTGCCGATGAACTCGACGGTGCCGGGCGTTTCGTTGGCACGTTGGTCGAGATCGCGCTGGAACGGCGTGTTGAGTATGACGGCGAAGACGTACCAGAGTGCGACCACGCCGGCGAGGATGGAGGTTACCGGGATGACCTTTGAGCGGAAGGTGTCCATCTAGCGCCGCCCTTCTCCTCTCCCCACCGGGGAGAGGGTGGCCGGAGCGAAGCGGAGGTCGGGGGCCCTTGCCTTCGTCATCCTAGGGCGAAGCAAGGAGCGAAGCGACGCGGCGCAGACCCTAGAATCCATGCCGTTACCTCTCCGCTCCGCGACCATTCGGAATATGGCTCCCTCCGCGCCGCTTAGCCTGCCGAATATTCTCGACTGTTTGCGCCTTTCGGCAGGCGTCACGGCATGGATCCTAGGGTCTACGTATGCCGCTTCGCGGCTACTCCGCCCTAGAATGACGAAGGCGTAGGTGGCCGCTCCTTCGTGAGGTGGAGGCGCCTTTCGGGGCGCTGCCGCGAGTCCATCCTGCCCCCGCTCAATCATCATAGCTGTGCCCTGCCCTTAAGCCGTCTCGCACCCGTGCGGCGATCGCCAGGAACTCCGGCGTCTCGCGGATGTCGAGTGGCCGCTCCTTCGGCAGCGTCGATTCGATGACGTCGCTGACGCGGCCCGGGCGCGGCGACATGACGACGATGCGCGTCGATAAATACACCGCCTCGGGAATGGAGTGCGTGACGAAGCAGATGGTCTTGTTGGTGCGCGCCCACAATTGCAGCAATTGCCCGTTGAGATGGTCGCGCACGATCTCGTCCAGCGCGCCGAACGGCTCGTCCATCAACAGAAGGTCGGCATCGAAGGCGAGCGCGCGAGCGATCGAGGCGCGCTGCTGCATGCCGCCGGAAAGCTGCCAAGGATACTTCTTCTCGAAGCCGGAAAGGTTGACGAGATCGAGCGTGCGCCTGATCCGCTCTCCCTGCTCCGCCCCGGACAGACCCATGATCTCCAGCGGCAGCGCGACGTTGCGCTCGATGGTGCGCCAGGGAAACAGGGCGGCGGCCTGGAAGACATAGCCGTAGGCGCGTTTCTCGCGCGCCTGTTCTGCTGTCATGCCGTTGACCGAAATGGTCCCCGAGGTCGGCTTCTCAAGATCGGCGATGACCCGCAGCAAGGTCGTCTTGCCGCAGCCCGACGGCCCGATGAAGGAAACGAACTCACCCTTGCCGATGGTCAGGTCGACATTGGACAGCGCCTGTACCGGCCCGTCATTGGTCTGGAAGGTCAGGCCAAGCTTGCTTGCCGCGACGACGGCTGGCGAAATCCCCGTCATCGGCCGCGGCCTGCCTGTTCCTGCCCCTTTAGTGCCGGCCCGATTCCGATTGCTTTTATCGCGATGTTGTTTTCCACTCGCCCAGTCCCATTGGTCTTGTTCCACTCATTCGACGCCCGGAGTTTCCCCGATGTCGCCTCAACCCACTTGCCATCTTATCCGCCCTGAAAGCTCTTATGAAGGCAAGCAGGGATTGACCTATTTCGCCGGTATCGCCACCGAGTCGGTCGGCTCATCTGGTATCTGCATGCATGTGCTCACCATGCCGCCCGGCGCCCGCGCTAAGGCGCATCTGCATGAGAACCATGAAACGGCGATCTACGTGCTCTCCGGCGAGGTCCATACCTGGTACGGCGACCGGCTTGAGAACCACATCGTCGCCAAAGCCGGCGACCTCTTCTACATTCCGGCCGGCGTGCCGCATCTGCCCGCCAATCTGAGTGGGGCCCCGTCTTCGGCCGTCATTGCCCGCACCGATCCCAAAGAGCAGGAAAGCGTCGTCCTGCTGCCGGAACTGGATGCATTGGTCGCCTGAAGCCGGCCTTGCGGGGCTAGGCGCCCATCGGCCAATTGCTTGAGGTTTGCGCTGCCCCTCATCGCCCTGCCGGGCACTTCTCCACGTATCGGGACGGGGAGAAGGACGATTTCGCGAAGGATTTCGCCAATTTCCAGCGTTGCCGGAAAGGGCGCCAAGATTGCGTTCAGTTCCCTTCTCCCCGTCCCTATACGGGGAGAAGGCGCCGGCAGGCGGATGAGGGGCAGCACCAACTTCGGCAATCATCGGCACCGGGAAACTTCCCCGCAGACGGTGCCGTCCTTGTCGGCGATCATCAGTTTCTTGGCGCTTTTCGAGCTGCGCAAACTCAAACCCCAGTCGCCGGAATGCCTGTCCGCTCCACCTTGCGCGGCGCGGTGATCTCCTTCCAGGTCGACAGTGCCCGGTTGACCGCCGCGTTCGGCTCGCGGCCGACGAACTGGCCATGGCCAGGCTTGGCCTTCACCTCGGTCTCCTCGATCGACAATTCGCCACGCGAGAAGACAAAGCGCGGCAAGCCGGTCACTTCGACGCCTTCGAAGACATTGTAGTCGATGACCGACTGCTGCTTCTTCGAAGAAATCGTCTTCTTGCGCTTGGGGTCCCACACGATGATGTCGGCATCCGCGCCTTCGACAATGGCGCCCTTTTTCGGGTACATGTTGAGGATCTTGGCGATGTTGGTCGAGGTTACGGCGACGAATTCGTTCATCGTCAGCCGCCCGGTGTTGACGCCCCTGGTCCACAGCACCGGCATGCGATCCTCGAGGCCGCCCGTGCCGTTCGGGATCTTGGTGAAATTGCCGACGCCGAAGCGCTTCTGGTCCGTGGTGAAGGCGCAGTGGTCGGTCGCCACCACCTGCAACGATCCCGCCTGCAGGCCGGCCCACAGCGAATCCTGGTGTAATTTGTTGCGGAAGGGCGGGCTCATCACGCGGCGCGCCGCATGGTCCCAGTCCTTGTCGAAATACTCGCTCTCGTCCAGCGTCAGGTGCTGGATCAGTGGCTCGCCGAACACCCGCATGCCTTTCTGACGCGCCCGGCGGATGGCCTCGTGCGCCTGCTCGCAGGAAACATGCACGACGTAGAGCGGCACGCCGGCCATGTCGGCAATCATGATGGCGCGGTTGGTCGCCTCGCCTTCCACTTCCGGCGGGCGCGAATAGGCGTGCCCCTCCGGGCCATTGTTGCCGGCGGCAAGCAACTTCTGCGAGAGCGCCGCAACCACGTCGCCATTCTCGGCATGCACCAGCGGCAGCGCGCCGAGCTCGGCGCAGCGCTGGAACGACGCATACATCTCGTCGTCGTCCACCATCAGCGCGCCCTTGTAGGCCATGAAATGCTTGAACGAGGTGATGCCCTTGTCGACGACGGTGGCCATCTCGTCGAACACCTGCTTGCCCCACCAGGTGATCGCCATGTGGAAGGAATAATCGCAGGACGCCTTCGAGGTCTTGTTGTCCCACATCTGCAAGGCCTCGAGCAGCGACTGCTGCGGCGACGGCAGGCAGAAATCGACCACCATCGTCGTGCCGCCGGCTAGTGCCGCGCGCGTGCCGGACTCGAAATCGTCGGCCGAATAGGTGCCCATGAACGGCATTTCGAGATGGGTATGCGGATCGATACCGCCTGGCATGACATAACAGCCGGTGGCGTCGAACTCATGGTCGCCGTGTAGGTCGGAGCCAATGGCGACGATCTTGCCGTGCTGCATCAGCACGTCGGCCTTCCATGTGCGGTCGGCGGTAACGATGGTGCCGTTTCTGATGACTTTGGTCATTTTTCTCGTTCCCTTGTTCCTTCGCGCTTCTTGCGAGCAGCGTTTGGAAATCCAGCTTTCCAGCTTACTCCACGATGACCGCTGTCTCCACCACGGCATGGAACAGCACGTCGGCTCCTGCCGCCGCCCATTCCTTGGAGATCTCCTCGGCCTCGTTGTGGCTGAGACCGTCGACGCAGGGGCACATCACCATGGCGGTCGGCGCGACGCGGTTGATCCAGCAGGCGTCGTGGCCCGCGCCCGAGACGATGTTGCGGTGCGTGTAGCCGAGCCGGTCGGCGGCATCACGGATCGCCTTGACGCAGCCCTTGTCAAAGGTGACCGGATCGAAATGGCCGACCTGCTCGATCTTGTACTGGATGTCGAGCGCCTCGCATATCGTGTCGATGCCTTCGCGGATGCGCCCATCCATGGCGTCGAGCACTTCCTTCTCCGGCGAGCGGATGTCGATGGTGAAGACCGTGCGCCCGGCGATGATGTTGCGCGAGTTCGGATAGACTTCCATGTGGCCGACCGCGCCGACGGCGTCCGGCTGGTAGTCCATGGCAATCTCGTGCACCAGTTCGATCACGCGCGCCATGCCGAGCCCGGCATTGCGGCGCTTGGGCATCGGCGTCGAGCCGGTATGCGCCTCCTTGCCGGTCAGCGTCACCTGCAGCCATTTCAGCCCCTGTCCATGGGTGACGACGCCGATGTCGATGCCTTCGTCCTCGAGGATAGGCCCTTGCTCGATATGCAGTTCGAAAAAGGCGTGGATCTTGCGATCGCCGACCTTCTCCGTGCCCTTCCAGCCGATACGCTCCAGTTCCTCGCCGAATTTCTTGCCGTTCTTGTCCGTATGCTCGTAGACGTCGGTCTGGTCGAGCACACCGGCGAACACGCCGGACGCCATCATCGCCGGGGCAAAACGCGAGCCCTCCTCGTTGGTCCAGTTCGTGACCACGATCGGATGTTTGGTCTTGATGCCGAGATCATTGAGCGAGCGGACGATCTCCAGGCCGCCGAGCACGCCGAGCACGCCGTCATACTTGCCGCCGGTCGGCTGCGTGTCGAGATGGCTGCCGACATAGACCGGCGGCAGGCTGGGATCGGCGCCTTCGCGCCTGGCAAACATGGTGCCCATCTCGTCGACGCCCATTTCGAGCCCGGCCGCGTCGCACCAGCGCTTGAACAGATGCCGGCCCTCGCCGTCCTCGTCGGTCACGGTCTGGCGATTGTTGCCACCGGCAATGCCGGGGCCGATCTTCGCCATCTCCATGATGGAATCCCACAAACGGTCTGAATTGATTCGCAGATTCTCGCCGGGTGCGGCCATTCAAAACCTCTCCAATTGCGTGGCGTTCCCCTCCCCCTCGAGGGGAGGGTGGCCGCGAAGCGGTCGGGTGGGGTCGCCGGACATGCGCTCGACCTTCCCTTTGACCACCTGCGCAACATGCCAAGGGTTGTTTATGACATCGGGCTCATCGACGCGAAAGACATCAAAGCCGAGCGAGCGCAGATAGGCATCACGAACGGCATCATGCCGCTTGCCCTTCTCGTGTTCGTGCAGATCGCCATCAACTTCAACGATCAGCTTCACGGCGAGGCAGGCAAAGTCAACGATATAAGGCCCGATCGGACACTGACGACGAAACTTGATGCCGGCCGATTTCAGCTCGCGCAGTTCATACCAGAGCAAGGATTCACCCCTGGTTGCGTGAACTCGAAGCGCGCGCGCCTTTTGGCGCATTTCGTAGCTCACGCGAGTGCGGGGCATCAACGGCAGCCTCGCGGCAACAGATCAGGTCGGCACCCCGTCGCACCGACCCCACCCGACCGCTTCGCGGCCACCCTCCCCTCGAGGGGGAGGGATATCCGCGCCCAGTTCTTCAATCGATCGACCTCAGTACCTCACGCACATGATCGATCAGTTCGTTGATCTGGCCCTTGGTGATGATCAGCGGCGGCGACAGCGCGATGATGTCGCCGGTGGTGCGGATCAGCGCGCCGCGCTCGAACGCCTTGACGAAGGCCGAGAAGGCCCGCTTGGTCGGGCTGCCGGCAATTGGCGCCAGCTCGATCGCACCGATCAGGCCGATGTTCCTGATATCGATGACATGCGGCTCGCCCTTCAGCGAATGCAGCGCGTCTTCCCAATAGGGCGCCAGTTCCTCGCCGCGGGTGAGCAGGCCCTCTTCCTTGTAGGTGTCGAGCGTGCCGAGCGCCGCGGCGCAGGCGATCGGATTGCCCGAATAGGTGTAGCCGTGGAAGAACTCGATCATGTGCTCGGGGCCGGTCATGAAGGCGTCGTGGATTTCCTTCTTCACGAACACCGCGCCCATCGGGATGACGCCGTTGGAGACGCCCTTGGCGGTGGTCATGATATCAGGCGTGACGCCGAAATAATCGGCAGCGAACGGCGCGCCAAGACGGCCGAAACCGGTGATGACCTCGTCGAAAATCAACAGAATGCCGTGCTTGGTGCAGATTTCGCGCAGCTTCTGCAAATAGCCCTTGGGCGGCAGGATGACGCCGGTGGAGCCGGCGACCGGCTCGACGATAACGGCCGCGATGGTCGAGGCGTCATGCAGCGCAACGATGCGCTCCAGCTCGTTGGCCAGCTCCGCGCCATGTTCCGGCACGCCCTTGGAGAAGGCGTTCTTCTCCGGCAGGTGTGTGTGCGGCATATGGTCGACGCCGCCGAGCAGCGTGCCGAACATCTTGCGGTTGGTGACGATGCCGCCGACCGAGATGCCGCCGAAATTGACGCCGTGATAGCCGCGCTCGCGTCCGATCAGACGGGTGCGCGAGCCCTCGCCCTTCACGCGGTGATAGGCGATCGCCATCTTCAACGCGGTCTCGACCGATTCCGAACCGGAATTGGTGAAGAACACGTGATCCATGCCCTTCGGCGCGACGTCGACCAGGCGGTTGGCCAGTTCGAACACGATCGGGTGGCCCATCTGGAAGGCCGGAGCGTAGTCGAGCTCGGCGGCCTGCTGCTGGATCGCCTCGGTGATCTTGGGCCGGCAATGGCCGGCATTGACGCACCAGAGGCCGGCGGTGCCGTCCAGCACCTTGCGGCCGTCGCTGGTCGTGTAGTGCATGTCCTTGGCGGACACGAACATGCGCGGCGCCTGCTTGAACTGCCGGTTTGCCGTGAACGGCATCCAGAATGCACTGAGATCGTTCGGCGTGACTTTCAGCCGGTTGGACATGACCAAGACTTCCCCTTGTAACCTGTTTCGGTACGTCCAACGCTTGGTCTTTGCCGCGCTTTCGTGCTACGCAAATTTTTGACCGATTGGACAAACGTTAGCACCGCCCTGTCGGCGGTCAAGGGATTACTAGCGGAAATGCGGCTCCTGAAGTGCGTTCCACAGGCCGGGGAAAAACTGGTCCAGAGAATTGGGCCAGACCGCTTTCAACACGAGGGCGCGCAACGGTGAACACCAGCACGGAAGCCCCTCGCCGCACCCGCATCCAGCAGGAGAAGCGCGAACTCATTCTCGAAGCCGCGCTCGAGGTGTTCTCCACCAATGGCTTCCGCGGCTCGACCATCGACCAGATCGCCGAAGCCGCTGGGATGTCGAAGCCCAACCTGCTCTATTACTTTCGCCGCAAGGAAGACATTCACGAGACGCTGATGCAGCGCCTGCTCGACACATGGCTGGCGCCGCTCAGGGAACTCGACGACATCGGCGATCCCCTGACCGAGCTCAGGAGCTACATCAGGCGCAAGCTTGAAATGGCGCGCGATTTTCCGCGCGAGAGCCGGCTGTTCGCCAACGAGATTCTGCAGGGCGCACCACGCATCATGCCCTTGCTGACCGGCGAACTGAAGACGCTGGTCGACGAGAAGGCAACCGTCATCAAGGGCTGGATGCGCGCCGGCAAGATCGCCAGGACGGATCCTTGGCACCTGATCTTCTCGATCTGGGCGACGACCCAGCACTATGCCGATTTCGACGTCCAGGTCCGCGCCGTGCTCGGCCCGAACCGCGGCGGCGACGGCCGCTTCGAGGACGCAGCGAGGTTCCTGGAGCAATTATTTCTCGACGGGTTGAAGCCGAAGGCCTGACCCTGCCCTGAAGGCTCACGCGCTGCGCCGCTCGGCCGGCAGCGCATCAAGCAAGCTCTGCAGCTTGGCGATCGAGTTCTGCTCGGCCAGCGGCGTGTAGACGACCAGCCGCATGTCGGATCCATCGTCGATCGACAGGCTCATGTGCTCGAAGGCCATGGCGCCGGCCGTCGGATGGCGGACGTGCTTCAGACCCGTCAGCTTTCGCGCTACGTCACGTCGGGGCCACCAATCGCGGAACTCGGGGCTCGAGCGCATCATCAGCGCGATCAGCCGGTCGAAATCGGGATCACCGACATATTTGGCGCTTTCGGCGCGAAACGAAGCGAGCACCACGCGGGCAAGCTCTTCCCAGTCGACGAGCAGGCGGCGATGGTGCGGGTTGGTAAATACCATGTGGACGATGTTGCGGGCGTCGCCTTCCAGCAAGCCATAATCGCCGAACACCGCGGCGGCTGCCGGGTTCCAGGCGAGCACGTCCCAGCGCCGGCCAACCACATAGGCAGGCTGCAGCACAAGGCTTTGCAGCATGTGCAGCAACGGCCCGTCGACCTTTTCGGGCGTCGCCCCACGATGCTCCGGCTGCTGGCGGCCGGCGAGGATGAACAAATGCCGCTTCTCGACAGCGTCGAGGCGCAGCGCCTCGCAGAGCGCCGCCAGCACCTCTACGGAGGGCCTGACATCCCTTCCTTGTTCCAGCCAGGTGTACCAGGTGGTGCCGACACCGGCGATCATCGCCACCTCCTCGCGCCGCAGGCCCGGCGTGCGCCGCCGCGCGCCGCAGGCAATGCCGGCGGCCTGTGGCGAAAGCCTCTCGCGGCGCGAGCGCAGGAAGGCGCCGAGCTCGCGCCGGCGGCTGTCTTCAGGGGAATGAGAAGGAGCATCCATGATCCTATTATAGCAGTACCAATACCAGGATAAAGTTTGAACTGTTTGGCGCGCACCCGCTGCCCCATCTTCTGTCGGGAGCGACGAATGGAGGCTCAAACATGGACCTGAAAGACAAGACAATCCTGATCACCGGCTCGACCGATGGTGTCGGCCGGGTCGTCGCGCAACGGCTGGGCGCAGGTGGCGCCCGGGTGCTGGTGCACGGGCGCGACGCAGCGCGCGGCAAGGCGGCGGTCGCGGACATCGAGGTGGCCGGCGGCAAGGCCGAGTTCTTCGCAGCCGACCTCGCCTCGCTGGCCGAGGTGCGCCGGCTCGCCGAGGCCGTGCGTGACAAAACCGCTCGGCTCGACATCCTCATCAACAATGCCGGCGTCGGCACGGCTGGCCAAAACGCCAAAAGGCAGGTCAGCGCCGACGGCTATGAACTGCGCTTCGCCGTCAACTATCTCGCCGGCTTCCTGCTTACGGAGGAATTGCTGCCCCTGCTGAAGGCCAGCGCGCCGGCGCGTATCGTCAACGTCGCCTCGGCGGGCCAGCAGGCCATCGACTTTAGCGACGTCATGCTTACCCATGGCTACAGCGGCGTGCGCGCCTACTGCCAGAGCAAGTTGGCGCAGATCCTGTTCACCGTCGATCTCGCCGAGCAGCTCAAGGGCAGCGGGGTTACCGTCAACGCCCTGCACCCGGCGAGCTACATGAACACGACCATGGTCCGCGAGGCCGGCGTCACGCCGTGGAGCTCGGTGGAAACCGGCGCCGAGGCGATCGTCAACGTCGCCACCTCGCCGGCGCTCGAAGGGCGCAGCGGCCTCTATTTCGACGGCCTTCGCGAATCCCGCGCCGACGCCCAGGCTTACGACGCCAGAGCAAGACAACAATTGCGCGACTTGAGCCTCGACCTTGTCGGGCAGGCTACAGTGAAGGAAGAGCGTTCATGACCAGCAAGATCGAACACACAGTCGTCATCGGTGGCTCGTCCGGCATCGGCCTGGCGACGGCGCGCAAACTGCTCGGCCCCGGCATGAAGGTGACCATCACCGGGCGCAATCAGGACAAGCTCGTCAGCGCATGGAAAAGTCTCGGTGGCGCCGTCGACAAGGCGGCGTTCGATGCCGCCAAGCCCGACGAGGTGCGCCAATTCTTCGAGCGCATCGGCCCGTTCGACCATCTCGTTCTGGCGGCGAGCGGCGGCAAGGGCCTTGGCCCGTTCGAAACACTCGACCTTGCCGATATCGCTGGCGGCGTCGACGAAAAGGTGCGGCCGCAATTGTCCTGCTTGCAGGCGGCCTTGCCAACGCTGGACAAATCAGGATCGGTCACCTTCATCTCGGCGGTATCCGCCCAGCTCGCCACGCCGGGCGTCGCCGGCATCGGCGCCGTCAATGGCATGCTCCTGACGGTGGCACCGATCCTGGCCGTCGAGCTGAAGCCGCTGCGCGTCAACGTCGTGGCGCCCGGCGTCATCGACACACCCTGGTGGGACTTTCTGCCGGACGAGCAGCGACAAGCGGTCTTCGCGGACTATGCCGGCAAGACGCCGGTCGGCCGCATCGGCCGCGCCGAGGACGTCGCCTCGGCCATAGCCTTCCTCGTCTCCAACGGCTTCATGACCGGCCAGGTATTAACCTGCGATGGTGGTTTGCGGTTCGCGGCCTAGCTGCAACCGTCAAAGCGATTGGGCGATCAGCGTCAGGAAACCGCCGCTCAGCGCGACATTGCCAACAAAACCATTGATACGCGACGCACGCTCCTGTCCCTGATGGTCCCAGAAATTGTGGAACATCGGCGTGGCGACGATCAGGAACAGCACCAGCACCGCACAGGCAGTGGCGGTCCAGAAGCCCGTCACCACCAGCACGCCGGCGACGATCTGCAACACGATGCCGGCCCAAAGTGCCAGCCGCGCCTGCGGCACGCCTCGCGCGGCCATCAGCCCCGTCAAGAAGCCCGCGTTCTGGATGTTGCGCAGGCCGGCGAAGACAAACCCGCCGCCAAGCAACAGCCGGCCGAGAACCAACAAGGCGGCGGGCAAATCGGCAAGCATCAAACCCTCTCCCTACGAAATTCGGCAAGCATCAAACCCTCTCCCTTTGAAATAATGGGAGCGCCGCCTCCCTTGGCGGCGCTCCGATCGTGATCAAACAATCAGGCGGCCTTGGCGGCAGGCATCGGATGAATGGCATGGAACGGAATGCAAAGCCGGTTCCAGGTGTTGATCATGCCCAGCGCCACGGAGAGCTTGACCAGTTCCTCTTCCGAGAAATGTTCCAGCGTGCGGGCATAGAGTTCGTCCGAAACACCATTGTTGGCGATCAGCGTCACGGCCTCGGTCCAGGCCAAAGCGGCGCGCTCGCGCTCCGAAAACAGCGGCGATTCCTTCCAGGCTGAAACCAGATAAAGCCGCTGTTCGGTCTCGCCGTCGCGCCTCGCCTCGCGGCTGTGCATCTCGACACAGAAGGAGCAGCCATTGATCTGTGAGGCCCTGAGCTTGATCAGGTGCAGCAGGCTTTCCTCGAGCCCGCATTCGTCGACCGCCTTGTTGAGCGCCGACACCGCTTTCATGATCTCGGGCGCCTTGGCGAAGAACTGGAGCCTCTGTCTCATCATCTTTCCTTTCATGTTTGCTTGGTTGAACTGGATTTCTGCTGCCGCTGGTGGCGCTCGGTGAAAGCGCAGCTTGCCGCGACCGACCGCGGATCGGCGCCTTTCATGAAGTCCGCCACGATGTCGGACAGCCTGACCTCGGCCAGCGCCGCGCGATAGGCGCGCTCCGCCTTCAGCATCGCAGCATTGATGCCGCACGGCCTGACATAGGCTGACGCATCGAGTTTCGTCGGGCCGCGCTGGCGGATTTCGCCGCATCGAAAAGCCGGCTCGCGCCCTTCGACCGCCAGCACGATATCCAGCAGCGTGATGCGTTCGGCCGGTTTCGCCAACCGGTAGCCGCCCGCTGGTCCCGGAACCGATTCCAGGATGCGCGCAGCGGTGAGCATGTTGAGATGTTTCAGGAGATAGCTCGGCGACAGGCCAAACGCCTCCGCCAGGGCCGCACCTGGCATGGTGCTGTCGCCATCGACGCCAGCCAGCGTCGCCGCGCAGTGGATGGCCGCTTCGACGCCATCGCCGAGTTTCATGATACCAATCTCCAATACATGGATAAATTATATCCTGGATATCTTTTATCTGCAATAGCAAAATGAAAACGGCGCCCGAGGACGCCGCTTTTTCCTTGATTGTTCCGCCCTACTCCGCCGCTACCTTGGCCATCGGGTTGTTCGGGTGCGTGGTCCAGTTGGCATAGACCGGCGACACAGGCATGCCGGTGCGCTGGTCCATCACCCCGGCGGCCAGCGCCTCCATGGTGATGCAGTTGTCAACCGGGCAGACATTGACGCAAAGATTGCAGCCGACGCATTCGGCCTCGATCACCTCGAAATGCCTGACGCCGTCGACCATGCTGGTGATCGCCTGATGCGAGGTGTCCTCGCAGGCGATGTGGCAGCGGCCGCATTTGATGCAGGCATCCTGGTCGATATGCGCCTTGGCGACATAGTTGAGGTTGAGATACTGCCAGTCCGTGACATTGGGCGTGGCACGGCCGATGATGTCGTCGAGCGAGCGATGGCCCTTCTCGTCCATCCAGTTTTCGAGACCGGCGATCATCTCCTGGACGATCTTGAAACCGTAGGTCATCGCGGCCGTGCACACCTGCACGTTTCCGGCGCCGAGCGCCATGAACTCGGCAGCGTCGCGCCAGGTGGTGATACCGCCAATGCCGGAGATCGGCAGCCCCTGCGTTTCGGGGTCGCGCGCGATCTCGGCCACCATGTTCATGGCGATCGGCTTCACCGCAGGGCCGCAATAACCGCCATGCGAGCCCTTGCCGTCGATGGTCGGCATCGGCGCGAAGCTGTCGAGATCGACGCCGGTGATCGAGTTGATGGTGTTGATCAGCGACACCGCGTCGGTGCCGCCGGCATGTGCTGCTCGCGCCGGCTTGCGGATATCGGTGACGTTGGGCGTCAGCTTGGTGATGACGGGCATGCGCGTGTACTGCTTGCACCAGCGCACAACCATTTCGATATATTCCGGCACCTGGCCGACGGCGGCGCCCATGCCGCGCTCCGACATGCCGTGCGGGCAGCCGAAATTGAGCTCGATGCCGTCGGCGCCGGTTTCCTCGACAAGCGGCAGGATCGCCTTCCAGCTTTCCTCGACGCAAGGCACCATGATCGAGGCGATCAGCGCCCGGTCGGGCCACTCCATCTTGACCTGCTTCATCTCACGCAGATTGGTCTGCAAGTCGCGGTCGGTGATCAGCTCGATGTTGTTGAGGCCGAGCAGACGGCGGTCGGCGCCCCAGATCGCGCCGTAGCGTGGGCCATTGACGTTGACCACCGGCGGGCCCTCTTCGCCCAGCGTCTTCCAGACGACACCGCCCCAACCGGCCTTGAAGGCGCGCACGACATTGTAGGCCTTGTCGGTCGGCGGCGCCGAGGCCAGCCAGAACGGATTGGGCGATTTGATGCCGACGAAATTATTCCTGATATCTGCCATGCTCATGCCCTCCCGTTCGAGGTCAGTGCCCGGTGAATGGATTCCGCCGCATCACGCCCTTGCGCCACGGCCGAGACGGTCAGGTCGTCGCCACCGAATATGCAGTCGCCGCCGGCCCAGACCTTGGCCAGCGAGGTGCGCCCTTCCGCATCGACCTTGATGCGCCCGGCCTCGAGCTCGATCGCAGCACCGCTGCCGTTGAGCGCAGCGGGGACGAAACTCTGTCCGATCGCCTTGAACACCTGGTCGGCAACGAGGGTCAGCGTCTCGCCGGTGCCGGCAAGACTGTCGCCGTTCATGGCGGTGTATTCAAGCTCGATGGCATTGACCTTGCCGCCTTCGGCAATCACCCGCTTCGGCTGTAGCCAGTGTCGGATGACGACGCCGTTGGCGGCCGCCAGGTCCTGCTCGAATTCGGAAGCATTCATATGTTCCTGGCCGCGCCGGTAGCAGATCGTCACCTCCTCGGCGCCAAGCAGCTTCGACTGCACCGCGGCATCGATCGCCGTCATGCCGCCGCCGATGACGACGACGCGGCGGCCGACCGGCAGGCCGGAGAGATCGCTGGCTTGGCGCAGCTCGGAGATGAACTCGACGGCGTTGGTGACGCCCACGGCGGCCTCGCCATCGGCGCGCAGCGCATTGACGCCGCCGAGCCCCATGCCCAGAAACACCGCGTCATAATTGCGGATCAGGTCGGAGAGCTGATAGTCGCGGCCGAGCGCCTTACCGTTCTGGATATCAATCCCGCCAATCGAGGTGACGTACTCGACCTCGGCTTGGGCGAAATTGTCGACGCTCTTATAAGCGGCGATGCCGTATTCGTTGAGCCCGCCCGCCTTCGCGCGCGCTTCCAGGATTGTGACGTCGTGGCCATGGCGGGCGAGCCGATGGGCGGCGGCAAGGCCGGCCGGCCCGGCGCCCACCACGGCGACCGCCTTGCCTGTCGGTGCGGCACGTGGATAAAATTGCCTGTTCTCGCTCATCGCGATATCGGTGGCATAGCGCTGCAGCCGACCGATCTGCACCGGCTTGCCTTCCGCCACTTCGCGCACGCAGACCTCCTCGCACAGCGTCTCGGTCGGGCAGACGCGGGCGCACATGCCGCCCAGAATGTTCTGGTCGAAAATGGTCTTGGCCGAGCCGATCGGATTGCCCGTGGAGATCTGGCGGATGAACAGCGGAATGTCGATCGAGGTCGGGCATGCGTTCATGCACGGCGCGTCGTAGCAGAAATAGCAGCGGTCCGCTTCGACCAGCGCCTCGTGGTGATCGAGCGGCGGATGCAGGTCGGAAAAATTGTCCGCATACTGATCGGCAGGCAGCCGGCCGCCTGCAATGCCTTCCCTGAACTGGCCTTCTGCCATCGTCAGTTCCCCTTGTTTTCGTTTTAGGGAAGGCTAGCACGTTTTATTTTTTTATCAATTGGTCAATTTTCTACATAAGCCTCTGAAAAGGCTCGAATAAAACATGATAATTTAGTTCACGTTTAATATCGTAATGCGCGAATGTCGAACTTTCGAGGAAGGACGGTCCGCTAAGCGGGAGGCCGCAATCATGGCATGCCTGTCGAGCCGCAATTTTTCCTCCGCTGTCGGATTTCGGTCTCGAAGATCGTCCTATGATGGATCGAAGGACGATCGACGCAAAAGGTGAGGAGACCGACGATGCCGAAATCCCCAATGCCCTTCTTCTGGTACGAATTGATGACATCAGACCTCGACGCCGCCGAGGCGTTCTATACCAAGGTGGTCGGCTGGACCGCGCAAGCCTTCGACAAGGCTCCCGGCATGCCGCGCTACATCGTCATGAATGTCGGCGAGCGTGGCGTCGGCGGGCTGATGACGATGCCTGAGGATGCCGCCAAGATGGGCATGCCTCCCGCCTGGCTTGGCTATATCCACACCAGGGATGTCGATGCTGCCACGGCGTCGCTGCAGAAGGCCGGCGGCGCCGTTCATCGCCAGCCCGACGACATTCCGGGCGTCGGCCGCTTCGCCGTCGTCGCCGATCCGCAAGGCGCGACCTTCATGTTCCTGCAGCCGAACGGGCCCGACCAGCCGGTCGTGCCGGCCAGCACGCCGGGCCATATCGGCTGGCACGAGCTTTACACAACCGACTGGAAGGCCGCGTTCGACTTCTATTCCAGCCAGTTCGGATGGACCAATGCCGGCGATTTCGACATGGGGCCGATGGGAACCTATCAAACCTTCGCGGCCGGCCCCGAATCCGGTGGCGGCATCATGAACAAACCCGAACAGATCCCGGTGCCGGTCTGGCAGTTTTATTTCAACGTAACCGCCATCGACGCGGCGGCAAAACAGGTGACCGACAATGGCGGCAAGATCCTGATGGGCCCGATGGAGGTCCCCGGCGGCAGCTGGATCGTGCAGTGCCAGGATCCGCAAGGCGCCCATTTCGCCTTGATGGCGCCCGGACGGTAAGGGGCTCAACGTCGCACAGGAGGACGGCCTTTGATCGTAAGGTTGAGGGTCGTGTCCTCGCTTGGCCCCGAGCTATTCCGGCGTCAGCACCGCGACTTTCAGGCCTGCCTTTTTTGCACCGCTGAACTGGACGGTGGCCGGGCCGGGCGCAAGCTTGAACCGAACGCTTTTGCGAATGTCCGGACAGGTCTTGACCCCGCTGTAGCCGGCCAATTTCACGGTATGGCCGTCTTGAATGACATCGATCCAGGCTTCGCCCGACAGGCTTATCTGGATGCCCCCTTCCGGCGGCACAACCATGCTGGCGACAGCGCCGAACGTGCCAGGCGCCGGGGCACGTTCCGGCGGGAGGGCGAATTCCGCTGTCTCGGCCGGCACCAGAACCAGATCGGCGGCAGCGCCGACCGCCAGCGTCGTCCCCGACGCAGCAGAAGGAGGCGCGGCGAACAGCGCCTGCTCGCGCATTACCGGCCATTTGAAAGCCTCGCAGCCGGCATCCCCGGCCATCGCGAAGCTGGTACCTGCAAGGATTGCGAAAAAGCTGATGACGACTTTTTTCATGGCGAGAGACCCCCAAACGATTTCAACTATCTACAGATCGATACAACCAGAGGGATAATAATGCAACCTTAGGGAGAAAATATCGACGCGTTGCGGAACATCTCGCATCACCGATTGTTGATGTCCGGTAGCGGGAAGTGAATGGTCCATCTCGGGGCGATAATCTAGGCCGGACCTGGGGGGTGAAAACGGAGTTTCAGATGGCGCTTTTTGAAGGCTTGGCCCGATACCAGCCACAGGCGCTCGGCGTTCTGCGCATCATGACCGCGCTGCAGTTCATCGAGCATGGCAGCCAGAAGCTGTTCAATTTCCCGGCAAGCGCCGAACCCCACGCCCTCAGCGGGTTGACTTTGACAGCCGGCATTCTCGAGTTCGCCGGCGGCATCCTGCTCGCGCTGGGGCTGTTCACCCGCCCAGTCGCCTTCCTTCTGGCCGGCGAGATGGCGATCGCCTATTTCATGGCGCACATGCCGCGCGGCTTCTTCCCGGTCAACAATGGCGGCGATTTGGCGATCTCGTTCTGCTTCATCTTCCTCTATCTGTTCTTCGCCGGCCCTGGCGCCTTTGCGCTCGACAATCGCCGCGCTGCCTGATGCGAGCCGGATGCGGATTGTTCACGCCCGCATCCGCTGCAAATTGGCGTCGAACAGCGGCACCGGCTGCATGCGTGCGGCATGGCGCTTGCCGAGGATTTCGATCTCGAAGCCTTCGCTCTCCTCGGCGATCTCCTTCGGCACGTAGCCCATGGCCACCGATTTCCTTGAATGATGCGCATAGCCGCCTGACGTCACCCAGCCACGCACCGTGCCGCCGAACCAGATCGGCTCGTCGCCGATGACATCGGCGTCGGCAGCCTCGACGATGAAGGCGCGCAGCCTGAGCCTGCCGCCCTGCTTGCGCTCTGCCAACGCCCCGGTCTTGCCTATGAAATCGGCTTCCTTGCCATAGGCGACAAAGCGATCGAGCCCTGCCTCCAGCGGTCCGTAGATCGGCCGGTATTCGCGCGCCCACGAGCCATAGTTCTTTTCCAGCCGCAGTGCGTTCAGCGCACGGGAGCCGAACAGGCCAATGCCGAACTCCTCGCCCGCCGCCATCAGCGCCTGGAACGCCGCGCGCTGATATTCCGGCGCCACCCAGATTTCGTAGCCGAGATCACCGGTGTAGCTGACGCGGCCTACCAGGCACGGCGCCATGCCGATATCCATCTTGCCGATGGCCATGAAGGGAAAGGCGGCGTTCGAGACGTCCGTCCGCGTGACCTTGGCCAGCACGTCCCGCGCCTTCGGCCCGGCGACGGCAAGGCCGGTGAGTTTCGCGCCCGAAGCCTCGATGCGGACAGAACCATCCGCGGGCAGATGCTTTTCGAACCAGCGCATATGGTACTGCTCGGCAATGCCGGAACCGGCGATGAACCACTCCTCGCCGCCGAGATTGGCCAGCGTGAAATCGCCGATGAGCTTGCCGTCCTCCTTCAGCATAGGCGCCAGCGTCATGCGGCCTGGCCTCGGCAGCTTGCAGGCGAGCAGCCGGTCGAGCCATGCAGCAGCCCCCTCGCCTGTCACGTCGTATTTGGCGAAATTCGAAATCTCGGCGAGGCCGACGCCCCCGCGAACGTTTGCAACCTCCCTGCCGACATGCGCGAAATCGCTCGAGCGACGCCACGAGAACTCGTCCTTGACGCCTTCGGGCGCGTACCAGAGCGGCACTTCCAGCCCATAGGACACGCCCCATTGCGCGCCCTTGGCCGACAGCAGGTCATAGACCGGCGTGGTCTTCAGCGGCCGTCCGGCGGGCAATTCCTCATTGGGGAAGCGTATCGAAAAGCGCCTGGAATAGTTCTCGCGCACCTTAGCGTTGGTGTAGGCCATCGTCGCCCAGTCGCCATAGCGCGACACGTCCATGGCCCAGATGTCGGCGCCGGGATCGCCCTCGATCATCCAGTTGGACAGCGCGAGCCCAACGCCGCCGCCCTGGCTGAAACCGGCCATGACGCCGCAGGCCACCCAGAAGCCCGGCAAACCGCGCACCGGCCCGACCAGCGGGTTGCCGTCAGGCGCGAAGGTGAAGGGTCCGTTGATGATCTGCTTGATGCCGGTGTTCTGAAAGGCCGGGAAATGCCGGAAGCCGACTTCCAGCGACGGCGCGATGCGGTCGATGTCCGGCTCCAGCAATTCATGGCCGAAATTCCACGGCGTCTGGTGCTCGGACCATGCCTTGTTGGCCTTCTCATAGGTGCCCATCAGCATGCCGCCGCGCTCCTGGCGCAGATAGAGCTCGCCGTCGAAATCGACGGCGTGGATGATCTCGGTGCCGGTCTTGGCGTTCCAGGCGGCGACCTCCGGCATGTCCTCGGTGATCAGGTACATGTGCTCCATGGCCAGCACCGGCAGTTCGAGCCCGACCATGCGGCCGACCTCGCGCGCCCAAAGGCCACCGGCGTTGACGACATGCTCGGCCGCGACCTCGCCCTTGTTGGTGATGACGCGCCACAGCCCGTCGGGACGCCGCACGATGTCCTCGACCTTGGTGAAGCGCTCGACCTCGGCGCCCAGCTTACGCGCAGCCTTGGCATAGGCATGGGTGACGCCGGAGGGATCGAGATGGCCGTCCTCCTTGTTGCGGACAGCGCCGACGAACTGCTTGGGGTCGAGCAGAGGCATCAGTTCGGCCGCTTCTTTCGGCGAGATTTCTTCGAGATCGATGCCGAGATAGCGACCCTTGGCGACGACGCCACGCAGCCAGTCGAGCCGTGCCTCGGTCGCCGCCAGCAGCACGCCGCCGGTCAGATGCACGCCGGTCGCCTGGCCGGAAAGCTCCTCGATCTCCTTGTAGAGGTTGATCGTGTATTTCTGCAGCTTGGCGACGTTGGGATCGCCATTGATCGTGTGCATGCCGCCGGCCGCGTGCCACGTCGAGCCTGAAGTCAGCTCGTCTCGCTCCAGAAGCACTACGTCGGTCCAGCCATGGCGGGCGAGATGGAACAGCACGGAACACCCGACAACCCCGCCGCCAATGACCACGACCTTTGCATGCGATTTCATGGGTTCTTCTCTGATATCAGTGAGTTGGATGGGCTAGATGATTCAAAAAGAGACGTTCGTGGCGCATCACGGCTCGCCCGCCCCAATCGCTTCCTTGCGCTTGGTCACGTAGGCCTCCAGCGCTTCGCGCACGGTGACGTCCATCGGCGGCTCGACATAGTCTTCGAGCGCCTTCTTCCACAACCGCGTCGCGCGCGCGGTTGCGTCGAGGCCGCCGGCTTCCTGCCAGGCTTCAAAATTCTGCCAGTTCGAAAGCATCGGCTGATAGAAGGCCGTCGCATAACGTTCCAGCGTGTGCGGCTCGCCGAAGAAATGGCCGCCGGTCGGCACCGCGCCCAGCGCCTCGACGGCAAGCTCGGCCTCGTCGACCACGATCGGGCGCAAAAACTCCATCATGTACTGGATCATTTCGACGTCGATGATGAATTTCTCGAACGACGCCGTCAGCCCGCCCTCCTGCCAGCCGGCGGCGTGATAGACGAGGTTGCCGTGGCCGAGCACAGCGCCCCACAGCGCCATCAACGTCTCGTAAGCGCCTTGCGCATCGGCGGCGTTGGAGGCCGAGCCCGGCGTTGTTCGGTAGGGCAGCCCGTAACGCCGTGCCAATTGCCCCGACGCGATGTTGGCCTTGGTGTTTTCAGGCGTGCCGAAGGCCGGCGCGCCCGACTTCATGTCGACATTGGAGGTAAAGGCGCCATACATGACCGGCGCGCCCGGACGCACAAGTTGCGTCAGGACTACGCCGAACAGTGCTTCCGCATTCTGCTGCGCGAGCGCACCCGCCAGCGTCACCGGGCTCATCGCGCCCATCAGCGTGAACGGCGTCACTGCCACAGACTGGCCGAATTCGGCCATCGTCATCAGCCCCTCGGCCATCATCTCGTCGAAACGGCGCGGCGAGTTGACCGAGATGATGGTGGCGATGCCGGGATCGTCGCGCAACTGGTCCAGCGTCAGCCCGCGCGCGATCGCCATCATCTCGATCCCGTCCAGCGCCCTGCCCCGGCCGATCGCCGAGACATGGAAGCTTTTGTCGGTCAGCGTCAGATTGGTGAAATAGGTGTCGAGATGGCGCGAATTGGCCGGCAATTCGACCGGCGCGCAGACCTGGTTGCCGAGCATGTGCACGCAGTTGAAATGCTGCGCCAGCCGGGTCAGGTCCGCATAGTCGCGCAAATTGCCGGGGCGGCGGCCCCGCGCCATGTCGTGCACATTGGGCGGCCCCGCAACGAGCGTGAAATTGATTGTGTTGCCGCCGAGATGAACGGCGTTGGCCGGATTGCGCGGTGTAAGGGAATAATTGGACCGCGTCGTCTTCAGCGCCTCGTCGACCATGCCGCGGTCAATGCGCACGTTCGCCGACGCGTGGTCCACACTGGCACCGGCCTGCTCGAACAGCGAGAGCGCCCGCGGGCTCATCACCTCGATGCCGAAATTCTCCAATATGTGCATCGACGCCTGGTGGATCGCCTCGATCTGGTCGGGCGACAGCAAGGCCATCGGCGGATAAGGATTGGTCACCCGCCTCGCCGGCAGCTGCGGGATAGGCCCTGGTCCCCGGTTGCTGGTGCGCTCGGCGCCGCGCTTGCGTCTTGGTTCGTTCATGCCAGGCATCAAAGCCTCGACAAACCGCGCCAGCTGTCAGAAATACGCCGTTTGCGGGCGCGATTTTAACCGAGGCGGCATTTTCGAAACATCGATTTATGAAAAGCGACAAGATATGTCGGGTGATCAATATGGCATTTTTCTGAAGCGCCCGCATCGGCGGCCCGTTAACGAGGGCAGCAAGATTCCCTTTATGATTTGAGCCTATTGCTCTGCCGATGCGTAGGTCAAGTTTTAGTAAAATTGTAGCGGTTGGTATGCTGCTGGCACTTTCGGCCTGTGCGACGGCCCCCAGCCACATCAACAATGTCTGCGCCGTCTTCGACCAGAATGACGGCTGGTTCGACAATTGGCAGTCGGCCGCCGAACGCGCCGAGCAGAAATACGGCGTGCCCGTCCCCGTGCTGATGGCGACCGTGCGCAAGGAATCCGGTTTCAAGAGCAACGCCCGGCCGCCGCGCACCAAACTGCTCGGTTTCATCCCCTGGAAGCACGTCTCGTCGGCCACCGGCTTCTCGCAGGCGCTGGACGGGACCTGGTCGCAATATCAGAGCGAAACGGGCAACTGGGCGGCCCGCCGGACCAAATTCTCCGACGCCGTCGATTTCGTCGGCTGGTACCATTCCAAGACAGCGGATACCTACGGCGTCGCCCGCAACGACACCTACAATCTCTACCTTGCCTACTATCTCGGCTGGACCGCCTATGGCCGCGGCAATCGTGGCGATTCCGGCGTCCAGAGCTATGCCCGGGCCACCGACAAGATGGCCCGCGACTATGCCGAACAGCTAAGGCAGTGCGGCAGCTAAAGGGCTCCCGCTACAACGACAGCATCTGTCAGCGCGGCTTCCTGCCGAACACCTTGATGTATTCCGCCTCGCCGCCCTTGGCGAGCGCCTTCGCCTGCTTGACCCAGTCCTCGCGCTCGATGCGGCCCTGGAATCTCAAATGGTCGTCGACCCACTCCCGTTCGGCCTTCTTCCACGAGGCAATTTGAGCGTAGGTGAAGATACCGAGGCCATTGAGGATGGCTTCCGTCTTCGGACCTACGCCGGATATCAATTTCAAGTCGTCCGGCTTGGCAGGCTTGGAGATGCCGGCGGGTCGGTTCCTGTCGGCCGCGCCATCACGCGCCGCGCCTGGTCTGGCCGCACGGCCGCTAATTGGTGCGACACGCGCATTCTCTGCCTGGCGGCCCTCGCCAAGCGTTCTCGGCATGAAAGGCGCGGAGGTCGCGTTGGCATCGGTCGCCGGTGCACCTGTTTCGGAGACCTCGTCGCGCACCTCGTGGCGGCGGGCTCGCCACACGGCTTCTGTCTCCTCGGCGTCCTCTCCCACCGCGCTGGCTTCCGCACTGGCGGTCTTGCCATGTGGTCGGCTGGGCGGCTGACCGGCAAAGCCCGGA
This sequence comes from Mesorhizobium sp. B1-1-1, assembly GCF_006442955.1. NCBI lineage: Bacteria > Pseudomonadati > Pseudomonadota > Alphaproteobacteria > Hyphomicrobiales > Phyllobacteriaceae > Mesorhizobium > Mesorhizobium sp. B1-1-1. Next base: position 304,277 of record NZ_VFWW01000008.1, read on the forward strand.
CCGGCACCATGCGGCGCGTCGTCCGGCACGCCCTCATGGTCGGCATGCTGCTTGTCGAACTTGATCACCGGCTCCATCGTCGCCAGAACGTCGTCCGAGAGCCAGCACAGGCTCATGTGCCCGTCGCCCAGGTTCTTTACCGGCGGCACCTTGGTTTCGCAGAGATTATCCGGCACCAGTCTCTTGTAGCCGCAGCGCGTCTGGAATGGACAGCCTGTCGGCGGGTTCATCGCCGAGGGTATGTCGCCCTCCAGCACGATGTGCTTCTTGACCACGCTGGTGTCGGCGATCGGGATCGCCGAAAGCAGTGCCTCGGTGTAGGGATGATAGGGCGGCGCGAAGATCTGGTCGGTCGTACCTTGCTCGACGATATAGCCGAGATACATGACGACGACCCGGTCGGCGATATAGCGCACGACCGACAAATCGTGGCTGATGAACAGCATCGTCGTCTTGTTCTTGCGCTGGATGTCCATCAGCAGCTCGGTCACCGCCGCCTGCACCGACACGTCGAGCGCCGAGACCGGTTCGTCGGCCACCACCACCTTGGCATCGCCGGCAAAGGCGCGCGCCACGCCGATGCGCTGCTTCTGGCCACCCGAAAGCTGGCGCGGCTTGCGGCTCTCGAAGGCGCGCGGCAGCTTCACCAGGTCAAGCAATTCCAGCATGCGCTTGCGCCGGTCGGCGACGGTCTTGCCGACGTTGAACTTTTCCAGTGTGCGGATGATCTGCGAGCCGACCGAATGGCTGGGGTTGAGCGTATCGAACGGGTTCTGGAACACCATCTGGATCGACGACACCGTGTCGACGCTGCGGCTCTCGATGCCGGTCGACTGGATTTCCTTGTTGGCGAGCGTGACCTTGCCGGAGCTCGCCGTCTCGAGCCCGAGCAGTACTTTGGCCAGCGTCGATTTTCCGCACCCGGATTCGCCGACAATGGCGACGGTTTCGGATTCGCGCGCCGTAAACGAAATCGTCTCGTTGGCCTTGACGACGCGGCCCTCGCTTGAGCCGAACACCTCGCTGCCGCCAACCTTGTAGTATTTTCTCAAGTCCTCGATCTTGAGTACCGGTGCGCCAGGCACGACCTTCTCATTGACCTTTTTGGCGCCGGGCGGCAGGGCGTCCCAATCGATTTCGTTGAAGCGCACGCAGCGCGAGAAATGACCTTCATGTCCCGCGACTTCGATCATCGGGATTTCGGCGGCATTGCAGACGCCCTCGACGAAATGGTGGCAGCGCGGACCGAAATTACAGCCCTTCGGCCTTTCATGCGGCAGGGGCAGCTGGCCGGGGATCGAGATCAGCGGCCGCGAGTTCTTGTCGGCGCCCGGCAGTGGAATCGAGCGGAAAAGGCCCTGCGTATAGGGATGGCGCATCCGGTCGAACACGTCCTTGATCTTGCCGGTCTCGACGGCCTCGCCCGAATACATCACCGTGATGCGGTCGCAGGTCTCCAGGATCAGGCCAAGATTGTGCGACACGAAGATCATCGAGGTGCCGAACTTCTCGCCCAGCCCCTTGACCAGTTCGACGATGCCCGCCTCCACCGTTACGTCTAGCGCCGTCGTCGGCTCGTCGAGGAGAAGCAGCGCCGGCTTCGACAGCAGCGCCATGGCGATGACGATGCGCTGCTGCTGGCCGCCCGAAAGCTGGTGCGGATAGGAGCGCATCATGCGTTCCGGATCGGGAAGCTTCACCGAGCGCACCATTTCGAGCGCACGTTTATAGGCCTCCTCCTTCGACACCTTGTCGTGGATCAGCGGCACTTCCATTAGCTGCTGGCCGATCTTCATCGCCGGGTTCAGGCTCGCCATCGGCTCCTGATAAATCATGGCGATCTTGTTGCCGCGGATGCTGCGCAGCTCCTCCTCGGAGAGCTCGCCCATGTCCTTGCCCTGGAACTTGATCTTGCCGCCGACGATCTTCCCGATGTTGGAGAGATCACGCATGATGCCGAGCGACACGGTCGACTTGCCGCAGCCGGATTCGCCGACAATGCCCATCGCCTCGCCGGGCATGACCGTGCAGGAAAAATCCATCACGGCCGGTATCTCGCCCTTGCGGGTGAAGAAGGAGATCGACAGGTTCTCGATCTCGATGATCGGCCCATTGTTCGGCCTGGCCGGATTTCGAACTGCCTCGTTCATGGGTCGCTCCAATCCTTGGTTCTTCCGGGCAAGTAGGGTCGAGGACCCCGCCATCAATCCTTCATCGATTGCTCGCGCAGGGAATCGGCGAGCAGGTTTAGCCCCAGCACGAACGACATCAGCGCGATCGTCGGCGGCAGTGCCGGGTGGATGAAGGAACGCAGCAGCCGGCTGGCATCCTTGATCGCAGTGCCCCAGTCGGGACTTTCCGGCGCCAACCCGAGGCCGAAATAGCCCAGCGTGCCGAGCAGGATGGTGGTGTAGCCGATGCGCAGGCAGGCATCGACGATCAGCGGTCCGCGCGCATTGGGCAGGATCTCCCACAGCATGATGTACCATGGCGATTCACCGCGCGTCTGGGCCGCCGCCACATAGTCCCGCGTCTTGATATCCATGGTCAGGCCACGCACGATGCGGAACACGCCCGGGCTGGAGGCGAACACCACCGCCACGAAGATGTTGAGCTGGTTGGGATCGATATGCACGATCTTCAGCGGGTCGGCATCGAACACCAGGCCGGCATAGATCCAGCCGCCGACCACCAGCGTCAGTCCGAGCAGGATGTAGATCCGGTCGGAACGGTTCTTGTAGCGCGTCCAGAACAGCACGCAGAAGAAAATAATCGGGAACAGGAAGAAAACGCCGGCCAGCGCGTAGGGGATCGGCGTGTCCATGATGCCCGGCGTCACCAGGAGGTAAAACAGCAGGATAACCGGGAAGGCCAGCACGAGATTGGCCAGGAACGACAAAACGGTATCGATCTTGCCGCCATAATAGCCGGCCGGCAGGCCGAGCGTGATGCCGACCATGAGCGCGAAGCCGGTCGCCGCCGGCGCGATGATCAGGACGATTTGGCTGCCATAGACCATGCGTGAAAAGACATCGCGGGCGAGCTTGTCGCCACCGAACAGATAAGCGAGGCCCGATTGCGGTTCGATGGCTCCGGGCAGTGTATCCTTCATGATGGGAATCTGGCCGAGGGGATCGAAAGGCGAGATGGTCGAGGCGAAGATCGCCGTGAACAGCCAGAACAGGCAGATGGCCACCCCCGCTATGCCGACGCCGCTGTCGAACAGTTGGCCGTAGAGAGCCAGCTTCTTCTTGTAGAGGAAGCTCGCGCCCATGACGATGAGAAGCGCGAGCCAGACCGGCCAGAAGCGCCAGAGCACTTCGAGGACGACGGTGGAGGCGCCGATATATTGGGCTTGCATGCGCCGTCTCCCCTACTGGACCCGAATGCGCGGATTGAGGAACGCGTAGCCGACATCGGAAATGAGCTGCGTGATCAGGACGATGAACACCGAGACCAGCGAGCAGCCAAGCAAAAGGTCGATGTCGTTGTTGCCTGCGGCCTCGACCAGCGTGTAGCCGAAGCCCTGATAGCGGAACATCACCTCGACGATGACGACGCCGGTGAGCAGCCACGGAAACTGCAGCATGATCACGGTGAAGGGCGCGATCAGAGCGTTGCGCAGCGCGTGCTTGACCACCACGCTTTTGAAGGAAAGACCCTTCAGCCGGGCGGTGCGGATATATTGCTGCGTCATCACCTCGACCATCGAGGCACGCGTCATGCGCGCGATGTAGCCGATGCCGTAGATGGCCAGCGTGATCACCGGCAGCGTGAAGTTATAGAAGGTGATGCCCTGGCTTGCCGATGCGGCGGATCCGTTCAGCCAGCCAAGCCAGGAGGCGAAGATGACGGTAAAGATGACGCCCGATACATATTCGGGCGTCGCCGTCGAGGCGATCGAGGCGACCGACAGCACCCGGTCGGTGCGCGACCCCTCGCGCATGCCGGCCAGGATGCCGATCAGCAGCGAGACCGGCACCATCACCGCCAGCACACAGAACATCAGGATGCCCGTGGCGCCGAGCGCAGGGAATAGCTTGGCCCCCACCGTGGTCTTGAATTTGGTCGAGCAGCCGAAATCACCCTGGAGCACGCCGGAGAACTTCGGCTCGGCCGGATCATTGCAGAAAGAGAAGCGCTGCGCCGGCTTACCGGTCGCCGGATCGGTTACCGGCTGCTTGGGCACGACGCCGAGCCACTGGCCGTAGCGCACGAAAAAGTTCTGCCGGTAGCCGTGATTGACCAGCCAGCTTTCCAGCTGTTCGGCCGAGGTGTGCATCTCGGTCTGGCTGATCGCCAGCTTCTTCAGGTTGGGTTCCAGATTGACGAGGAAGAAGACGACCAGCGTCAGGCACAGCATCGTGAGCAGTATCGTGCCGATGCGTCTGGCGATGAATGAGAACATTGTACCCCCCTGCCGGCCGGGTTGGGGTCAGATAGGTTCAACCCTGTATCAAAAACCTTGTGACGTCACGCCGCCGCTGCATCCAATGCAACGGCGGCGATGCCGCGGGAGCGAAAGGCGCTGGCGCCCCGCTCCCGACAGGCTGTGGGTCACGCCTGATCGAGCCAGACCTTGCCGAAGTCGTGCTCGTAGGTGGGGTGCATCGAGTGGTTCTTCACCTCGGGCTTGATGTTGATGTAGAGCTTGCGCCAGTAAGGCTGGATGATGATGCCGGAATCCTGCAGCATCTGCTCGATGTCCTTCATCACCACCTTGCGCTTCTCCGCGTCGGCGATCCCGAGCGCCTCGTTGACCTTGTTGTCGAAGTCCGGATTGGCGTAGGCCGTCTCGTTCCAGGCTTCACCCGAGCGGTAGGCGATGGCGATGACCTGGATGCCAAGTGGACGCATGTTCCAGTTGGTTTCCGAGAACGGATATTTCGTCCAGTCGTTCCAGAAGGTCGAGCTCGGCAGCACGGTGCGCTTCACCTTGATGCCAGCCTCGCGCAGTTGGGCCGCGATCGCGTCCGTGGTGTTCTTGTGGTAGTCCTCGTCGTTGCTGATCAGCTCGTGTTCGAAATCGATCACGCCGGCTTCCGTCAGCATCTGCTTGGCCTTGGCGATGTCGCGCTTGATCTTGGGCAGCTCGACATATTCGGGATGGATCGGCGCGACATGGTGGTTCTCGGCCGGCGTGCCGGCATTGCCGTAGCCGAGCTGCAGCACCACCGAGTTGTCGACGGCCAGACACATCGCCTGACGCACTTTCTGGTCGCCATAAGGCTTGGCGTTGACGTTGAAGCGAGACACCACGGTGGCGGCGGTCACGACCTCGGAAGGCGGCGCGCCGACGTCTGCGATGATCTTGACGTAGTCGGCGGTCGTCTCATGGTTGGTCTGAACTTCGCCCGATTCGAAGGCCGAAACCGTTGCGGCCGGATCGGTGCCGTAATCGATGAACTCGACGCCATCGAGGAAGGCTTCGCCCTGCCACCACTTGCCGGTCTCGCGGCGCTTGTAGACGACCTTCTGGCCGACGTCGTAGGAGACGAGCTCGAACGGACCCGTACCGATCGGGCAGTTCTTGAAGTTGGCGCCCTTCTCGTCGAAGCTCTTGTGCACCACCAGTGCCGGATAATCGGTCAGGTTGGGGATGATGGCGATATCGGGTTTGGTGAGCTTCAGCTTGACGGTCATGTCGTCGACCTTGATGACCGACCCTTCGCGCAATTTCTTGGTCTTGTCATCGACGAGGCTGCCGAGACGGCCCGGCATGGAGTTGCCTTCCGCGGCCTTGTCGGCCCAGCGGGTGAAATTGTAGATCACGTCGTCGGCGGTGAACTTGTCACCATTGTTCCATTCGACGCCCGGCCGCACATGCAGCGTGTACTCGGTGGCGTCGTCATTGATGTCCCAGCTTTCCAGGAGATAGGGCGCGAATGTGTACTGGTGGGTGTATTTCACCAGCGGCTCGAGCGCCTGCCTCTCGGCATTGGAGATTTCCGACCAGTCGGCCGTGCGCGGATCCTTGGGATCCTTGACCGACATTGCCACCTTGAGCACGCCGCCTTTCTTACCCTGCACGTCCTCGGCCCTGGCCGGCGTCGGCGCGGCGAGCCCCAGAAGGCCATAGGCCATGGCCGTCGAAGCGCCGAAGACGCTGGCAAGCGCTAGGAATTCGCGGCGATCGACCTTACCCGACTTGGCTTCTTCGGCCATGGCCAGGATGTGATCCGGAACGCTATCGCCATTACTCTTGTAGATTGTCATGACTAACTCCCATTGTTGGCTTTCCGCCGATTAACATTCCGCATCCAGGCCATGATGTCAAAGACGGCATGGATTGGGAACATATTGACGAATGTGCAACTTTGGAGGGGGAGCGGTTCGCGTGATAGCGACAGTCTTGGCGCAAAATTGCTAGTGCGCGACGGATTTCCACTAAATCTCTTCAGGCGATTAAACTGAGACATTGGCGCGGTTTGCGACAGGACCAGCCCCTCGCCAGGATGAGGGCCAGCCCAAGTCTCCGCTTCAATATTCCTTCTCGTAGAAGATGCCGCCCTTGGCTTCGCCGGCGTCCGTCGCCTCGCCGCGCAGTTTGACGCCGCGTCCCACGTTGAGGTCGATCGTGGCCTTGCCCGAGCCCGGCTTGTCGCCTTTCTGGATCGTCACATAGGTGCGGTCGTTGAGGTACTTGCCGGCAGAAACCGCCGTGCCGCCCTTTTCGTCGGTGGTGACATCGAGATCGTCGACGCCGATCGCGCTGCGCAGGTTTTCCAGCAGCGACGTCGAGCCGCCGACACCGGCGAGTTGCCCGGCGGCTTCGGCCAGTTGCGCGATCTGCAGCGGCGACAGGTTCGACATGGACCGCCCGAAGATCAGTTGCGCCAGCACCTCGTCCTCGGGCAGCGCCGGCACCGAGGTGAAGGTGAATTTCGGATTGGTCGCCTCGCCCGACACCACGATGGTGACGATGGTGCTGCTCGTGGTCGTTGTCGCGGTCAGGTTGAGATAGGGCACCAGCGAGCCAGAAAAGCCGACCGTGCCCTCGGTGAAGGTCAGCCGCTTGCCGAGAATCGACAGCCGCCCGCGTTGCAGCGTGAAAGTGCCGACCGCTTGCGGCGATGAGGCCGGACCGGTCAGCCTGAGCGAGCCGCCGAGTTCGGCGTCCACGCCCCTGCCCTGGATGAAGATCTGGTTCGGCGCGTTGACGGTGACATCCAGCACAAGGCCGCTGCCACCCGTCTTGCCGCTGGTCGTGGCCGGGCGCAATGCCTTGTCCTGCGCCCTCACCGCGCCGGGCGCGTTCTTGTGTTTGACATCGAGCGCCGAAAGCGAACCTGGCAATTTGTCCGGAACGGTGATCACGGTCTTGGCAAGGTTGACGGTGCCGGCAATCACCGGCGCCGACGTCAGCGGTCCTTTGATCGTCAGGTCGCCGCCAAGATTGGCGGTGACCACCCGCCCATCGGTGTAGCGGCCGTCGGTGAGCTTGATCGACAGATCGGCCGGGAACCCCTGCGCCGGATTGATACCGACCGTGCCGCTGGCCGACAGGCTGCCGCGCGTCGACAGCGTCCCGGTCAGCCGGTTGATCCTGGCGACGCCATTGCCGATGGAAATTTCGGCTGCGATGTCGTTGACCGCAAGCCCGGAACGCGCGTCGAGCAGGCGGGCGCCCGACGTGCTGATGCTGCCGCCGATGACCGGCGATGTCGCGGGACCGCGTACCTGCACATTGACACTCGCGGTCCCCGTCAGCGACAGGCCTTGCGCGGCGAGCTTCTGACTGAGGATGCCGAACGGCACGGCGCCATTGAAGTCGAGCGCGAGCGCCGGCGTGCCTGATGTCGTCACCGTGCCGCCCCCCTTGAGACCAAGGCCGGCCCCATCGCTGACATTGGCGTTGAAGGTCAGCTTGTTGCCGGCAAAGGTGCCGGAGGAAGAGACACTCACCGCACCGACCCCCGCGCCGCGGGTCTGGGAGGTCTGGACGCCGGCAGCATCGAGGTTGAACGCCGCACTGGGGCTGGCTGGTGCCCCGGTGACCTTCACCGTGCCCGAAATCGAACCGGCGGCATCGAGACCCCGCGAAAAACTGTTGGCAAGCGAGATCGGCACCCGCGCCAGCGCCGCGTTGATGTCGAGCGCCTGCCCGATCTTGCCGGTCACCGTCGCCGTGCCGCCGCCCAGGTTGAGCACCAGCCTGTCCAGCGTCGTCGTGCCATTGGCGATGGTGACGGTCGAAGCCTGCGCGATGGCAGCCTTTATGCCTTGGACGGTCGCCTCGCCGGAAGCAAGCTCTATGGTCGTCGTGCCGTTTGCCGCCTTCACGCGGCCCGCGGCCCTCGCCGGAATTCCTTTCACCGTCGCGCCGCCGGAAAAGCCGGTCCAGTCGCCGTCACGCTTCAGGTCGACATCGATGCCGCCGATCACCGTGCCGCCCGACGTGACGGTGTCGGCATGGATTTTTCCGGAGATGACCGGAGCGGCGAGGTAATTGGCGATCAATGCGTCGATCGACACGGCCTTCGCCTGAAGATCGCCGCGCGTGACCGAGGCGGTCGTAGCCTTGATGGCGACCTGCGGTGCGGCACCGTTCTTCGAGAACGCAATCGTGCCGCGCACATCGCCTTCCGCTTTTTCCAGCGCCAATGCGGCAAGCGGTCCTATATCGGGCAGGTCGAGAGAGATCGTGCCTTCGGGTATGAACTTGTCGTCCAGCGCCAGGTCGCCGGAAATCCTGTTTTGGCCCAGCGACAAAAGCAGGCCATTGATGGCGCTCTTGCCGTCCGCGGTCGCCAGCACCGCACTGCCTTGCAAGGGTTGGCCCGCGACATTGCCTGTCAGCTGCACATTGGCCGCCGGCTTGGCCGCGTCGGCTTTGCCGGTGGCGGTTAGTCTGAGCCCGGTGATCTCGCGCGACGCCACCGAAAGCTTGTCGCTGTCGACGGTCAGCGACAGATCCGGCGCGGTCGCCGGGCCCTGCGCATTCAGCGCAAAGGCGATAGCGCCTTTGGCATCCTTCGACAGCAGCGAAACATCGCCCAGCACGCCCTTGATGTCGGCGGCCAGCGTATTGTCGGCAAGGCTCGCCTGCCCCTGTGCGGTCAGCGCGCCGGAGGCCAGCGTCAATCCGCCTATGGCGATATTACCGTTGGGCTCGCGCTTCAGCGTGGCGCTCAACTGCGCCCGTTCGCCAAGCATGCCGCGTGCTGCGGCCGGCAGGGCCGACGATGGAGCATCCGCCTTCAGCTTGAGGTCGATGGCGCCGTCACGCAGCGACACCAGGCCGGCGACCTGGCTGTTGAGCGCGTCGCTTTTGAGCGAGCCGCTGTCGATGGCGACAGCGTCGGCTGACAGGCGCCCGCTGAGCGCGGCCGTGACCTTGCCGGCGATCAGCGGCGCGATGGTGGGATTGTCGAGCCCAACCCTATCCACCGAAACTGTGCCCGAAACCGGCCCGGCGCGGTTCTTCAGATCGAACGCATCCGAGTGCAATGCCAGGCTCAGTCCGTCCACCTTCGCCGGTCTCGTGGCGATCGAGGGCAGGATCGCGGACATATCCAATCGGGCCCGCGTGCTCTCGCCCGCCACCTTTGCCGACAGCGACCGGACCTCGATCTTGATGGGACTCTCGGCGCTTCCGACCGTGAGCGGCAGACTTGGACCGGATGAGACGAGGTCAAGGGCGAAATCGCTGGCGCCGTTCGGATTGATCGTGCCGGCAGCTTGACCGGAAACCTTGTCACCGGAGAGCGTCGCGTGATCGAGGACGACGCCGCCGGCCATGGTGTAGCTGCCGGCCGCGTCGACTGCGAGCTGCCCAAGCCCAGTCTGGCGGGTTTGGCTTGTTTCGACACCGGCCAGTTGCACATTGAACCGGACGTCCGGAGCCGACGGCGAGCCCGTTACCTCAGCGCTGCCATCAAGCGTTCCAGCGGCATCGAGGCCGGGCGAAAAGCCGTTGGCAAGGGCAGCCGGCAAGGCGGAGACCTTTGCCGCGAGATCGAGCGTCTGGCCGGCGGTACCGGACAGCGCCACCGAGCCGCCGCCGACATCGAGCGCTAATTTTTCGATGCTGGTGGTGCCATCGGCGATACTGAGCATAGATGGCTCGGCAATTGCCGCCTTGATGCCGCGAATCGTAGCCTCGCCCGAGGCGATCTCGACGCTGGTGACGCCATCGGCGATCTTCACGCGCCCCGCCGCCTTCGCTGGAATGCCGGATACGGTGGCGCCGCCGGCAAAATTCGTCCAGTCTCCGTCGCGCTTCAGATCGACGATGATGCCGCCGACTTGGGTGGTCCCCGACGTCACGGCATCGGCCTTGATCGAGCCTGAAATCGCCGGCGCCTTGAGATAGTTGGCAATCAGGGCATTGACGGCGATTGTGCTGGCCGTCACCTCGCCGCGCGCAATCGACGTGCTCTTCGCGTCAATGGCAACGGAGGGCGCGTCGCCACTCTTGGCAAAGCGGATGGTGCCGTTGATGTCGCCGGTCACCGCCTGGCCGGCCAGCGCCGCAAGCTGATCGATTGCAGGCGCAGAAAGAATGAGCGTGCCCAGCGGCATGAACTTGTCATCCAGCGCCAGATCGCCCGACACCTTGTTGTCACCCAGCGACACCGCAAAGCCATTGATCGAGCGCTTGCCTTCGCTCGTCACCAGCGCCGCCTTGATGTCGAGCGGCTGGTCGTTGACGGCGCCGGTCAGCGAGACATTGGCGGAAGGGTTAGCAATGTCGGCCTTGCCGCTCGCGGTCAGCTTGATCGCCTTCACCGTGCGGCCCGAGGCCGTCAGGCTATCGCTGTCGGCGGAAACCGTGAAATCCGGCGCGGTCATGGCGCCGCTTGCCGACAGGGCGAAATCGACACCGCCCTCGACCGGAACGCCGACCGTCGGCGACAGCACCGAAACATCACCCAGCCTGCCTTTGATATCGGCCAGGATGTCGGTACCTTGCATGCTGGCGGTACCGCTGGCGCTGAGCGAACCGGACGTGAGTTCGATCGAGTTGGCGGCGAACGAGCCCTGCGGATCGCGCGACGCTGTGGCCGAGAACTTCACCCGCCCGCCGAGCACCGAGGCGATCTGCTGCGGGAAGGCGGTCGCCACGGCATCGGCATTCATCTTGAGCTGCATCGACAGGTCGGCGAGCGCCACGGTCGCCGTCAGCGAGGCATTGAGCGCATCGGACCGGAGCGTGCCCTGATCGATGACAACGGCGTCCTTGCTGAGGGAACCAGCCAGGCCGACATCGACCTTGCCAGTGACCAGCGGCGCCAGCGTCGCGACGTCGGTTTTCAGGCCACCGGCCCCAAGCTTGACGGTAACCGGCCCGGTGCGGTTCTGGATGTCGAACCCGTCGGAGTGTATCTGCGCCGCCAGGTCGTCTAGCCGCGTCCCGCCGACGACGATCGAAACGAAGGAGGCGCCGATATCGACGACCGGCGCCTTGCCGTCGCCGAACGCCCGGGCGGTGGCATTCTTGATCGCCAGCGTGATCGGCTGCGCCTTGCTGCCGACGCTAACCACCACGGGTGGCCCCTTGGCGGCGAGTTCGACCGAAAGATCGCTGGCTCCGGCGGGATCGACGATACCGGTCGCGGTGCCGTGCACGGCATCACTGTCGATGTTGGCCCGGTCGACACTGATCCCGCCCGCCGTCGTGGCGGTGCCCGCCATATCGAAGCTGGTCTTACCGGCAAACAATGGTTTCAGGTTCTCCGGCAGGAAGCGGGCGAAATCGCCGTCGCCCTTGGCTTCGAGATAGTTACCCTTGTCGGTGAGCTGATGGCGGCCGGTGAGCTGGGTTACGATCCGATGATCGACAAGGAAGGTACCGACGCCACTCCAGTTGGCCAGCGGCCCGGTGCCCGAGACGACGATGTCGACCGGCGGCGTGTCCGGCAGATTGAGCAGATTGGCGATGATGCCGCCGGCCGGTTCCGACGCCTTGAGGTTGAGGTCGAGCTTGTTGTCCGCTGGCGCGAAATGGATCTGCGCGTCGACATTGCCCTGTTTGCCGTCATGGCGGGTAATGTTGAGCACCGTCTCGACCGACAGCGGTGCGGCGTCGGCCTTCACCGAGGCCTTGGCGGCGAGTTCGGCGATGCCGCTGCCGGCCAGTTGTTGGCCGAGCGCGACTTCCGGCAAGTCGATCTGCTTGATATCAATGGAAACCGGCAGCGTCGTCGCGCCGCCTTGCGCCGGCTGCTGCGTGCCGGCCACCGGCAGACGCGCAAGTTCGATGCGCTCCGCCGCGATGCGGTCGGCGCTGAAGTTTTTGGACAACAGTGCCAGCGGCGACCAGTCGATGGCCACCTTGCGCGCCACCAGCCAGGCGCCCTCGCGGTCCTCCAGCACGACATGGTCGACACTGAGCGCGCCCGACCAGATACCGTCGATGCCGCTGACGGTGACCTTACGCTCGTCGCTCGAGGCCAGGCTCGAAATGATGCCGGCGAGATTGTCGCGTCCACGCTCGGTCTTGGTCAGCACGAAAAGCGCGCCGATGGCGCCTGCTACCACGATCAGCAGCGTGTAGAGAAAAATGCGAAGGATGCGCCAGACCGTCTTCATGTTCAAAACGCTTGGCCAATGCCGGCATAGATGCCGAAATGAGGGTCGCCTGGGTCGCGGTTGAGCGGCACGGCGGCGTCGATACGCAGCGGCCCGAATGGCGTCACATAGCGCAAGCCGACACCGGCGCCCACCTTGACGTCGGAAAAATCGGGGAACGACTTCGTCGATACCGTGCCGGCATCGACGAACGGCACGATGCCGATCGTGTCGGTGATGGCGATACGCATTTCAACCGAGGTCTCGAAGAAGGACAGGCCGCCGATCGGCTGGCCGGTGAAATCCTTGGGGCCGATGCCCTGATAGGCATAGCCGCGCACCGAGCCGCCGCCGCCGGAATAGAAACGCCGGTCGGCAGGCACGTTGTGCAGGCTGGTGCCGACGATCGAGCCAAGTGCGACACGTTCCGCCAGCACGAATTTCGAAGCGGTATCCAGCGACTGATAGGCCGATCCCTCGCCCTTCAGCTTGAGGAAGGCGGCACCGCTCAATATGTCGTAGCTCGGCTCGGCATAGGCCAGCAACCTGAAGCCCTTGGTCGGGTTCAGCCTGACGTCCCTGTTGTCATAGACATATTGCAGCGGGATGCTGGCGATCAGGTATTTATGTTTGCCAAAGGAATCGTGGATGCGTGAATAGTCGAGCGCGACCTCGGCCGACACGGTTTGGTTCTTGGTCAGTTCATAGGACAGGCCGGTGTTGCCCTTGACCGAGAAATGGTCGTAGGCGTCGGGATGTTCGAGCACGGTCTTGATGCCGGCGAAGAATTTAGATGCCGGCCCGATCACGCCGGGTTTCTCGAACATGATGCCGGCATTGTAGTTCAATTCGGACAGGTCATTGCTGCCGATGCCGCTGATGGCTCCGTCGATGCGCAGCTTCTCGGCCCGGCCGAACAGGTTGCGATGGCCCCAATACCCCTCCAGCCCCAGCCCTTCCGTATTCGAGAAGGTGCCGCCCAGTCCGAAATAACGCGGCTTGCGCTCGCTGACCTGGACGCCGATCGGAATGTTGCCCTCGGCATCGAGCTTGTCGGCCTCCTTGAAAGTCACGCTGTTGAAGACCTCGAGCGCCAGCAGCCTGTCGCGCGCATCGTCGATCTCCTGAGGCGAGTACTGCCGGCCACGTTTCAGCCCGGTCATGTATTCGGTGAAGTCGCGGTCGACCTTCTCGGTGCCTTCCACCGTGGTCGCGCCATAGCCGGCGACTGGCCCGGCAGCAACCGTCAGCGTCACGTCGAGGGTCGACGTGTCATGGTCGGCGACGATGTGCCTGCTGGTCACCTCGGCCAGCGGCCTGCCCTGCTCCTTCAGCGTGCGCACTATCAGCGCCTCGGCCTTGAGCACCGCGCCAGACCCAGCGTCGCCGCCTGATATCAGGCCGTAATCGGCGCTCATCAGTCCAGCGGCGTCACCCTCCAGCCGGATATCGCCGAGGGTGAATTTGGGACCCGCGGCGATGTTGACGGCCACGGGAATGGGCTGCGGACCCTTGAATTCGGCGTCCGGCGGCAATTCGTCCAGCGGCTTGCCCTCGATGGTGATAGTGACGACGCCTTCGTAGCGGGCATCGGCGTAGAGCGCCGCCACAAGCTGTTCTCGATCGCTGCGCGCCTTGGCCATCAGACCGAGCGAGCCGGAGACGGGATGGTCTTCGTCGCTCTTCAGCGCCGAGGCGTTTTCGAGCTTTTTCACGAGGTCCTTGTCGGCGTCGGGCGCGGAGATGGTCACGGCGTAGCGCATCGGATCGACGATGTCGGCATCCTCATCGCTCGATGAGCCCCACAGCTTGATGCCGAAGATTTCGAAGGCGGCCGCCGGTCCCAGCCCGGCGATCAGCGAGCAGCAGATCACGGCCAGAAGCAGCGCGCGCGAAAGCACGCGCTTTGGCTCGGTACCCCCTGACATCTGCCTTTCATACGCCGGCATTAAGACAACCTACTTTACAAACCTAAAATTGGAATGAAGTTCTGAAGCGCTCGTAAAGGGGCCACAATCCAATTGTCTGAAATAGGACGGGCTTGGAATTCACACCTTTTGCGTTGCCGCAAGAATGCGTGATCCCCTGTCCTATGGAGGTACTACCGGCTGTTGGCCGGAAAGGAAACCGTTGGCAGGCGGAACCCTGCCGCGTCCTCATGTTGACAAGCCTGAGTGAAGCTTGAACATGCCCGGACGTCTGCAAATTGTCTGGAGGGTGTTATGGCAATGCGCGCGGCTCGTGGTCTGTCTTTCCTGATCCTTCTCTTCTTCGCCTGGGCCAATGTCTTGGCCTGGGGTAACGTCGCGCAAGCGGCCGAAGCACGGCGAGTCGCAACGACCGACAATTCCGACTATTTCGGTTTCGACCTCCGGTCGGACCAGAATGTCACGCTCGATCAATGCAAGACCACCTGCCTGGGCGATCCCGCCTGCCGCGCCTTCACCTATAACATCAAGGCCAAATGGTGCTTCCTCAAATCCGATTATAACCAGTTGAAGCCCTTCAACGGCGCGGTCGCGGGCAAGGTCGTCAATATCGACGGCGACCCCGACATCGGCGCGCCGCCGGAACTCGCCTTCTTCCCCAACTGGATGGCCGACCAGGCCCAGCAATACCGCAACAGGCTGCTCGGCCCGGCCTATGACAGGCCGACCGAGGGCATGGCCGCGCTGACCACGGCGGCCGAGCAGGCGGTGCTCACCGGCGATCATCGCACTGCCGTGCAGAAATACGAGGCCGCGGTCTCTGTCATGCCCGACGATGGCCAGCTCTGGCTCAACCTGGCGCGCGAGACGCTTGCCGTGCAGCCGGCGGCCAACACATCCGAGGCCTCCACCTTGCCGGCAAACGGTACGTCGGCCGCCTTCAATGCCTACAAGCTCCTGCGTACAGCCAGGACGCGCGCGGAGACGCTGGCGCTCATCGGCTCCGGCCTCGACAAGCGCGACCTCTATCGCCCCGCCCTGCAGGCCTATGAAGCCAGCCTTGCCCTGGTACCTTCGCCTGCGGTCCAGGCCGACTATTCCGATCTCAAGGCTCGCAAGGGTTTCCGCGTCATCGACCACACCGTCGATGCCGACACCAGCGCCCCGCGCATCTGCGCCCAATTCTCCGAGGAACTGGTCAAGACCGGCGTCGATTACGCACAATTCGTCACCGTCGACAACCAGCCGCCCAAAGGCGTTGAAGCCAAGGACAAGCAGATTTGTGTCGAAGGACTGGAACACGGCCAGCATTATGACGTGACCTTCCGCGCCGGCCTGCCGGCCGCCATCGGCGAAGTGACCGCCGCGCCCGTCGTGCTGTCGATCTATGTGCAGGACCGTGCGCCTTCGGCCCGCTTCACCGGCGACAGCTTCGTGCTGCCGGCCGGCGCGCGCCGTGGTATCCCCGTCGTCACCGTCAACATGAACGCCGCCGAGATGAAGCTTTATCGCATCGGCGACCGCTCGCTGGCCCAGCTTCTGTCCGGCTACCAGTTCCTGCATCGGCTCGACAGCTACGACATCTCAAACATTTCCGAGCAGATGGGCGAGCCGGTCTGGGAAGGCCAGCTCGACATCGCCAACGACCTGAACAAGGAGGTCACCACCTCCTTCCCGGTCGACGAGGCGCTGCCGCGGCGCAAGCCCGGCGTCTATGTGCTGACTGCCCAGGCTGTCAGCGAGAAGAGCGACGACTACAACTCGATGGCCACGCAATGGTTCGTCGTTTCCGACATCGGCCTCTCGACCTATACCGGTCAGGACGGGCTCAATGTCTATGCCCGTTCGCTGGGCAGCGCCAAGCCGATAGCGGGCGCCGAACTGACGCTGGTTGCCCGCAACAACGAGATCCTCGGCACCGCGACTTCGGATACCGATGGTCATGCCGTGTTCAATCCCGGCCTAACACGCGGCGACGGTGGCATGGTGCCGGCCGTGCTGATGGCCAGGCAGGGCGATAACGACTTTGTCTTCCTCGACATGGCCCGCGCCGGTTTCGACCTGTCCGACCGCGGCGTCACTGGACGCGCAGCGCCGGGCGCGCTCGATGTCTACGCCTGGACCGAGCGCGGCATCTACCGCGCCGGCGAGGAGGTGCATGTTGCGGCTCTTGCCCGTGACGGCGCCGCCAAGGCGGTCGAGAACCTGCCGCTGACCTTCATCTTCTCGCGCCCGGACGGCGTCGAGGATCGCCGCGTCGTCAGCGATGGCGCGTCAGCCGGCGGGCACGCCGTCGATCTGCCGCTCCAGCCAAACGCCATGCGCGGCACCTGGTCGGTATCGATCTATACCGATCCCAAGCAACCGGCCGTCGCCAGCCAGATGTTCCTGGTCGAGGATTTCGTGCCGGACCGCATCGAATTCGACATGAAGGCCGACAAGCAGGAGATCGCGCAGGGCGAAACCGCCAACATCACCGTCGACGGCCGCTTTCTCTATGGCGCACCGGCTGCTGGCCTCGCGCTCGAAGGCGAACTGACCTTGTCGACCGCGCGTGACTGGGACCGCTTCAACGGCTATTCCTTTGGCCTTGCCGACGAGCAGTCGTCGGAACCGACCGTCACCCCGTTCACCGATCTTCCGGTGGTCGGCGAGGATGGCAAGGCGACCTTCCCGGTCTCCGTCGAGCAACTGCCGTCGACCACGAAGCTCATCGACGCCAAGGTGACGGTCCGCATGCGTGAGACCGGCGGCCGCGCAATCGAGCGCTCGCTCAACATCGGCATCCGCCCGCAAGGCCACATGATCGGCATCCGGCCGGATTTCGCTGACGACGAGGTGCCGCAGGGCGGCACGGCGAAGTTCAGCCTGATCGCCGTCGACCCCGACGGCAAGCGCGAGGCGCTGAAAGGAGCGCAATGGTCGCTGGTCAAGGTCGAGCGCAATTACCAGTGGTACCGCTCCAACAACTCATGGAATTACGAACCTGTCACCTTCACCAAATCGATCGCCAATGGCCAGGTCGACCTTAGCGCCGATGGCGAGGCGACAGTGTCGATCCCGGTCGACTGGGGCCGCTACCGGCTCGAGGTCGAGACAGCGGATCCGGAAGGACCCGCGACCAGTTATGAGTTCGATGGCGGCTGGTATGTCTCCTCCACCACTACCGAAACGCCTGATGGTCTCGAGATCGCCCTCGACAAGGACAATTATGCCGCCGGCGAAGTGGCCAGGCTCAAGGTCTCGCCGCACTTTGCCGGCGAACTTCTGGTCAACATCGGTTCCGACAAGCTGTTGAAGACCGTCACGGCGTCGGTGCCGGCCGGCGGCGGCACGGTCGACATCCCGGTCGGCGACGACTGGGGCGCCGGCGCATATGTCACGGCAACCCTGTTCCGGCCTGGCGACGCGCAGGAAAGCCGCATGCCGGCCCGCGCCATCGGCGTGAAATGGCTGAAGGTCGATCCGGGCTCGAAGAAGCTCGCCGTCACCCTTACCCCGCCGGACAAGACCATGCCGCGCCAGCAGCTGTCGATCCCGGTCGCGGTCGCCGGCGTAGAGCCCGGCAGCAACGCCTATGTCACTGTCGCCGCCGTCGATGTCGGCATCCTCAACCTGACCAACTACAAGGCGCCGGATCCTGAGAACTGGTTTTTCGGCCAGCGCATGCTGGGCATGGAAATCCGTGATCTCTACGGCCGCCTGATCGACGGCTCTCTCGGCACCATGGGCAAGCTCAGGACCGGCGGCGACGGCGCCAACATGCAGGCGCAGGGCAGTCCGCCGACCGAAAAGCTGGTCGCCTTCTTCTCCGGCCCGGTGCAGCTCGATGCCGACGGCAAAGCACGCGTCGACTTCGATATTCCGCAGTTCAACGGCACGGTTCGCGTCATGGCCGTCGCCTGGACCAAGGAAGCGGTCGGCCACGCCCAGTCGGACGTGATCGTGCGCGATCCGGTGGTGATCACCGCCGGCCTGCCGCGCTTCCTGGCGCCCGGCGACGCCGCCGTCATGCGGCTCGACATTGCGGACACCGACGGTCCGGCCGGCGACTATGCGCTGTCGATCGACACGACGGGGGACCTCTCGACGGGCGACAAGCCCCTGCCCCAGAAACTGACGCTGGCGCAGGGCAAGCGCCAGACCCTGACCGTGCCGCTGATCGCACAGACGGCAGGCAATGCCTCGCTCACCATCAAGCTAGCGCACGCCGACGGCACCAAGGTCGAGCAGACGCTCTACGTGCCGGTCCGTCCGGCACAACTGCCGGTCACCACCCGCATGGTGGTCGACCTCAAGGGCGATGGCGGCGCGCTGCGCGTCGACAAGGAGCTTTTGGCGGCAAGCCTGCTCGACGGCGCTTCGGTCAGTGTCGGCGTTTCGCAGGCGGCGGCCTTCGATGTGCCCTCGCTCCTGATGACGCTCGACCGCTACCCCTATGGTTGCGCCGAGCAAACCACCAGCCGAGCGATGCCTCTGCTCTATGTCAACGAAATGGCCTCGGGCGTCGGCATGGAGAGCGATCCCGAGCTGCATGGCCGCATCCAGGACGCGATCTACAAGGTGCTGAGCTACCAGGCTTCGGGCGGCAGCTTCGGCCTGTGGGGCCCGGGCTCCGGCGATCTATGGCTCGACGCCTATGTCACCGACTTCCTGACCAGGGCGCGCGAGCAGAAATACGATGTGCCGGCGCTCGCCATGAACCAGGCGTTGGGCAATCTGCAGAACTCGCTCGGTTACGATCAGAGCGTACAGGACCGGGGCAGCGAGATCGCCTACGCGCTCTACGTGCTTGCCCGCAACAAGAAGGCCTCGATCGGCGACCTGCGCTATTACGCGGACACCCAGCTCGAGGCGTTCACCAGCCCGATGGCCGTTGCCCAACTGGCGGCGAGCCTGGCGCTGTATGGCGACACACAGCGTTCGGAAGCGACGTTCAAGACCGCCCTGCAGCTCGCCAAGTCGAGCACAGCCTATGACTACTATCGCTCCGACTACGGCTCGGCGCTGCGCGACGGGGCGGCAATGCTGGCGCTTGCGGCGGAATCGAAGCCGGTGCCGTCGGTCGTACCGGAGCTGATCAAGCTGGTGACCAGGGAACGCGCCGAGGTCCGCTGGACCAGCACCCAGGATGAATCCTGGATGCTGCTGGCGGCCCGCGCCCTCAGACAAGGCAATGATTCGATCACGCTTTCCGTCAACGGTGCACCGCATTCCGGCGGCTATTCCAGCCAGATCAACGGCAGCGATGTGGCCGACAGCCCGCTCACCATCGCCAACACCGGCAAGACCCCGCTGCAGGCCGTCGTCACCACCGTGGCATCGCCGGTGCAGCCCTTGCCGGCCGGGGGTGACGGGTTCACCATTGAGCGCACCTATTACAAGCTCGACGGCACCGAAGCCAATGTGACGGAGGCAACCCAGAACGAACGCTATGTCGTCGTGCTCAAGGTCAATGAACAGAACAACTGGCCTTCGCGCCTTTTGATCACCGACCTTTTGCCGGCCGGCTTCGAGATCGACAATCCCGGCCTGGTCTCCAGCGCGCAATTGTCGAACTTCTCCTGGCTGGCACAGACCGACGCCGCGCATCTGGAATTCCGCGACGACCGTTTCGTCGCCGCCTTCAACCCCAGTGACGGCGACCACGACCACAATCTGACACTCGCCTATGTCGTGCGCGCCGTGACGCCGGGCACCTACGCCCATCCGGCCGCAACGGTGGAGGACATGTACCGGCCGCAATATTCGGCCCGCACCGCCACCGGCGTGATGGAGGTCAAGGCGCCGTAAGGTGTCGAGGCGGACATGAACGTGAAGTTTGCGCTGCCCCTCATTGCCCTGCCGGCACCTTCTCCCCGTTTAGTGACGGGGAGAAAGGGGCCTGCACCAAGGCTTTCGCCAATTTTCAACGTTACAGAAAAGGCGCCGACGATTGCGACAGCTCCCTTCTCCCCGCCACTATGCGGGGAGAAGGTGCCGGCAGGCGGATGAGGGGCAGCGCCATGCCCTCAAGAAAATTCCTGCGCCGCGCGGCTATCGCTAGCACCTCCTTGGTGGCTGTTATTGCTGTTTCCGCCGCTACCCTGTGGCAGCTCGACCGCGCCTTCCCGCCTCCGCTTCCTGAAAAGCTTACCGTCTCGACGGAAGTCCAGGACCGCGACGGCCAGCTTTTGCGCGCCTTCGCCACGCCTGACGGCTATTGGCGGCTCGAAACCCGCCTCGACCAGGTCGACAAGCAGTTCGTCGACATGTTGGTCACCTATGAGGACAAGCGCTTCTGGAACCATGAAGGCGTCGATGTGCTGGCGCTTGCCCGCGCCGCCGGCCAGTTCGCCACCAGTGGCCACATCGTGTCCGGCGGCTCGACGCTGTCGATGCAACTCGCCCGCCTGATCGAGCCGCGCGACAGCCGCAGCCTCGGCTCCAAGCTCAAGCAGATGCTGCGCGCCATCCAGATCGAGCGGCGGCTGTCCAAGCGCGAGATCCTCGAACGCTATCTGACGCTGGCGCCCTATGGCGGCAATCTCGAAGGCGTGCGCGCCGCTTCGCTCGCCTATTTCGGTAAAGAGCCGAAGCGGCTCACCGTCTCGGAAGCCGCGCTTCTCGTCGCCCTGCCGCAGCTGCCGGAGAAGCGCCGGCCCGACCGCAACCTCGCGATCGCGCACGCCGCCCGCGACCGCGTGCTGTCCCGCATGGCCTCGGCTGGCCTGCTTGGCGAACGCGAGGCCGCGCGCGCCGCGCTCGACGATGTGTCTGGCCTGCGCCGTAGCTTGCCGGCGCTCGCCGCGCACGCCGCCTATGCGATGCTGCCCAAGGCGGTTCCCGGCCAGCCGCTCAAGCTGACGATCCGCAAGAGCGTCCAGGAAGGGCTGGAACAGGTAGCGCGCGACGCAGCCGCCAAGCTTGGGGCGCGTCTCTCCGTCGCCATGGTGCTGGCCGATTCCCGGACCGGCGATATTCTGGGCGAAGTCGGCTCGGCCAATTTCTTTGACGCCAGCCGCTCCGGCTGGATCGACATGACCAAGGTCGTGCGCTCACCGGGCTCGACGCTGAAGCCGTTCATCTACGGCCTCGCGTTCGAACAGGGACTGGTGGCACAGGAAATGTTGATCGAGGACAGCCCGGCCGATTTCGGCGGCTACCGGCCGAAGAATTTCGATATGGGCTACCAGGGCGACGTCAGCATCCGCGAGGCGCTGCAATTGTCGCTCAACGTGCCGGCGATCCGCGTGCTCGACGCGGTCGGTCCCGCGCGGCTGACGGCCCGCTTTCGCCAGGCTGGGGTAAACCCGATCCTGCCGGTCAACGAGGCGCCGGGCCTGGCCATCGGCCTTGGCGGCGTTGGGATTACGCTGCGCGATCTCGTCCAGCTCTATACAGGGCTCGCCAATGGCGGCAAGACGCACACGCTGCATGATGGCACCGAGCCGGCCTATGCCGAGCGCACCACCGCGACCATCCTCGATGACCAGGCGAGCTGGCAAATCATCGACATTCTGTCGGGCGTCAAGCCGCCCGAGGGTGCATTGCAGCGCGGCATCGCCTACAAGACCGGCACCTCCTATGGCTACCGCGATGCCTGGTCGGTCGGCTTCGACGGCCGTTACGTGCTGGGCGTCTGGGTCGGCCGGGCCGATGCAGGCGCGGTGCCTGGCCTGTCCGGCTATGTGTCGGCAGCCCCAATTCTGTTCGAGGGCTTTGTCCGCTCGGGTCTCGCCACCGTGCCGCTGCCGGGCAAGCCCCCCGGCGCCTTCACTCCTCGACGCAACGACCTGCCTGTGACGCTTGCCCGCTTCGGCGCCGGGTCCGACGGCCTGGTTCAGGCCTCGACCCCCACAGAGCCCGCGCCGACCATTATCTTTCCGCCCGACGGCGCCCGCGTCGATCTCGCCACCAACTCGGCCGACGCCTCGCCGCTGGTACTGAAGCTGCAAGGCGGGCGCGCGCCGTTCCGCTGGCTGGCCAACGGCAAGCCGCTGACCGGCATCGACCGCCGGCGCACCGCGACATGGCAACCGGACGGCACCGGCTACTCGACCTTGACCGTAATCGATGCGGCGGGACGCGCGGCAAGTGTGAAGGTGTTTGTTGAATAAGATTGCGCAAGCGATTCAGGGGATTGCGCTTCTTCGCCTGAGGTACGGCGCCTCGCGACAATACTCGCGACGCTAGTTCCTTTACCCGCAATCTCCTCCCAGCCCGCGCCGACGCCCTGCCCGCCGACTTCGTCCGCGTTGCCGGCCCCTCGATCCGCCCGGATATCCGTTACGCCGGAACGGACAATTTTCCTGTACCGCAAGCGAAGCGACGGCAAATCGCAAGCTGCTGCTCGGCGCGATGCACTCGGCCGGATTCAAGAACTATGCACGCGAATGGCGGCACCTTCACGCTGAACCACGATCTCTCCGCCAAGCAGCGCTTCGATTTCCCAGTCCAGCCGGATAGCGTGCCGACCAAATGCCACAGCCTTGCTTCGGCCCCGCTTGTTCCTAGATAGGTCGATGGGGATTCGCCAGCGGACGTTTGAGGAAAATGTTTCTCCGCACCGCGAAATCAGGTCCAAGATTTTCTCCAAAACAACAAAAAAGGCAACATTTAATGCATCTAAATTCTACCAATTCGGTAGATTTGACGCGGGTTCAACGGAGGCAGAAATGACCAAACCTCGTTTCAGGAGACTGCTCGGCGCACTGGTCGCCACGTCTGTCCAGTTCGGCACGCTCGGTTTCGCGTTCGCCGATACCACCATTCTCAACGTGTCATACGATCCGACACGCGAGCTCTACAAGGCCTATGACGAGGCCTTCGCCGCTCACTGGAAAGCCGAGACAGGGGAAACGGTCACCATCCAGCAGTCGCACGGTGGATCGGGCGCACAGGCCCGGGCCGTGATCGACGGCCTCGACGCCGACGTGGTGACGCTGGCGCTCGAAGGCGATATCAACGCCATCGTCTCCAAGTCGAAAAAGATCAATCCGGACTGGCGCACGAAATTCGAGAACAATTCGGCACCCTACACCTCGACCATCATCTTCCTCGTCCGCAAAGGAAACCCCAAGGGCATCCACGACTGGAACGACCTGGTCAAGGACGGCGTCCAGGTGATTACGCCCAACCCGAAGACATCGGGCGGCGCACGCTGGAACTATCTCGCCGCCTGGGCTTATGCCAACGCCAATGACGGTGGCGACGAGGCCAAGACGAAGGAGTTCGTCGGCAAGCTCTATGCCAACGCTCCGGTGCTCGATACCGGTGCGCGCGGCTCGACGGTGACCTTCGCGCAAAAGGGCCTGGGCGACGTGCTGATTGCCTGGGAAAACGAGGCCTATCTAGCGCTCGACGAGTTCGGTGCCGAAAATTTCGATATCGTCTATCCACCGACCTCGATCCTGGCCGAGCCGCCGGTCGCTTTGGTCGACGCCAATGTCGATGCCAAGGGCACGCGCAAGGTCGCCGAAGCCTATCTGGGCTGGCTCTATTCCAAGGAAGCGCAGACGATCATCGCCAAGAACCACTATCGTCCGGCCAAGCCCGATCTGGTGCCGGCAGAGGACCTGGCCAAGCTACCGCCGATCAAGCTGGTCACCATCGACGACCCACAATTCGGCGGCTGGAAGAAAGCACAGCCTTACCATTTCGGCGATGGTGGTATATTCGACCAGATCTACAAGCCCCAGTAAGCAGTCGATATTCAGGACGATATGATCACAGCACCCGCTCGGGCGGGTTGGCGGTTTCGACAGCCGAGCGTCATTCCGGGTTTCGGATTGACGCTAGGCTTCTCGCTTGCCTACCTGACCCTCATCATCCTCATTCCGCTGTCGGGGCTGATCTGGCGCTCCGCGGCGCTGGGCTGGACCGATTTCTGGGCGATCGCCACCGACCGCCGCACCATCAACGCGCTGGAGATCAGCTTCGGCACCGCCTTTGTCGCGGCCGCCGTCAATGTCGTGTTCGGCACGCTGGTCGCCTGGGTGCTGGTGCGCTACCGCTTTCCCGGCCGCCGCATCGTCGATGCCATGGTCGACCTGCCCTTCGCGCTGCCGACGGCGGTGGCCGGCATCGCGCTGACCACGCTCTACGCGCCCAATGGCTGGATCGGCAAGCTGTTGCTGCCGCTTGGGCTCAAGGTCGCCTACACGCCGCTCGGCATCGTCATCGCGCTGGTCTTCATCGGCCTGCCCTTCGTCGTGCGCACCGTGCAGCCGATCATGGAGGAGATCGACAAGGAGGTGGAGGAGGCCGCCGCCACGCTCGGCGCCAGCCGCTTCCAGATCGTCACCCGGGTGCTGTTCCCGGGCCTGGCGCCGGCCATCGTCACCGGTTTCGCGCTGGCCTTCGCGCGCGGCGTCGGCGAATACGGCTCGGTCATCTTCATCGCCGGCAACCTGCCCTACAAGTCCGAGATCGCGCCGCTTTTGATCGTCATCCGGCTGGAGGAGTACAATTACCCGGCGGCGACCGCCATCGCCGCGATCATGCTGGCGCTGTCGTTCCTGATGCTGCTCATCGTCAACCTGGCGCAGACATGGAGCCGCAAGCGCTATGGCTGATCCGGAGATCAAATCCTACGAGCCGCATCACGACAGCCGCTCGGCGGCGGTGACCGAAAGCCGCCCGGCGCAGGCCGTGCTGATGGCGATCGCCTTCGCCTTCCTCGGCATCTTCCTGCTGTTGCCGCTGATCATCGTCTTCAACGAAGCCTTCGCCAAGGGCGTCGGCGCCTACACCGAAGCGCTCGGCAATCCCGATACGCGCTCGGCGATCCGGCTGACGCTGCTGGTGGCGGCGATCTCGGTGCCGCTCAATGTCGTCTTCGGCATCTCGGCCGCCTGGGCGATCGCCAAGTTCGAGTTCAAGGGCAAGGCCTTCCTGACCACGCTGATCGACCTGCCGTTCTCGGTCTCGCCGGTCATCTCGGGCCTGGTCTACGTGCTTCTGTTCGGCGCCCAGGGGCTGCTCGGCGCCTGGCTGAAGGCTCATGGCATCGTCATCCTGTTCGCCGTGCCCGGCATTGTGCTGGCCACCATCTTCGTCACCTTCCCCTTCGTGGCCCGCGAGCTGATCCCGCTGATGCAGGAGCAGGGCAATGGCGACGAGGAGGCCGCGCTGTCGCTCGGCGCCAATGGCTGGCAGGCCTTCTGGTATGTGACGCTGCCCAACGTCAAATGGGGGCTGCTTTACGGCGTGCTCTTGTGCAATGCGCGCGCCATGGGCGAGTTCGGCGCGGTCTCGGTGGTGTCGGGCCACATACGCGGCCTGACCAACACCATGCCGCTGCATGTCGAGATCCTCTACAATGAATACAACGCCGTCGGCGCCTTTGCCGTCGCCTCGCTGCTGGCCGGCCTGGCGCTGGTGACGCTGGTCCTGAAGACACTGCTCGAGATGCGTTACGGCGCCGAGATCGCCGCCGCGCGTGGACATTGATGCATGTCGCCCAAAAGCGGGACCCGGTTTTGGGATAACGGCATGCAGCCACTACAAAGGGACTGTTGATGGAAGTTCGCGTTGCCAATGTGCGCAAGGAGTTCGAGCGGTTTCCCGCGCTCCATGACGTGTCGCTCGACATCAAGTCGGGCGAGCTGATCGCGTTGCTGGGGCCGTCGGGCTCGGGCAAGACGACGCTGCTGCGGCTGATTGCCGGGCTGGAGCGGCCGACGCGCGGCAAGATCTTCTTCGGCGACGAGGACGCCTCGCACAAATCGATCCAGGAGCGCAATGTCGGCTTCGTCTTCCAGCACTACGCGCTGTTCCGGCACATGACGGTCTCGGACAATATCGGCTTCGGCCTCAAGGTCCGGCAGGGCTCGACGCGGCCGCCGGCGCAGGAGATCCGCCGCCGCGCCTCCGAGCTGCTCGACCTGGTCCAGCTCTCGGGCCTGGAGAAGCGCTATCCGGCGCAGCTTTCCGGCGGCCAGCGCCAGCGCGTCGCGCTGGCGCGCGCCATGGCGATCGAACCCAAAGTGCTTCTGCTCGACGAGCCGTTCGGCGCGCTCGATGCGCAGGTGCGCCGGGAACTGCGCCGCTGGCTACGCGACATCCATGACGCCACCGGCCACACCACCGTCTTCGTCACCCACGACCAGGAAGAGGCGCTGGAGCTTGCCGACCGCGTCGTGGTGATGAGCCAGGGCCGCATCGAGCAGGTCGGCACCGCCGATGACATCTATGACAGGCCGAACTCGCCTTTCGTCTATGGCTTCATCGGCGAATCGAGCTCGCTTCCCGTCAAGGTCGAGAATGGCGAGGTCTGGCTCGCCGATCGCCCGATCGGGCTGTCGGCGCCGGACGCCGCCAGCGGCAATGCCAGGCTGTACTTCCGCCCGCACGACGTCGAATTGCTGAGCGGCTGCTCTGGCTGCATCGCCGGCACGGTGGTCGCCAGCCGCCGCGTCGCCGGCACCCGCCGGGTGGAACTCGAGATCGGCGGCGAACGCCAGCGCGTCGAGATCGAGCTGCCCGTCGACCATCCCGCGGCCCAGAAGAGCCGGGTAGCATTCCGCCCGGGCCGCTGGAAGCTGTTTCCGGCTGCTTGATATTAGACCGAGCACTACTCCAGCCAGTTCTCGATCTTGAGGTTGCGGATTCGGATGAACTCGCCCGTATTGGCCGTTACCAAAGTGATGCCCACAGCGCAGGCGTGCGCAGCAATAAAAAGGTCGTATAGTCAATGGGTTGGCCGGCGGCCTCCAGTTCTGCACGAAGGGCGCCATACTCTGCATCCGCCGGCACATCGAGCGGCAAGACCGGAATCTCAGCCAGCAATTGCTCGACTTTTTTGAGCAGCTTGGTTGATCCCTTCCTGGCACAGCCATATCGCAATTCCGAGGCAACCACGATACTTGTGCAAATGGCGTCGTCTCCCTCGCGGTCCACTGCATTGGCGGCTTTGCCAGCCGGATTTCGGATCATGTCACTGATGATGTTGGTGTCCAGCATGAACCGCATCAAAAAATGTCCTCGGATTCGACTGGCGCATCATTGATTCGGGAAGATCGTCCTCGGGGCCGAGCGGCGGCTCGTTTGCCCATTGGGCGAGCAACGCGCCGAGCCCAGCTTTGCGGATCGGCTCAATGACAAGGCGGTCGCCTTCACGGCTGATCAGGACCTTCTCGCCGGGGAGCTCGAACTCGACAGGAATGCGCACCGCCTGGCTGCGGTTATTGCGAAACAGCTTCGCCTCCTTCGACGGCCGCGTTGTTGAATGGCGGTGTTGGGGCATGGTTGCCTCCTTTGTATATGCATATTGGGCGGAACAAAATTCTAATGACAGCGTTCATGACGACATTTTTTCTTACGGTGGCACCGCGAAACTATTGCACGTGCCTCGTCGGGCAAGTGGCGCAGGACTATGGTGAGGTGATTAAGCACTACACGGAGCCTTATTTCATGAAGCGATTTCTCCTCGGCGTCGCCACCGTCGCCGGCCTGTTCCTCGCATCTTCCCAAGCCTGGTCTGCCGACAAGCTGCTCAACGCCTCCTATGACGTCGGCCGCGAACTGTTCGTCCAGGTCAACAAGGCATTCATCGAGAAGCACCCGGGCGTGAGCATCGACCAGTCGCATGCCGGCACCTCGGCTCAGGCACGCGCCATCGCCGAAGGGCTCGGCGCTGATGTCGTCACCTTCAACCAGGTCACCGACATCGACTTCCTGGTCAAGAAGGGCCTCGTCTCGGCCGACTGGCAGAAGGATTTTCCCGACAACGCCTCGCCCTTCTATTCGCTGCCGTCCTTCCTGGTGCGGGCGGGCAACCCCAAGCACATCAAGGATTGGAACGACCTGGTGCGCGACGACGTGCAGGTGATCTTCCCCAACCCGAAAACCTCGGGCAATGCGCGCTACACCTATCTGGCGGCGACCGCCTACGCCAAGGAGGCCTTCAAGGGCGACGACGCCAAGGTGAAGGAATTCATCACCAAGTTGTTCAACAACGTGCCGATCTTCGACACCGGCGGGCGCGCAGCCACCACCACTTTCGTGCAGCGCGAGATCGGTGACGTGCTGATCACGTTCGAATCCGAAACCCGCGGCATCCGCAAGGAGTATGGCGACGACAAATTCGAGCAGGTCACGCCTTCCGTCAGCCTGCTGGCAGAATTCCCGGTGGCGATCGTCGACAAGGTCGCCGACGAACATGGCACGCGTGATCTGGCCAAAAGCTATCTCGATTTCCTCTATACGCCCGAGGGGCAGGACATCGCCGCTGACAATGGCCTGCGCGCCCGCGACACGGCCGTCGCCGCCAAACACAAGGCCGACTTCCCGGACGTGCGCCTGCTGACGGTGGAAAACGTCTTCGGCGGCTGGGACAACGTCCAGAAAGAGCATTTCGCCGCCGGCGGCCTGCTCGACCAGGCCTATGGCAGCCGATAAGGTTTTCGCGGCGCGATAGCACGTTACGGTAAGCAAATCAGGAAAGCCGGCGCTTTGCCGGCTTTCGCCGTTTGCGGCAAAATATGGCAAATACGACGCCAGCCGCGCAAAAGGTTACGAAGAATCAACGCGTTTGCGCCTAACGTGCCGACAAATCGGCTTGTTCGCGAAACGGCAGCGCTCCACAAGCCCCGTCATCATTTGCACACAAACAGCCGCCAGATGCGGATTGTTGGGGCTTCATGGGTTGACTCGGGCATGCTGACTAAAAAAGGCAAATACGGCCTCAAGGCCCTCGTGCATCTGTCCGGCTTGCCGGCTGGCCAATTGGCCTTCGTCAACGACATCGCGGTCGCCAACAACATCCCGAAAAAATTCCTCGATGCCATTCTGGGCGAGCTGCGCAATGCCGGCTTCGTCCAGAGCCGCAAAGGCAAGGAAGGCGGCTATCGCCTCGCCCGCCCGGCCTCGGAGATCAAGATCGGCCATGTCGTGCGTGTGCTGGACGGGCCGCTGGCGCCGATCCCATGCGCCAGCCGCACGCAGTATCAGCGCTGCGAGGATTGCGACGAAGCGACGTGCCAGGTCCGGCACATGATGCTCGAGGTGCGCCAGGCAATCGCCGAGGTGCTGGACAACCGCAGCCTTGCCGCCATGCGCGATGCCGACAATGATGATTTTCCGGTCGAGTTGACGTCCCAGATCTAGATCCTGCGCATGCGCCGCACTTGCCGGCGTAAGTCGCATGCCGGTACG
This sequence comes from Mesorhizobium sp. B1-1-1, assembly GCF_006442955.1. Taxonomy (NCBI): domain Bacteria; kingdom Pseudomonadati; phylum Pseudomonadota; class Alphaproteobacteria; order Hyphomicrobiales; family Phyllobacteriaceae; genus Mesorhizobium; species Mesorhizobium sp. B1-1-1. The sequence goes on from NZ_VFWW01000008.1 coordinate 333,856, forward strand.
GCGCCGATCAAGGTTCAGAACCGCCGCGTCACGCGCACCGCCTCGGCTACGAGATCGGCGATCGGGTGCGTCGCATCGAGCGTCAGCGCCCGCTCATCCGCCGCCGGCGGCTCGAGAATGGCGAACTGGCTGTCGACCAGGCTTGCCGGCATGAAATGACCCTTGCGGCTGGCGACCCGCAGCCTAGCCATGGCCGGATCGATCTCCAGATAGAGGAAGACGATGTCTCGGCAAATGCCACGCAGGCGCTCGCGGTAGCTTCGCTTCAACGCCGAGCAGGCAGCGACCACGCCCCGCCCCTCACCGGCCGACGCTGCGATGCGCTCGCCGATTGCATCGAGCCAGCCTTCGCGCAGTTGATCGGTAAGCGGCTGACCGCTTGCCATGCGGGCGACGTTCTCGGGGGGATGAAGACGGTCACCCTCGATGAAGACCGCGCCCAGCGCGGTTGCCAGCGCTGCACCGACGACCGATTTGCCGCATCCGGCGACACCCATAACCACAATGGCTGGGGGTACAGAGCCGGGGGCGGCCTCCGCCATCCGCTGAGCCTTTTCGTCCACTGTCAGCGGCTTGCCGGCGCGCGGCCGTAGAGCAGCAGCATGGCGACGATGACGACGCCGTAGATGATCTGCCTACCCGCCTCCGGCATCTGCATGACCGACAGTATGGATTGCAGGAGCGTGATCAGGATGACGCCGGCGACAGTGCCGAGATAGGAGCCGCGCCCGCCAAGGATCGAGGTGCCGCCCAGCACGACGGCCGCGATCGACGGCAGGAGATAGGCGTCGCCCATCGACTGCGCCGCCTTGGAGGCGTAGCCGGCAAGCAGCACCCCGCCGAAGGCGGAGAGCCCGCCGGAGACGGCAAAGGCGATCATCACCACGCGCCTTGTGTCGATGCCGGAGAGGTAGGCGGCACGCTCGCGGTTGCCGATGCCGTAGACGGTGCGGCCAAAGCCGGTGCGGGTCAGAACGAACACCATCGCGGCGCCGATCAGCGCCCAGATGATGACCGCGTTGGGAACTCCCGGAATGGCAAAGCCGGTGGCCAGGTAGCGCATGGCGCCGGTGGCCGAATCCTGGGGCGAGAAGCCGCCGGTGTAGACCACCATCAGCCCTTGCGCGACGGCGTTTGTGGCGAGCGTAATGATCATGGAGGGAATGCGCAGATAGGCGACGCCGATGCCGTTGACGATGCCGATCAGCACCCCGCACAGGATGCCGAATGGAATGGCCAACGCAACGCCGGCCGGGCCATACGCGGCAGCGGCGCAAGCCATCATCGCGCCCGCCGCCACCGACCACGGCACCGACAGATCGATCTGGCCGAGCAGGATGACCAGCATCATGCCGGTGGCGATGACGCCGAGAAACGAGGCCACCTTGAGCTGCTGCAAGAGATATTCAGGCGACAGGAAGCTGCGCGAATAAAGACTGCCCAGCAGGAGCAGGACCACGATGCAGGCAAAGGCCGTCAACACCGCGGGGTCGGCGCGGCGAATGAATTTCGGCATGCGGCCGGCAATGCCGCCCAATGTCGTCTCGCTCACAGGAACCACTCCAGCCGGTTGCGGACTCGAAACAGGGCGAAGGCGCCGAGGCTGACGGCGATCAGCAGGATAACGCCCTGGAACAGCGGCTGCCACAGCGGATCGAAATCGAAGACGAACAACAGATCGCCGATGGTGCGGAAGGCGAGCGCGCCGAAGATCGCGCCAATGGCACTCCCCTTGCCGCCGAACAGCGAGACGCCGCCCAGCACCACGGCGGCAATGGAAAACAGCGTGTAGGAGTTGCCGCTGGCATAGGCCGCTTCGCCCGTATAGGTGAAGAACGTCAGGAACAGGCCGCCGATCGAGGCCAGCAGCCCCGCCAGCGTATAGGCTGCGAACTTGCCGCGCCGGATGGGCACGCCTGACATGTAGGCCGCCATTTCCGACGACCCTGCCGCATAGGCCGCGCGGCCAAGCACCGAACGGCTGAACGGCACCCAGATCACCAACACGACGGCCAGGAGCACAACCATGCTGGCCGGCACCACGTCAAACACACGGCCCGTCAGCGCGTCAGCCAGATCCTCGTTGACCGATCCGCCCGGGAACGGCCGCAGTAGAAGCCCGATGCCATAATAGACCGCGCCGGTGGCGATCGTGGCGACGATCGGCTGCAGCCGCCCGTAGATGACGATGGCGCCGTTGATCGCCCCGCACAGCAGTCCGACGGCCAGTACCGCCAACACGCCAAGCGCCGTCTGCACCGGCGTGCCCACCACCAGCCACGAGGCCAGGCAGTTGGTCAACAGGAAGATCATGCCGACGGAAAGGTCGATGCCCGCGGTGATCACCACCAGCGTCTGCGCCATGGCGACGAAGGCCAGCAGCACGCCCTTGTTGGCCGCCGTCTGCACGACATTGGCGGTGAAGCCGGCCGGATGGTTCGCGGTGTAGATGACGAACATGACGATGAAGATGCCAAGCGCCAGCAGCGTTCCGCGCTGCTCCGCCAACCAGTAGCGCCAATCCTTCACGCCAAAATCCCTTTCACGCGTTCGCTCCCCGGTTCACCGGGCTATCCCCGCCAGGCATGTTGAGCGCGCTTGATATCAGAGCCCGTTCGGTGATTTCGGCGCCCACCAATTCGCGCTTGACCGCCCCGTCATAGAGCACCAGCACACGGTCGCAGCAGCCGATCAGCTCGTCATAGTCGGTCGAATAGAACAGGATTGCCGCCCCCGCGTCCGCCAGCTTGCGCATCAGCTGATACAGCTCCTGCTTGGTGCCGACATCGATGCCGCGCGTCGGATCGTTGAGCAGGATGATGCGCGGCTGGCGCATCAGCCATTTGGCGATGACGACCTTCTGCTGGTTGCCGCCCGACAACGCGCCGACCGGAATGTCGAGGCCGGCCGTCTTGATCGCCAGCAGGCCGACCATGTCGTCGATAAGCCGCTGCTCGGCGGCGCGGTCTATTATGCCGCCTTTCGACAGCCGGTCGAGTGCGGCGAAAGACAGGTTCTCGCGCACCGTCATCGGCAGCATCAGGCCTTCGGTCTTGCGATCCTCGGGAATGAGCGCCATGCCGATGCCGTTCTCGCGTGCGGCGGCGGGGCTGGCGATGCCCACTGGCTTACCGTCGACCAGGATCTGGCCGGAAAGGCCACGCAGGACGCCGAAGAAAGCGAGCAGCAATTCGCGTTGGCCCTGCCCGTCGAGGCCGCCGAGGCCGACCACCTCGCCTGCCCTGACCGACAGCGAGATGTTGTGCAGGCGATCCGTCCAGGAGAGCTTGCGGGCTTCGAGCACCGGCGCGGTGGTGGCCGGCGCGAATGTCGGCTTGGGCGGGAAGATATGGCTGTATTCGCGCCCGATCATCAGTTCGACGACTTCACTGTCGCTCTTCGAGCCGGCGGGATAGCTGGCGACATTGCGGCCGTTGCGGAACACCGTGCACTGGTCCGCCAATTCGGCGATCTCGTTCATGCGGTGCGAGATGTAGAGCAGCGCCAGCCCTTCCGAACGCAGCCGCTTCAGCACGGCGAAGATCTTCGACACATCCGCCGCCGTCAGTGCCGAGGTCGCCTCGTCGAGGATCAGGATGCGTGGCTTCCTGGCCAATGCCTTGGCGATCTCGACCATCTGCCGGCGTGACAGCGGCAGGTCCTTGACCAGCGCCAGCGGATGAATGTCGGATGCTCCCGCACGCGCCAGCGCGTCCTCGGCGATGCGCCGCTGCGCCTTGCGGTCGATCATGCCGAAGCGTTTCGGCGGATCGGATATGACGATGTTGTCGGCGACGCTGAGTTCGGGAATCAGCGACAACTCCTGGAAGATGCAAACTATGCCGGCCTTGTTCGCGGCGCCCGGCGAGGCGAAGGTCGCCTCTCGCCCGTCCAGCACCATGCGGCCCTCGTCGGGCGCAACGACGCCCGCCATGATCTTGATCAGCGTCGACTTGCCGGCGCCGTTTTCGCCGAGGATGGCGTGGATGCTGCCGGCCTCGACCGACAGGTCGGCCTTCTCCAGCGCCCGCACGCCGCCATAGCGCTTCGATATGCCTTCCATGCGCAAGAGCGGAGCCGCACCGTCCATCAACCCTCCCAGGGCGCTCGAACATTCAAGAACCGGCGCCGCGGCTTAGCCGCGGCGCCGAAACGATATCCACTGGAAACTACTGATTTTCCTTGGTCTGACCCATGATTTCCTGGGCGCTGAAGTTGATGCCGCAGGTTGGGAAGGAGTTGCCGACGAAGAAATTGTCCGACTCTTTCGGGAAGTAATCCGTGCCTTCCTTCATGTTCGGATCTTCGGCGATCGCCAGCGGCAGCTTCACCTCTTGCGGCACCACTTCGCCTTCGAGCGCTGCAATCGCGGTCTTGATGGCGACGGCGACCTGGGCCGGGCCCGAGCCCGCGGAAGAGCACTTCAACCCGTCGGCCGAATGCGCCGCGCAGAACTTGCGGAAGCCGTTTTCGGTTTCACCGCCAAAGGGCACGAACGGATGCTTGGCATCGATCATCGCCTGCACGATGCCGGTGTCGCCGCCCTGGCCGGTGATGCCGTCGAATGGCCCGTTGGTGGCGATCGCGTCGGCGGTGACCTTCTGTGCCACGCCGTCGTCCCACTTGCCGGCGACTTCGGTGACGTCCCATTTCTTGCCGGAAGCGTCGAGCACCTCGTGGATGCCGTTGTGGCGATCGGTATCGACGGAGGTGCCGGCAACGCCGCGCACTTCGAGAATCTTGCCGCCATTCGGCACCTTCGCGACCAGCCATTTGGCCCACAATTCGCCGAGGCCCTTCTGGTCCACATTGACGTTGATGGCATCCTTGGTGTCGAGGATGTTGTCGAAGGCGACCAGCACGATGCCAGCCTGCTTGGCGCGCTTGATGACCGGGCCGAAAGCAGTCGGGTTCTGCGCGTCGGTGACGATCGCGTCATAGCCGGAATCGATGAAGTTGTTGATCGCCGAGATCTGCGCCGGCACGTCCTCGCCGGTCGAGACGACCTTGAATTCCTTGATCTTGGCTTTGACGTCCGGCTGGGCGGCATAGGCCTTTGCGGTCTGCACCATCTGGATGCGCCAGGTGTTGGCGATATAGCCATTGGCGAAGGCGATGCGGTATGGGCCTTCCTTTTTGGGATATTTGAAGAATTTCGTGTCCGCGCTCCAAGGCGCGAAGCAGTCGGCTTGGGCGGCCGGGCCCGGCACGATCTCGGGGCCGGCGGCCATGGCGGCCGAGTTGAGCATGACGAATGCGCTGGCGGCAACGATGCCACCTACCAGTGACTTGATCATCGATAATCCTCCCATTTTGTAATTCTGACGTCGTTTCGCGATGTGAATTTCGCACGGTCGGCTCCGGCTCCTCTTGCCTTGCCGTACCTGCCTTTCCGATGGCCAATGGTCTATGCGATGCCTCCTCCCCCGTCGTTCCCAGGCTGCTGGGAAAATAGCATATTATACATAATAAACAAGAATTAGTTGTCGCTTATGTATAATAGACAGGCGCCGTACCGTTGCATTTCTCTTTCCTGTCCGACGACGACGGTAGCGCTACCATGAACGGTGTGTAAAGCGCCCTTTCTCTTGATCGCGAAAGCGTGTTTAGCGCGCCGTGCTCTCGCGGCGCATGAGTTCGAAACCGAGATCCACGACGCGCTGCTGCGGAGGCTCGCCTCCTATCGCCGCCAGCGCCATGGCCACTGCCCGCCGTCCGATCTCGTAGCGGGGCGTGCGGATGCTGGTGACGGAGGGAAACGCCACCTGCATCATGTCGAGATCGTTGAAGCCGACGATGCCGATCCTCTTGGGCACACCGATCGAAGCGCGATGACACTCGAACAGCGCGCCTAGCGCGATGTCGTCATTGTTGCAGAATACGCCGTCGAGCGTCGGCATCTTGGCCAGCGCGTCGCGGAAAAGTTCGCGTCCCAGCGTCACACTGGACGGCACCGGCGTGGTGGTGATCAGTCGTGGATCGAATAGGCCGGCTTTCTCCACTGCCATGCGGTATCCGGCCAAGCGCCGCTGCGAGCGCGGATCCATGCGCGCACCGATGAATCCGATGCGGCGGTAACCCGCTTCGAGCAGATGCTCAGTCGCCGCCCTGCCCCCGTCCAGATGCGAGAAGCCGACCATCATATCGACCGGATCCGGGCCGGTTTCCATGACCTGGACCACCGGGCAGCCTGCATTCTCCAGCAGTTTTCGCGAGGCCGGCGTCTGGTCGATGCCGGCCACGATCAGCGCCGCCGGCCTTTGCGGCCCGAACACCTGCAGCAGCCGTTCTTCCTCGAGGCCGGAATAGTGGGTGTTGCCGAGCTGGATGCGGAAGGCGCTATCCGACAGGCTGTCATAGATGCCACGCACCACCTCGGCAAAGACGTTGTTGGTAAGCGACGGCACCAGCACGCCGAACACCTCGGCGCGGGCCGAGGCCAGCGCCCGCGCGTTGGGATCCGGCACATAACCGAGCTCGTCGACGGCGGCCTGGATCTGGCGGCGCAGGTCCTGCGAGACCCGCTCCGGCTCGCGCAAGGCGCGAGACACGGTGATGGCGCCTACGCCCGCCTTGCGCGCGACGTCTGATATGGTCGGGCGGCCGCCGCCTCGGCGCGAGCGCGGCTTGATCAAGGACAGGCTCCATGCGGTGCGTGGCCGCCAAGGCGCTGCCGCAATACGATCGACGTTGCTGTCGCCATTTCACCAGCCTGTGCCGCACCACTCACCTCTGGCGTCGCGCAGCCCCGGCCCGTTGTCAAGCCGAGGCGCTTGTGGGCGAGTGCTTCCGCTTTGCCTCAGGCCATCGCCGTCGCGCCGCGTCTTGCCTTCCAAAGCACCAGCACCATCACCAGGATGTTCAGCAGGTTCCAGGCGATGCCGTTCAGGAATGCGGCGGCGTAGGAGCCGGTCAGGTCGTAGATCCAGCCCGACATCCAGCCGCCGATCGCCATGCCGAAAATGGTCGCCATGATGACGATGCCGACGCGTTGGCCGGCCTCCCTGGCGGGCATGTATTCCCGCACGATGATCGCATAGCAGGGCACGATGCCACCCTGCGACAGGCCGAAGACCAGCGAAACGACATAGAGCGAGGCAAGCCCGTCGAAGGGAATGTAAAAGAACAGTGACAGGCATTGCAGCACCGAGCCGATAAGCAGGGTCTTCACTCCGCCGATGCGGTCGGCAACGAAGCCCGAAGCCACGCGGCTGACCACGCCGGCCGCCATCATGATCGACAGCATGTCGGCGCCATGCGCGACGCCGTAGCCAAGATCCATGCAATAGGCCACGATATGCACCTGCGGCATCGACATCGCCACGCAGCAACCAAGACCAGCAATGACGAGCAGCACCTGGAGTGCCGTTGGCGACAACGAGATCGGCTGCACCAGCCGGCTGCCCGCGGAACCGGCGGCCGCGATCGGGGCGCCGCGCCGCAGCATCAGCACCAGCGGCACCATGGTCGCCAGGCAGAAGATGCCGATGGCCACATAGGTGAAGCGCCAGCCTTCCGCCTTCATCAGGGGTGGCATGACGGTAGGCCAGATCGTTCCGGCGAGATAGCTGCCGGCCGCGGCCGCCGCCACGGCGACGCCGCGCCGGCGGTTGAACCAGTGCGAGATGTCAGCGATCAGCGGCCCGAAGATCGCCGATGTACCGACCCCGATCAGCAGGCCCTGGGCGAGCGTGAACTGCAGGATCGAGGTCGACAGCGCCGCCAGCAGGAAGCCGGCAACCAGCGCCATCGAGGAAACAAGCGCCGGGATCCAGTAGCCGACACGGTCGATGGCGCGCCCGACCAGAACGTTTCCGGCGGCAAAGCCGACCATGGTCGCGGTGTAGGGCAGAGCGGCGTCGGCCCTGTCGACGCCGAACTCGGCCTGCACGGCCGGCAGCACCACGACCACGGCCCACATGCCGACGCCGCCGACTGTCGACAAAAGCATCGACACCGCCAGCCGTATCCATGCATGCGAGCTGTCGACGACCGCATTGCCGGCTGCTGGTGAGGAGAAGATCGAGGCCAAGCTGTTTCCCATTCCGTCATCGACATTGACCATTGTCGCGGTCATGCGGCCTAGCGGCCGACGGTCCTTCCACCACTATCGGCGCATTCGCGGCGCCGAGCAGCGCCACGTGGGTAATTCCATGGTTCCAGGGTTTGCCGGTTCCGGGCTCACCGGAACGTGCGACGATGAAGGACGTTTTGCAATCGGCTCAACGCGAAGGAGATTGCCATGACCGCGAAACGGAAATGGTCGGCTGAGGTGACCGAGCACAGCAATGCCATGGATCTCGAAGACCATGTCTTCGAATCCCACGACCCGAAGAAGATCGCGGCTTCGCTCAAGCGGTCGGCCGAACACAGCGACCGGCGCAAGGCCGAACCGTTCCAGTCCGCCATGTCGATGCTGAACTTCTACATCAACCGTGCCGGCAAGAACCTGCCGGCGAAGCAGAAGAAGGTGCTCGAGGATGCCAAGGACGAACTGCGCGCGGCGTTCGGACGTGAGAAGGAAGAGTAGGCAGAAAGCCGCGTGACGGATTCCTGGAACGGCTTATCGTGACCTGATCACGCCGTCTGTGTTGGCGAGCAGCTTGCGCACCGCGGCACGCGCCGCGTCGGGCCGCTGCAGGCGGATGTTCTTCTCGATCGCCTCATGCATCTTCTGTGCGTGCTGCAAATCGTCGAGTTCCCGCGTCGTATAGGTGAAGAGATGGTCGAAGGCGGATTCGATCAGCACCCCGAGCGGCACCAGCAGGTCGTTGCCAGACGCCCGCAGGATCGCGAGATGAAAGCGCGTGTCGGCGCGGGTGCGCTCCTGCAGGCTTGGTGCCTCGCCCATCTCGCGGCAGGCCTGGCTGATTTCGGCCATCTGCTCGTCGGTCCGCCGCATGGCGGCAAAAGCCGATGCCTCCGGCTCGATGATGTGGCGGAATTCCTGCACGGTCTTCAGAAATACCTCGCGGTCCGGCGAGGTCGCGTACCAGGCAAGCACGTCGCGGTCGAGCAGATTCCAACGCTCTTTCGGCTCGACCCAGCTGCCGATCTTCGGGCGCGAGGCGAGCAGGCTTTTGGCCATCAGCATCTTGATCGCCTCGCGTACCGCCGAGCGGCTGACGCTGAAGGTCTCCGACCATTTGGCTTCGTTGGGCAGGATGGTGCCGGGCGGATAGTCGCCGCGCACGATCCTGAGCCCGATTTCGCTGGCCAGCGAGGTGTGCACGCTGGAACCCGGAATGCGCGCCGCATCGGTGCGGCGAACGCCGGCCTGACGCTCGGCCGATGCCGCTTTTGCCGGCGATTTTTCCTTGTTCGGCTTCGCGTCCCGCATAGGCTCCAGAAAGTCCGGATTGAGCAAGCTGTCAAGCACGGCAAGCGGGTTCACCCGCAAAGCCGGCTTCTGTGCACAGCTCAACCCCCGGCGGGGCCTGTTGAGATCCTCACGTATTTGCGCCAGCTGTGTTCCGGCCGAAAGCCCAACATGTCGCGCGCCTTGCGATTGGACAGCAGCGTCTCGAATTCGCCGAGCTCACCCTTGACCGGCACACCGGGATAGAAGCGCTTCAGCAGTTCCGCGGTCGGCAGGTCCGACGACGTGTCGTCATTGGCAGCGTTGAACACCTGGTAGCCGAGCCCATCCTTCTCGATGGCGCGCAGCGTGATCTGGCCGAGGTCGCGCGCATCGACATAGCTCCAGGCGATGCGCTTGCGGAAACCGGGATCGGCGAACCATTTCGGAAACAGGGAGTATTCGTGCGGTTCGATGACGTTGCCGATGCGCAATGCATAGATGTCGGCACCGTCGCGCTGCGCAAAGGCCCGTGCCGTCTTCTCGTTGACCACCTTGGAAAGGGCATAGCTGTCCATCGGATCGACGTCGTATTCTTCGTCGAGCGGGAAATATTTCGGCGTGCGCGGCTCGTTGGCGAAGACCAGCCCGTAGGTGGTCTCGCTGGAGGCGATTATCACCTTGCGGATGCCGAGCTTCACCGCCGCCTCGATGACATTGTAGGTACCGAGCGCGTTGATGCGGAACACTTCGTTGTCGGGCGTGATCATGATGCGCGGGATCGCGGCGAAATGCACCACGGCGTCGACGGGCTGGGGGCGCAGCGACGGGTCGAATTCATGCAAGCCCGCATAGCTCGACAGCGCGTTGAACACCTGCCCGCTGTCGGTGATGTCGGTGATCAGCGTGCGCACCTTGGGATTGTCGAGCGGCTTGGTGTCGATGTTGAGCACCTGGCAGCCCTGCTCCACCAGATATTGCACGACGTGGCGCCCAGCCTTGCCGCTGCCGCCGGTGAACATGATCCGCTTCATTATTCTGGTCTCCACGAAAGCTCAGGAATTATGTGTATTGTCAGACAATATTGCTTTCTGCAACCGCTTGCGGCTAAAAGAGCGGCGACATTATCGATAATCGCAACACAGGACAGACAGCATGAACACGACCGCCGCGAGCGAGAAGATCGGCTTCATCGGCCTTGGCCTGATGGGTCATGGCATCGCCAAGAACATCGTCGATAAAGGCTATCACCTGACCTTCCTCGGCCGCAAGAATCGCAAGCCGGCGGAGGATATGGCTAATCGCGGCGCCCACGAAGCCTCGACCTCCCGCGACGTGGCGGCGGCATCGACGATCGTCTTCATCTGCGTCACCGGTTCGCGTGAGGTCGAAGCCATCATTCGAGGCCCCGGCGGTCTCAAGGAAGGATTGAGAAAAGGCTCGGTAGTCGTCGACTGCTCGACCTCCGACCCGGTCTCGACCGCTGCGCTGGCCGCCGAACTCAAGGCGCTCGGCGTCAACTATGTCGATGCACCGCTCAGCCGCACGCCGAAGGAGGCTTGGGAAGGCACGCTCGACGCCATGGTCGGCGCACCCGACGCCGTCTTTGCCAGGGTCAAACCGGTGATCGAAACCTGGGCCGGCCGTATCGTCCATATCGGCGACACCGGCGACGGCCACCGCATGAAATTGCTCAACAATTTCGTCTCGCTGGGCTATGCGGCGATCTATTCCGAGGCATTGGCCTTGGCCGAGAAGGTCGGCATCTCGCCGCAGCGCTTCGACAGCGTCATCCGCAACGGCCGCATGGATTGCGGCTTCTACCAGACCTTCATGCGCTGGACGTTGGAGGGCGACCGCGACGCCCACAAATTCACTATTGCCAACGCCTTCAAGGACTTGACCTACCTCGAATCGATGGCGGGTTCTGCCGGCATTGCCAACCCCCTCGGCAACGCCACCAAGAACGCTTTCGCCGGAGCACACGCCACCGGACCGGCCGAGCAGTACGTGCCGATGCTGGCCACCCATATCGGCAAGGTCAACGGTGTCGATCTGATGCCGATGAAAGATGGAAAGAAACAGACGATTTAAGGGTGAGAAGCGGTCCGCGCACCGGATGAAAGCCAATAGCTTGGCTTTTCGAGCTTCGAACGCCGGGAGCCTGCGAAAGGCCGCAGAAGGCTACGCATTGTCCATAGAAAGGTGATCACCAAGCGCGAGCGTCGATCACCCTCGCCCTCTTCCGATCCCTTCATCGGTATCGGCGAGTAGCTTGTGCACGGCGTTGCGCGCCGCTGAGGGGCGCTGCAAACGAATATTCTTCTCGATCGCCTCGTGCAGCCTCTGGGCCCGCCGTTGGTCGCCGACCTGCTGAGTCGTGAAGACGAAGAGATGGTCGAGCGCCGACTCGATGAGCACGCCGAGCGGCACCAGCAGATCGTTGCCGGAGGCCCGCAGGATGGCAAGATGAAAGCGCGTGTCGGCCCGGATGCGCTCCTGAAGGCTTGCCGCCTCGCCCATCTCGCGGCAGGCCTGGCTGATCTCGGCCATCTGCTCGTCGCTGCGCCGCACCGCGGCAAAGGCGCTCGCTTCCGGCTCGATGATGTGGCGGAACTCCTGTACCGTCCGCAGGAACACCTCACGATCCGGCGCGGTCGCGTACCAGGCGAGCACGTCGCGGTCGAGCAGGTTCCAGCGCTCCTTCGGTTCGACCCAACTGCCGATCTTGGGGCGCGAAGCGAGCAGGCTTTTGGCCATCAGCATCTTGATCGCCTCGCGCACCGCCGAGCGGCTGACGTTGAACGTTCGCGACCATTGGGCTTCGTTGGGCAGGATGGTGCCTGGCGGATAGTCGCCGCGCACGATCCTGAGCCCGATCTCGCTGGCCAGCGAGGCGTGCACGCTGGCACCGGGAAAGTGCGCCGCATCGGGCCGGCGCATGGCGGCCGGACGGCGGCCGGCCTGTGCCTTGGTCCGAATGGCTCGCTTGTTTGACTTTTCGTCCGGCATCCACGTTCCAATGCGTCGGCCGTACCTGTTCCGGTCAGGAACTGTCGGGTGCGCCGATGCCATTGCCGAAAATTCGAACCACGGGCGCGCCAAAGCCGGAGCCGCTGCCCCTGAAATGCGTGTCCCTGTTCGTCAGCAGAGGTGGCGGGGCGCCCGTCGGCGGGCGCCCCGATCGAGACGCCTACTTCTGGATGCAGGTGTCGACCGTATCCTTGGTGCATTCGTCGAGGCCGGTGAACACCGGATCGTCGACCTTCTTGCCTTCGACCAGGTCGATCATCACGGACGGCGCCTTGTAGCCCATCTCGAACGGCCGCTGGCCGACCAGCGCGGTGACAAGGCCATCCCGCGCGATCGCCACCTCGTCGCCGATCGTGTCGGCGGCGCCGATGACGAAGTCGTTGCTGGCCAGCTTGTCCTTCAGCGGTCCAACCAGATCGCGATAGGGCTGCGGCGCGCCGAACAGCGGCCAGCCCCCCATGATGCCGAACGCATCGAGCTTGGGGTTGGCGGCAAGGATGTCGGTCATCGCCTGCACGCCCTTGGCGCCGTCGTCATTGGTGAACACCGGACAGCCCGCCACTTCCGTCCAGCCGCCTTCGCCGGCCAGGGCTGCAAGTCCTTCCTTGCCCGACAGCGCATCACGCATGCCTTGCGCGCGGCGAAGAATGTTGTCGGCCGCCGGATTGCCCTCGATGGTGCAGATCGTGCCGCCCTTCGGCTTGGCCTTCTTTATGTATTCGCCGATCTTCTTGCCCATCAGATAGTTGTCGGTGCCGAGATAGGTCTTGCGAAGTGCTGCGTCTTCCTTGGCAAGATCGGCATCGACGGTCATGATCGGGATCGACGGGTTGGCGCTTTTGATCGTTTGCGCGATCAGCGGCGCGTTGGACGGCGAAATCGCCATCGCCACCGTATCCGGCTTGCTCAGCATATCCTGCACGATCTGCGCCTCGCCGGCCTCGTCGGAAGTCGACGCCGGACCGGTGTAGAAGCACTCATATTCCGAGCTGGCGTTTTCCTTGTTCCATTTCTCGCAGCCCTGGTGGATCGCCTCGAAGAACGGATTGTCGAGACCTTTCACCACGATGACGAGCTGCTTCTTGGCCAAAGCCGGCCCGGCGCCCAACGCCATGGCGGCGACGGCGGCGAGCAAAACTGTTTTCCTCATGTCAGTCCTCCCTTGGAAACAGACGGACACGGCGTGCCCGCCACACAGATCGGCCGAATGCGAGATGACAGAAGCAAGCGCTCGTGCCGTCAGGCCAGGCCGATAAGTATTTTCAGATGCGACCAGCCCGGCAACGATGCCGGCACGGTCGATAATCCTCTACCGGTTGCGCCGCCAAACGACGTCGTCAAAGCCGGCATATCTTCCTCCGACGCTCAACTAATAACGGCTTGCCGCCAACGTCAATTGCTATTTGTCCTACAAAACGGATTTTTCCCGAAAGGCGGGATCTCATTCGTCCGACAGTTGCCCAAATCTTATTCGTCAGACAATTGACGCCCATGCAGGCATTTGCGTAAATGACCGCGTCGCTGCTTCCGGGAGGAGCTGGGGTAGCGAACCGAAGCCGTCGCCCCTTCCGGGACAGACGGCCAGACATGGGAGGCAAAAGGCTGGTGGCGGTTCTCGAACTCACCAACATCTCGAAGCATTTCGGCGCCATCCAGGCGGTGAACGACGTGTCGCTGTCGATCGAGCCCGGCCAGGTCGTCGGCCTGATGGGTGACAACGGCGCCGGCAAGTCGACGCTGGTCAAGATGATCGCCGGCAATTTCCGCCCGAGCCACGGCACCATGCAGATGGACGGCAAGGATCTGATCCTGCACAAGCCGGTCGAGGCCCGCCAGCACGGCATCGAGATCGTCCACCAGGATCTGGCGCTGTGCAATAATTTGACGGCGGCGGCCAATGTCTATCTCGGCCGCGAACTGCGCCGCGGCGTCGGGCCCTTCCGTATCCTCGACTATGCCGCCATGTACAAGCGCGCCGGCCAGATATTCGCCGAGCTCAAATCCGAGACGCGCCCGCGCGACCTCGTCAAACAGATGTCCGGCGGTCAGCGCCAGGCGGTGGCGATCGCCCGCACCATGCTGTCGCAGGCCAAGATAGTGCTGATGGACGAGCCGACGGCGGCGATTTCGGTCCGTCAGGTCGCCGAAGTCCTCAACCTGATCCGCCATTTGCGCGACCAGGGCATCGCCGTGGTGCTGATCAGCCACCGCATGCCCGACGTTTTCGACGTCGCCGACCGCGTCATCGTCATGCGGCGCGGCAGGAAAGTCGCCGACAAGGCGATCGCCTCGAGTTCGCCCGAGGAAGTGACAGGGCTGATCACCGGCGCCATCGAGCAGGTGGTGTGAGAGCGGCAAAACCGGATTTCATTGCGCTGGCGCGTTTCGCTCCCGGCAGGAAAGGTCGATAATGGCAGTCACCCTTGATCAGACGATCGCGCAGAAACAGCACAGTTTTCTGTCGCGGCTGCTCTCCAGCCAGACGTTCTGGGTGGTGATCGCCGTCATCCTCGCCTGTATCTTCCTGTCCTTTGCCACGGATGCCTTCGCCACCCCGAAGAACCTCTTCAACATCACCCGCAACGTCACCTTCGTCGCCATTGTCGCGCTGGGCATGACCTTCGTCATCATCACCGGCGGCATCGACCTCTCGGTCGGTTCGGTGCTGTGCCTGTGCTCGATGGTGCTGGCCGTTACCATGCATGCCGGGTTTTCGATCGAAGTCGGCATCCTGGCTTCGATCGTCACCGCACTCGTCATCGGCGGCTTCAACGGCATTCTGATCGCCTATCTCGGCTTTCCGCCCTTCGTGGTGACGCTCGGCATGCTGTCGATCGCCCGCAGCCTCGCCATGGTGGCCTCCAACAACACCGTCGTCTTCCAGTTCGGGCCCGATCACGACAAGCTGCTGGCGCTGGGCGGCGGCGCCTGGCTGTTCGGGATCGCCAATCCGGTGCTCTACATGATCCTTTTGGCGCTGATCACCGGCTTCATCCTGCGCTGGACCAAGTTCGGCCGGCATATCTTCGCCATTGGCGGCAACGAGCATGCGGCGACGCTGACCGGCGTTCCGGTGCGCCAGATCAAGGTCGCCGTCTACATGATCTCGGCGCTGTCGGCGGGAATTGCCGGCATCATCCAGACCGGCTGGCTGGGCGCCGTCACCACCAATCTCGGCAACGGCATGGAGCTGCAGGTCATCGCCGCCACCGTCATCGGCGGCGCCAATCTCGCCGGCGGCTTCGGCACCGCCTTTGGCGCCATCGTGGGTGCCGCCCTCATCGAGGTGATCCGCAACAGCCTCGGCCTGCTCGGTATTAACGCCTTTTGGCAGGGCACCTTCATCGGCGGCGCCATCCTGCTGGCGGTGCTGTTCGACCGCATCCGCAACTTCAGGCGAAGCGATTAAAAGCCTGTCTTCGCCGAACCGCCGTTCATTTCCGTCCTATCGTTCAGTCTGAAAATCGGCTGAGGCGGCCTGCCGCGAATACCGGCCGTGCGGCTATGCCTTGACGGATACGGAAAACCGGCCGCACAATCCCCAAGCAGGCGAAGGGAGGCCAGTCGCTTGCGGGAGGATATACCCATGACGGAAGCGATCAGGCTCTACTGGGGCCGGTTCGGACATGTTTCTGTCCTGAATGTCGCGAGCGACTTCGTCACCCATGCCCATGTCGAGGCACATCTCATCATCTGGCTGGAAGGCACCGCCGGCGAGATGACCATCGGCCGTGAGACGGTCCTGCTTGGACCTGGCACGGCTGCCGGCATCAACTCGCTGCAGCCGCATAGCCATGTGCTGTCGCAGGACGGCACCCCAGGCCTGTTCCTCGCCTTTTACATCGACCCGGACTGGGCACGGCGGCGCCGTGACCTGCCCTCGTCCGCGCCGCTTTTCGCGCAGGCGGCAATCACGCTCGAACCCTGGCTGCACCAGGCTGCTGCCGGCCTGCTCGATCATCTGACCGACAATGAGAGCATCGACGATGTCGCCAGTTACGAGATCGAGCGCTTCATCGACTCGGTGCTGGATGCCGCCGACGCTTCAGCTCCGCAGGAGCCGCGCGGCCGCGTGAACACCATGCAGGATTTCCGCGTCCGCAAGGCGATCCAGCTGATGAAAGCCAATGTCTGCGAGCGTATCTCGTTCGATGACGTGGCGCGCAGCGTCGGCCTGTCGCGGCCGCATTTCTTCGCCCTGTTCAAGGAACAGACCAGTTTGACGCCCAACGTCTACTGGAACACGCTGCGCATGGAGGAAGCGGTGCGCCAGCTCCAGTGGTCGCATGAGCCGCTGATATCGGTCGCCTGCAATCTCGGCTTCACCACCCAGGGCAATTTCTCGCGTTTCTTCCGCGACCATGTCGGCGTGCCGCCGACGCTCTATCGCGAAGCGGCGCGAGCAGTGTCCTGACGGGCCGGAAAGCGGCTATTTTCAGACTGATTGATACGTGCCCAAGACGCATTGATAAGCACCGCGACCACGGTCGGCCTACCGTCCTAAGCAGAATGTTTGCAAGGGAAAGAGCATATGGCTGATGTCACCATCTCCACCGTCATCGACGCGCCGGTCGAAAAGGTCTGGGCGCGCATCCGCGACTTCAACGGACTGCCGAATTGGCATCCGCGCATGGTCGAAAGCCATATCGAGGACGGCAAGGACGCCACCACGATCGGCTGCGTGCGCAACTTCCAGCTGGCCAGCGGCGCGCGGCTGCGCGAAAAGCTGCTCGATTTCTCCGATGAGAATTTCCTCGTCAGCTATTCGATCCTGGAAACGCCGCAGCCGCTCACCAACCACAGGGCTACGCTGCAATTGCGGCGCGTCACCGACGGCGACCGCACCTATGCCGAATGGACCGCCAGCTTCGACGCAGCACCCGAAGAAGCCGACAAGCTGGCCGAGGGCATGGGCGCCAATGTCTTCCAGGGCGGCTTCAACGCCCTGAAGAGCCATTTCGCCGGCCAGGGTTGAGGAGCGGGCCATGGCGCTGGCATTGCAGAGTTTTGCAACGGTGAAAGACGCCAGCGCGGCGCTGAAAGCCGCCGGCACGCGCTATCTCGGCGGTGGCACGCTCGTCTTACGCGCCGCCAATGAGGGCGACGTTTCGGTCTCCGGCCTTGTCAGGTCGACCGACCCGGCCTTGTCGGTCATCACGGTCTCCGGCGGCACGATCCGCATCGGCGCTTCGGTGACCATGGCGGCGATCGCCCGCCATCCCGAGCTCGGCCAGCTTGCCAAGGCCGCGCGTGCCGTTGGCGGTCCGGCGATCCGCAACATGGCGACCGTCGGCGGCAATCTGTTTGCGCCAAGCCCCTATGGCGATTTCGCAGTCGCCCTGCTGGCGCTGGACGCCATGGTGAGCACCAATGACGGCGAAATGCCGATGGAAGCGTTTCTGGCCAAGCGGGGCGGGAGCCGCGCGATCGTCACCTCGGTCAGCTTCACGCGGCCGGCACAGGGAAGCTTTAGATTCGTGAAGGTCTCGCGGGTAAAGCCCAAGGGCGTCTCGGTGCTCAGTATCGCCGCTGTCCTGGAACAAGCCGGCGACGGCACGATATCCTCGGCGCGGATCGCGCTCGGCTGCATGGCCGACCGGCCGATGCGAGCCAAGACAGCCGAAAAAGCGCTGCTCGGCAGGACACTGGACGCGGACGGCATTGCTTTGGCTCTGGCTGCCACCAACGACGGCACCGCACCTATCACCGACCCGATCGCCAGCGCCTGGTATCGCGCGCAAGTGCTGCCGGTTCATCTCGGTCGGCTGCTGCTCAGCTAGTCACATTCGGTGCGCGCGCTTGCCCTGCGGGGCAGGCGCGCAAGGAGGAAGAATGGCAAAGGTTCCCGTCCAGTTCACGCTCAACGGTTCTGAGAAGGCCGAATTCGTCGAAAGCGGCACCACGCTGCTCAACGCCTTGCGCGACAAGATCGGCGACACTTCGCCGAAGGGCGGCTGCCATCAAGGCACCTGTGGCGCCTGCTCGGTGATCGTCGACGGTGAGCTCCGGCTGTCCTGTCTGACGCTCGCCGAGACCTGCAACGGCGCTGCCATCACCACCACGTCGGGTCTTGCGGAAGGCGGCGTCCTGCATCCGCTGCAGCGCGCCTTTCTCGACGCCTTCGCCACCCAATGCGGCTTCTGCACGCCGGGCATGCTCATGGCGGCCAAGGTGTTGCTCGACCACACGCCCGATCCCAGCCGCGACGATGTCGTCGAAGCGCTGTCGGGCAACATATGCCGCTGTACAGGCTACGAGCCTATCATCCAGGCGGTGCTCACCGCCGCTCGCGCCAACTCGCAGAACGCGGCCTGAGGGAAGCAAGATGGAACTGCGCAAAAGCTATTTTTCGGACGTCCGCAAGGATGACCTCAACGAGATCGGCCAGCCGAGGCCCCGCTCGGATTCGCCCGGCCATGTCACCGGCAAAACCGCCTATTTCGCCGACCGCAACTTTCCCGGCATGCTGCATCTGAAGATGGTGCGCAGCCCGCACCATCATGCCCGCATCCGATCGATCGATACATCCGAAGCGGAAAAACATCCGGGCGTGGTGAAAATTCTCACCGCCAGGGACGTCCCGCACAATGTCTACACCATCCTGATCCTGATCCAGATCGGGCCGGAGGACGAGGCGGTTCTGGCCGACGGCAAGGTGCGCTGGAAGGGCGAGGCCGTGGTGGCGGTGCTGGCCGAGACGGAGCGCGCCGCCCAGGAAGCCGCGGCCAAGGTCAAGGTCGACTACGAGGTGCTGCCGGCCGTCTTCGACATGGAGGAAGCGCTGAAGCCCGGCGCGCCCCTCGTCAACGAGTATCACGGCCAGAACTACTATCTCTATGACAGCGGCGAGTGCCGCAAGGTGCGCTTCGGCGATGTCGAGGCGGGGTTTGCCGAGGCCGACTACGTCCTCGAACAAAGCTACCAGTCCTCGCCGATAGAGCATGCGCCGACCGAGACCACCGGCTGTATCGTGGCACCGGAGGGCAATGACCGCTTCACCTGCTATACCAACACGCAGGCGATGTTCTTCACCCTCGACAACACGTCGATCATTTTGCAGATGCCGGGCAGCAAGCTGCATTTCGTCGGCGGCACGGTCGGCGGCGGCTTTGGCGGCAAGGTCGATGTCATCGTCGAACCGATCGCGATCCTCGGCGCCAAGCTAACAGGGCGACCGGTCTGTTTTACCTACAGCCGCGAGGAGGAGATGCAGATCTCGTCACCTCGCGCGGCCGAAAAGGTCGTCATCAAGGACGGCGTGATGAAGGACGGCCGCATCGTCGCGCGCAAAGTCACCGGCTACACCGACGCCGGCGCCTACTCCCGCCATTCGCCCTATGGCGCCCAGAAGGGCGCGGGGCACTATCCCGGCCCCTACACCATCCCCAATGTCTGGATCGACACGTACTGCGTCTACACCAACCGCACCCCCTCCTCCGCCATGCGCGGCTTCGGCGTCACGATGGGTGACTTCGCGCTGGAGGTGCAGATGGACAAGCTGGCGCGGCTGATCGGCATGGATCCGCTCGAATTCCGCTTCATCAACGCCTATCGCGACGGCGATATGAAGGCGCATCGCCAGCCGACCGAAGGGGCGGCCCTCATAGAGTGCATGCAGGAGGCCTCGCGCGCGGCCAACTGGCCCGTGGCCGAGAAATACATGGCGATGTCCTCCTACGCGAAGGGAGCTTGAGATGGCGATCAGGCGCGGACGCGGCGTTGCCGCGATCAATTATCCCACGGGCATGAACCTTGGCGGCGATCCCACCCAGGCGCTGGTGCATTCGACCCCAACCGGCAATTTCATGGTGACCCTATCATCGGTCGATCTCGGCCAGGGCATGAAGCAGATCATGGCGCAGATCTGCGCCGAGACAATCGGCGTGCCGACCGACCGCGTCGTCGTCGACACCGCCGACACCGACACCGGCCCGCACTGCATGGGCACTTTCGCCTCGCGCGGCACGCACCGCGCCGGCAACGCCGTCATCCAGGCGGCCAAGGAAGCCCGCCAGGTGATGCTGGAAGTGGCCGCGGAGGAGTTGGAGGTCAACGCCTCCGACCTCGAGACCGACGGTCAGGGCAACATATTGGTGAAGGGCGCGCCGCAGAAATCGATCTCGATCTTCGACGTCGCTCTGTCGGCGCATTTCAAGCGCGGCCGCTCGATCTCGGGACGCGGCATGTTCCTCATCCCGCGCTCCTATCCGGAGAAGGAGACCGGCGCGATGAAGCCATCGACCTGCTACGCGCATGCCTGCACGGTGGCCGAGGTCGAGGTCGATGACGAGACTGGCGAGGTGACGGTGCTGACAGTGAAGAACGTCTTCGAGATCGGCCGTGCGCTGAACCCCAAAATGGTCGAGCAGCAGCTGGTCGGCGGCTCCTGGATGGGCATCAGCCATGCGCTCTACGAAACGACCGAGCCCTATTATCCCAGCCGTGACCACGGCGGCACCGACTTCAACCAGTATCTGATGCCAGGTCCCGGCGACCTGGCCGAAACCGAGATTATCGTGCTGGAGCGGCCCTCGGCAGATGGTCCTTACGGCGCCAAGGGGCCCGGCGAAATGTGCGCCAATCCACAGATTCCGGCGGTCGCCAATGCCGTTTTCGACGCTGTCGGCGTGCGCATCGACACGCTACCGA
This sequence comes from Mesorhizobium sp. B1-1-1, assembly GCF_006442955.1. NCBI lineage: Bacteria > Pseudomonadati > Pseudomonadota > Alphaproteobacteria > Hyphomicrobiales > Phyllobacteriaceae > Mesorhizobium > Mesorhizobium sp. B1-1-1. The sequence goes on from NZ_VFWW01000008.1 coordinate 354,836, forward strand.
TCACGCCGGAACGCATTTTGCGTGCGCTCAAGGCGCAAGCGACGACCTGAGGACCGACATGCCCGAGGTAAACGCCGAAACGGTCGCGACTTCGCCAGAAGCGGTCGCCGAGCGCCTCGCTGCCTCGCATTATCTGGCTGATGAAAGCCTGGCGACGGCCATCTTCCTGACGATCCGGCTGGGCAAGCCGCTGCTGCTCGAAGGCGCTCCGGGCGTCGGCAAGACGGAAGCGGCCAAGGCAATGGCCGAACTGCTCGGCCGCGATCTGGTGCGGTTGCAATGCTATGAAGGCATAGACGCCGCGCATGCACTCTATGAGTGGAACTACCAGCGCCAGCTGCTCGCCATCCGCCATGCCGGCGAGCAAGAAGTCGATATCTATGACGACCGCTTTCTGATCGCCCGCCCGCTGCTGCAGGTCCTGAAGGCGCCGGAGCAGCGCATCCTGCTGGTCGACGAGATCGACCGTTCCGACCACGAATTCGAGGCGCTGCTGTTGGAGTTTCTTTCCGACTTCCAGATCAGCATTCCCGAGCGCGGCACCATCCGCGCCACCGCACAGCCGATCGTCATCCTGACCTCCAACCGCACCCGCGAACTCGCCGAAGCGCTCCGGCGGCGTTGCGTCTATCACTGGATTGGCTATCCCGATGCCGAGCGTGAGGCGGCCATCATCATGCTGCGCGCCGGCGATGTCGCAGAGGCAACGGCACGCGCCGTGGCCACAGCCGTGCAGACCATCCGCGCGCGTCCACTCGCCAAGCCGCCCGGCATCGCCGAGGCGGTCGAATGGGCCAATGCCGCGACCATTCTCGAAAAAGGCGGCAGTCCATGGCCGGAAGCCTTCCGCCGCGCCATCGGCGTGCTGATCAAGGACGAGGAGGATCTGTCCTACATCGCGCCCGAGCTCGGCCGGATCGTCGACGAGGTGCTGGCGTGAGCCGCGACGTCATTCAGCAACGCGGGCGGGGCAGCGCCCCCCTCTGTCCTGCCGGACATCTCCCCCGCGCCGCAACGCCCTTGCTCAGCTTCGCTCGCCTGCTGCGCCGCTACGGCTTCGCTATTGCCCCGGAACAAGTCTCCCGCTTCATGCAGGCCGTGACCCTGCTGGGGCCGCGCTCGATGGCGGACATCCGTGAGGCGGCCCTGGCCACACTAGCGCCGCCGCCTGACCGCCGCGACGAATTCGAAGCGCATTTCCAGAGCCATTTCTATGGCAACGCGTCAGCTGTGATCGAAGGCGATGCAGACGAGGAAACGCGCATCAAGGATCATGGCGGTGCCGACGACGAACGGATCGAGGCCGAGCAGAAACAGGAAGGCGGCGAGTTGTCTTCCGCCCTGGAGCAGTTGAGCTCGCGCGACTTCCAGCGCGACGACGACAGTCTGACCGCGTTTCGCCGAAAGCTGTCATCGGCCCTGCCCGCCCGACGTTCCTTCCGCACCGTGCGTACCCATTCGCGCGGCAAGCTCGACCTGCGCCGCTCGCTCAGGGAAATCGTCGGCGCAGATGGCGATGTCCCCTCGCCGCTGCTGCGCCGCCGCCAGACCGTGCCGCGCAAACTGCTGCTCTTGATCGATGTCTCCGGCTCGATGAAGCTGCACACCGCCGACTATCTCAAGCTGGCGCATGCCGCCGTGCAGGGCGCGGACCGCGCCGAGATCTTTACCTTCGGCACGCGGCTCACCCGCATCACCTCGGCATTGCGCATCCGCGACCGCGATCAGGCGCTGGCGCGCGCGGCGGCCCAGGTCGACGATTGGGATGGCGGCACCCGCATGGGACCGACCCTGCTGGCATTCCTCTCGGTGCCGCGCTTTTCGTCGTTCACGCGCGGCGCCGCGGTCGTCATTCTCTCCGACGCGCTGGAGCGCGGCGACCATGCCGAACTGGAGATTGCCATGCGCAGGCTTAGCGCCCGCGCCTTCCGGCTGTCGCTGGCGACCCCGCTGGCCGGCGATCCGCGCTTCCAGCCGGCGACAGCGGCGCTGCGCGCCATCCTGCCCGACCTCGACGATCTGGTCGACGGCTCGTCGCTGGCCGGCCTCACCGATTTCATCCTGTCGCTCGCACGCCCCGCCCCGGCGGCCGCGACCATCTGGAAAAGGGTATCGTGATGCAGAAAGCCATCGACGCGCATTTCCACATCTGGCGCCAGAAGGACCAACCATGGCTGGTCGGCCCGATGGTGCCGCGCATCTTCGGCCCTTACGAACCGATCCGCCGCGACTATCCGATCGATGAATTTTTGGCCGACCAAAAAGGTTCGGGCGTCGAAAAAGCCGTTTATGTCCAGACCAATTGGGCCAAGGAGGATTTCGAGAAGGAGGTCGCCTTCCTGCAGAAGACCGCTGACGAGACCGGCTGGCCGCACGCCATCGTCGGCTATGCCGACATGACGGTGGACGATGTCAGGCCGCAGATCGACCGGTTGATGAAATACAGGCTGCTGCGCGGCGTGCGCATGCAACTGCACTGGCACGAGACCCCGGCCTTCCGCTTCGCCGCCTCGGCCGACCAGGTGATCGACCCCAAGGTCCGCGCCAACGTCGCGCGGCTGAAGGATTACGGCCTGTCCTTCGACCTGCAGCTCTTCCCCGCCCAGATGAAGGACGGGCTGACGCTGGTCGGCGAAAACCCGGAGACGAATTTCATCCTGACCCACGCCGGCATGCTGACCGGCATGGAACCGGAAACCACCGAAGCCTGGAAGGCCGGCCTGCGCACGCTGTCGGCGGCGCCCAATCTCTACGCCAAGCTGTCTGGCCTCGGCACCTTCGTTCACCGCAACGACCCGGCGCTGATCGCCTACATCATCGACAATGCGATCGATATTCTTGGCAGCGACCATCTGATGTTCGGCTCGAACTTCCCGATCGAGAAGCTCTGGACCGGCCACGCCGAACTGATCAAGGCGCACCGCGATGCGGTGGAGAAGCATGGCACGGCGGCGGAAGCCGACATTTTCTGGAACGCGGCGGAGAAGGTTTACAGGCCGGTGTAACGCGTCTTTCCTCACTTCACCTCGAACTGTGGATCGACCGGGATCTGCATTGCCGTCACCAGATGGTTGGTCTGTCCCGCCAACCCGATGATCGACACCAGTTCGCCATGCTGTGCGTCTGTCATGCCCTTGGCGCGCGCCGCCGCGGTGTGCGAATGGACGCAATAGGAGCAGCCATTGGCGGTCGACACCGCGATGTAGATCATCTCCTTGGTCAACGGATCGATCGCACTGTCTGCAACCATCACCGCCTTGAGCTGTTCCCAGATACGCTTCAGCGCCGCAGGATCATTGGCCAGCCCGCGCCAGAAATTATTGACGAAATCGGATTTGCGCGTCGCGCGGATGTCGTCGAACACCGCCTTTAAGGCCGGGATTTTCTCCACCTCGGCATCGCTCAGGAGTCTGGTGGTGGCCATGGTGTTTCCTTTCGTTTTTTCGATGCCGGACGTTTGAATCGGACGCTGAACAGCCGCCGCTATCCATTCACTTCATTCGCCTATTCGCCTTTTGCGGCGCAAACGGCACCGCGAGGGTATGTCGAGATTCAAGTCAAGCTGGCGTTTGCAGGCCGGCCTCACCTGAATACCGACACACCCTCTAATGCACCGCCGCATACATAATCTTCTCCTCCGTCGCCTCCGCCGGCGAAAACTCTTCGACGATGCGGCCTTGGCGGCAGACCAGGATCCGGTCGGACAGGTTCATGATCTCCGGCAGGTAGGACGAGATGACCACGACGGCCAGACCCTCGTCTGCCAGCCGGTTGATGATCTGGTGAATCTCGGCGATGGCGCCGACATCGACGCCGCGCGTCGGCTCGTCGAAGATGACGACGCGCGGCTTTTGCACCAGCCCCTTGCCGATAACCACCTTCTGCTGGTTGCCGCCGGAAAGCTCGACCACGCGCGCATTGTCGTTGATCGCCTTGATATTCAGCGTCTTGGTCCATTCGGCGGAGAGCGCGCGCATCTCCTGCTGATTGATCACCCAGCCTTTTTCGCGGCCGGCCGCCAGCAGCCCGCCGAACAGGTTCTCGGCAATGCCCATCGTCTCGAAAATACCTTCGCTCTTGCGGTCCTCCGTGACGTAGACGATGCCGTCGGCCACCGCTTCGCTCGGCACGAGATAGCGCACCGGCCTGTCGTCCAGTTCGATCGCCCCGCCGCGCAGGAAATCGCGTTTGTAGATGCCGGACACGATTTTGAACGTCTCGGTACGGCCGGAGCCGATCAGCCCGAAGACGCCGGTGATCTGGCCTTCGAAGATCGAGAACGAATTGTTGCGCACGACATTGCTCATTGAGATGTCCTGCACCGACAGAACTTTCTTGCCCGCCTTGCGCAGCTTGGCCTCGTCGCGCTGGCGATAGATCTGCCCCGATAGCGTGCGCCCGACCATGGCGGCAACGATCCGGTCGCGATCGAAGGCCGACGTGTCGTCGGTGATGACCAACTCGCCATCGCGCAGGATGGTGATGCGGTCGGCAATCAGCAGCGCCTCCTCCAACGCATGGCTGATGAAGACGATGGAGACGCCGCGCGCCTTGAGCCGCCGAATCAGCGCGAAGAAGTGCCGCTTCTCCTCCGGCGTCAACGTCGCGGTCGGCTCGTCGAAGATAATGATCTCGGCATTGTGGTGCACGGCGCGCGCGATCTCGACCATCTGGCGCTTGGCCGCGCCAAGCGTCGCCACCATGGCGTTCGGGTCGACCGGAAAATTCAGCGACTGCAGGAACTGCTGCGCCGAAATGTAGGTGCCGCGCAGCCGGTTGAGGAATTTCTCGGTGCCGAGATAGAGGTTCTGCGCCACCGTCATCGACGGCACCAGGCTGGTCTCCTGGAACACCATTGCGATGCCCGCCTCGAGCGCCGCATGCGGCGAGGCGTAAGCGATCTCGCGTCCCTTGTGGAACATCTTGCCCGAACTGGCGTCGACCACTCCGGCGATGATCTTGGTCAGCGTCGACTTGCCGGCGCCGTTTTCGCCGAGCAGCGCGTGGATCTCGCCCTTGCGCAATTCGAAGCTGACATTCTTGACCGCGGGCACGCCGCGATAATTTTTGGTGACATTCTCCAGGCGCACGATTGGTTCCATCAAAACCCCCCGGCATCGACAGCCAACACGCAGTCGCCGCCCTTCGAGGCGACGAACAGTTCGCCATCTTTTTCAACCACGCTGCAAATGCCGTGACGTATGCCGTTGGCGCGGCTGTGCAGGCTGAACCGAGGCTGCATCTTCTGGTCGAGCCTGACCACCAGACCGTAGGAGCGGCTCGGCGACCAGGGCTTGTGGATGCCCATCGTGCGGATGCCGCCGCATTGCAGCGGTTCGAGGAAGCTGCGGCTTGAGGCCAGAGCCGGTGCGATCCAATAGGCCGGCGGCACCTGCTCGATCATGTCCTGACGGTAATGCGTCTCCTGCAGCACGAATTCGATCAGCCGGTTGCGCGGCGCAAACAGGGTCAGCCAGGCGCCGCCATCGGCTGCCGGCGACAGCCGCGCGGGATAGCCGGGCAGATGGGTCAACACCGTCGAGCGGCTGCCGCTTGCCGCCTCGAAGCGGATGAGCTGATGGCGCCAGCTCTCGCTCACCAGCACATCCCCCCCGACGGGATGGAGCCCATAGGGAAAGGCGATGGCGCCGGCCACCTTGCGGAAGGTCCCGCCTGCCGCATCCTGCTTCCAAAGCGATCCGGACGCGCCTTTCTTCATCAGGTCGGCCGCCCATTGTGATGGTGCGAATTCGGCCGAACCATTGGCCAGCCACAGAGCGCCGTCACCGGGATAGGCGAGCGCGGTGATGCAGCTGACACCAGCCGGTAGCGAAACATCCCTACCGCCGACCAGGAGCTTGCCGCTTTCCAATCCGACCGTCAGCTCACCCGATGGCGAGAACGCCAGCGCGGTAACGGTGGACGCAAAGGTCTCGACCAACTTGGGCGCGGTACCGGCGGCAATCGAATAAACGGCGTTGCCGCTGGAAGCGAGCAGCTTGTCGCCAGAGATCAGCAGATTGTCCGGTTCGGTCAGTTCGGCAAACGCCGGCGCATCGTCAAGCTGCGTGTTGGGTCGGAAAGCGCCATCCAGCGGCGGGATCGTCACCGCCTTGCCGCGAAATAAATCCAGGATGGGATCGAGGATCATCGCTTTGCTCCCCAATAGGAAGCCGGGCTGGTCCAGTTCGGATCGGCACCCGAGATCTTGTAGCGGCCGATGCGGTTGTTGAGGATGCCGCCGACGAACAGAAAACCCTTGTGCTCGCGCATCGAGGTGACCATCGGATGCGCGCCGCCCGAGAGGTCGCCCATCGCTTCGACGATGTCGCCCTCCTCCGTGAATTTCACCACGCCCCCGGTGTTGATGTTGGGGAACAGCCATTCGTCCTGCGGCAGCCGGCGTGTCATGCGCTTGCGCATGTCGGGATGGCGCAGCGACAGGTCGAAGCTCGGGGTGCGCATGCCGAGCCACGCCATCCAGTAATTGCCGTCGGAAGCGCGGTTGATGTTGTCGGGGTAGCCCGGCATGTCCCGGATGACGCATTCGGCGGTGCCGGCCTTCGGCCCTTCCAGCCAGTAGCGATGCACACGGCAGGCCCAGCTCTCGGCGAAGAACAGCGACTTGCCGTCATGCGCCATGCACACGCCGTTGGTGTAGCGGTAGCCGTCGAGCAGCGTCCTGGTCGATCCGTCCTTCGGGTCATAGACCAGAAGACGGCCGGTGGCGCGGTTCTCGATCGAATCCAGCGCCCAGTCATGCGCGTCATAGCGCTTGGTCGAGTCGGTGAAATAGATGCGGCCGTCCGGTGCTATGTCGCAGTCGTTGGGATCGCGCAGCCGTGCGTCGTCGACGACCGATGTCCAGGAGCGCGACGTTTCGGCCGACAGGCGTTTGACCTCACGATCGGGCGAGACGGAATAGAGCCCCATGGCGCCGACACAACTGATCAGATTGCCTGATTTGTCGAAGGCAAGGCCGAGCGGAAAGCCGCCGATATGAGCGAACACTTCCGACTTCACATAGCCCGGCGCGAAGAAGCGGACGATCTCGCCATGGCGCGTGCCGCAATAGAGGTGGTCGTCACGGTCGAGAATGACATCTTCCGGTCCTTCCAGTTCGCCGAGCCCGATATGGTCGGCGCCCGACAGCCTGTCGTCGAGTTCGTAGGATGTGCCGGAGCCGGGCGCCGCCGACTGCGTCTCGCCCATCCTGAGATAGACCGGCGCGACATAGACCTCGTTCAGCACCTTGTGGCGGTTCTTCAGCCAGCGGATGTCGATCGTCACCGCCACCGCCAGCATGATGCCCAGCACCATCTGGTTGGTGCCGGTGCCGTAGCCCAGCCTGATCAGGCCGTTGGTCATGGTCAAAACGATGATGGCGCCCATCAGCCCCTTGATCACCGAGCCGCGCCCGCCTCCGAGGCTGACACCGCCGACCACCGCCGCGGTCAGCGCCATGATCTCGAGGTTGAGGCCGGTGCCCGGCCCTGCTCCGCTCAGCCGGCAAGCTATGAGGAAGCCGCCGATCGAGGCGCAGAAGCCTGAGAAGACATAAGTCATGAACACGGTGCGGCGCACACGGATGCCGGCATTGTGGGCAGAGCGCCGGGAGCCGCCAACCGCCAGCACATGCCAGCCGGGCCGCGAGCGCGTCAGCGCGATATGAGTGACGATGGCGAGGATAATGGCCAACCACACCGAGACCGACAGGCCCCAGAAGGTGCCGTCGCCGATGAAGTCGAGCACATCGGAGGTGGCTTGGGACAGCTGCACATCGGCGGCATAGGTGGTGACCAGGATGTCGAACAGCGCCCGCCCGAAAATGAAGGTCACCAGCGTGGTGAGGAAGGCGCGCAGCCTGAGGTATCCGACGAGATAGCCGTTGACGGCGCCGAAGACGAGGCCGGCGGCAAGCGAAGCGGCCAGCGCCAGCCAGATCGACTGTTCGAGGATGAAGAAGACATAGACGGCCGAAAAGCAGGACAGCGCAAAGATCGAGCCGACCGACAGGTCGATGCCGCCGCCAAGCATCACCACCGTCATGCCGGTGACGACCATCGAGAATTCACCGAGCTGGCGGGTCGATTCCTGCAGCGAGGTCAGTTTGAAGAAGCCCGGAATGATCGAACCGAACACGCCGAGTGTTGCCACCAGTGCCAGGAAGGGAATGGCATTGTCGGTCCAGCGCCTGGTCAGTATCTCGCCGACCAGATGGTCGGGCACGAGATTGTAGCGCCAGGCCTGGAGGCGTTCGCGAAAGGACATCAGGTCACTGCTATTGCGAGAGAAGAGAAAAAGGTGGCCGGGTAATCGCTCCGGAGCAATTCTCAACTTCGCCGCTGCCCCTCATCCGCCTGCCGGCACCTTCTCCCCGTGAAGAACGGGGAGAAGGGATAGGCTCCAGCGTCGACACCCCCCTCTCCCCGTTTTCACGAAGAGAGGGTAAGGTGAGGGGCAGCGCCGAGGTTGGAGATTGTCCACGTACAACCCGGCCGCCATGTTGATATCAGGCGTAAACTCGCGACCTACTTCGCCGCAGCTTCCGCTTGCAGCGCCTTCAGGTCCCAGCAGCTGTCGGGCTTGAGGTCGGCCTTGGTCGTCGCCTTCTCCAGCGTGTAGATGTAGGTGTGCGACGTGCCGGCCGGCTGGCCGCTCTGCAGCAGGAACTTTATGATGGCGTTCATGTCCCCCGACTGCCGGGCAAGGTCGGTCATGACAACCGCGCCATAAGTGCCGTCCTGCAGCTTGTCGCAGTCGGCCGCCTTTTCGCCGCCTCCGGTGGTGACCAGGAAAACCTTGCCCTCGAGCTTGGCATCACGGATCGCGGCCGACGCGCCAGTAGCATCACCATCCCAGAAGTCGATGATCGAGCAGATGTCGGGGTTCTGCTGCAGCATCGTCGTCGTGACATTGCGCGAGGTGGTCGCATCCCAGTTGGAGTCGGGCTTGGCCACGACCTGAAACTCGGGATGCTTTTCCAGTACCTTCATGATGCCGGCGTACTGATAAAGGCTGGAGGAGTTCGCTTGATCGCCCTGCACAAGGCCGATCTTTTTGGACGAGTTCTCGCCGCAGCCCTTGATCGCGGCTTCCGCCTCGAGTTGGCCGAGCCGGTCCCAATCGCTGCCGACAAAGGCATCGGCCGGGAAATTGGCGGGATTGTCGACCAGGATCACGTAGGTGCCGGCTGCCTGCGCCTTCTTCATCAGCTTGGAGTAGGAATTGAGGTCGGGCGCGTGGATGATCAGCACGTCAGGCCTGGTGTCGGAGGAGATGGCATCGGTGATCGCCTGCGCGCCGGCATCGACGACCCAGTTCGGATCGCGCGTCTCGAACGTGCCGCCCCAGGCCTCGACTTCGGTCTTCAGATAGTGCGCCCAGCCCTGCGCCAGGTCGAAGCCCATCGCCAGCGGCACCAGCATGACGCGTTTGCTCTTGAGTGCCTGCGCATAGGCAGCGGGGCCCGGATCGTCGGCAGCGAAGCTCGGCGCCACGAACGCGGTGACCGCAAGCGCCGCCGCGGCGGCCATCAATGTTTTGATCAGTTTCATGTCACATCCTCTGGTTGGTCGTTGTTATTTACGGCCGGCCCCAACCGTCCGCTTTGGTTTAGTCTTCCTGTTTGAGCATGATCTTTTCCGAAAAGTTCCCACTTTTCGGGATCATGCTCTAGATGTCGCCCTGCTGCGCCGTCTGTTCGTCACGCGGATTGATGATGCCGTCGACGATGATGGCACCGAGCAGGATCGCCGCCTTGATCAGGTTTTGGTAGAGCAGCGGAATGTCGATGATGGTCATCGCATTGAGCAGGATGCCGATCAGCGCCGCTCCGACCAGCACGTTTCGCACCCCGCCTCGTCCGCCCGAAAGCCCGATGCCCCCGATCACCGCCACCAGCACGATGTCGTAGAGCAGCGTCGAGTTGACGACGCGGGTGTTGATCGAATGCAGGCTGGCCGCTGTCAGCAGGCCGGCGATCAGCGCCACGAAGGCGGAAAGCACATAGCGCAGCACCAGCATCGGCCGCACTGGAATACCGATGTTGCGCGCGGCGACCGGATTATCGCCGGCGAAATAGATGTAGCGGCCCCATTTGGTGTAGCGCAGGAACAGGAAGAACAGGAAAGCCAGTGCAGCGAAGACGAACACCTCGATGGGAATGTCGAGGAAGCGCAGGCCGCCAAGCAGTTCCACCCAATGGCCCTGCGGCACCGGAACCGCATCCTGCGTGATCAGTTGCGAGCGCACATAGCCGAAGACGAAGGAGCCGGTGGCAAGCGTCACGAAGATCGCCGGCACGTCGGCGTAAGCGACGAGAAAGCCGTTGAGCAGGCCGATGGCGAGCACGCCGGCCAGCACATAGGCGAAGGCGAGCCCGTCAGGCGTTCCTGAATTCATCAATTGCAGATACCAGGCGACCGACATCGCCATGATCGCCACCGCCGAGAGGTCGATGCCACGGCCAATGATGACGACCGCCATGCCCAATGCCAATATGCCCAGTACCGAGACCGAACGAACGATGGCAACGAGATTGTTCGGAGCGATGAAGCCCGGCAGGCCTATGGCCGCGGCAATGAACAGCATCACCGCTATGGCAAAGACAATACCTTCCTGGTTCAGGCTCTTGAAACTCGGCCGACCGATCGCGTTCATTGTCTGTCTTCACCCCGGCGGCAGCGCTGCCGCCCCTGGGAAGAAAGCTAATCGGCTCAACGTCGGTTCGTCAAATGAATCCGCGTTCAAAACACGGACTGCCGACGAGACTCGCGATGTGGACGCATTGATTGCTGATGCTGGCGCAATGCCCGGAAACTTCAGCACTTTTGGCAATTGTTTGCGCCATCCCTGCGTCTTGCGCAAGCACGACACCAAGGCGCAAGGCGAAGATGGAATTTAACCCTGCGGTGGATGGGAAAATTCGATTTCAGTTCCCGGCCATGTGGCCGGAAACCTCGGCGCCGGCGGTCCTCGGCAACACCAGGAAACGGAACGACGCCACCAGCCCGATGACGCCGATCACCAGGAAGGTGACTCGAAAATCGACGAGGTCCAGCGCCGGCTGGGCCCTGGTGATCTGCGACAGGTTGAGGATCGCCGCAGCTATCGCCACACCGAACAGCATTGCCACCTGCTGCAGCATCGAGGACAGCGTCGCCGCCGAGCTGCGCTGCGCCGCGGCGACATCGGCGAAGGCCAGCGTGTTCAGCGCCGTGAACTGCATGGAACGCGACAGGCCGGCGATCAGCATCAGCCCCACCACGAGCGCCTGCGGCGTCTGCGGCGAGATCGCCGCGCAGGCCATGATCGATGCGGACGCAATGACGCCGTTGACGACCATCACCGAACGAAAGCCGAAGTGGCGCAGCATCGGCGTCGTCACCGTCTTCATCCCGAGATTGCCGAGGAAATAGGCCAGGATCATCATGCCGGCATCGACCGGACTCATGCCAAAGCCGACCTGGAACAAAAGCGGCAGCAGGAACGGCGTGGCGTTGATCGCGACGCGGAATATGGTGCCGGCCGCAAGCGTCGAGATGGCGAAGGTCAGCACCTTGAACGAGGACAGGTCGAGCAGCGGATGGGGCGCGCGCCGGAGATGCCGCACCGCCAACCAGCCGATGACGATCCCTGCCGCGACCAGCAGCACCGTCGGCAGCACGCCGTCGTCGGGATGCGCGATACGCTCGAGGCCGCAGAGAAGGCAAGCAAGTCCCGCCGATGTCAGGAAGAAACCCGGCCAGTCGAGTGGCTTGGGATCGGCTTCACGGTCACCGGGGATGAAGCGGGCGACCAGCGCCAGCCCGATCAGCCCAAGCGGGATGTTGATGAAGAAATTCCAGTGCCAGGAGAGATAGGTGGTGATGAAACCGCCAAGCACCGGACCAACGACAGGCGCGAACAGCGCCGGCCAGGTGATGAGCGCGGTTGCGTTGAGCAGTTCCGATTTTGACGCGTTGCGCAGCACCAGGATGCGGCCGACCGGCGTCATCAATGCGCTGCCCAGCCCTTGCGCGGCGCGCGCCGCGACGAACTCGGTGAGATTCTCGGAGAAGCCGCAGGCGAGCGAAGCCAGCGTGAACAGTGCGATCGCCATCAGGAAGATGTTGCGCGCGCCGAACCGGTCGGCGAGCCAGCCCGACAGCGGCACGAACACCGCCATGGTCAGCATATAGATGGTGATGCCGATGCTCATCGCCACCGCCGGCACGCCGAAGGAGGCGCCCATCTGCGGCAGCGACGTCGAGATGATCGTCGAATCCAAGAGCTGCATGAAGAAGGCAATGGCGACGATCAGCGCCACACGCCGCGAACTGCTGGCTGGGTCGGCTAAAACTTCAGTCTCGGGGATGGCAGTCATGACGGACCGCTTTGAACAGCATTTGGCCGGCGACGTCCAGGCAAGGGCCAACAAACTTTCGTGTCGCGGCGCGGCCTGTTATGGATGAACGGGGCGGCCGAGGAACGCGCACGCATGAAGACCGGCCTGGTGGCACAAGGCAACGGCCAGACGGTGATCGAGCCGCGCGTTCATCTAGAGCCTGATCCCTCTTTCCACGGCCATTTCAATGTCTTGCGCGGCTACGTGGCGCCGCTCGATGCGGCGGGCGTGAAGATCGTTGGCGACTATGTCGATAACTACCTGCACGGCCTGCCCTCCGAATTCGGCATCCTCAATCTGTTCGATCCGCGCACCGGCGCGCCGCGCGCCATCCTAGACGCCACCGTTATCACCGACATGCGCACCGGCGCCGTCACCGCGATCGGCGCCAGGCATCTGGCGCGCAGGAATTCGAAGGTGCTTGCCCATATCGGCGCGCGCGGCACGGCCTACTGGAACGTGCGGCTGCTCGACCACCTCTTCGACTTCGACGAGATCCGTGTCCATTCGCGCCGGCCGGAAAGCCGCGACGGCTTTGCCGCCAGGCTCTCCACCGATCTCGGCAAGCCGGTCAAGGCGGTGGCCGATTGGCAAAGTTGCGTCGAGGGCGCCGACATCGTCGTCGAGGCCTCGCGGCTGCCGGAACCGCAGCCGCTGCTGAAGACCGAGTGGATCAAGCGTGGCGCGCTGGTCCTGCCCTACGGCACGATGAGCGCGGTCGAAATACCTGTCGCCGGTCGGCGGCGCATCGGCCGGCTTCGTGCCGCTGCAGAAGGCGGTAACATCGATCCTGGCCGCCATCCGCCACAAGGCCAATCCGGTGATGCTCGATTTCCTGCCCGTCTCCTAGGACCTCGAGGACCATGCCACGCAAACGCCTCTGGCCGTTTCGAAATGCGCCGCCATGATCGCACTGTGGCGCCGGTTGATCGCCTTCGAACTGATGGCGGCCGCCCAGGCCGTCGACCTGCGCGACGGGCAGACGCTGGCGCCGCGCATAGCCGCTATCCATACGGCGATACGCGCGCTGGTGCCGGCGCTGAAGGAGGATCGGCCGCTCGGCATCGAAGCCGAAGCGCTGCATACAGCGCTTGCCAGCGACAGATGGCAGCCGACCTTAGCCCCGACCGACCTTGTCCAGGAACAGGCGTAGCTCGGCCGGGTCCATGTGCACCACATGCCTGTCCTCGGGATAGACGCCGCTGTTGACGTCGGCGACATATTCGGAGAATGCAGCCACCCGCTCCGCCTGCAACCGATCATATTCAGCGGCGAAGTTGCGATAGACCTTGGAGTGTCGTGGCATGTGGCCCCGATTCTGCCCGAGGATATCTTCGGCGAACAGATATTGCGCGTCGCAACCGGTGCCCGCGCCCATCGACAGCATGATCAGCGAGGTACGCTCGGAGATCGCCTTGGCGACCTCGACCGGCACCACTTCGATTTCGGCGCCGATGGCGCCGGCGGCCTCGAGCTGTTTCACCGCTTCGAACACCTGCATGGCGGCGCCGGCGGTCTTGCCTACCGCCTTGAAGCCGCCGGTCCACGTCGCGCGGGATGGAATGAGGCCGACATGGCCGATGACGGGGATGGCATCGTCCGCCATGCGCTTGATGGTGGCGTAGCCCGCGCTGCAATAGACCGCGTCGGCGCCGGCCTTGTAGAGCCGGAAAGCCCAACGCAGGAAATCATCCGATGTGCCGATTTCGTAGAAATTGTCTCCCGGCATGGTGAACAGGCTCGGTGCCGCATCGCGGTATTGCGGGTTGAGCACGAGTTCCGGCGGCACGGAGACGATATCGACCCCTGCCCGCTCGGCAGCTTCCGCTTCGTCCAGGGTCAGCACGCGCAGCATGGTCAGCTGACGCTTGCCTTTCATGGCGCGCAGGTCGGCGACGGTCGGTCTCTTTCGGCTCATTAAACGTTCCTCTTTTGCTTGCCGCGGTGCCGGATCGGTGTGCCGCGCTTCAGATCTCGATCATCACCTTGCCAGCTTCGATCTTCACCGGATAGGTCGCAAGATTGACGCAGACCGGCGCGCCCTTGGCCTGGCCGGTCTTATAGTTGAAGCGGCCATTGTGCTTGGGACATTCGATGATGTCGTCCATCACCAGCCCGTCGGCGAGATGTGCCTTCTCATGCGTGCAGAAACCGTCGGTGGCGAAGAATTCATTGTCCGGGGAGCGATAGATCGCGAAGGTTCGGCCACCGTGGTCGAAGCGGATGACATCCTCTTCCTCGACATCGTCCACCGCACACGCTTCAATCCAATCGACCATCTCTGTCTCCCGCAAGCATTCGCGATCCTTATTCAGCCGCCGCCGACATGTCGAACTCATGGAATTCGCCGCGATAGGGCCTGGCCGTCGGCGGCAGCTCGCGCTTGAGGTAGTAGTCCTCGTATTTCAGCTGCCTGAGCAGGACCGGCCAGACCTCGCGATAGGCATGCCACATCGACGGGTTCGGCACGGGCAGGTCGTGCTTGATCAGCTCATGCAGCCTGGGCAGCGCATGATAGGGCACCATCGGGAACATGTGGTGCTCCACATGATAGTTCATGTTCCAGTAGATGAACCGGCTGATCGGGTTCATCTACTGGAACATGAACTATCATGTGG
>NZ_VFWW01000009.1:0-340890 GCF_006442955.1 Mesorhizobium sp. B1-1-1
AATGGCGGCGATCTTTCGATGATGGAGGCAGGCGAGTTGCTTGGCATGTCGGAGCGGCAATTCCGACGCTACCGCGACCGTTAGGAAGAGGCTGGGGAAGCTGGGTTGCTGGATCGGCGGCCGGAGAATGCAAAAGTTTCGGGACGTTTTGAGCCGTTGGAATGGCGGCGATCTTTCGATGACGGAGGCCGGCGAGTTGCTTGGCATGTCGGAGCGGCAATTCCGACGCTACCGCGATCGGTACGAAAAGGCTGGGGAAGCTGGCTTGCTCGATCGGCGTCTGGGCAAGAATTCGACTCGTCGGGTCATGATGCTGCATCAGGACGGCAGACGCGTTCTCAGGCTGGCGTCGATCTCGATCATGTCGGCGACGCTGCCCGTCCAGGTCCGTGACGGTGAAGCGATCTCTGGCAACTCGGCCAGCTGGGCTTGCTTGCGTCGGATATCGGCAAGGATCGGGATCGCGCGAAGATAATTCGCGATCGTATCGAGCCTGGCCGACAGCACCGACCGCTCGGCGATGCTGCGGTCGTAGTTTTCTGTCGCGTCCAGGCGCTCTGTCTCAAGGGTTTCGAAGGTCGACGCCAAGGTGTCGATCGCCTCCCTCCTCGACTTCAGTTCCGCAAGCCGCTTCTTGAACAGAGCAAGCTCGGTTCCGTGTGCCTGCTTGCGATAGAGCCTGTCCGCCTCGGCCTCGAGCAGGCTCAATGTATCGCTTGCATGCCCGAGGCCGGCGCTGGCCGTGAACAGCAGCTTGCCGAGGTCACCGCGCGATTCCAGGATTGATTTTCCACCTGCTTCCAGCGTTTCGTCGTCCAACGAGAACATGGTCTCGTAGGCGTCGCGCGACAGGCCGGCGAGATGGGATGATATCGCCATTTCGCTGACTGGTTGGCCAGTCGCGTTCAGCAACGAGTTGGTGCGCTGTTTGGTGCGTGTGAAAATCTGCTCCGCGCCGCCAAGTTCGAGCACCCCGCCGATGCGCATTGCGCTGTACTCGTGCACGAAATTGTAGCGGCTGCGCTCCTCGATGCCGAACAGCAGATCTCGAGATAGCCGGAAAGCACCGTCGACTTGCCGGCCTCATTCAGGCCGAAGACGACATGCAGGTCGGGACCGGATTCCGGTTTCGGCCCGAAGTCGATCGTCCTGTCGGTGAACTTGCCATAACGGATGAGATCAAGTCGCCGCAGCCTCATTGTGACCCACCGGCCTTGAGGCGGGCGGTAACAAGGTCGGCGCCGCTGGCAACCACCCTCTCCAGGAACAACTCCTGCTCAGTCTCGTCCTTGCCGGCGAAATCGCGCCCGTCAGGCGGAAAATCCGCGATCATCTTTTGGACCAACGCCCTCGCCTCGGCACGGAAGGCTTCCGAGCCGGCATCGGCGCGCATGGACTCTGCGAGCTCGAAAATCGGATCGGCGACGCCCTCGGATGTTTCGGCTGCGGGTGGCGAGACGTTAAGTTCGAGCTTCTCCACCCAGGTTTCGCCTACCTGGTCCGCGACCTGCTCAGCTTCCGCGAGCAGCAGATCCCGGTCGCGGATCAGTGCCCACGATAGAGGTGACGCCCCGGTCAGGCCGAGGCGAACCACAGCATGACGGGATCTAACGGAGGCGCGCACATCTTCGAGCGCGGATCGGACACGCTCGACGATCTCGGACCATTCCACCGTTTCGGTCACGTCGACGTTCACCCGCTCGAATTGCGCGATACTGGTGAGCCTTTCCTCGATCTCGATGGTGCGGTCGTCTTGTATCGTCACCAGGGTGACGGATTTCTCGCCGGCCTCGTTGATGTCCCTGCCCTGTGGAATTCCTGGCATCACCACGGTGCTTGCCCCGGGATGGACTTGGCGGACATGGATGTGCCCAAGCGCCCAGTAGTCGAAACCGTGGCCGTGCAGGTCAGCGACATTGCAGGGGGCATAGACGTCGTGGCCCGGCGATCCGGCCAGGCTGGTATGCATGATACCGACATTGACCGCGCCCTCGCGCGGCGCTGAGTACTTCGGGAGTAGACTGTCCGGCGCCTTGGGGCTGGCAAAGCTCAAGCCGTGGAACATGACGTCAAGCCCGCCGGCTGTCTGCAGCACGGTCTGGGGACGGCCGCCGAAGATCGTGACCGTGTCAGGGAACACCAGCTGTTTCGATATCCGCGACAGGGCGTCATGATTGCCACGGATCTTGAAAACCCTGATGCCGGCCTGATGAAGCCGTGTCATCTGTGACGCCAGGAAGCGGGCCGTTTTCATCGAAGTCTGATCGCCATCATAGAGATCGCCGCCAATGACCAGGGCATCGACACGTTCCGTGAGGCAGAGGTCAGCGATCGAGACAAACGCCTGACGGCTGGCGTCTCCGACGAGTTCGGCAAGGTCGGGGTTTCGCATCGCCAGCGAACGCAGCGGCGAGTCGAGGTGGATGTCGGCGGTGTCGACGAATCGAAATGGCATTGGAAATCTCCGGTTTGAACATACCGGTGTTCGACCGCGGCTCGACAGGGAAAATCTTAAGAAAATCCGGCGGCCGATACCGCCGCCCCCCTTCCGCATGAGTTCGCCGACATCTTCCGAGCTAGAAGTCTGTTCGCTTATTCGAGGACCGAGCGCGACGCTGCGGGACAGACCCTCCACAGATAAAAGCGCTGGGAAATGGTGGGGCAATGTATTGACGATACCCCCAACATTGCAGTGATACGTGATGAGCTTAAATCCCTCTGCAATGTTTAGGATGCTGACTTAACAACTCTTCCATTTGATGTCGCACGGTGTGCGTTGCTCAATTCGGCCGAACGAGGCAGTGTGTGGATTCGGGGCCTCGTCTCGGCTATGCACACACGATGGACGACAGATCCTTGTTTATGAAATCCAGCATCGACCACCTCCCGCCACCAAAGCAGCGCGAGCTGAGAAAGACGGTTGAGCTGCTCCTCGAGGAGTTTGAGGATGCCCTCAAGGGAGGGATGACCGACTTCAAAAAGCGCGGGCGCATTCTCAAGATCATACTTTTCGGGTCCTATGCACGTGGTGGCTGGGTCGACGAGCCGCATACCAGGAAGGGCTACCGTTCGGATTTCGACCTGCTTGTGGTGGTGAACAATCGCAAACTGACCGATTTTGCCGGCTATTGGCAGACGGCAGCAGACCGGTTGATGCGCGAAATCAGCACGCCAGTCAGCTTCATTGTACATTCCCGCCGGGAGGTGAACACTGCCCTCAGGGAGGGTCAGTACTTCTTTGTCGACATCCGTCGCGAGGGAATTGTCCTCTACGAGCTCGACGAAGAATCGCTGGCGCATCCGGCACCTACGAAGCCGGCCGATGCATTCCAATTAGCAGCCGAACACCTCGAAGACAGGCTGCCGCACGCCCGAGTATTTGCAAAGACAGCTGGATTTCTTCTCAGCGAATCCAATTTCAAGGAAGCGGCCTTTCTCCTTCACCAATCAATCGAGCAGGCCTACGCGGTGTTGTTGTTGGTTCTAACAAATTACAGCCCTGCCTCTCACAACGTCAAATTCCTTCGCAGCCTCGCTGAAGATCAAGCACAGGAACTTGCCGAAGTTTGGCCCCGCGACCAGCAGCGTTTCGTAGCTTGGTTCAACGTCATCAACGAGGCTTATGTGAAAGCGCGCTATTCGAGGCACTTCGAGATCACTCGCGAAGCGCTCCAGTGGCTTGCCAAGCGGGTCTCCGAGTTGATCGATCGTATCGAAATGATCTGCCGATCACGGCTTGAAAAATTGAGGAGCGAGGCAAATACGGCTGATCAGCAAGCGGGCTAACTTCGCGATTGCACCAATTCCGGTGTGATGTTCGGAATTATCTGTCGTCGTCCGAATTTAAGTGGGGCTGCCCACGTCGTGTGCGAAGTCGTTTCGGCACTCGTATAGAACCTTGAGCACATCGCTGCCGCACGACATGCCGCGAAGCGTGGTCTCTATCCGGGGAAGACGAATGCTGCCGAAGCCGCTGGTACCCGCAGCGCAATTCTGGAGGAGATGGCACAGCGCGCGAAGGGAGGTGTTTTGCCCGTAGGTGGCGATTGCCACGTAGGCGTCGGCTCCTTCAACGTTGTGTTCGGCGTCAATCCTCAAGCAGTCCTCCCGCGTCGGCTGCCCGATCTCGAAACGCATGCCGATACGGCTTTCGATCTGATCCATAGCATGGGTATCACGCCTCGTGCCCGCTAACCGATGAGTGTTGCCGGCGAGCAGTAAAGCGAAGCCGCATCGCTCCTGAAGATGCAGCAGCTCCCGCAAAACAGTGGGTGTGAAGTTCTGATATTCGTCCACCAGCAACGGGCGCGTCGGGCCGTATCGGGCGCCCAAAAAATTCATGCAATCCTTCGCAAGATCGTATGTGTGCTTGCTGTCCCTTTGGACGCCGTAGGCGTCGTGCAGCATCAGGAACATCGGCCTGATAGCCTTGGTATGCTGCGCAACCTCACAATAGGCAGCTCCGCTTTGGGCGGCTATCCAGTTGAGCGCTACAGTCTTTCCGAGTCCTCGGGTGTCTGGTCGGGCTTGCCGGTTTCCGGGTCTCGCGCGTGCAAATGCAGGATCGCGGCACCGGCCTCGGCCGCGGCGATCGCCTCCGACGCGATCTGGTCCGGTGTGATCGGCAGGTAGGGCGACATGGTCGGGGTGTGGATCGCCCCGGTCACCGCACAGGTGATGATGACCTGGTCGCCGTCGCGCCGGGCTTGCGGCTGGTTTCTTTCATTGTCCGAACTCCTGATCCGATTTTTTCTTGTGTGCCGCCAGCGCCATCAGCCGGCGATCCCGCCAGACCTGCCGGTCACCCAGTTTTTTCCTTGGCAGGCGCTTGCTGCGCTCGGCCTCGACGGTTGCCATGACCTCGCCCGCCCAGTCGACCCGGCGCAGCATCTGCGGGAAGATGTTGGAGTAGATGCCCTGGTAGCGATCGACATAATCGCGCACGCCGCCGGGCGCATTGAGGTCGATGGTCTCGAACGGCCCCATGAATGACCAGCGCAAAGCCAACCCGTCGCGGATGCCGATGTCGACATCCTCGACGCTGGCATAGCCGTCGACGAGCCGGAAGGCTTCCTCAAGCAAGGCGCCCTGCAACCGGTTCATGATGAAACCGTCGAGCTCGCGCTTCATCACCAGCGGCGCATGACCGGCATCGATAAGGAAGGCGCGGGTTCTTTCCAGCGTCTCAGCGGACGTCCATGGCGCTGGCACCACCTCGGCCGCCGGAATGAGGTAGGGCGGATTGATCGGATGCACGACCAGGCAGCGGTGCCGCCCCTGCAGATGGTCGGTGAACTTCGACGGCAACAGCGCCGAGGTGGAACTGGCGATCACCGTTTGCGGGCCGGCCAGACTGTCGATCAGGGAGAACACTTCCCGCTTCACATCGAGGTTTTCAGGCGTGTTCTCCTGGACATGGATTGCTCCAGCCAGCGCCTCCTCCAGTTCGACCGCGATGGCGATGCGGCCAAGCACGGTGTCGACGGACTGCCCACGCAGCAGGTCGTTCGAAGAAAGATCGCCAAGCACGCCTTCTATGTAGTCGCGCGCGCCGCCCGTCGCGGCGGGCGACTGGTCCCACATCCGCACGTCATGGCCGGCGCGAGCGAAGCTGATCGCCCAGGCCCGCCCAATGAAACCGCTGCCGACAATCGCAACCTTTGCCATGGATCGGCCCTCCTCAGAGCGTTTCGACGTTGCCGTCGACGCCGAGCGACTGCCCGGAAATGTTGATGCCGGCGTCCGACAGCAGGAAGGCGACCATCGACGCGACATCATAAGGGCTGGTCATGCGACGCAGCGAAATGTTTTGGAGATAACGATCGGTCATCTCCTCGTGGCTGATACCGACCTGCTTGGCGCGCGCCGAGATAACACCTTCGATGCGGGGTCCCTCGATGATGCCGGGCAGGATGGCGTTGACCCTGATGCCGTGCAGCCCAAGCTCCTTGGCGAGGCTTTGCGTGAAACCGATGACACCGCACTTGGCCGCCGAATAGGGCGTGCGGAACGCATAGCCGTGGCGGCCAGCCGCCGACGACATCGACACGATCGAGCCCCCGCCCGCCGCCTTGATCAGCGGCACGGCGCGCCGGGCGCACAGGAACTGGCCGGTCAGGCAGATGTCGATGCAGCGCCGCCAGTCGTCCGGATCGATCTCGTCGACACCGCCTGTCGGCCCGGCAATGCCGGCATTGTTGATCAGCGCATCGAGCCCGCCGAGTTCTTTCTCGACCGCCTCGAACAGCCGGTCGACGTTATCGTCGCGCGAGACGTCGGCCTTCACTGCCGCGATCAGGTCGATCTTGTCGGGCGCAGCGGCGAGCGCTTCGTCGGAAACGTCGCAGACAACGACGCGGGCGCCGAGCCGCGACAGCGTGTCGGCTATGGCAAAACCGATGCCCCCCGCACCCGCTGTCACCAGAACGCGCTGGCCTTTCAGCCCAGCCAGAAATTCGTTTGCGGAGTATGGCGCGCTCGAACTCATGATCGTCCCTCTGACAAGCTCGGCCGGAAATGATACACCCGGCGAAAAGTGACGACCGTCAGCACTTGGGCGGACGAGTTGCTTGAGCGTAAACCGGAACGGCAGGTCACAGTCGCTCTCGCCAACAAGGTAGGACGGATCGATAGCGCGTGAGGAAAGCTACCGCGCGCCGCACCCTTGAGGATGACCGACAGTCGCACGAAAAGACGTCCCCTTTCGGCAGGAGAGAACGACATCAGTGATGGAGATCCGGGCAACCCGAGGATCGGGAGAAGTGATTCAAAGCCCATCGCAGTGCAACAGCTTGATGAGGGCCGATCAACCGTCACTATCACGGGATCGTTCACACATCTTCCAGGAGAAATCCCATCTTCGGGCAAAGTATGTCGCTTCGCTCCAGCGGTTCCTTTGATTAGGACGACAAAGATGAGCACGATGCCCGGCATCATACATCTAGCCGTCCAACGGGGGCGCGAGGTGGGGCGGCAGGATCTGTACTGCGGGATCGCGCGCCAACCTTGCTGCATGTTCCTCCTTAGCTGAAGCTAGCAGATCGGGGTGGCTAAAGAGGTCCGCCGCCGTCGCCGCCAGCGCTTTGGCAACATGGATCATGCCCTTGTGTGCATGTGGCGATTTGCCCTGCGCCGTTACTTGCCATGTGTGCAAAGGCGTGCCGATGGCATAGGTCGCGCCATATGCCTGCACGGTCGGTACGGCCCAGCTCACATCGCCGACATCAGTCGATCCAAGCATCTGCTTGCCACCGGAAGCGGCGCCGACGATACCGTCGCTGAGAGCGCTGTCACTCTCCTGAAGCCGGAACATCGCATAGGCTGATTGGATGTGCTCCCTTGTCAGCGTGGCCTGGATCTGCCCCGCGAACGCTTGGTCAGCCGCATCGAATTCCGGCGGCCCCAGCATCTCGAAATTCTGCGCCATCGCTCCCTCCATAACGCGATTGCCAAGCAGGCTGTTCATCGCACAGACAAAGCGCGACTCCACTTGTGTCTCGCTCATCAGCGCTGCACCCTCCGCGATGCGCTTGACCCGCTCGACTAGCATCAACACCTCGGAGGCTCGCGGCGACCGAACCATGTAGCGCACAATTGCGGCCGCCTGCACGATGTTCGGCGCCGGACCGCCCGCATTGAGATAGGCGTAATGAACCCGGCAATCGGAGGGGATGTGTTCGCGCAGATAGTTGACGCCGACGCTCATCAGCTCAACGGCGTCGAGCGCGCTGCGGCCGAGATGCGGCGAGCCCGCAGCATGGGCGGACCGTCCAGTGTAAGAAAAATCAAGGATCGCGTAAGCGAGCGAGGCCGGCTCCATTACGCCCGCGAACGAGAAGGGGTGCCAGGAAAGCGCCGCGTCGACGTCAGCGAAAACCCCGTCGCGAACCATAAACGCCTTGCCCGATCCGCCCTCCTCGGCCGGGCAGCCATAATAGCGTACACGCCCGGGCAGGCTGTTCGCGGCCAGCCAATCCTTCGTCGCCGTAGCGGCGAGCAGTGCGCCGGCCCCGAGCAGATTGTGTCCGCAGCCATGTCCCGGTCCATTGCCGGAAAGACGCCGGTGTTCCGCTACGCCGGCTTCCTGGCTTAACTCCGGCAATGCATCGAACTCGCCGAGGAAGGCGATGACCGGGCCGCCTTCGCCTGCCTCGCCCATGATGGCCGTCGGCATGCCGGCAAGGCCGGTAGCAACTCGGAAGCCCTGATCGTTAAGCGCCTTCAGATGCTCGGCCGACGACCGATGTTCCTGATAGTTCAGTTCGGGCGTTTCCCAAACCCTGTCGCTCAGTTCGATGAAGCGCCCGGCCTGACCGTCGACATGCATCCATATTCCATGGCCGTTGCTCATTATCGCTCCGGAACTCCCTCAGACTGCGACAGTCTTGTGCTCGATGTAGTGATTGATGGCTTCCGGGCCGAACTCGCGTCCCACGCCGCTTCGCTTGAAGCCGCCAAAGGGGGAGAGCAGGTCCGAGGCCGCGTTGTTGATCGTCAGCCCGCCGCTGCGGATGCGGCGGGCGATCGCCAGACCCTGGTCAGTATCGTTCGTCCAAACCGAACCGGAGAGACCGTACTCCGACTCGTTGGCGAGCCGCACTGCCTCATCCACCCCGTCATAGGGGATGACGCAGACGACTGGGCCGAAGATCTCCTCCTGGGCGATGCGTGAGTTGTTGTCGACATTGGCAAAAACCGTCGGCTTCACGAAGGCGCCGTGATTGATGCCTTCCGGCATTCCAAGGCCGCCCGTCGCAAGTTCCGCGCCGCTTTCCAGCCCAGACTGGATGTAGTCACTGACCCGCTGGCGCTGGCGCTCGGCAGCAACCGGACCGAGGAAAGTTTGCGGGTCGGCCGGATTCCCGATCTTCATACCCGTAACATTGTCCACCAGCGCCGAGGTGAAGGCATCGTGGCGCCGGCGCGATATGAGTATCCGAGTCTGCGCAACGCAGACCTGGCCGTTGTTCGGAAACGAGCGGTAACGCAGCGCCTCGACCGTTTCGCCGATATCCGCGTCGTCTAAGACGAGCGCCGCGGACTTGCCACCCAGTTCTAGGCTGACTCGCTTCAGCTGCGCACCGGCGAGGCTGGCGATGCGGCTTCCGGCGGCGGTCGACCCGGTAAAGCCGATCTTGTCCACTCCCGGATGCGTGACGAGATACTCGCTCACTTCCCGGTGCGCTACCAGGATGCTCAGCACGCCGTCCGGCAGTCCGGCTTCGCTGAAAAGTTCGCCCAGATATTGGCCGTCAATCGCCGTCTCCGGCGCCAATTTCAGAATCACCGTGCATCCGGCAAGCAGAGCCGGAAAGAGTTTCGCTAGCGCGACCTGATGCGGTGCATTCCAGGGGATGATGGCGGCAACCACGCCGACTGGTTCGCGGATCCAGATGGACGTCCCTTTCGGGAAGCCCTCGCGCTTCACTTCCCAGGGATAGTGTTCGGCCGCGGTCAGATAAGCCTGGCCCTGATCACGGATCAGGGCCTGGATCGCCGCGGCGAACCACGCGGGAGCGCCCATTTCTGCCGTGACCAGTCGGGCAAATTCCGTGGACCGCGCCTCGTAGAGGTCGGTGAATTTACGGATGACCGCGATGCGCTCGGCTACCGGCATGCGCGGCCACGGCCCTTCGTCGAACGCTTTGCGCGCCACGTCGACGGCAAGGTCGATGTCCGCCTGTGCGGCGAGCGGAGCCGTGCCGACCAGGCTGCCGTCGTAGGGCGAACGAACTTCGATGGACTCCGGGCCGAGCGGGTCGACGCGCCTGCCGCCGATGAAATTGTGCTTGAAATTCCTGGTCATTGCCCGTCTGGCTCCTGTTCCGGCTTGCCTGGGATCAGGGATGGATGAGATCCGCCGCCCGCTCGCCGATCATGATTGCAGTCGCGTTGGTGTTGCCCGCGATGTGGCGCGGAAAGATCGAGGCATCCGCCACCCACAGCCTCTCGGTGCCGCGCACGCGCAGTTCCGGCGTCACCACCGCCTTATCGTCGATCCCCATCCGGCAGGTCCCGACCGGGTGAAGGAAGGGGACCGTTGCCTTGCGCACATACTGCTCCTCCGCATCGCGGCCGGCCCCCTCGGGCGGCACGTCGATCAGCTCGCGCACGTGGTTTCCGAATGGCGGCGTCGAAGCAAGGCGGCGAATCCAGGCCAGTCCGCGTAGAACGCAGTCCAGGTCGTCTGGGTGGTCGAGGAGCCGCGGATAAATCGCGAGCGGCGTGCGCGGATCGCTGCTGCGTAGTTCCAGACGGCCAGTACTCTTGGGGTAATTCACGTTCGCCAGAATGGTGACGAGATTGCGCGTGGGGACGCGCAGGCGTCCGCTTTCGCTGAAATAGCCGAACGGGAAGAGGTGGAACTGGAGGTCGGGCACCTCCTGCTCGGGTGTGGATTTGAGGAAGGCGAGCACCTGCGCGGTCGGCACGCTCAGCACGCCACTGCGCGACAGCGCCCACTGCCCGGCGGCGCGCAGCCGGCCCAGGGCCGACGCATAGGCATTGCCCGTCTTGACGTCCATTTCGGCGCGGACATAGAGGCCCGGATGCTCCATCAGGTTGCGCCCGACGTCGGGGCTGGCGACGCGCACTTCGATGCCATGGCGACTCAGTTCGGCCGGATCGCCGATGCCCGAAAGCATTAGGAGCTGTGGCGAGTTGATGGAGCCTGCAGACAGGACCACACCGCGGCGTGCTGTTGCCCGGATTGTCTTGTCCCCGCGCATGATGTCCACGCCCGAGGCCCGCTTACCCTCCATGACGATACGCTCCACCAGCGCGTCGTCCATGAAGGTCAACTTATTGTCCTTGAGACGTGGGAGGACGAAGGCGTCGAACGCCGAATGACGCAAGCCCCCTGTCGTGGACCCTTGATTCCAGGCGACCCCTTCATGCGAGCTCCCGTTCAGGTCCGGGTTGCGGGGCACGCCGGCATTGACGAAGCTGTCAATGAATTTCTGCGATAGTGGGTGTTTCCAGCGCAGCGATGAAACCCGGAGCGGACCCATCCCGCCGCGGTGAGAATTGTCCCTGTCGTCGTCCGCCGTCTCCATCTTGCGGAAATAGGGAAGCACGGAGGCCCAGCCCCATCCCTTGTTTCCCAGCGCCTCCCAAGCGTCGTAGTCGCCGGCCGCGCCACGAATGAAGATCATCCCGTTGATGGCCGACGAACCACCCGGAACCCGCCCGCGCGGCCAGGCTTCCTGCAGTCCGTTACGGCTCGGATCAGGCTCGGTGACGTAGTTCCAGTCGTACCGGTTGTTACCGATCGTATACATGAGCGCGGCCGGTACGCGCGTCAGGTGGAGCTTCTCGCGCTTGCCCGCTTCGAGGAGAAGGACGCTCGCACCCTTTTCGACAAGCCTGGCGGTGAGCGGTGAACCCGCACTGCCCGAACCTACGACGATATAGTCGAATTCCATGATACGCTTGCCTCATCGGGATTGCGGGGCACCGCGCCGGGGTCAGGGGCGCCCAGGACGGTCAGGGACTGCGCCGCTGTTACGGGCCGCTCAGATCGACCGCCGGCATCAGCCTTGGCGCCGACAAGCCGGCCTCGACGAGATGGCACGCGGCGTAATCCACGTCGCTTCGTTTCAGCAGCGCCGGATCCTCCGTGACGCAGCGGTCAAAAGCGAACGGGCAGCGTGTGCGGAAGGTGCAGCCGGAAGGAATGTCGATGGGGTCCGGCGGCTCGCCTTCAAGGAGATAGGTCGCCGTGTCGTAGGGCTTGTGCTCGATCGCCGGAACCGCACTGAGCAGGGCTCGCGTGTAGGGATGGCCGGGATCGAAGAACGTCGCCTCGTTGCCGGCGAGTTCGGCGATGCGACCGAGATACATCACGGCCACGCGATTGCAGACGCGGCGCACCATGCTCAGATCGTGCGAGATATAGATGTAGGTCATGCCGTGGCGGGCCTGCAGACGCTCGAAAAGATCGAGCAGCTTGCCCTGTTCCACTTGGTCGAGTGCCGACAGCGTCTCGTCGAGGATCAGGAGTTCCGGGTCCAGCACCATGGCGCGGGCGATGTTGACGCGTTGCCGCTGGCCCGCACTGAGCCCTACCGGCAGTTTGTCCGTCAGCTCGGGGCGCAACCCCACCTCGTTCATCGTGTAGGCGACCTTCTCGCCGATCTCCTTGGCGCTCATTCCGCCATGGATGCGCAGCGGTTCGGCGATCGTCCGGCCAATGGCCAAATGTGGCGGGATGGCGTTGTAGGGATCCTGCAGCAGCAGCTGGAACCGACGGCGCAGATCAAGCAGCTTCTTTCGGCCGAGATGCGCGATGTCCTGGCCCTTGAACAGGATCTGGCCGCGATTGGGTGCTTCGAGGCGGCTGAGTAGACGCGAAAGCGTCGACTTCCCGCAACCGGATTCGCCTACGATGCCAAGATTATCGCCTTTGTAGACGTCGAACGAGACGCCCCGGACGGCCTGGACAACCCGGTACGCAAACAGCCTCTCACGGTCCTTGGTTGCGTAGGAACGGTAGACGTCGCGGACCGAAAGGATGATTTCGCGTGTGTCGTCCTTGGCCAAGCCCGGCGCGGCGGTGACCTGCTCGGCGCCCCAGATGCGCGGCACGCTCTTGATGAGGTTGCGCGTGTAGTTGTGCTGGGGTTCGTCGATCAGTTTACGGGTCTGCTGGCACTCGACCACGCGGCCATCGGCGAGCACGAGGACGTTGTCTGCGATCTCGTTAACCACACCGAGCGCCGAGGAGACGAAGATGACCGCCGTGCGAAAATCGCGCTGGAGATCCCTCAGTAGGCGAAGAATCTGGGCGGCGACCGTCACGTCGAGCGGCTGCGTGATGTTGTCAGCGACGAGCAGGTCAGGGTTGGTGACCAGGGCATCGACAATCAGCACGCGCTGCATCATCCCGCCGCTGAACTGGAAAGGAAATTCGTGAAAGCGCTGCGCCGGGGAAGGAATGCGGACCGCGTCGAGGACACGAAGCACGCGCGCCTTGGCTTCCGCAGTCGAAATGCCCGGCTCGACGGCGCGCAGCTTCTCGATGATCTGCTGTCCGACCGGGATGGTCGGATCGAGTGCGCTGCCAGGGTCGGAGCCTATATAGGCCACCTTGCGCCCTCGCAATCTCTGCATCTCGGCGGGCGCGAGATCGAACAGGTTGCGGCCATGGTAGGCAATCGTCCCGCCGGTCACGACCAGCGGCGGGCTTATCCAGTTGACGAGTGCGCGCGACAGGACGGTCTTACCCGAGCCGCTTTCACCGATGATGCCGAGGACCTCGTCCTGGGAAACCGAGAGATTGACGTCCTGAAGAACAGCGCGCCTTGCGCCGCCTGGCAACGCTAGATCGACCGACAGGCCCGAAATCTCGAGAATGCTTACACTCTCCCCGCTCATAGGACACCTTGGAGTAGCTTGTTGCGGGAGCGCTCAAGGGCACCGCCCATGAGGTTGATGCTGCACAGCGATATCGCCAGCAGCAGGCCGGGAATGGTGGTGATCCACCACGCATTCAGGAGATACTTGGTGCCGTCGGCGATGATCGTCCCGAATGTAGGCGTGGGCGGCTGGATGCCGATGCCGATGAACCCGAGGATGGCTTCGAAGATCATCATGCGCGCGACGTCGAGCACGGCGACGAATGCGATCGGGGGCAGGATGTTCGGCGCGATATGCACCAGCAGTATCCGGACGTCCGATGCGCCGAGGATCTTGGCGGCGCGCACATATTCCTTGCGCCGCTCGGACATGGTGACGCTACGCGCCACGCGTGCGTAGCCTGGCCAGCCCGCGAGGATGAAGACGAGGATGACCGTCAGCGGCGTCGGCCGCGTCACGCCGAGGATGGTGATGGCGAGGATGATCACCGGGATCGACATCTGCGCATCCGTGATGCGCATCAGGATCAGGTTGGTCCAGCCGCCGACATAGCCGGCCACCATCCCGACCGCCGAACCTAGAACGAACATGCCGATGACGCTCGTAATGCCGATCATCAGGGCGTTCCGCAGGCCGATCAGCGATCGGGCTAGAAGATCGCGGCCCAACTGGTCGGTCCCTATGAAATGAGGCCAGACCGAACCTTCGGCAGGCCAGGGCGGCGAGAACTTGAGGCCGACGTTGAATTTCGTCGCGGAAAGGCCGAGCAGCCCCGGCGCGGCGACCGAGAGCAGGATCACGGCGATGAAAATGACCGCCCCGACCCGGAACTCCGGCGTCTTGAATGCTTGAAGGAAGATATTAGCGCCGAGGCTTCGGGCTTTTGGGGGAACGCTGACTTCCGCGTCGACGATGGTGTGTTCGGACATCAGTACTGGAGCCTTCTGTCGATCGTGGTCGATGCGAAATCGACGAGGATGTTCACACCGACGAGCCCGGCGCAGGCGAAGATCGCGATCGCCTGGATGATCGGGAAATCGCGCTGGAACACCGCATTGATCATGAGCAGGCCGATCCCCGGATAGTTGAAGAGGTATTCGACGACGAACAGCGAGCCGAGGATCAGGCCGACCGCCTGGATGCCCAACACGTTCAGAAGGGGTATCCCGGAGTTACGCAGAACATGCGCCGAGATCATGCGCCGTCGGGTCAGCCCGCGGATTTGGCCAACATAGACATAGGGCTCGAGGAGGTTGGAGGAGACCGAAACCGAGAGCGACCGGACGATGATCGGAATCAGTTCCACCGCCAGGACCAAGGCCGGCAGGATCGCATAGGTCCAGTTCTCGTAGCCGATTGCAGGTAGCCAGCCAGTCCTGGCCGACAACAAATAAATGAACACCAGTCCGAGCCATACATTGGGCAGCGAGACGAGGACCGAACTCAGGTAAAGCGCGAATCGGTCGGGCGCCCTGCCCGCGTTAAGGCCGGCCCAGATGCCGAGCGGAACCGCGATCGACAGTGAGATCAGGAAGGCCAGGCCGGCCAGCAGCAGGCTGTAGGGCAATGTCGCGCCGATCAGATCAATGACCGGCGCCCGGTTGCTGGCATCGAAGGTCGATTCGCCGCGCGAACCTCCAGTGCTGCCGCCCTGGGCGCTGCGCACGAAGGATCGGCCGAAATCGCCGCGGACGATCTGGGTCATATACCGCCCGAACTGGACGATTATCGGATCCCGGAGGCCGAGCTCCTTGGCCGTCTGCTCCGCCACGGACTGCGAAACCATCGGGCCGAGCATCAGCCGCACGGGGTCGCCGGGCACCACGCGCAGCAGGGTGAAGATCAACAGGGCGATGCCCGCCACAATGATCACGCCTTGGGCAAGACGGCGAACGAAGAAGTCTATTGCAAAAAGCATAACGGCAGGCTCACGAAGGAGCAGCGCCGCCGGATGGCGACGCTGCTGGGCCAAAGGTTAGACGAGATCCGCCTTCGACAGGTCGATAGGTCCGTAGGGCAGGTAGACCGCGCCTTCAAGGTTCTTGGCGGCGCCGTGGAAGGTGAGCGCAGAGAACAGTGAGAAGCTTGGGACTTTCTTGGCCATCGTCGGGAAGGTTTCCTCGGTGAGGATCTTCAGCCGCTGTTCCGGATTGGGCGCGTTGCGCTCCTTGTCCAGGACCGCGTCGATCTCGGGATCATTGATGCCCGAAATCAGCGCCGCGCTGGAGTGCCAGTTGGGCCGCAGGACGAGGTCCGGCTCAGGCGACGGCGTCATCCAGCCGACGTCGCACATATGGCCCTGGCCCTGACCGTCGGCGCGGCGATAGATCGCCACTTCCCAGGCCGCTGGCTCGAGCACCGTCAACTGCACGTTGAAGCCCTGCTCCTGGAGCATCGCGGCGATCAGTTCGCCATACTCCTTGGTCTTGGGATAGAAGCCGATCGAAGTGATATATTCGAGCTGCGGCAGCCCCGCCCCGTTCGGGAAGCCGGCTTCGGCCAGCAGACGCTGCGCTTCCTCGGGATTGTAGTCTGGATATCCCTTGATGTCGGTGAAGCCGAACTTCATCGGGGAGACGTAACAGCTTGACTCGAGCGCCGCTTCGCCCATCAGTTCGAGGATCTGCTTGCGATCGATCGAATGGCATGCCGCCAGGCGGATGCGCGGATCGTCGAAGGGCGCCTTGTTGCAGCGAAAATGCAGATATTTGTTCTCGGTCGTGAGACCCTTGCGAGTGGTGACCTTCGGATTTCCGGCGAGCGATGCGTACTGTTCCGGCTCGAGACGTTCGGCGATGTGGTACTGGCCGTTCAAGAGGCCGAGAACCCGCGTGTTGGCATCCGGAACATAGGCATAGACGACCTCATCGATCTTCGGACGCCCGCCGAAGAAGTCGTCATAGGCGTGAAGAATATTTTTGTCGCCGTTGGTCTCGACATACTTGAAGGCGTTCGTGCCGTTCGGACGCTTTTGGAGAATCTTCGGATCAGCAACATCCTTCGCCGAGAGGATCGGGATCACGCTTGAAATAAACCACCAAGCCGATGCCGGATAGCCGTGCTTCTCGGTGTGCAGTCGCACCGTAAGGCGATCGACAATTTCGACATCGACCTTTCCGGGGCAAAAGGAAGCCGCCGGGCGGGCCGGGTCGCAGGAGTATTCGAGCGTCGCCTTTACGTCCTCGGCGCTGAATTCCTTGCCGTCGTGAAATTTCACGCCGTCGCGCAGCTTGAACTCGAACGTGTTGGTGTCGATCAGCTTCCAGCTTTCCGCCAGCGCGGGTTCGAGCAGGTCCGCCTCGCCGTCCCGCATCGGGGCACGCGTCAACGCATTGAAGACGAACTTTTCGAAATTGCCCTGACCAAGGGTCGTGTGGGAAGTCGGATCCCAATTACCCGTGACGGGCCCCATCGACGCGAGCACGAGTGACTTCTTGCCCTGCGCATTGGCCGGCACCGCGAGCTTGCCGAGCACGCCGGCCACGCCAAGCGCGCCCGCGCCAACCATAATGTCTCTACGCGTAATCATTGATCCTGTTCCCCTTTTTGTATCGGCGGTTGTTTTGCCGATGTGCGGTTTAGTTTTCTAGGACCCGCTCGGCGCCGGCCCGTTGAACTCCATCCTTCGACCTGCAGCATGGCACTTATTCGCCATTGCCAGACGAGCCTTCCAAATCCTGACTGGACGCCAGATCCATCCTCAAACCGATCCAATTTCTCAAAACACACAAATCGGTCAAAAACACCAATATCGACACATTTGCCTGTGGTCAAGCGCGGCTTGGCCTACTCTCGGCGAGTGCCCAGTCCCGAACAGGTCTAAATCTCAAGGCTGTTAGACCCTAGGACTGTTGAGCGACTAAGACGGATTTGACTGGTTTGAGCATGTCGACTAGCTTGGCGCCGGGATTTTCGGTCTTCCGGCATCTCGCAGTGTTCGACGTGCTCGGGGATATGTTAAGTCCGGAAAGACCCAAATGGTCACAGGCAGATTCGGTCCATGAGATTTTCTGAGTTTCGCCAGGAAAAAATCCTGGAAATACTGCGCGCGAATGAGCGCGCGAGTGTCAATCTGCTCGCCGATCGCCTCGAAGTCAGTCCGGAATCCATCCGGCGCGATCTGCGTCTACTCGAAACAAATGGCTTGGCTCGGCGCGTCTACGGCGGTGCGGTACTGACGCCAAAAGAGGGGGACAAGCCGTTTGGCGAGCGCAGCCGGGTCAATGCGCCGGAAAAAAACTTGATCGCCGAAAGGGCTGCCAGCCTTATCCAGAACGGTATGAAGATCTTCGTCAGTTCGGGAACCACTACGCTGGCCTGCGTGAAGCACCTTGACAAGCATGCAGACCTGACGATCTTCACGAACTCCATCGCCATTGCGGCGCATTTTTTCTCCCACGGCTGGGGCACCAGTGTCCGCGTGCTCGGCGGTCCGATGGTGCCGGAATATCAGGCCACATTCGGGCATTCTACCATTACCGCGCTGAAAGGGCACAGGTTCGACCTGGCTTTGATGGGTGCCAGCGCCGTCCATGTCGATCACGGCTTCATGGGCTTTGGTGAGGACGAGGTTGCACTGCACGATGAGGCGAGGCGTCAGGCCGGCACCACCGTCATGGTAGCCGATCGATCGAAGTTCGGACGCTTCGGCTCGGTTCGTGCATTCGGCCTTGCCGACGCCCAACATGTCATCACCACTAAGGGTGTCGGCGAAGAATTCGTCCAGCGCTTCGCCGAACTGGGCGTCGACCTCATCCGCGTTTAAGTGCATCTCGGCGCCGATAGGCACGTCGGCACTTTACTCACGCCCGCATAGATATAGCATTGCGTTTCCTGCTGGCGCGCCTGTCCCCCGCTCCCTTTCGTGGACGGGCCGTCGCTGGTCGGTTGTGCTTGCTTGGATTACAAGGGTTCCGCTGGCTTCATGGAAATTGGTCTGTCGCGAAAGGGTATGGATCGCCGCATCGGCCCGATGGACATTCATCGTCTCCCGTCCGCAACAAAAGAAGTCCGTTCCCTTTTTGCGGATGACCTCACGGCGCCGGCCGACCTCTGTCTTGTGACGCCCGACGAGCCCGCCTGCTCTGGTGCCGGACCGCAGCTGTGCAGATCGGCACAGGAGATGGAGCCGGGCATTCTCGTCCCGTCGCATCGTGGCGTGGACAGCACCCGCCTGCTTCTGTCGGTCGATGGCCAGCATCCGTCGCTCCTGCTCAAAACCATTCAGCCCGACCAGCGCCGCTTCATCGATGCGGCCGCATCCTTCGATGCGCAGCGCAAAGCGGCCGGCCTCGGCTGCGCGCCCAAGATCCTTGCCATCGATGCGCGGCGCGCGACCTGCATCATGGAATATCGCGACGGCTGGGCGACCGCCCGTGTCAGCGACCTGAAAAAGCTGGACGTCCTCAATGAGGTGATAGGTGTTAAGCGCAGGGTCCACGGCGGACTGCGCTTCACGATCCCGGTGTCGCCGTTCGACCGGATCCGCGCGCTGAAGCAGGAATGCGATCGGCTCGTGGCCCAGGCTCCTCCCGACCTTCCGGTCCTGTTCGAGCAGGTTTTGCGCTTTGAGCGCATGATCGCCGCATCGGGGGTCGACAGTGTGCCCTCCCATGCCGACGGCCTGGCCTCGAACATCCTCATCGGGCCGGATGGTCGCATCGAGCTCGTGGACTTCGACGGTGCCGGCAACGTCGACCCCTATTATGAGATC
The DNA here is from genome assembly GCF_006442955.1 of Mesorhizobium sp. B1-1-1. NCBI lineage: Bacteria > Pseudomonadati > Pseudomonadota > Alphaproteobacteria > Hyphomicrobiales > Phyllobacteriaceae > Mesorhizobium > Mesorhizobium sp. B1-1-1. The sequence goes on from NZ_VFWW01000009.1 coordinate 19,070, forward strand.
GGGATCCTGATCAACGAGGTTTTCGAAGACGAGAAGGACTTCCTCCCGGCCCTCGAAATGTTCGAAGGCACGCCGAGGCCGGCAAGTCTCCGTCGCGTGCGTCTCTACGCGATCGCCGACGATCTCGCATGGGGTCTCTGGGGTCTCGTGATGGACGCCACCTCGCAGCGCAAGGATGTCGAGTTTTACCGCTACGGGTTCTGGCGCTTCATCCGCTGCCGCGCCGCGCTCGGAAGCCTCGATTTCGGCTCGTACGCCCGAATGCTCTGAGAACCCTTCATGGAACGGAAGTGCGGAGAAGGCCAATCGGCCTCCGAACTGGCATTGGAAACAATGCTTTCCTTGGTACCCCCATGGCAGGGCAAAGACATCTTTTACCGGCCAATCTTCGGGGGCTTTAGCAATTCTAACTGGCACGTCAGGATCGGAGGTGAGCGTCAGACGTTTTTCCTTAAGATGCCAGGCCCCGGGACCGAGAAGTTTATCGATCGGAGCGCTTCGCTCGAGGCCGGCAGGCGCGCGCACGAACTTGGCATCGGGCCTCGGATCTATAGTGATCTCAGCGACCGCGGCGTGGAAATCAGCGACTTTGTAGAGCGGTCTCGTCCCTGCACCACCCGCGACTTCCACTCCGCCGAGATTAGGGCGCCCACTATTAACTTGTTCCGCACCTTCAACAATTCTGCCCCGCTTCGCTTAACCAAGACCCTGTTTGACATGATCGATGAACATATCGTTCAATTGCGTGAGCTCGGGGCGGCATTCCCGCACGATTTTCCTACCATTCACATGAAGTACCGCACCGCTCGCGCCGCGCTGGAAGCGTCAGGACTGGACATCGTTCCTTGCTGCAACGATCCGGCACCAGCTAACTTCCTGCTGACTGAAGACAGGATCCTGATCGTCGACCTCGAATACGCGTCGAACAACGACCGCTGCTGCGATCTCGCCACCTGGTGTGGGGAAATGGTCCTGAGCGACGTGATGCAGGATGAGGCGATCGAATGTTATTTCGGTCGCGTCGAAGCCAGCACCAAGGCGCGCATGTTTGTCTACCAGATGCTGGGCGACTTGAAATGGTCGCTGTGGTGCATGGTCCAGAACATTACCTCGAGCATCGACTTCGACTTCTACAAATACGGCGTGTGGAAGCAGATGCGCCTGCGCTCGACCCTTCAGAATCCATATTGGGACCGCGCCCTCACGTCCCTGTAGGAGCCCGCCAGCTTCTGGCTCGAGGCTTCCCTTGCCATTCGAGGATTGTTGCTACATCTGGGCAGTGGAGGCCACCGGTGGAATGACTGCTTTCTGCGCTGAAAGCAGACCGTCAGCTTCGTTGTTGGCCACAACCGCGGGAGCCTCGGGTTTGCGCAATGTTGCGAGTGCCAACGCCGGAGGAGGAAGACCGTGGCCGGTTGAGCAGAGTGGGCAGATTAATTAATTGCGAGCAGGGAGTCTCGAAGTCCGGCAATCCTAGGCTCCGGCCGACGCTTGTCTAGGTTGCGTGGGTCTGGGTGCCCCATCAACCCAATTCGCACTGAGCCAGTGGTTCAGGGCGCGAGTCATCCCGAATGGTGGCCGGTGCAAGAAGGCGGCATGGTCGCCCTCGCTCGGAAACTGTTTGTTGCGCTGTGGAAATACGTGAATTCCGGAGTCGTTATAGAAGGAGCTCTCCTGACGAAACCATCAGCATAGAGTAACCGCCCGATTGTCACCGCCTATTCCTAGAGCGCCTCCGAGACGCCTTCGACGCCGGCCAGCTTCGCTTCTTCAGCGATCTCGCTAGCCTGGCCGACCCTGCTACTTTCTGCGCCCAACTGGCTGGACTGAAGCGGATCGAGTGGTCGTTTACGCCAAGCCCCCGTTCGGCGGTCCAAAACAGGTCCTCGCCTACCTTGGTCGCTACACCTACCGCGTCGCCATCGCCAACAGCCGCCTCGTGAGCCTGGATCATGGAGTTCTGGTCAGCTTCCGCTGGAAGGACTATCGCCACCACGACAAGTCCAAGCACAAGCTCATGACCAAGATCACACTTGCGGGGCTGATTAAGCCAGCAACCGAGAATGTCTCAAGGTAAGCCGAGCAGACGACCAATTCTTCAGACAGAATGTCAGAGGAAGCGAGGCTCACTGCTATAACATGGGGTTTCACATTGTCGTTTCGGTGAGTCAGATTTGGATCATCCGTATCAGGCTGCGATAGGTCTTCTCCAACGCGTCAAAGCCACCTTCGCCCAGTGTAATTGGCGCGGCGTTGTCGGCGATCGCCGCGAACAGCAGCGCGGCGTCGCCGGGCACGACATTCGGCGACAACTCGCCGCGCCGGCCCGCCGCCGACAGCGCGCCGGCAAACAACGCCGAGAGCTCCGCGCTGAAATGGCCGAGCATCTTCTGGCCGTCGGCATCAAGGAGGTCGGCATCCTGCCGCAGCCTCGAAATCAGGCTCCAGTTTTGCCCTTCTGTGCCGGCTGGGTTGAAATGCCGGAAGCGGGCGCGGCTGTAGGCGATCATCGCCTCGACCTGCTCCTCGAGGCTTGACCCCTCATGCGACCAGACAGCCCGCAAGCCGCTCAGCGTCGCCTGCATGTAGTCGTCAAGCACCTCGTCGACGAGCGCCTGTTTGTTGCCGAAATGATAGTGGATGTTGGCGCGCGTCGTGCCGAGCGCCGCCGAAATATCCCCGAAGCTGGTGCCGCGATAGCCGTGGCGCACCAGAAGCTCCAGCGCCGTATCCTTGATCGCCTGTCTGGTGTCGGTCTCGTCCATGCTTCCATCATAGCCAAATGCGTTGGCCGTGGACGCCGAAGCTTTGCTGCATCCCCAGCATTTGACGGAACACTGACTTGCAGGTAAGTAAGTAGAAAATCAGCGGGAGGATACGTGGTGCGGATGCGGACATTCAGCGATATCGAAGGATCGGCGCCGCAGGCCGTCCGCGCCGGTGACCTGGTCTTCATCGGCGGGCTGATGGCGACGGACGTCAGCGGCAATATCGTCGCAACCGGCATAACGGGTCAGGCGCGCGTCATTTTCGATCGGCTGGCGGCCCTTCTCGCCCAGGCCGGCGCCGGCATGACCGATGTGGTCAAGCACAACATCTATTTCAGTTGCAAGGCCGATGCCGTGGGCGCCTTGCTCGACGAACTCGATGCCGTGCGCGCCGGCTGTTTCACCGCTCCCGGCCCGACCACCACCGAAATCCGCTGCGGCCTCGACCGCGAGGGCGCGCTGCTGATGGTCGACGCCTGGGTGGTGATCGGCGGCAAGCGCGAACTGCTCGACCCCCCGGGTCACTGGCGCTGGCGCAGGGAGCTGCCCTTCGTCCATGGCTGGAAGGTCGGCGACATGCTGTTTGTCGGCGGCCAGCGCTCGCTCGATGCCGAAGGCAATGTGCTCGGGCTCGGCGACATCGAGGTGCAGACCGACGAGGCCTTCCGCAACCTCGACACCATGCTGCGGTCGGGCGGCGGCGACCGCCACAGCCTGATGCGCCAGAACACCTATTTCCGCTTTTTCGGCGAAGGCCGCGAGGTCACCGACTACTGGGAGAAGATGACCAATGTGCGCCGCCGCTACATGTCGGTGCCTTCGGCGGCCGGTGCCGGACTGCGCATCCAGGGCATGGGCAATGCCGGCGAACTGATCCAGGTCGAGGGCATCGGCATGCTCGGCGACGACAAGCAGCGCCTGCAGCCGGCCAACCATTGGGACTGGAGCATTCCCAACACCCAGTTCACGCAAGGTTGGAAGATTGGCGGGCTCGCCTTGATCGGCGGCCAGATCTCGGCCGACAACAAGGCGCAGGCCGTCGGCGACGACATGGAGACGCAGACCCGCAACGTCTTCGAGTTCATCCGCCGCACGCTGGCCGAAGGCGGGCTCGACGAAAGCGACGTCGCCAAGCTCTATATCTACTATCACGCCGAAGGCAGCTGGGCCGGGATCGAGGCGACGCGCGCGGTGATTGCCCGCGTGCAGCGCGAATTCTTCCCCGAGCCCGGTCCGGCGGTGACTGCGATCCGCGTCGCCGGCTTTGCCTTCGAGAACCTGCTGATCGAGATCGAGGCGATGGCGGTGACGCGAGGCTAATGTCGAAACACGATTTCACCGCCGCCGAATTCGCCGATCGTCTGGCGCGTGTCCGCGCCGCCATGGCCGCACGCGACCTCGACTGGCTGATTGCCGTTCACCCCGCCTCCATCCATTGGCTGACCGGCAGCGACGCCAAGAGCTACCAGGAATTCCAATGCCTGCTGGTCGGCGCGCGCAACGAGCCGCTCGTCGTGCTGACACGCCAGGGCGAAGTGCACGAATTCGAAACGGATTCAGCTGCCGACGAGGTGCATGGCTTCGGCGGCGGCGAGAACGAGGATCCGGTCGCGGCCTTCGCCGACGTGGCGCGGCGCCACGACGTGCTAGGCAGGCGCGTCGGCCTCGAAGTGCCGGCCTACTATCTTCACCCACATCATTGTCTCGGCCTTCGCGCCGTCATCGGCGATACCTTGCTTGCCGAGGCGACGGAACTGATCGCCGGCCTGAAGCTGGTGAAGTCGCCGGCCGAGATCGCTTATATCAGGCGCGCGGCGGCCCTTGCCGACCTTGGCATGGAGCGTTTTGCCGGCGAGTTCGCGGCGGGCCTGTCGGAACTGGCGCTGGCCGGCACCATCCACGAGACCTTGCTGCGCAACGGCAGCGGCATCGCCGCCAGCCCGATCAACCTCGTCTCCGGCCCGCGCTCCGCCTACAGCCACGGCGCGCCGACCGCGCGCCGGCTTGAACATGGCGATTTCGGCAATCTCGAATTCGGCGCCACCTTCAACCGCTACACAGCCACCATCGGCCGCAATTTCGCGCTGGGCAAGCCGACGCCGCGCATGGCCGAACTGCACGACATCGTGCTGCGCGCCGGCGACGCCATGATCGCGGCGATTCGCGACGGCGTGCCGGCAACCGTGCCGCACCAGGCGGCCCGCGCCGTCATCGGCGAGGCCGGGCTCGAAGCCTGCCGTGTCCACACGTCCGGCTATGCGCTGGGGCCAGGCTTTCCGCCGAGCTGGGCCGAGCCGCTGCACATGATCGGCGACAGCCCGCACATGCTGAAGGCCGGCATGGTGGTCACCATCGAGCCGCCGGTCTATATCGGCGCCGAAGGCCTTGGCGCCCGCATCATCGACAATGTGCTTGTCACCACGGCCGGTGCGGAGGTGCTGTCCCGCACGCCGCGCGACATCATCGTCGCGGGCTGAGCCTCCCTACCCTCCAAGCTCATGCGCGATCTCGGCACAAGCGAGCTTCAGCCGCGCCAGCATGGCCTCGAAATTGGGCGCGGCGCTGCGTCGGCTGACCGCCGCCACCGTCACGCAGGCCACGGCGCGCCCGTCGCCGGCGATGATCGGACAGACGACGTCGGTCACGCCGATGATGTCGCGGCTCTCGTGGATGATGGCGCCGCGCTCGCGCACCGCGTCGAGTTCGGCGGCGAGCGTCGTCGGGTCCGGCGGCTCACGCATCAGCATCAGGCATTCGGCGATCATCCGGTCACGCACGGGCTTGGGCTGGAACGCCATCAGCACCAGGCCGGAATGGGCATCCGCCAGCGGCCGGCGATAGCCGAGCTTGAGCGAGAAGTTCATGTCCGCCCCGCCCGATGCCGCCGCGATGATGACGGTTTCACCGCGATGCGCGACGACCAGATGCGCCGCCTGGTGCACCTCCTCGGCGAAGCGCTCGACGATGGGGGCCGCCGTGCTGACCAGGTCGCGGGCGCGCGCCGTCTGCATGCCAAGCCCGAACAGCTTGTTCGACAGCATCAGCCCCTCGCCGCCCTCATCGCGCTGGAGGTAGCCGCGCGCAAGCAGCACATGGACCATGCGGAAGATCTCGTTCTTCGATCGCCCCAGTTCCTCGGCGATCTGGCGCGTGCCCATGCGCTGGCCGGCATTGGCCAGCAATTCGAGGATATCCAACCCCTTTTCCAGGGCCGGCGCGCTGTAATTCAGCTTGTCGTCCGTCATTTGCATCCGCTTCATAGATGACGCTTGACGTCACATATGAAGCGACGATAGCGTGGTGTCCAGCAAATCCGAGCGGAAAATAGCGATCTGCCTGGAGTTGCATAGGGGGACGCTCTACTTCCATGAGCTATAATTTCAAATTTGATGTCCTGCTGCGCTATATCCCCGAGATTGTGCAAGGCGTGCTGCTGACCTTGCAGTTCTCGGTCGTCACCATGCTCTGCGGCCTTGCCATCGGCTTGATCGTCGCCATGGCCTCGATCAGCCCGCTGATGCCGCTGCGCGCCTGCGCTCGCGTCTATGTCGAGGCGCTGCGCAACACGCCGCTGCTGGTGCAGCTGTTCATCGTCTTCTTCGGCCTGCCTTCGATCGGCATCAAGCTTGGCGCCAACACCGCTGCGCTGATCGCGCTGTCGATCAACATGGGCGCCTATGGCGCGGAGATCCTGCGCGCCGGTTTCCAGTCGGTGCGCCAGAGCCAGGTCGAGGCTGGCCGCTCGCTCGGCCTCACCGCCGGCCAGACCTTCCGCCATGTCGTGCTGTTCCAGGCGGTCAAGACCATCTACCCGGCGCTGGCCAGCCAGTTCGTGCTGATCATGCTGACCACCAGCGTCGTCTCCTCCATCGGCGCCACCGAGCTGTTCCACCAGGCCGCCTTCATCGACTCGCGCACCTACCGCTCCTTCGAGACCTACACGCTGATCACCATTTCCTATCTCGTGCTGACCCTGGGCTTCCGGGCCTTCTTCGCCGGCGTCTACTGGATGGTCTTCGTCAGGAGGCCGCGCCGATGATCCGCGAATTTGGCGGCACCGATATCGTCTACCTGATCGAGGCCGCGCGCTGGACGATGCTGCTGGCGCTCACCGCCACGGTGGGCGGCGGGCTGCTCGGCATCGTCGTCGCCGTCCTGCGCGTCATCCCATTCAAGCCGCTCAACTGGCTGGCCATCGCCTGGATCAACCTGATCCAGGGCACGCCGCTACTCGGCCAGCTCTTCGTCTTCTTCTTCGGCCTGCCGCTGATCGGCCTCTCGGTCGACGCCTGGACGGCGGCGGCACTTTCCCTGTCGATCTACGCTTCGGCCTTCTTCGGCGAGATCTGGCGCGGCAGCCTGCAATCGGTGTCGCAGCGGCAATGGGAGGCGGGTGCCGCGCTCGGCCTCACCTACGCGCAGCGCCTCGGCCATGTCGTGCTGCCGCAGGCGATCCGCATCTCCGTCGCGCCGACCGTCGGCTTCCTCGTCCAGTTGGTGAAGAACACCTCGCTCACCGCGCTGATCGGCTTCGTCGAACTGACCCGCGCCAGCCAGATCATCAGCGGCGCGACCTTTGCCCCGCTGCCGGTCTACCTCACCGCCGCCGCCATCTATTTCGTCATCTGCTTTTCCCTCTCCCAGCTCGCCCGCATGCTGGAAAGGAGACTTCATGTCGCTCGTTGAAATCGCCGATATCCGCAAGCGCTTCGGCGCCATCGAGGTGCTGAAGGGCATCTCGCTCAACGTGGAAAAAGGCGAGATCGTCGCCGTCATCGGCCGCTCCGGCTCGGGCAAGTCGACCATGCTTCGCTGCATCAACGGGCTGGAGAAGGTGCAGGCCGGCCGCATCGTCGTCGACGGCATCGACGTCACCGCGCCCAGGGCCGACCTCAACCTTCTGCGCCAGCGCGCCGGCATGGTATTCCAGAGCTACAATCTGTTCCCGCATCTCAATGTCGAGCGCAACGTCACGCTGGCGCTGAAGCTGGTGCGCAAGCTCGACACGCCGGCCGCCCGCGAAGTCGCCCGCGCCGTGGTCGCCAAGGTCGGCCTCGCCGACAAGCTGCTTGCCTATCCCGACGAATTGTCCGGCGGCCAGCAGCAGCGCGTCGCCATCGCGCGCTCGCTGGCCATGCAGCCGACCCTGATGCTGTTCGACGAGATCACCTCGGCGCTCGACCCCGAACTGGTCGGCGAAGTGCTGCGCGTGCTCGAAAGCGTCGCCAGCGAAGGCATGACCATGATGCTCGTCACCCATGAGATGAACTTTGCCAAGAACGTCGCCGACCGCGTGATCTTCATGCATGAGGGCCGCATCCACGAGGATGGGCCAGCGCGTGAGACCTTGCTCGAGCCTCGTACGGCCGAACTCAGGAGCTTCCTGAGCGCCGTCCTTCACTAGGAAAAGAAAGTCCAACCAGAAAAAGGGGAAGTTCCATGTTCAAGCATCTCACCAGGATCGTCACAGCCGTGCTCCTGGCCGGCGCCGTCTCGGCAATGCCGGCGCGAGCGGCCGACCTGCAGAAAATCCTGTCCGCTGGCACGGTGCGCATCGGCGTGCCGATCGACGTGCCGCCCTTCGGTTCGGTCGACGCCAAGAACGAGCCGGTCGGCCTCGATGTCGACATGGCCAGGAAGATCGCCGAGGCGCTGGGCGTCAAGCTCGAACTGCAGCAGATCACCGGCGCCAACCGCGTGCCCTATCTGGTCACCGACCGCCTCGACATCGTCATCGCCGCCATGGGCGCGACGCCGGAACGCGCGCTGCAGATCGCCTTCACCTCGCCCTATGCGGCGCTTTCGATCGGCGTCTTCGGCCCCGACAGCATCACGGTGAAGAGCCCGGCCGAGCTCAAGGACGAGACCATCGCGGTGGCGCGCGGCACGACGCAGGATCTCGAACTGACCAAGGCCGCGCCCAACGCCAAGATCGTGCGCTTCGACGACGACGCCACCGCCGCAGCCGCTTTCACCTCCGGCCAGGCGCAACTGCTGGCCACCGCCGATGTCGTGGCCAAGGATTTGATGGACAAGGACGCCAAGGTGCAGCTGAAACCCAAATTCATCCTGCAATTCTCGCCCTGCTACATCGGCATCCAGCAGGGCAGCCCGGAGCTGCTTCGCTGGCTCGACACCTACATCCATCTCGGCATGCTCGACGGCTCGCTCTCGGCGCTGTCGCAGAAGTGGATCGGCACCACGCTGCCGACCCTGCCGCCGATCTGACTTCTTCGGCGGCGGGGGCCTTTCCGCCCTCGCCGCCTCTCCCTCGCCACCTCCATCCCCTAGAGTTTCAAAGAGAAACATGGCCCGCATGTCCACCGCCCGCACCACCATCGATTTCGACCGTTCCGGCAAGCAGATCGGCTTCGTCGACATTCCGCATTCGCCGCATGACGACGCCTGGGGCGCGACCCGCATTCCGCTCGCGGTGATCCGGAACGGCAGCGGGCCGACCGTCATCCTGCAGGCCGGTAACCATGGCGACGAGTATGAGGGGCCGATCACGCTCGGCGAACTCATCCGCGATCTCGACCCGGGCATGGTCAGCGGCCGCATCATCTTCCTGCCGGCGATCAACCTGCCGGCCGTGCTGGCCGGCCGCCGCACCTCGCCCGTCGACGGGCTGAACCTCAACCGCACGTTCCCAGGCGATCCAACCGGCACCATCACCCAGCAGATCTCGGCCTATGTCAGCGACGTCGTCATGCCGCTTGGGCATGCCTATATGGATCTTCACTCCGGCGGTTCCTCGCTCAACATCCTGCCCAGCGCCATCATCGAGCCGGCGCCCGACGCCGCCCACCGCAAGCGCAACACGGAGGCGGTGCTCGCCTTCGATGCTCCGCTCACCGTCGTCATCGACAATCTCGGCGAGCCGCGCACCTCCACGGCCACATCGGTGAGGGCCGGGCTGACCACGGTCGGCACCGAGATGGCCGGCGCCGGCACGGTCTCGCTCGACGCGCTCGGCATCTGCCGCAAGGGCGTGCGCAATGTGCTGAGCCACCTCGGCGTGCTGCCGCCGACAGGCAGGCCGCCTGCCGCGAGGCCCGAAAACATCCTGCGCATTCCCGGCCATGACGGCTATGTGCTGGCCACCACCAATGGCGTGTTCGAACCGTTCCACGCGCTGGGCGCCGAGGTCCATGCTGGCCAGGACGCCGGCCGCATCCACGACCTGGCCGACCCCGGCCGCGCGCCCGAGACCGTGCGCTACCTCTCGGACGGCATCGTCTATGGCCGCCGCCAGCCCGGCCGTGTCGTTGTCGGCAATTGCTGCGTCACCGTCGCTACGCGCTATGAAGGAGAGCTGGCGTGATCGCGCTGGAAGACATCCGTACTGCCGCCGCGCGCATCGAAGGCAATGTCAGGCGTACGCCGATGATTGCCGCCGGCAACCTCAAGACGCCGCTGGCCGGCGGCGTCGACCTGCTGCTGAAGCTGGAACTGCTGCAGGTCACCGGATCGTTCAAGGCACGCGGCGCCACCAACAGGCTGCTCTCGCTCGACCCCGCCGCGCTGGAGCATGGCATCGTCACCGCGTCGGGTGGCAACCATGGCATAGCCACCGCCCGCGCGGGCCTCATGGCCGGTGTGCCGGCCACCATCTTCCTGCCGACCAACGCCTCGCCGGCCAAGATCGAGAAGCTGCGCGCCTGGGGAGCGGCCACCCACATTGTCGGCTCGGCCTGGCACGAATCCAACGAGGCCGCGCAAGCCTTCGTCCGCGAAACCGGCGCCGTCTATTTCCATCCCTTCGCCGACCCGGCTGTGGTCGCCGGGCAAGGCACGGTCGGCCTCGAAATCCTCGACCAGATGCCGGATGTGACGACAGTGTTGGTCGCCATGGGCGGCGGTGGGCTGGTCAGCGGCGTGGCGACAGCGATCAAGGCGCTGGCGCCGCATGTGCGCGTTATTGGAATTGAGGCCACAGGCTCGCCGGTGCTGCTGCGCGCCCTCGAAGCCGGACACAATGTGGCCCTGGACAAGATCACGACATCTGTCGCGACGATGGCCTGCGCCAAAACCGACGATCGCATCTTCGACATTGTGCGCGATAGCGTCGATGAGATCGTGCTTGTCGACGATTCCGAGATGCTGTGCGCCGCCAAAAGCTTGTGGTTCGAGATGGGCCTTGCGGCTGATCTAAGCGGTGCTGCCGCGGTTGCCGCAATTGCGGAGGGTCGGGTGCGGTTCAGCTCAGGCGAGTGCGTCTGTGCCATCATCTGCGGCGCCGGACCAGATGGAATTCAAGGATAGAGCTGACCGAATGTCAGCAGCGAAAAATACCAGACCAAGTTCCAGACTGCGTTTTATGCGACTTTCGAGCACAGACCGGAAACATCGACCGTTTCCGTTCATCGCCCAAGGCCAGTGTAGCGTTGGAAAGCCAAAGTGGGGGTGTCGTTCGTGCGTTTCATATTCGGTGGGGAACCTGTTGACGGTTACTCCAAACAGGTCAACCCGACAGGCCCGGACCAGTGGTCGAGATGACTTCCCCCGTTGCAAGGTTCTCCAGGAATGTCGTCGACGGGACGAAGAACAATGTGCCAGTGACTGCGCGGCTGAAGTCCAGTAACCGATCGTAGTTGCCTGGCGGCCGGCCGATGAACATGTTTTCCAGCATCTGCTCGATTCTGCGCGGAGAACGGGCGTAGCCGATGAAATAGGTACCGAACTCACCCTTGCCGACGTCGCCGAACGGCATGTTGTCGCGTACGATTTCCAACTGCTCTCCGTCCTCGACGATCGTGGTCAGCGCATTGTGCGCCGAGGTCGGTTTCACGTCATCGTCCAGTTCGATATCTGAGAGCTTTTTTCTGCCAACAATTCCCTCTTGATCCTCGATTGGAAGCGCGTTCCATGCTTTCAGATCATGCAGGTACTTCTGCACGATCACATAGCTGCCTCCGGCAAATGAGGGGTCCTCCTCGCTGATGATCGCGGCCTTGACGGCGCGCTCATCCACCGGGTTCTCTGTGCCATCGACGAAGCCGATCAGGTCGCGGTCATCGAAATAGTTGAAGCCGTGCACCTCATCCGCCGTGGAGACTGCGCCGTCGAGCTGCGACATGATCTGTGTCGCCAGTTCGAAGCAAAGGTCCATACGCGATGCACGAATGTGAAAGAGGATGTCGCCCGGCGTCGAGACGGCATGATGCTGACCTTGGATTTCGCGAAATGCATGCAGGTCCTTCGGTCTGGGGGCTCCAAACAAGCGGTCCCAGACATCGGAACCAAACGCCATGACACACGAGAGCCGGCCCTCGAGGTCACGGGAGCCGACCGCGCGCAGAAGTGTGGAAAGATCGCAACATAAGGCGCGCACGGTCGCTTCGTGTTCTGGTCCGGAAATGACCGTCACAACAAGAAATATCGCGGCCCGCGTCAGTTGCGCGACGACCGGTTGAGCAACAGCGGATGGCAATGTCGAATCCACAACAGATCCCTTTCAATCTTGATCGAAACGCCACTGGTCGACCGGCATAGGGCCGGAGGGGCGGAGTTGGATTTACCCAATTCGCGGATCATCTCCGCATCAGTTGGTCACGAGTTCGCCCGATCAGTATTCGCCGACGTCTATGACTGCCTGGGCGAAAGCCTGTGGGGCTTCCTGCGGCAAGTTGTGGCCAATTCCGCCCGTGATGGTCCGATGCGCGTATCTGCCCGAAAATTTCTTGGCATAGGAACTGCTGTCGGGGTGGGGTGCGCCATTGGCATCCCCCTCAAGGGTGATGGTCGGCACCGTGATCAACGGGCTCTCGGCCAGCCGTTTTTCCAGGCCGTCATATTCCGGTTCGCCTTCGGCAAGCCCGAGCCGCCAGCGGTAATTGTGAATGACGATGCTGACGTGATCCGGGTTGCCGAGGCTCGCCGCGCTGCGCTCAAAGGTGGCGTCATCAAAATCCCATTTCGGCGAGGCGATCCGCCAGATAAGGTTTGCAAAATCGCGCCGGTATTGTTCGTAGCCGGCCCGGCCGCGTTCCGTCGCAAAATAGTACTGATACCACCATTGGAGCTCGGCCTTCGGCGGCAGCGGCATTCTGTTTGCCGCGAGACTGCCGATCAGATAGCCACTGACCGAAACGAGAGCTTTGCAACGCTCCGGCCAGAGCGCCGCTATGATGCAGGCTGTGCGCGCGCCCCAATCATAGCCGGCGACGATTGCCTCGCCGATGTTCAGCGCGTCCATCAATTCGATGACATCGACAGCCAGCACAGACTGCTGGCCGTTGCGGACAGTCTGACTTGAAAGAAAGCGCGTGGTGCCACAGCCACGCGAATAGGGAACGATCACGCGATATCCCGCCATCGCCAACAGGGGAGCGACATCGACAAAGCTGTGGATGTCGTAGGGCCAGCCATGAAGGAGGATAATAACGGGACCATTGGACGGACCAGCTTCAGCGTAGCCGACGTTCAGCAGGCCGGCGTCGATTTGCCTGAGCGCTGCGAACGAGGCAGCCGGCAATGGTCCTGCCGTTGCTCCGTCCAGCCCTGAAACGCGTTGCGCCTCGGCTGAGCGAACTGTCGCGAACTGAGCAGCAGCCAGACCCATTGCAGCAACGCCGACGAACGCCCTGCGATAGGGATCAATTTGTCCCGGCCGTCTTGTATTTTCCATTCTTGCAACCTCTTTCACGGCACCGTCCGGATGCCACCTGTTATGGCGCGGCACCGGCATCAGCTTCATTCATCGGCTTGGCGTTCCCGGCCGGCATGCCTTGGCAACCCCCTTGGACAGCCGAGGCGTCGGTGGCTCCGCCGAGCGCTGTTCAGACATACATTGAGCTGGAATGACGCGATCACATGGGAAGGTCATGCCGAGTCCCGCCTCGCCTTCCATGCTTAGAAATTCGGGGCGTAGCCCGTCGCCGCGCTTGGTAGCGATCAGGTGGAGGTTCTGCAGGAACAGAAGCATGGACAAACTCCTTCGTAATGTGTCGTGGCTGAAGGTTGACACGACACGCGGCCGGTCTCGCACTTAGACAAGGCCCTCGCGCTTCATTGCGATGCGAACGGCCGGACGGGCCGCTATTCGGGCGCGCAACGCTTCCAAAGGAGCTGGAACAGGGACTTGGAAGCGGACTGCCCAAAGAAGCATCACGAAAAGGTAGAAGTCCGCTACGCTGGGTTTCTCGCCGAACAGAAAATCCGTCTTGAGACCGTCCGCGAAGAGATCAAGTTGCGATGTAATCGTGGTCCGCGCCTTGGCCTTTTCAGCATCGCTGCCTTGGTGCCACATGGGTTTGAAGCTTCGGTGTATTTCGGTCGAGACGTAGGTCAGCGCTTCGAGAACGCGGGTACGGCCCATTGGCCCTTCCACTCCCAGTGCCGGGTACTGCGACGCAATCCAATCGAGGACGGCGATATTTTCTGTCAGCGTTTCCCCGCTATCCAGCACGAGGGCAGGAACATACCCCTTGCGCGTGACCGTGGTGAAATCATCACCGGAGCCCGTTCGTTTGGTTTTGAGATTGACCGTTTCGCGCTCGAAGGCGGCACCCGCCTCCTCCAGTGCTATGTGGTCGGCCAGGCTGCAGGCGAGAGGGCTATAGTAAAGTTTCACGGGTTTTCCCTTTTTGAATCCTGACGAAGCTTCGCAATTGTCCGGCGGCGGCGCCCGCCTAGCTGGGCACTTGCCAGCGGCGTCCATCAGGTTCCAGAAGATCTCACTTGCCGGGGAGGAAGGCTACGACACCGACAGGTAGGCGTGCCTATGCCGAGGTATGATCAAGCCAAGCAATCGTTCTGCGATTGCCCGTGCAATGCCGGAATCCCGCTCAAGTGGGGAACGGCAACAACCAAGGATTCGCATCCACTACGCCTGGCGTCCTCGAAAGTCCCGCAGTCCTTCGCTCAGGGCTCATAAACGAAAGTATTGGACACATGGGCCCTTGGCACGATGGCCCACATCCCGCTGCGGCCGGCATAGTTCAACTCGAAATGAGCAAACGCGAACGGCGAAAGGCCGCGGCCGGGTTTTCCGACTGCACGCCGACGCACTGAAGCAGCTTTCCAATCAGAGGAGTCGTCGTCATGGCCGAGCTATCCCAGACCGAAACCGGCACTGCCGCATTGCCCGCCGAGGCTGTGGCCGCGGTGGAAGTCGACGTCTCCTCGCTGATGCCGGGAATGTCGCTGGTCGTGCAATGGCGCGGCAAGCCCGTCGTCGTGCGCAACCGCACGGAGAAGGAAATCAAGGACGGCAGAGCTGTCAGCTTGGCCGAGCTCAAGGATTCGGTCGCCCGTAACGCCAATCTGCCGGCCGATGCGCCTGCAATCGACGCCAACCGCACAGCGCCGGGCAAGGAAGCCTGGATCGTGATGGTCCAGGTCTGCACGCATAGCGGCTGCATCCCGGTTGGTCAGCAAGGCGAGTTCGGAGGCTGGCTCTGCCCGTGCCACGGCTCGCAATACGATACTGCCGGCCGCATCCGCAAAGGCCCAGCGCCCGAGAACATGGCGGTGCCGGTGTTCCAATTCATTTCCGACACCAGAATCCGTATCGGCTGAGATGGGGCAATTTCGATGAGCGACAAAAATTCGACCTATACGCCCAAGACCGGTATCGAACGCTGGTTCGACGCCCGCCTGCCGCTGCCGAGGTTGGTGCACGATAGCTTCATCGTCTATCCCGTCCCGCGCAACTTGAACTACGCCTATACGTTCGGCGGCATTCTCACGGTCATGCTGGTTTCGCAGATCCTGACCGGGATCGTGCTTGCCATGCATTACGATCCAGATACCGGGTTGGCCTTCAATTCAGTCGAGAAGATCATGCGCGACGTGAATTCGGGATGGCTGCTGCGCTCTCTCCACGCGAACGGCGCCTCCTTCTTCTTCATTGCCGCCTACATCCATATCTGCCGCGGGCTCTACTACGGCTCTTACAAGGCGCCGCGTGAGCTGCTGTGGGTGCTCGGATGCACCAACCTCTTGCTTATGATGGCGATCGCCTTCATGGGCTATGTGCTGCCCTGGGGACAGATGTCGTTCTGGGGAGCCACCGTCATTACCAACTTTTTCACGGCCATCCCACTGGCCGGCGACTGGTTCCAGCGGCTCCTGCTCGGCGGTTTCGCGGTCGGCAATCCGACGCTGAATCGCTTCTTTGCGTTGCATTACCTGTTGCCGTTTGTGCTTGCAGGTGTGGTGACCTTGCATGTCTGGGCGCTTCACGTCGTCGGGCAGAACAATCCAGCCGGCATTGATGTGAAATCAAAAACCGATGTCGTGGACTTCACACCCTATGCGACCGTCAAGGACGCGTTCGGCATCATCGTGTTCCTGTTCTTCTTCGCCTATTTCGTCTTCTACCTGCCGAACTATCTCGGCCATCCTGACAACAACACCGTCGCAAATCCGCTCAAGACGCCTGCGCACATGGTGCCGGAATGGTACTTCCTGCCCTTCTATGCGATCCTGCGCGCCATCACCTTCAATGTCGGGCCGATCGATTCCAAACTTGGTGGCGTGCTCGCCATGTTCGGCTCGATCGTGGTGCTTTTCGTCGTGCCGTGGCTCGACCGGTCCAAGGTTCGCTCGGCCGTTTACAGGCCATGGTACAGGGTGTTCTTTTGGCTCTTCGTCGCCAACGGACTGTTTCTCGGCTGGCTTGGTTCGCGGCCGGCCGAAGGGAATTACGTCGTCATGTCTCAGTTGGCGACGCTTTACTACTTCGCCTTCTTCCTGATCGCACTGCCGGTGCTAGGCTTAATCGAGAAGCCACGGCGGCTGCCCAACTCGATCACTGAAGCGGTGCTCGAGAAGAACAAGGGGGCCGGCGGCAAAGGCGCGATCGCCGTGGCCGGCGACCAAACGTAGATGGGAAGAGGCGATGATCGTGTCTCGCCAGCCCGTCTCAAAGGCGCCGATAGCAACACGCTTTGGACCGAACCGTTGCGTCGAGGCGACGAGACAACTTTATGTCGAGCGCCAGCAACCGCTCTGCTCCGAATGATGAAAAACAGGGATTGCGATCATGGTCGATCTGGGTCCGGTGATGAACTGGTGGAACTCACCTCTGATCTACATCGTGTCGCTCGGCCTCGCCGGAATCGTCGTTTGGAACCTCGTTCCGGGACGCTTCGCCAATGCGAGGTTGATCGTCCAGCTCGTCTTTTTCCTCGCAATGTCGATCATGGTTCTCGAACTGCGGGTCGTCCCATACGAGCCCGCACGAAGCGATGGGACGACCAGTGGAGCGATCCTCATCGGATCGGTCAAGCTGCTGTGGTGGGTCCATCTTGCCTGGGCGCTAATTGGGTTTGTCCGTATCTATATCGTGTTCGAGCGGCAGCCGCGCGAGGCACGCCTCCTGCAGGATGTCGTGGTCGGCATCATCTATACGGGAATGCTCCTTTCAATCCTGGCGTTCGTCTTTGCCGTGCCGGTCGGAACGCTCATCGCCACGTCGGGCGTCTTTGCCGTCATGCTAGGTTTGGCGCTCCAGAATACGCTTGGCGACGTATTTTCGGGAATCGCGCTTAACCTCGGCCGCCCTTATGTGCTTGGAAACTGGATCATTCTGAACGACGGAACCGAGGGCCGCGTCGTAGAGACCAATTGGCGCTCGACCCAACTCCTCACCCCGGCCCACAACGTCATCGCACTTCCGAACAGCCTTGTCGCCAAAATCGGGGTAACAAACCTTAGCGGCCCAGACGAGAGCCATGGACTTACCGTGACGGTAAAGATGACTCTGACCAAGACGCCGGCTATCATCGTAGACACGATGCGCATGGTCCTCCTGAGCTGCAACTCGATCCTCCAAGACCCTTCGCCCGTGGTAGCCATCACAAGCCTGGATGCGGCGGCAATCGGGATCGAGCTGTCATTTCGCGTCGCCAGCCTTGACCAGCGGATTACAGCTCGGAACGAAATTTTCGATCTGGTCTATCGCCATTCAAGGTCGGTCGGGGTGCTGCTGGCAGCGCCACTTTCGGCTTCGATTGCCATGACCTCCCAGCCAATCGACGGGACGGCGACCTCCCAAGGCTTCGCCGCGATCGACCTGATCAAGGCCATACCGATCTTCTCGACGCTAACGGATGCCGAGCAGGAGGCGCTTGCCGCGACGATCCTGGTTCGCAGCTACCGCAAGGGCGACGTCATTGCAGAACAAGGAGAGATGCTGCCATCCCTCATGATTGTCCGGAAGGGCGTCATCGTCCGGCAACATGTCCAAAGCAATGCTAACGTGCAGGAGGTTGGCCGGCTTGCACCTGGCGACTTCTTCGGCGAGACCGGCCTGCTCGCAGGTATTGGCGAGACGTCGACATTGCGGGCGATGACCCACGTCTTGGTCTACGAGATAGACCAGCAGAGGTTCGCGCCGCTCCTGCACGACAGGCCCGAGATGGCCGAAGATCTTGCGGCAACCCTGTCGAGGGGGACGTTGGCCTATGGCGAAACCGGCATCCCCGGCCAGCAGCACAAGAGCTCCAAATTTGCGCTCCTGAAAGCCATTCAGGCTGTCTTCCACACCGCCCCATTGGAGCACGCTCGAGCACGTGGTCGACCAGGCATTCGAAAGGACTAGATTCATGACCATCCGCCAAAGCGACATCGTCGGCATCGACCCACTTAGGCAGCCGAGTATGCGTGATTTTGCCGACGGTTTGAAGGTACGGCGCGTACTGCCCTCCTCGAACCGCCTGATGATCGGTCCCTACATATTGTTCGACCATTTCGGCCCCGCGGTATTCGACGCAGGTCGCGGTTTCGACATGGGGCCGCATCCGCATATCGGGATTGCGGCCGTGACCTATCTGTTCGACGGGGAGATTATCCATCACGACAATCTCGGTGAAGTGCAGACCATCCGCCCCGGCGAGGTCAACTGGATGACGGCCGGGTCCGGCATCGTCCATTCCGAACGCACGTCGCCAGAAGCCCGAGCACCAGGAAGCAATCTCTTCGGCGTTCAGGCCTGGGTGGCCCTCCCCACCAAGCACGAAGAAGTTGCCGCCCACTTTTCACATTATGGCGCTCCCGAAATCCCACGGATCTGTGGCGACGGGGTCGAGTTCACTTTAATCGCCGGGGTTTCCGACGGGTTGGTGTCTCCGGCAAGGACGTACTCCGACCTGGTCTGCGCCGAAATCGTGCTCACCAGCAGTGCGCGATATCAGGTGAAACCCGGATATCTCGAGCGTGCGATCTATGTTGTCGCCGGCGAGATCGAAGTCATGGGCCAACTTGGCACGTTCGGTGAAGGCGAATTGATCATGCTGGAGCCGGACGCTGAGATCGTGCTCCAGGCGCCTGCCTTCCATGCCGCGCGGCTGATGCTGATCGGCGGCGAGCCTCTTTCCGAACCACGTTATGTTCATTGGAACTTCGTCTCCTCCTCAGCCGAACGGATTGAGCAGGCAAAGGCGGACTGGCGCGAAGGCCGCTTCCCCGACGTACCAGGCGAACACGGGTTGATGCCTCTGCCACAGGAAGAATAGGGCGGTGACGGTTTCGGCGGTGGCCACATCCGCCGGTCGCCGGCGGCGTTATGACATCGAGTAGAGTTTGCGCATCGTGCCCTCGTCGATTTGACCGTCGAACCAGACGTCGAAGATGGTCTTGAGCAGGAACTCGTCGTTACTTGCTTCGGAAAACAGCGTTAGGGACGCGTGCAATTTCTTTGTATCTTCATCACCGAAGACCGCGCGAGCACTTAGATTGGAAAGTCGTTGCAGTGTGCCGACGCATTCCCGATAACGACCGCCCAGTATCGGCGATTGGAGGTAAGCGCCTGCCTCGTCGAGTGATGTGATCGCGTACGGATCGGCGTCAGTGTCGCTTAGCCCGGCAGCCAACCTCGGGAAGATCAACTCCATGTATGGAGTACACATCACGCCTCGACGCAGTATAGCCAGGGCGTCGCCGTAGACCGGATCCTGAGCGTTGACGAACCTCTGCAAATTATATTGGTCGTCCATCTCGACTCAGACCTTTTTTTGCAAACAGCTGTATTCGGGGCCTGATCACCCTGCAACGACATCGGTGTATTCCGGATACCTGGCGACGAAGCCGCTCATGAAGGGACACTTCAAGACCGCTTTGCGGCCCGTTTTGCGGAGCAATTCGAAGGTGCCTTGCGCCAACCGCGACGCGATCCCCTGTCCGGAAAATTCCAAAGGCACTTCGGTATGTATCAACACTACCTTGCCGTCTTGGAGCGAATAGTAGGCCACTGCGAAGGCTTGACCGGTGATCGGGAGCTCGAACCGATGCTGCTGAATGTTTTCTGTGACCTTTGCGTGCATCTCTATCTCTCGATGTGCGTTGCGTGAGGCTGGATGTAGCTTGCCCGGTCGCTATCGCATCGCGGGCAGACGTAGCGTGACAGTTGTGCCTGCCCCGGGCGCGCTCTGAATATCGATGCTTCCGCCTGACTCTTCGGCAAAGCGCTTGACCATTGGCAGGCCGACGCCGCCGAGGCCCTCCGTTTTTGTGGTGAAGAAGGGATCGAATGCGAAGGCAATCGTCTCGGCGGTCATTCCCACACCGTGGTCGGCGGTGGTGATATCCACCTGAGCGGCTGAGGAGCCATCAAAGACCACTGCGGTATTTATCGAGATCAGGCCTCCGTTGGGAGATGCATCGCGCGCGTTGAATACCAGGTTCAGAATCGCGTTCTGCAAATCCAGGCGATTGCACCTCACTGAAGGCAAGTCCGGCGTCACTCGAACCTCGAGGCGGATCTTGGGATCCGACGCACTTCGAATGAGGGTCTCGATTTCAGCCAGACAGGCGCCGACATTTGCATATTCGCTTTCTCTGCGGCTCTCTCGGGCGGAACTGATAGTCTGGCGGACAAGCGCGCCGGCTCGTTCCAGGGCAGTTCTGGCGCCCGAAATTACATGCCCAAGCGCTGGAGCCGCCGAGACGCTCGGGTCACGGGCCAGGTGATTCAATGCCGACGAGGCGACCTGGATGAGATTGCCAAGGTCATGAACGATGCCGGCGGTCGCTAGCTGAATGGGCAGGCCATCTCGTGGAATCTCGGGCGGGCTGTCGAAGACATCCACTTTCACTTCCGGACGAGACATTGTAACCCTCATGTTTGCTCACGCAGAATTCAGTTGCTTGAAGACGGTACAATAGAGGACGGGAGTGGTCGATTAGATCGAGTAAGAAGCCAAACCATATTGCAGTATATGTCCCGCGATCTGCGGACCATCGCCAGTGGGGGACCAAACATCTCGCGAGACAGATCTCCCGCTCTTTCGTGCTCATCGCACCGTCGCGAGATTCTCCTCTATTGGTAGCCAACGCCCCCGATATAGTTGGCGAGCAGCCGCTCCTGGAGCTCTTCCTGTTGGAAGAGCGCCTTCATCGCGTCGCGGATATCGAGGACGCCTATCGGCTTGGCGCCGCCGCCGAGCACCGGTAGGTTCTGGAGCCGCTGTGTTGTCATGGTCTGCCAGACCGAATGCAGGTCGTCATCGGGCCCACAGGATACGAAAGACCGGCTCATCAGTGTCGATACCGGCGCTTCCGCCGGCCCCGAATTCGCCAGATGACGGACAAGGTCGGACTTGCTCAGCACGCCTGCCGCCTCGCCACTGCCATGGCATACGACAACCAGGCCTATGGCCGGCTTGGACAGCCATAGCGCGGCTGCCCGCAGCGACGTGTCGAGGTCGACCGCCGCAAGGCGCGCCGATGTTTCTGGATGTAGACTGTCAATTCGCATGATGCCCTCTTGAGGCGTCTCGCGGCCGCAGCCGGAGAGATCAGGTTCGAGGTTTCGCTTACTCTTCGAAGGGAGTGTTCATCACAAAATCGACGGAAGACGGCGCCTTGTAGCCGGCCACAAAGCGCTCACCGAAATCCCGGGCAAAGTTGTCGTAGGTCGTTTCCGGGTTCACCTTGGCGATGTGACAAAAGCATCGCGTCATCCGCCGCTTCATTTGAAGACGCGGAAATTCGCCGACGATCCTGGCTATCTCGGCGGAAGAGATGAAACTGTATTGCAGGCCCACGACATCAAGGCAGATGCCGGCTGTGCACAGCGCCACCTCGGCCTCCTTGTAGAGGCCGATCGACGGCGTCGAGTTGAGTGCGACGCTGTCCCATATCAACTGAGCACGACGCTCGTCGAAGCCGCCTTGCCGGACGAAGGCGCGAGCCAGATCGGCGCCTTCCACCTCGAAACGGCGCGGCCCGGCGAAGGTCTCGTTGAGCGTGACGTCGTGCAACAGGGTTCCGACGGCAACAACTTCACCGTCGTGCTCGATGTTCTGGACCTGTGCGATGCGGACGGCGAAAAGCCATGATCGAACCACGTGGTTGAACAAATACGGTTCACATAGCTGGCGGGCATGTTCGATCGCCCGGCCGACAAGCGGCGTATCGGGGACCGAAACCCCTGCAAGCGTGCGCCTGGCGATCGCATCCATGTCAGTGCCTTTCCTTCGCCGATTGTGTGTCGGTTTGACGCCCTTACCTTGGCAAGGGCGTCACCAGTTCATTTCGCGTAGGTCGTCAGGTTGGTCTCGTTGGTATCGACGACGAAGATCGCAAGCAGGCGAGCGCGTTCCGTCTTGCTGGCGTTTTCACTGACGGCGTGATGGTCGCCCGGAAATTCCGAGAAGCTTTCGCCTGCACGGTACGTCTTCACGGGCCCACCGTTGACCTGGCTTCGGATCGCCCCCTCCAGCACCGTGGCATAGATGAACGCGGAACTGGGATGGGTATGCGCCGGCGATGTCCCGCCCGGCCCGTACTCGACGAGCACGGCTTTCAAGCTCTTGCCGGGCACATTTGGAAGGGCGTGGTCGTAGACGAGCTTCACGCTGTCCGCGTCTTTGGCCATTGCTGCGGTGACGGATGCGGCGGCGAGCGCTGCACAGAGGAGTTTCCTGATCATGTCCGATATCCTTGTTGGAATGAGAGCTAGGGAATGCTGGTCTGATGGGTCGCGAAACCGGCGTTCAGTACTTACGCCGGTGGCGTGTATCGGCTGAGCCAGTCGTCGAAGTGGACGGCGCCGATACGCGCGTTCTCGCCGGGGACAAGCGTTTGATCGTCGATTGCCACTTGACCGTAGTAGAGAGCGCCAGGATCCGAGACGATTTTGCGCGGATCGTTGGTGGCCTTTAGAAAGCGACCGACGAGCTCGCTCATACGAACGCGATCGGGGCCGGCAATTTCGATCGTGCCGTTCACTGGCGCTGCTAGGGCGACGTCCGCCATCGCATCGGCAACGTCGTCGGCTGCCATTGGTTGGAAGTACGCCGGTGACATGTGGACGGTATCCCCTACGGCGCCGGTGTTTGCGATGGCGGCGGTGAACTCGAAGAACTGTGTGGCGTGCACGATCGTGTAGGGGATAGCGGACTCCTTGATCAGCTTTTCCTGAAGCAGTTTGCCGCGGAAATACCCCATGTCCTGCAGCCGGTCGGTGCCGACCACAGACAGCGCGACGTGATGGCGGACGCCGGCGGCCGCTTCGGCTGCAAGAAGATTACGCCCGGA
This sequence comes from Mesorhizobium sp. B1-1-1, assembly GCF_006442955.1. Classification (NCBI taxonomy): domain Bacteria; kingdom Pseudomonadati; phylum Pseudomonadota; class Alphaproteobacteria; order Hyphomicrobiales; family Phyllobacteriaceae; genus Mesorhizobium; species Mesorhizobium sp. B1-1-1. The sequence goes on from NZ_VFWW01000009.1 coordinate 42,325, forward strand.
TGCCGCGAAAAATTCGAGCGCGGCCTTTTCCTCGAATGACGGTGAGTTCGCGAGATCGACGACGACCTGTGCCCCGGCAAGAGCGACGGCCAGCCCTTCTCCGGTGACGGTGTTCACTCCCGAATTCGGTGAGGCCGCAAGCACGTCGTGTCCCTTCCTGCGCAGTCTTTCCACAGTCTTGGAACCGATCAGCCCGGTTCCGCCGATGACGACGATCTTCATTTCCAATCTCCTTTGTTGAGGGTGTTGATTTGCGGGGTGTTGGTCGAATGTCGGCTTTCCGGCGAGCTACTCGCTGGCCGATGCGGCGTCCTCGATAAGTGAGGTGACCTCGTCGGGGTGCGAGACCATGAGCGCGTGGGACGCACCCTCGATGACGACCGTCTTCACGGCGTGCGCGCGCTTGGCCATGAAGCTCATGACGGCTGCCGGGATATTTCGGTCATCGGTGCCGTAGATCATGTAGGACGGCAGCGTTTTCCATGAAGCTACGCCCGAGGGCTCGGCCAGGGCTGCCTGCGCGATCGGGCGTTGGGTGGCGGCCATCAGCGACGACTGCTCTTCGGGAACGTCAGCCGCGAACTGGGCTCGGAATTTGTCCGGCTGGATGAAGAGATCCTGGCCGCCGTTCGGCGACGCGACTGGAGCAAGCGCGCTTGCCAAAGTGCTGCCGGGAAACATGCTGGACAAGGTGGCGCTCGATTCGCCGTTATCCGGCGCGAATCCGGCCACGTATACCAAGGCCTTCACATTGGGATTGCCGTTGGCGGCTTCGGTGATCACGGGTCCGCCGTAGGAATGCCCCACCAGCACGATCGGTCCGGGAACCGACCGGATGATGGCCGAGACCGCCGCGGCATCGCTGGCGACGCTGCGGAGGGGATTGGCTGCCGCCTTCGCCACATAGCCGTCCCTGCCGAGTTTGGTTATGACCGCGTCCCAACTCGACGATTCGGCGAAGGCCCCGTGCACCAGCACGATCGTCGGCTTGGGCTTCGCTCCGGCCGCCTGCGCCGTTGCGCCACCCGCGACGGCAAGCGCGGCGGCCAGCGCCAGGATTCCAGTGACATTTCGCATTTGCTTTCTCCTTTGTCGGCCTTCCGTTTGACCAATGTGGAGAAGGATGCGCCGATCCGGGGCGCCGACCTATTGTGCGGAATGGTCGGTCATACGATGCCAAGGTGCAGGGTGGGTCATCGCTGCGATCAGGTGACCTGGGTATTCCGCACGCGGATCGCCGGCAGCGCAGGGGTTCGTGACCAATACAAATCCATGGAGCTGCTGCCTCCAAACACCACTGCCGCCCCGGCGTAACGGCAAGACTCCCACCGCGAACGACATTGCCCCTGACCTTAGGCCTTCACAGCCCATGCTTTCGTATGGATCAAACAGCCACATCGTCTGATCGTTCCGCAATGACGCAGCATTTATATTGTTATTGTGAATACGATCCAAAATTAACCATGGAGTTACCAAAATGAAGAACACATCTCTTGCTGCCGCAATCCTTCTTGTTGCAGCAGGAAACGCCGTCGCCGGAAGCGATCACTACGGATCAAACTCGGTCCAGCAACCCGCAACTTCTTCCGAGAGCATGCACACCTCCTCGATCAGGAAGACGGGCAACGATGCCGGCGTGCAGGAGACCGTGCGCAAGCCGATTGCTCCCAGCAAGGACCCGGGCCAGGGCATCTGGGGTCACTAGCACCCGAAAATTGTAGAACCTGGAAGGACCGGGGCGTCGCCCCGGTCCTCTTCACGCTTTCCAAAGGACCTTGAAAGTGCGTGGGGGCCCTGACACAGGTTCTGAGACCGGGGAGCTATAAAACCACCTTTCACCTTGGATCTGGCCGAGTGGGATGGCGATCGACGCTCGACCGTCAAACGGCAGCGACTTGGCTACCCCAGCTCAAAGCAATGCCATTCCGCCGTCGACCCGCAGATTGACACCGGTGACAAAACTGCTTGCGTCCGATGCCAGGAACAGAGCGGCTTTTGCCAGTTCTTCCGGCTGGCCCATTCGACCAAGGGGAATTGCTTCGGCCATGGACTTCTCGAAGGATGCTCGCATTTCGGCCGGGACACCCAGTTTGTCGAGAATAGCCGTATCCACGGGGCCGGGGCTGAGCACGTTGACGCGTATGCGACGCGATTTCAGTTCTATCGCCCAACTGCGCGCGAAGGCGCCGATGGCTGCCTTGGAGCCTGCATAAACGGCATGGCCTTCCAAGACCTTCTCGCTGGCGATTGATCCCGTCAGTATGACTGCGCCGCCATCGCGCATCAGCGGGATCAGTTTCTGCACACCAAAGAAGACGCCGCGCGCATTGATAGAGAACTGCGCATCGTACTCGGCTTCGGAAACTGCCGACGAATGCGTGATGGTGTTCACGCCGGCGTTCGCCATATAGATATCGAACGCCCCAAACCTCTGATGGATCTGTCGCGCGACATCCTCGTGGTGCGCCACGTCGGCTACATCACCCTGAATGCCCAGTGCGCCGGCTCCGATCTCGGAGACTGCCTCCTCGACCGCACGCTGTCTCCGGCCGGTGATTACGACCTGCGCCCCCTCCGACGCGAAAGCTTTCGCGGCGAATAGCCCAATCCCACTGTTTCCCCCGGTGATCAACGCGGTCTTTCCTGAAAGTATACCCATTTGCATTGCCTCTGATGATTTTCACGAGAGCCGCCGCAGTTGCCAACCGCAGTTCTCAGCGTGAACTCGGACGGCTGAGACCAGAAAGCATCTCCAGGAGCCATCGATGCTGAGTTTTCATAGTCAGGCTGGCCGCACCGGTGTTGTGCGGCCAGCCATGACCGCCGCTTGAGAGCACTAGCCCTTGATGAAGGCGAGCAGATCGGCGTTCACCTGGTCCTGGTGTGTGGCCGTGATCCCGTGGGGCGCGCCGGGGTAATATATGGCCTTTGCGCCCTTGATCAGCCGCTCCGACTTGACTGACGAATCCTTGACCGGGACGATCTGGTCGTCCTCGCCATGCAGGATCAAGGTCGGTATATCGAATTTCTTGAGGTCCTCGGTGAAGTCGGTTTCGGAGAACGCTTTGACGCATTCATATGCATTCACGAGACCGACCTGCATGCTCCAGAGCCAGAACTGATTCAGAACCCCCTGGGAGACCGTGGCGCCTGGCCTGTTTGCACCATAAAACGGCTGTGCGAGGTCCAGATAGTGCTGCGAGCGATCCTTGAGGAGGCCGGCCCTTATGCCGTCGAACACTTCGATCGGCAGACCTTCCGGATTGGCCGGCGTTTTCACCATGATCGGCGGAACAGCGGCGATAAGAACAGCCTTGGCCACGCGTTCCGTCCCGTGCCGCCCGATATAGCGAGCGACCTCGCCTCCCCCGGTTGAATGCCCGACCAGCGTGGCGTCCCGGAGATCCAGCGCCTCGATCACGGCTGCAAGATCGTCCGCGTAGCCATCCATGTCGTTGCCGGAGGTGGCCTGGCTGGAGCGGCCATGGCCCCGCCGGTCATGAGCAACCACGCGGAAGCCATTATGGGCCAGAAAGAGCATCTGTGCATCCCAGGCGTCGGAATTCAGCGGCCAGCCGTGTGAGAAGGTTATTGGCGGACCCCTACCCCAGTCCTTGTAATAGATTTCCGTACCGTCCTTGGTTGTGATGGTGCTCATTGTTTTGCGTCCTGATTGAGGGGTGGGAACATGTGGGTTTTGCTGGGCGCCGGATGACGAAGCGACTGGCAGTCCGGCTATGACCGCTGCTGAAAAACTGGCCAACAAGACGTCGCGGCGGGTTGCACCGAGGGTGAAAAGTCCATCCATACTCATCGTGTCCATCCTTGGTGAGCGGCTTCTCGGGTCGGCTCACCATCACGATCACCGGGTCGACCTGCACCGTCGCTTTCGGGGGGAGGAGCGGGCGAAGGAGCGGCGACGCCCGATGATCGTGATGGCTTGCGAGGGAGAAGATGCGCCGATCCGCCCCGCGAACCTATTCTACGCAAGCATCTGTCGTACGATGCCAAGGTGCAGGGTAGGTACGCCGAGGTGCTGGAACTGTCGCTGAGATGGGGCAAATGATGCGATGACGTTGGTTCGTGCGCGACGTGCCGCGTGCGGCTGTCACAAACACGACCTATCAAGCCGTATGAGGATTCTTCTCAAAACGAGGAGCGGCTGATCGCGAGCAAGTCACCGCCCGAACGGACCGCGATAGGTTTCGCCTACGTGGTCCTCATGTTGAGTAATCAACTCACCGCCGGCCAGAGCGCAATATGCTTAGGTGTACAACGCGTTATTATAACGACAAAGGCTTTAAAGCTTTCGCCTTATAGAAATTGCACGGCATTTGCCGCTCTTGGAGCACTTTGTACCTCACAACCCCGGAGTGCTTTATGCGCCTTAGCTTTCTTTCTGGTTTCCTCATTGCGGTTCTTGCTGCCGGGCCATCGACTTCTGCCAGCGCACCGCACTCCGGCGTGCCGCTCGGGCAATCGACCGACCTGTCGGCACGTATCGTCGACGGCAAGGCCGACGTTAACGGTGTGGCCTATCACTATTTGCTGGCAGCAGGCGGCCCGAAAACCGTGGTGTTGTTGCATGGTTGGGGCACGACCTCATACATGTGGCGCTTTGTAATGCCGCAACTGGTGGCGCGCGGTTACACGGTACTTGCGCCCGATTTGCGCGGTTTGGGGGACACCGCCAAGCCTGCGGCCGGCTACGAAAAGGCGGCGATTGCCGAGGATATTCGAGCACTTGTCAATCAGCTGAACCTTGGTCCGGTCCTCAATCTCGTCGGTCACGATATGGGTGGCATGGTCGCTTATTCCTATGCGGCGCAGCACCCGGGGGAAGTCACCACACTGGCAATCGTTGACGTCCCGCTGCCAGGCATCGAACCGTGGAACGAATTGATCCAAGGCCCTCGCACTTGGCATTTTCGCTTCCACTCCGTACGCGACGTGCCGGAAATGCTCATTGCCGGTCGCGAGCTTGAGTATTTAAAGTGGTTTCACAATGCAGAGGGGGTAAATACTCGCGCGTTCGACACCGAAGCCGACGAAGTCTACGGCCGTTCTTATGCCCAGCCTGGCGCATTGCGCGCAGGCTTCGAGTACTACCGGGCTTTCCCGCGTGACGAAGAACAGAACAAAGCCTTTGCAAAACACAAGCTGACGATGCCGGTACTCGGTATAAGCGGTTCGGGTGGCCTGGCATCGATGTACGAAGGCCATCTCCGCCACGTCGCCGAAAACGTACGGGCCGTAGTAGTCGAAGGCTCAGGCCATTGGGTTCCGGAGGAGCAGCCGGCCGCCGTCACAAGGGCCCTGATCGAATTCCTGCCACCAGCATACTAAGCTTCGCGGCTGGCTGAAGCACAACATTAGCGATAGTCGCCGTGATGGAGATACTCCGCTCCAAAGCTTTCCCAATGCGCCGCCGTTAGCTGGCGATGCGCGGCAAGAGCTTGGTAGTGTAGCCTCAACACCAGGTTACACGCGGCGATCATCGCTCTAAACTTCATGAAAATTTGTCTGAGTCCGGATCGTCCTGGGCAGGCTACTCTTAACGGAGAAGCGCCAGCCGCTGGGCGATCCTATCGGACGGAGGCGAGGTTCACCCTTTCGAAAGTCCTGGCCGCGCCGGCCTCGCGCATCGGCGGGGGCAGCGTTTCCCAGGCCCGGATCAGCTCTCCGATGGAAGCTGCTTCCATCTTGCGCATGACATTGCCGCGGTGAAGCTTGACGGTCACTTCACTGATGCCGAGGTCGAAAGCGATCTGTTTGTTGAGGCGCCCACGCGCCACTTCATGCAGCACCTCGCGCTCGCGCGGGGTCAGCGTCTCGACACGCTCGATGTTGCGCTTGACGACCACCGCATCTGCCCGCCGCTTGGCATCCACCGCAATGCCCGCGATCACGGCGTCAAGGAGTGTTTGGTCGCGCACCGGTTTGGTGAGAAAATCCACCGCGCCCGCCTTCATCGCCTGGACAGTCATCGGTATGTCGCCATGCCCAGTCAGGAAGATGATGGGCTTGGGATTGCCGTTTGACGCAAGATGGTGCTGTAGATCCAGGCCGCTTGCCCCTGGCATGCGGACGTCGAGGATCAAGCAACCGGGGCTGTCCAAGACGTCAGCGTCGAGCAATTCTCGGGTCGAAGCGAAGCAGACCGGTTCAAAGCCCATCGACAGTATCAACTCCGACAGTGCCTCCCGAACAGACGCATCGTCATCGACAATGATGACGAGCGGCTGCTGCGGCTCGGCGTTCCGCTGCCGTGACACCGGCGTCGATCTCTGCAAGAGCGGTTGGTCAACTCTCATGTTCATCCCTCGGTTCTTGGTTGCGTAAAGCGTCGCTCACAGCCGCAAGCAGGGCCTGGCCATCGAAAGGCTTTCGGAAAAACCCGCTGATGCCTTTGGCGCGGTGCTGATCGGCTATCTCGTGACGACCGGTGATCAGGAACACCGGCAGGTCCGCACGCGTCTTCTTGACCAAGTCACGAAGTTCAAAGCCGTCCGTACCAGGCATCCCGATATCGGTAATGAGCAAGTCCACGTCAGACAGCCCGCTGACGAGCAGTGATCCCGCCGACGAGAAGATGCGGGCAGCATAGCCCGCAGACTCCAAAAGGTTCTCGAGCGACTCGAGCAATCTTGGGTCGTCATCGACAATCGCCACGACAGGTCGCACCTTGCTCACACTCCGTTCCCTCCCGTTCGTCGAGAGTGGCTGATCGGTATCTCCAACCGCTCCGCCATGCGCACGAGATCAGCGAGTGATGCCGCAACCATTTTCTGCATCACGTTCCGTCTATGGATTTGCAGCGTGACCTCGCTGATCCCCAACTCAGCCGCGGCCTGTTTGTTGAGCAGGCCACTCACAACGAGCGGCAGCACCTCGCGTTCTCGCTGCGTGAGCTCTTGATAGCGTTGCCTCAACACGGTGAGTTCGGCGCGCTCTGATCGCCTTTCCCGGTCCTGGGCGATCGCTGCCCGGATCGCGACCATGAGGTCCGTATCGCTGAAAGGCTTTGTCAGGAAGTCCACAGCGCCGTGCTTGATCGCACGCACAGAGGACGGGATGTCGCCATGCCCCGTTATGAAGACGATCGGCGGATGATCGCCCTCGGCGATCTGCTTCTGCAGATCTAGACCGTTGATGTCAGGCAATTCCACATCGAGGATCAGGCAGGCGGGGACGTCCGGCTTGTCGGCAAGGACATAGTCGCCGGCCGATCCGAACGCTACGGCGCGCATGCCATGGGACTCCAGAAGCTCACCAAGCGCTTCCCGAATACGCACGTCGTCATCGACGATGAAGACCATTTGATCGTGGGGCGTCATGCTGCCGCTTTCATTTCAACTGGCATCGTGAAGACGAACGCCGTTCCGTGCGGGTCGTTCTTCTCCACCCACAACCGTCCGCCATGGGACTCGACGATCGAACGGCAGATCGCGAGTCCCATGCCCATGCCATGCTCTTTCGTCGTAAAGAACGGCTCGAATATTCGGTCAGGAAACTCAATGCCCGGGCCACAATCGCTGATCTCGATCTGGATCGCGTCCCCTATACGGCCCACGCGAAGTCCAAGAACCTTGTCACCGGTAACAGAGTCCATCGCCTCGATCCCATTGCGGATGAGGTTCACCAGAACCTGCTGGATCTGCACCCGATCGAGCGCGACAATAGGAAGGTCGCTTTCGACATCGATATCCAGACGAACACGGCGCCGCACCGCCTCCTCGGCGATGAGGTCGCGCGCCTCCGCGATGACGCTGTCGAGTGCTGTGTAAGCCATCGCGTCTGCCGATTGCTTGAATAAGGCGCGGATACGGCTGACGACATCCGCAGCTGAGTTGGCATCACGGATAATACGCTCCACAGTCTTCTGCGCCCGCTCGATATTTGGCGGATCGGCCGTGAGCCAACGCTGGCAGGCATATGAATTGGCGACAACAGCCGCCAGAGGCTGGTTCACCTCATGCGCTATAGAGGCTGAAAGCTCGGCGAGACTCGCCGCCTGGCTCGCGCGTGCAAGTCTCTCTTGCGCCAGGCGCAGCTCTTCTTGCGTGCGAACTTCACCGTCGATGTCCAGACAGACGACGTTCCACTGAACAATCGCCCCTTCTGCATTGCGCATCGGTGCCGCGCGCGTATCGACCCAGCAATATTCGCCATCGAAGCGACGCAGACGGTGCCTCCGCGCATACGGTTCGCCAGTGGCCAACGAATGAGCATAGTTCGCTTTGACGCCCGCCAGGTCGTCAGGATGAACGCCTTCGTCGAGTGTCCCGGAAAGGCGGGATTTTCCCTTACCGTCCAATACCTCCAACTCATATCCGAGGAACTCGCGGAGCTGACGGCTTCGATATATCGGCTCACCATTCGGTGCGGCGCAATCGATCATCACCGGCAGCGTTTCAACCAGCTGCCACAGCGAACGTTCTCTCTCGCGCAGCGCCACCTGTGCGCGCATCTCCTCGTCGATGTCGATGGAGACCTGGTACCAGTGAACGATGGCTCCGTCCCGATCGCGCAGAGGCTCGCAACGCCCTTCTATCCAGCGATAGCTGCCGTCTTTCCAACGCCGGCGATACCGCATGATGAAGGAGTCGCCAGTTTTGAGGCAGCTGGCTGACCTATTGAGCACCTCGAGAGCGTCTTCGGGATGAATCAGATCTCGAGCCACCCTCGTGAAGTCTTCGAAGTTTGCCCCGGAGATGCCGAGTTCCTCCAAAGACCGCCTATTGACGTACGCAAGCTTGCCATCGGGCGTCCAGCTCCAGATGTGGACCGGCAAGGCATCGACAAGCTGCTGAAGCTCGCGCTCTCTTTCGCGCAATGCCTCCTGCGCCCGCATCTCATCTTCGATGTCGATTGAAGCCATATACCATTGAACGATCGCGCCATCGGTATCCCTTAACGGTTGCGCTCGTGCTTCTATCCAGCGGTACACGCCATCCTTCTCGCGTCGACGAAAGCGGTTCACGAAAGGCTGGCCGGACGCAAAGCCATTCGAAGCCCTCCGAAACATTGTCGGAAAGTCTTCAGGATGGGCCAGGTCCCGGGCCAGGGCATCGAAATTATTGATGTGCGTCGGTGGCGAACCGACCTTCTCCAGGTATCGCTTGCTGGTGTAGGTGATCCTGCCTGAAGGGGCAAAGCTCAGGAGATTCACGGGCACAGCGTCAATCATTTGCTCCAGTTGCCGGTTGGCTTTCCGCAGCGCTTCTTCTGCCCTCACCTGGTCGTCGATGTCGTGCGAAAGACCGTACCATTGGACGACAGTCCCACACTCGTCCCGCATCGGTTCCGCTCGGCCCGACATCCATCGGAAGACGCCGTCAGCACGACGCAGGCGATAGTTCAGGGAGAAGCTTTCCCCGGTGGTGACCGAGTGGTTGATCGCTGTTTCCAGCGTGGCGGCGTCATCGGGATGTACGACAGCCGCAATGGCCGCCTTCAGGCCATTTCCTCCGACATTCTCGTATCCTCCTACGTCAAGGCCGAGATACTCAACCATTCGCTTGCTGAAGAAGACCGGCTCGCCCGACGCAGACAGGCGCCAGAGGAAGCTCGGCACCATGTCGACCAGTTGCGAGAGTTCCCGCTCCCGGTCGCGCAACGCTTCCTGTGCGCGCATCTCGTCGTCGACGTCGATAGAGATCACATACCACTGAACAATCGCGCCGCTGTGATCACGCAGCGGCTCGCCGCGTCCATCCACCCAGCGGTACGCTCCGTCCGCACGGCGCATTCGATACTTCATGGAGTATGGTTCGCCGGTAGCCAGAGAGTGGCGGACGGTCTCCAGGAGGCGTGCCGCATCTTCGGGATAGACGAGGGACTGTATGGCCGCCGCCTGCCGGCTCATCCCCGGCTTGTCCAGATCCGCCACACCGTCGAGACCGAAGAAGTCAAGCAAACGTCTGTTGAAGAAGGTCGGCTCGCCTTCAGGCGTCAGCCGTCTGATCTGGACTGGGACCATGTCGACGAGCTGAGAAAGTTCCCGCTCCCGACCGCGCAGCTCCGCCACGGTTTTCTTGTAGACATCGTTGTCGAGCGCGATTCCATACCATCCCGTGATACGACCCTGGCTGTCGCGCGCGGGCCGCGCGGCGGTTCGGGCCCATACATAGGTGCCGTTTGCGCGCCGAAAGCGAAACTCGACATTGAAATGATCGCCGGTCCTCAGACAATGGCGCCAGGTAACCGCGATCTGCTCATAGTCGTCTGGATGAAGCAAACGCTTCCAGGCGGTGTACCCCTCGTTCAATGGAGCGTTCAGATCCTCCAGCGTCACCCCGAGGGAGCTCAGCGCGAACGGATGCAGGTAGATCCATCTACCCGCCGCATCGAACGCCCATCCGTTCCCGAATATGCTTTCAACGATTTTCGCCGATCGAATTGGCCCGGCATTGTTCTCAACCAAGTGATCCAGGTTCGCCCCGGAAAGCGGCTCCCCATCTGTCACCAGATCATCAATGTCCACACTGACACTGTAGCCGGGCTCCGATCGGGTCTCGTTCCAGCGATAACTTCCGTCGGCCTGCAGTTGCCTGTGCCTCGTTACCTGGGGGACACCTGTCCAGAACGCGCGGGCGACTGCGTGCGCCGCCGCTGTCCGGTCGTCCGGATGGACCAGTCTCAGGGAATGGTGAGCGTCGGAGGCTGCTTCCTTCTCGGCCGCAATGATCACGTCAGCGGATCGCTCTGTGGCTGCGGACGGCGAATCGCCTTCAATCAATGTGCCATACCATGCAACGGCGTTACCTTCGCTATCGCACAGCGGCTGTCCGGAGATTCGGCTCCAACCGTAAGCACCGCTCGCGCGCAAAATGCGGTGCTCCACATTGTAGTGCTCACCTGTCTGCAGGCAGCGACGCCACTCGGCCACGGCTCGGTCATAGTCGTCTGGATGGATTAGCCGCTTCCAACCCGCGGGGCCACCTTCTGACGAAGTGTTGAACTCCTCCAGCGTCGTGCCGAGAAGCGATAGCGTGCTGGGAGTAACATAGCTGAATCTGCCGGCCGCGTCTGTCGCCCACCCATTGCCGACCACGCTTTCAATGATCCGAGCCGCCCGCAACGCTTCCGCGTCGGGTTCGCCAAGCGAGTTGAACGCTGTCGTCATTGTCTTCTCCTGCCGGACAATGAAAGGCGGAGACTGTCAGCGCCTTCTTTAACTCTCATCATTGACCATCTGGGCTCGTGAATTCGTTTTTCCGATCTTAACCGGACCACGCCGCAGCCGCACCTCATGGAAATCCATGAGATGTGAGTGACCAAACCTCCGGGTGAGGCACCTACACGTCCCGATTGAAGCTATAGCCTTTCACGCGGAGAAATCGAAAACCTAGCCGTTAAAAACGCATGCCTTCACCGACATACAGAAAGCCTCGGGCCTCGCCTCAACTACGCTGAGCAGTCCCCGGAACTCCCCGTGAAATTCATCTTCGCCATGCCGGTATTTTCGTAATGTTTGCCGCAACACTCGTTCGGGGCAAAGGCCAAATGCCCGCTCGCCTCCAAGCTGCCAAGATCGGCCGTCCACAGCGTGTATCGCAATGCCGGCTTCAGGGTGATCGCGATGCCGGCCTCCGGCAGTGCCACCGATCTTGAGACGCCTGCCAATCCAAGTGGTTTGCCTATCGAAGTTTTTGACGGGCTGAGCCAAGCGCTGCAAGTCGGGCGCAGTTCTATCTCGATTTTGCGAGCGGCCCGTTCTAAGTGTTCAACCGATCCGACGCGAAGCCATTGCGAGCGTCGTTCACACATGATGGGCGCCGCCAATGCCCAGATTCAATTCATCAAGGCCTTTTCGGAGACCCACTTCACCGAACACCTCCAAGTCAATCGACTTGTCTCCGTTCGTGATGCATGGCGACGACGACTAGATCGTTCCGATCCATGACTCGGCGCTACTCTCGCGAACACTGAAGCGAGCAACACTCAAGGTCTATGAGAAATTTCCGCACGGCATGTGCACGACGCAGGCCGACACTATCAAATCCTGACCTGCTCACCCTAGTCAGGTCGTAGGCTCGCGCCGCCTCCCCCCGACAAGAGCCCAGTCTGGCTGCCGCTCCGATCGGCAGGCAATCCCCCTTCACAAACAGGAGCAAGAGAACGATCAGAACGACCATCTTCATCGCTGCTATCGCAGCCACCTCCCTATACGCTGGTGCAGATGATTTTCGGCTCGGATATCGCAATATGTACTTCGAGCCGTGTCAACCGGACGAGGTACGGACGACGAAAGCAGGGGTTTTTCCGGTTTCTCTCTGCAGCCAACGAAGAGGCAGGCGAGCTTCTTACCTGTCCGGCTTCCGATTTTTGAGCACAGGGGCATTCCGCTCTTGCGCAAAGCACGATGAACGTCAGGACGAATGAGATGTCCGAGATGCCCGCGACCACCAACTTCTCCAACGCACCCGGCGCGGCCGTGCCTCAGCCGCGGCCGGCTGCCTTCGTCGAGCAGCCAGCTCGGCCCTCGGCGGAAGAGCCGAGTGCCTTGCCGGTTGGTACGGAAGCTACTCCCGGCGACGTCACTGCGGCGGTATCTAGGAGCCGCCGCCTCAAGCGGATCGCATTCGCGGCGACGTTTCTGATTTGCGCAGCCGCGGGAGGTGATTGGGGCTATGGCTACTGGACCGCAGGCCGGTATCTGGAGTCTACCGACGACGCCTATTTGAAAGCCGACTACACGACGGTGGCGCCGAAGATATCGGGCTACATTGCCGATGTGCCGGTGCATGACAACCAGACTGTCGAGACCGGGCAGGTTCTCGCCCGCATCGATGACCGCGACTTCCGTGCCGCGCTCGCCCAGGCTGATGCCGAGGTCGAGGCCGCCGAGGCGGCCGTCCGTAATCTCGACGCACAGATCGCGCTCCAGCAGTCGCTGATCCTGCAGGCAAAGGCGACAGTCGCCGCAACGCAAGCTTCGCTGGCGTTCGCCAGCACCGACGCCGACCGCTATGCGACGTTGGCAAGGAGCGGCACCGGTACTGCGCAGAAAGCCGAAGCAAGCCGCGCCCAGGCCGATCAACTCATCGCCGGGTTGCAGCGCGACCAGGCTTCCCTAGCCGCCGCAAAGGCTAAGATCGACGTACTCGCCACCGAGCGCGACAGTGCCGTTGCCCAAACGGATCGCGCCGAGGCAGCTTCCGATCAGGCCCGACTGAACCTTTCCTATGCCACAATCACGGCACCGGTCGACGGCACGGTCGGCGCGCGCACGCTCAGGGTTGGACAGTATGTGGCATCAGGCACGCAGTTGATGGCTGTGGTGCCGCTGCATGCCGTCTATGTCGTCGCCAACTTCAAGGAGACGCAGCTCGCTCATGTGCGTCCCGGGCAGCCGGTGCGCGTCGCCGTCGACGGCTTCCCTGGCGTCGAATTGACTGGTCAGGTCGACAGCCTGTCGCCGGCGAGCGGCCTGGAATTCGCATTGCTGCCGCCCGACAACGCGACCGGCAACTTCACCAAGATCGTGCAGCGTATCCCGGTGAGGATCTCCATCGACAATCACAAGCTCGACGGGCTGCTCAGGTCCGGCATGTCCGTCGAGCCGACCATTAACACCAAAGCGGCCGTGCTGGCCGACGGTCGTTCCTCAGTTTCGCGATGATTGACACTGGCGCCGTTCTTACTGGCGCTTGAGGAGTTGCAGCAATGAAAACCGCCGTCTCCTCGCTTCCGACGTCGGCCGGCGACGTCCAGAACGCGGCCGGATCTGCTGGTGCCGCCAATTCGCTGCGGGTCTGGGTGGCGGTGGTCGGCTCTGCTCTCGGAGCATTCATGGCCGTGCTCAATATTCAGATCGTCAATGCCTCGCTTGCCGACATCCAGGGGGCGATTGGGGCTGGCATCGATGACGGTGGCTGGATCTCGACGTCCTACCTCATAGCGGAGATTGTGGTGATCCCGCTGACCGGCTGGCTGTCTCAGGTCTTCTCGCTGCGGATCTATCTGATCACCAACGCGGTGCTGTTCCTCGTCTTTTCGGTCGCCTGCGCCTTCGCCGCCAATCTAGGTCAGATGATTGTCCTACGAGCGATCCAGGGTTTTACCGGCGGCGTGCTCATCCCGCTCGCCTTCACCATTGTCATCACGATGTTGCCGAAAGCCAAGCAGCCGATCGGCCTGGCCCTGTTCGCGCTGTCGGCCACCTTCGCGCCAGCGATAGGCCCGACCATCGGCGGCTATCTCACCGAGAACTGGGGCTGGCAATACATCTTCTACGTCAACCTGGTGCCGGGCGCGCTGATGGTCGGCATGCTGTGGTTTTCGCTCGACGGCCAACCGATGCGGCTTGGCCTGCTCGCCAAAGGCGACTGGCCGGGCATTGTCACCATGGCCATCGGACTGGCGGCCCTGCAGACCATACTTGAGGAAGGCAACAAAGACGACTGGTTCGGCTCGCCCTTTATCGCGCGGCTGGCAATCGTCGCCGCGGTGTCGCTGACCCTGTTCGTCTGGATCGAGCTGACTTCGAGCCATCCGCTGCTGAACCTCAGACTGCTGGTACGCCGCAACTTCGGCTTCGGCGTCCTCGCCAACTTCCTGCTTGGTGTCGCGCTCTACGGATCGGTCTTCATCGTACCCGTCTATCTCGCCCGCATTCAGGGCTACAATGCCGAGCAGATCGGCATGGTGCTCGCCTGGACCGGCCTGCCGCAGCTTGTCCTGATCCCGCTTGTACCTGGCCTTATGCAGCGCTTCGACATCCGTCTCGTCATCGCGATCGGCTTCGCCCTGTTTGCCGCATCCAACTTCATGAACGTCCACATGAGCGGAGCATATGCCGGCGACCAGCTGTTCTGGCCGAACATCGTGCGCGCCATCGGCCAAGCCCTTATATTGGCGCCGCTTTCGGCAATAGCCACGTCAGGCATCGAGACGGAAAATGCCGGCTCTGCCTCGGCCCTGTTCAATATGACCCGCAACCTCGGCGGCGCCGTCGGCATCGCGCTGCTGCAAACCTTCCTCACCAAGCGCGAGCAGTACCATTCGAACGTGCTGGTACAATCGGTATCCCTGTTTCAAGAGGCAACGCGCGTCCGCATTGTGCGGCTCACCGCCTATTTCCATTCGCATGGTATCAACGACCAGGCGCTCGCTGCACAAAAAGCGATTGCTGCGATCGCGCTGAGGGTACGCCAGCAGGCCTTCGTCATGGCCTTCAACGACACCTTCTTCCTGCTTGGCGTTAGCTTAATAATCGCGTTGTCGGCCGTCCTGTTGCTAAAGAAGCCGGGTCATATAGCAGCCGGCGGCGCCCACTAACCTACTGGGGGAAGCCGGGAACGCCACCGGACATCAATTCGCTGGTTCGAGCTCCAGGGCCAGTAGGCTTCATAGGACGCGGCTTTGGCATGGCCGCACTAGGATGCAGTGTGAATTCGCGAGCCGTGATAGGTGCTGCGCCAAGCGCTGACGATGCTCACGCCGGTTGCCGCGCCATTGCGCGACCACAGATGTGCCGGGCACCAGCGAAGAGAAATCGACCTCGACCGTAGCAAGGTCTTCAACAGGTAACACCAGCTCGGCGGGCCGTCTTTCGGGTTCGCCAGGATTGCTCATGATGAAGGTCTCTGTTGCTGGAAAGTGCTTCATCGCGCCGGCGGCAATCGAGCAGGCATGTCTGCGGCCGTGGTCATCTCTTTGCTCAAGTGGCACCATGGGGGCCGAGGCGGGATATCAGTCATTGTGCCAACAGTGTGTGCGCCCGATACTTTCGCTTATTATTTCCTCAGCGAAGGATTGGCCTGATAACCGAGAACGCCATGCGGCGACAGGCGGTCTTGGCTCTTCCGGCGACCATTTCTCACGCCAGGCTTGGCGCGCGCGGCAATCAAAGAACAATTGTCTCGGCGCGCTCACACCTCGGCATAGGCATACCTACCTGTCTGCACCGTAGCCGTCTTTCCTGCCAAGTGCGAGCCTTCCAACGCGCTATCCGGAACGACCGGCGCCAAGTGGCCGAACGGGCTCGTGCCCCTCCATTTGCGGAACGTCATCTGCATTCAGACAAGAGAAAGATCGTGAAACTCTACTACAGTTCCTTCGCCTGCAGTTCGGCTGACCACATCGCGCTTGAGGAGGCCGGCGCTTCCTTCCAGCGCGAGGCGATAGACCTCCAGACGAAACGAATGGCTTCCGGGCACGACTTCCTCACGATCTCGGCAAAGGATAGTGGCGAAACGCTGACCGGGAACGGCACGCACGACGGCGAGCATGTTTGGTTTCAATGCTGGCAAGGAGACGCAACATGAAAATTGTGGTCATTGGCGGCTCACGTTATATAAGAGCACGCACCGTCAAGAAACTGCAGCGTAAGGGCCACGAGGTGGAGGCTGCGGCCTCACTCCCTCACGTCGACAACTACATTGCGGACTATCGCGATGCTGGCTACGCTGGCCAAACTCTGAGGCGTCTGCTCCTGCATTTGGCGTCGCTCGTTCATGAGCTGTGGCGTCAAGGACGAATATGGCGCGGCAAGCTTTGCATTCGGGTCGAAGGACATGACCCCAAAGCGATGTAGATCGCAAGCGCATGACGCGCTTAGAAGCACTCTCGGCCTAGTCAAGGCGGCCGGAGTGAAGGGACTACGGCAATCGTTTTGAGGCCGGCCAGGATGCTCGGGTCAGCAGTGTCGACAAGATGCGTGAGGCCCTTGAAACAGCAGGCGCATCGACCACTGCGGCGCGATACCGCCCTTACCGACCTTCACGAGCAGGCCTTCCTTGCACATCGGGGACAAGTAATAGCGAGGGATTCCTGCATTTGACAAATCACAGGTCCGCACCTCACAGCCCTTGTAGCCAGAGCAACAGCTTGGTTGAGAAGTGATGGTTTGGGACCGCAAAGCGAAGTGCCTCCGCATGGTGTGCCGTCCAGAATTATCTGTCGCTGTCCGGAATTAATCAGGCCGTCGCCGTCGTGCGCAAGCGCCAACGCTGAGATACTGACGCCATCTGGCTCAAGTCTCAAGCGATTGGGGAGGAAGTATAGAGCTGAACCTCGGTGCTCAGGTTTTACCAATCCTGTCGTCTTGGGTCGACCAATCCGTTGTCGACCGTGAGCGGGTTTACCAATAAGGGCGGCTATATTCTACGCAAATCCAATCGCTTAATGCCAATCCAGAATTAACTGTCATTGAGGCCATTAGTAAACTCGATCTTTGATCGGAAACCCCTACCCTCAGCCAGAAAACTCTCCTGTTTTCAATCGCCCGCCCGCCAGCAACCCATAATTCCGGACTGGTTACCCCGTGAAATGCTCAATAATTCCGGACGTCGCACCAGACTGCCATTTATGCGGCTTTTTGAGCACAAACCAGGAACAACCCCCGTTTCCATTCATCGAAATGTTGCGATGCTCCCTGACGTGGGATCAGGGCCGTCGCTTGACTCAGA
Organism: Mesorhizobium sp. B1-1-1; assembly: GCF_006442955.1. Taxonomy (NCBI): domain Bacteria; kingdom Pseudomonadati; phylum Pseudomonadota; class Alphaproteobacteria; order Hyphomicrobiales; family Phyllobacteriaceae; genus Mesorhizobium; species Mesorhizobium sp. B1-1-1. The sequence continues at coordinate 59,742 of NZ_VFWW01000009.1, forward strand.
CATGTTCCTCTGGGGTCTCGACCTCTTCAATCATAGTTATTACTGAGAAGCCCATGAGGCGCCCGCAACGCTCGCCGAACAAGCCAAAGTCGCAGCAAGGATCCCCGCAACCCTGAAGGCGACGGCGCTCGGTCAGCCTCAACCCGTGTTGACTTCATTCTCGGCCAAGCTTCGGTGCGTCGCACCGTCGCCGACAGACACTCGTTCCTCCGACTGACCCCATGGGCCAGAAACACGTTCTTCGCCAATCGTCGCGGATAAACTCCAGCCCAAAGTCTTAGACGGGATGCAACGCTGACACCATGGTGGTACTATTTGCGCCGTGAAAGAAACCGCCTCTCATGAACGACCTGGTCAGCGATTCCATAATTTCGTTGCCACCCTGGAGCGTATGTTCGCGCACCATGACGGCGTGACGGTGGATTCCTCCTTACGGTTACCCGACAAGGACACCGGGCGGCTTCGCGAACATGACGTGGTGATTATCCGTCGTACTCATCACGGGCCCAACCTGACGGCCATTGAATGCAGGGACCAAGGGCGAAAGGTGGGAGTTCCTCAGATTGAGGCCTTCGCTAAGAAGTGTGAAAAGACTGGAATCCATCGCGGAATCGTTGTTGCTGCGAACGGCTTTACACGCACCGCCCGCACCAAGGCAAAGGCACTGAACCTGACATGCATGGACTTGGCCGAGGCGGAATCCTTTGAATGGATTGGCACCGTCACCATCGTCGGCCAATTCTACAACTTCACCGCGATCGGGGCCTGCGTTGGCGTGGTGGAAAACGGGCGAAAGGTCACGAATCCATCCGCAGTCTATACGTCTGACGGCTTGCCCTACCCCGGCGAGGGTATTCAATCCCTCATCATGGACAAATTGCCCCCGGAGGCCCGCAATCCGACCCGCCAGACCCTCAACAGTCAAATCGTTGCTCCGATGGACGGACTGTACGTCATCGACGCTCTGGGCCAGCGCTTCCAAGTGAAGGATATCACATGCACTTACGCACTGGAGATTGAGGTTACGGAGCGCCCAATTACGTTCCATTACTACGCCGGAGAAAGCGCAGCGCTGGAGATCGCGTCCGGACAAATTACGTTCCCGAGTGGGCAGTCTACGTTGGCATTCATCAAATCAAAGGACGGCATTATGGGCTACCTCGTCTCAACGGGAGCGTTGGACCATCGAGTGAAGATCGGCAATCTACCGGAACGGCGCTTCGTCTAGATTCTCGTAGAATCTTCAGCAGTCGGCACTAGTTTTGGCAACCTAGGACCACGCGGCTCATAATTTGGCCGTCTCCGGCCACTCCATAGCCTCGTACCCTCGCGAACATTTCCTGTAGGCCCAGCAAATACATACATAGGATTCAGACAAATGCATTGCCGGGAGGGAATATGAAAGAGCGGTTTGAAGGCGGCAACAGTTCGGCGCTTATCGCTAGTCTGAAGCGGCAGTTTGACAGTGGTGACGCAGCGGTCGCTGAGGCAATCGCGACGGCTGGCGAGCTCGTAGAATACAAGGCCGCGGATACGCTCATTGCCGAAGGCGGTGAGGACAACGACGTGTTCTTTCTTGTCGCCGGCGGCGTCTCTGTAGTGGTCAAAGGTCAAGAGGTGCGAACTCTAAAGGCCGGTGCGCACGTCGGCGAGATGGCCGCGATAGAGCCTTCCCAGCGGCGGTCCGCCTCAGTGTTCGCTGAAGATACGGTCGTAGCGATAAAGATGTCGGGGGCAGAATTCTCGGCTTTGGCTGACAAGTTTCCGGGTTTGATCTGGAAATCCGTAGCCCAAGAGTTGTCGCGGCGGCTATTCGATCGCAATCGACTCATGACGACCCCCAACGAGAAGCCGAGGATGTTTATAATGTCGTCTGTGGAGGGGCTCGACGTTGCGAATGAAATCCAGACCGGTCTCCAGCATGACGTACTTGCAACCGTGTGGCCGAACGGCGTCTTCTGGGCGGGCGGCTATCCGCTTGAATCTCTGGAACTAGCCGTGGCCGAAAGCGATTTCGGTGTAGCGGTCGCACTATTCGAGGACATCGTCGAAACCAGCCGAGGCGCTCGCAATTCTGCCATCCGAGACAACGTGCTCTTTGAGCTTGGCATGTTCATGGGACGCCTTGGTCGGCGTCGCAGTATCCTAGTATATCCGCGCCAAACGGGGATAAACCTTCCGTCGGACCTCCATGGTCTGACGCCAGCGTCTTTCGCAACGGGCGATCCCAGCACGCTGGCGTCACGCCTTGGACCGGTTTGCACGCAAATCCGAAAAATCGTGCGGCAACTCGGCGTTAAGACACCAAATTCCTGAGCCAATCCAGACTGGCTTCCATGAGGCTCCTCTTCCTTGCTGCGGTGCCAACATCACCGACGACGGTCACCGACTCAGGAGGAAGTAATTGGGAAAATGCGGTCGCCGATAGGGCGAGCCTCGTGGAGCCGGTACGACGGACAATCAACAGGACAGCGAAATTCACGCCTACTTTCGGGTCGCTTACAATCGATCGCATCGTCCTGACATCGTCGGCACTTGGGATCGGGTCGAAGCTCGGATGCGAGTGCCATTCACCCAGATAATTGTACCGCTCAAAATCTCTGCCTGTTCGCTCGAAAAATTCTCGCAGGAATTCCGCGTGCAATACAGGATCGCGTTCGAAATGTGTGGGAGTGCCATGGCTCGTCTGGATTGAAATATCGACAATCCGAAACGTTTCGTCCGTCACGTGCTCGCCGACGATAAGACCACCGATCTCCTGGCGTCTAGCTTTCGCCAGCGCGATATTGAGCCGCGACGCTATATCATCCGGCAGGAGGAGTTTGACCAAATGATCTCCCAAGTATTTGGATAATACGTGCCCGTTCGGCAGCTACGTCGGCTTCGTCGAGAATGTTCTGCTCCGCAATAACCTGAGAGGCCAGTCCGACGTCAACAGGTTCCGTATGGAACGGCTCACTGTACAGCCATCCTTCCGCAAGCCCGATGAAATATACTGAGTGTGGAAAAATGGATGGCGAGCGAGGGATCAACAGGTCGATCGCGAATCGCGAGGCGTGAGCTGCGATAACAGACACATCTGCATCATCTGCGACCCAAGGAATGCCTACATTTCGATCCTCATATGACCTTTCGGGGCGCTCAACCACGAGTCCCTTCTCGGCGCACCAATTTTCGATCACTCGCCGCATCAGTGCTGGGCCGGGCTCAATGCCTGGCCGATGACGAGCGATCAGGCCGCCGATACCCCCGCCGTGAATTTCCGCCCATATCATTGGCTTCGCACCACTTTCGGCGGCGGCGCACAGATAGTTGAACGCCTCTGCGCTAGATGTCGCGTCAACAATAAGGTCGCACTGCGAGATGACTTCGATGAGCCCTTCGAGACTACCGCTCGACTCCTGTCCGCCAAGCCGCTGTCGACGAATGTCAGTTTGGGCCATCGGATTCACTAACTGGACGCGACGTGCAACGCCGTCTGCTTTGTGTGTCACGATATCCCGCCAATCGAGATCATGCCGCACGAAGTTACCGGGCATAAGAACGTCATCATCGACTAGAAGAAAATTCCCAACGCCAGATCTGGCAAGGCTCGCTGCAACCTTGCTACCGAGTGATCCGCAGCCTACGATAGCCACCTTCCTTTCCAAGAGAGAGCGATGGTCCTCGCCCAGTCGATCCACGACTAGCTCGGGACCGACGATGGTCACCTTGGAAACGGAGTCTCCATACATCCGAAAGGCGTGAAGCGCTTTGCCCTGCATAAGCAGGACAACCCTTCTATTATCATCCAGCGGGAACCATTGGGCAGCCAAGTCAGCGCGAAAGTCTTTAACTGTCGCAATGGTTGGAAGGCTCGTTGCCGACGGCCATGGAATTAGAACCCCGTCGATGTTGAAGGATTCCGCTCGGAGGGGCTTTGGGATTGACGCGTCACGCCAGACTTCGGCACCATTCCGAGCAAAAAGTGAAGCGTAATATATGACGGCTTCGTCGTGTACTATGCAGTCGACCTTCCCTTCCAGGGGCACGTCTTGAGTGGCGGCAAATTCCAGCAAAGATGTCGTCGCTGCAAGCCGGCTCACCGTCCAACGAAGGTCCTGGCCGAGGGTCGTCTGATGCCGAGATGGAATTTCGGAGCTTGGTATTCGCTCCACCTCCATTTCAAGCAGACTATAGGCACTTCGAACCATATCTGCGCCTGTAAAATCCGAGTTCCAGTTGTCGGCGCCAATTTCAAGACATAACTCACCGCCAGCTCCCCACTGGTGGCTGGACCATCTAGACGTATCGCCTCGTTGCATCACGAGCGGCGGTGAATGAGGAAAATGGTTGGGATATCGAAGATAAATCGGAAATATGCGTTCTCCGATCAAGATGTCGGCGTCCCAAACCAAACGAAGATGTTCATCGATTCGCCAATCGAGCGGGCGTAACCATTGGACTTCCCCAACGAGCGCTTCGATGGCGAGCCGCTCGTGCCGCGATCGATCCGCGTTCTGAAAATACCAGATCAAGAAAAGCCGTCTTTCTTGGCTGGTCCGGTCGGGCGATTCTGAAAACTGTAGGGACTTGCGGGAGCCGACGCTGGTTTCAGTAAGCCGGCGGTTGCAAAGGCCGCCGCTGCTTTGGCGACCTTGTCGCCCTTGGACGACAACTCGGTAACGGCTACATCGTAGTCCAAATTGGCGCGCTTCCGCCTCGAACCAAAAATACCGCGAACTGCATCATTGCCTTTGTCATAAGCATTCTGCCCGATAGCGGTTTCATGTTCTCCGCAACGATGCTGCTCCCGTTCCGCCTGTATGACTCCCCGGCTTACAGAACACCGGACAAGCGCGCCTTTTACCCCGAGTCTCGTGACTGTCATCGGTCCGAATTCGAACCCAACAGCAAGCCCAAGGTCTGTCGCATCAGTGCCGTCATCTTGCAGTTTCTCGATTGCCAGGTCGAAACTGCTTCGCATCCCACCGGCGCAGAGCACCATATTGCTGATCGTCGTCTCGCTATCGGTAGTCTGAGCAGTGCCCTCGACTAGAAGGCCATGCACACAATCGCCGATGAAACGAACCTTCCGGCCTGAAAAGTCTTTGTGAAGAACGGCATCGAGCTCGCTGCGAATGACATGAAGAGCGCGCACGACGTGCTTTGCACCACTGTCGTCGCCAATGTTTGCGCTGACGTAGTTGGTGAAGTTGTCGATGTCGCCGTAAACTGTCGCGGCATCTTGCCGGCGCGAATTCCGGACCGACAGCGTTTCAATATCGAGAGTGCTGTACGGCGGCGTGTGACCGCTGAAGCTGAAAGAACCAATTGGGTTGTTGGTCAAGTCAGTCTTCCACTCAGAGACGATCTGATCTGCTGTCACGCTCAGATTGGCTGATTTTTGCGATGTTTCGATTTCCGACGCCGAAAGCGGATTGACGTCTGGATTGTCGACGTCCTTCAATCCAATCACTTTGCGCGCGAGGTTCGTCAGATAAATCCCGGTAGCTTTCCCTCCCCCAGCCCGCTTGGCTGCATGGTTGGCGGGTTCACCCAAAAAAAGTGGTTCGCGGTGGCCGCGACGGCCATTGCTGACGGCAACGGCCTTCCCACTGTCGATACCCACTCGAACCTTCGCCGCAGGGTGGTCGGCGTCCTCACCTGTTCGCTTCAGGACATCAATGATCAACTGACCAATTGCCACGGCGCGATGGATACGCCCGTCTTCAGTGTCGTACGGCTTGGTGACCACTGAATGTAAGCGCTGATTGTGAAAATCAACGAAAAGCGCGTCGACTTCCTGCAGAATTCGATGCACCGCGCGATAATGGAGGTTAAGAAAACGCAAGGTCCGTTTGTGGCAGGTTTCACCCTCCACGGTCGTTACGTTCAACATATCATCGAGATTGACGATATCGGCATACAAATGCACGCCATCCACGCGATAAGCTACCGTGCGCGGAAGGTTGTCGAGGTTTATGTCGCGAACGTATTTACGGATCTCAATGTCCTCGAGGCGGACTTCACTCAGCCTAGTTTGAATGCGTTTCGCAGCACGATCACGATTCCAAGTCCGAGCCATGATTTCCCTCAAAAAAATTCCGACGACTTAAGCAGTGTTAGTGTATGTTCACGATAAGTTCCATCTAAATTTGCTGGAATTTACCTAGGAACAGCGCGCTTGTGGCTTGTGCCGTGCAGTGGGAGGCGACCGTGTGGTGTTGTGGCAGTACAATCAGTTTATGACGACGAAACACTGCGGGACGTCGTTCAGCGGCAGCCTGTCGGATTTTCCGGGGGCGAAATTCCGATATTTTGCGGCCGCCTCCCCGACGAAGCTTCACGACGGCCTTCATCCTTGGCAGCGTTGAAGTACTGCTCGCCGGGTTCTTCGATGGTGTGATCGGCCGCGTCCGCGTCGACCGCAGCTCTTTGGCTTGGTAGGTGTCGTCGGCAAAACCCTCCAGCCAGGTGTCGGCTTCGGCGTCCGAACACGCAAACCGCGCAATCGCTCGGTCGTAATCGGGCTTTTTCCGTGCGCACCATTCTAGCTTGATACCGTAGGTCGCTGCCCGACACTCTACCTGATGCGTGCCGAACATACCACGAACATATCACGTGCGGCCATAACGAGACGAATCGGAAGGCAGTGAGCCCAGGATAAATTTTGGCGGCGCACCCGATCACCCGAAAGGCCGACCGCCCGGATGAAGCGGCAGCCCAGAGTTCAAGTCGACACTCTTGATGAGATCGGTTATCATGCTATATATGTAATCACCCTCACCAAACCAACGGAGTTGGATATCATGGCACTTTCTAATGACACCATCGAACTATCGGGATTTGGCGCACTCACCGGAACGCCTAAGCAGGTTGGCGACCAACTTGATCGGCTGACAGCGGAGCAGGTCATCGCACTAACGTTCGAGCATGGGAGCGAACCCGCAGTTCGGGCGCTAGCCGACACGGTCGTCAGCATTGCGCCGTTGGTTCGAACCATCCTGATGCGTCGCCAGCGTGAGGCAATCAACTCGATAATTGAGGCCCTGGTCCCTCAGGTTCCGCCCCCACAGCATATGCTTGTCGAGGCGCGGATGGCGGCCGAGGCAAGAAAGGCCGTGCTGGAAAGCGGCGATTGGCTAACCGCTCCCCAAATCGCTAAGATGGCTGGGTTCAGCACAAGCAACCCAAGTGCACAGCCAAACAAGTGGAAGAAAGAGGGTCAGATCTTTGCCGTTCGGCATCGGGGTATAGACTATTTCCCTGGCTACGCTCTGGATTCCGCCACCGGATATCGGCCGATGAAAACGCTCGCTAAAATTCTGAGCGTCTTACACGGGAAGAAGGATGACTGGGGGCTCGCCTATTGGTTTGCATCCGTTAATAGCTTCCTCGGAGGCAAGCGTCCGCAAGATGTGCTCGCTGCGCAACCCGAGCGCGTTCTTGCGGCGGCCGAGGATGAGTTGGTAGGCGCACTCCATGGCTAAATCAAAGATTGGACGGGGACCCCTGACAACACCAGTTCCCGTCCCATCGAACGATTTGCACGACAACATAACGCGAGCGATATGGCCAGCGGACCAAACTATCCATCGCATACATTTGAATCTCTATGCCGGCGCGGAATTCAATCCAGGCTTTAAAGGCAACGCCCGATTCAGCCCGATAAAGCGTGCAAATGGGGCAAGTGTCCCAACTCTCTATGGCGGTACGACCTTCGACTGTGCGGCCATGGAAACCGTCTTCCACGATGTGCCATTCACCGCAGGCCTGAAGACTTACGACAAGGTGAAACTAGCCGATCAAGTCTATTCGCAGGTGGTGCCACGGAGGGATTTGGTCCTAGCTGATTTGAGCGTCACCGCGTTGCGGAAACTCGGCATCAAGCGCAGCCAGATTATTGACACTGAGAAGGACCGATATCCTGCAACACGCCCCTGGGCTGAAGCCATTCACGCACAATGCCCAGATATCCAGGGACTTTGCTGGATTTCTCGGCAGGACGACCGGGCTCTCGCGGTGATGCTGTTTGGCGACCGAATTCCGGCAAACATGTTGGTGCAGTCCGGCGCGTCGCTCGATTTGACCGGCAACTCTGACATCTATTCCGAGTTGCTCGAACTCGCCGACCGGATCGGCGTAAAGATCGTAGGCGTCAGCTTCTGATGGCTGAAACGGGCGACCAGGGCAAATCGGGAAACAGCAACGAGGTACTTGTTGACCTCCCCAGCCGCGTCTTCCGGCAACCATCTGACCAGAGTGTGCCGCTATCAACGCGACTTGCCCACGAAATCCCAAAACCTAAGGATTGGCAGGCGCTGCAGCGCGGGTGTGTGATCTTGTTTCGCGATGAGCTGAACGACCCGAACACCGTTGAGTACGGCCGCGGCGGGCAGGATCAGCGCGGAATCGATGTAATCGGACGTCGCAATGGCGATCCCAACCACTATGTCGGCGTCCAATGCCGAAGGGTCACAAAGCCGCTCAAGCAGGCGAAAATCCTCTCCGATTGCCGGGCGGCGCTGCAACTCGAGGCAGCACTGAAGGAGATCATTTTTGCCACAACCGCGGAAGACGATACCCATGCGACCGATGCAGCGGTTGCCGTTGAGAAAGCCCTGCGGGAAGAGGGCCACGACCTGACGGTTTCACTCTATGGTTGGGGAGCGCTCCAGGTCCTGATCGCCCTCCATGAGCGGGCGTACGCCTTTTTCTTCCCGGCTTCGGTATCCACGTCTGCCCCACAGCAGCCATTACCGGGAGACCGCGCTCCAGGCGACTTGGCGGGACAGATTGCCTTGCAAGTCGGCGAACAGCTTCGGCAAATGGGATTTGTTTCCTTACCGACAGATAGCTCATCGAATAGCAGTCTCTCCAGCGAGGATCCGGCGTTGCATGCCCGCATCGATACATTTCGCGATCTATTGGGAGAGGATCAGCCGCTTATTGCGGAGAAGGCACTTCTTGGGCTGCTAGAGAAGGAGGTCCTGGACAAGAAGCCGTGGGCCCGCTTTCGGATTGAAACCAACCTGGGCGCGGCGGCTCTCGATCTGGGCCGGGAGCCGGACGCGGCACGGCGGTTCGAAACGGCGCATTCGATCCGCCCTGATGATCCGAATGCCAATGCCAATCTCGCCTTGGCCCGGACGATTCAGGGACGATATTCCGAGGCCATGGATCTTGCGCAAAAGGCTTTGGCCGGTACGCCGCGTGCCGATCATGCGATAGGTTATCTACTCCAAGCAGCGGCGCGATCAGATTTCGCCGGCGACCCACATTCGCTCATCCCGCCGGATCTCGTCGATAGCACTCATGCGGATCTCGGTCTGGCAGAATTTTACAGCCGTCGAAACGTCTCCGATTGGGCAGAGCGAAATCGTCAGCTTGCACGAAAGCATCCCGAGGTCGCGGAATTCAAGCGAATTGGGGCCGTTGCAACGCTCTCTATAGTCGTGACATCCGGCGCCACCGTTCCGGGAGCCCGTAGCCCGATCAGTCCCGATGAACTCAACACCGCGGCCAACGATATGAAGGCAGTTGCGGAACATATGCTGGAAATCGGCTTTGCCGATCGACATGATCTTGTTGCCTATCTGAACAACGCTGGCGTCCTCCTGCGGCTGGGGGATCGGCCCGCGGAATGCGAGACACTGCTTAAGCGCGCAGCCGCCGTCGTTCACGGCGAGCCTCAGCTGCGACGTCTTCTCGCGTTATCTCTGATTGGCCAGAGCAGACCGAAGGATGCCTTGGCGACGCTGGAAGGCGATCGTGATCCCGAGAACCAGTTTCTCGCCGCTGACCTAGTCGCACTCGATGACCCCTCGGGAGCATTGGGTCGGGTGTTGGCTATTGATCCGGACGAGCTGAGCCCTGCCTTGGCAAGCTCACGATGGCATCTCATCGGCGAACTCGCGCTTGTTCTCGATGACGAAAGAAGGGTGCGGGAGGCGGTGGAAGCCCTTCGACAGCTGGGCACGGATAAAGTCGAGGCTGAGTTGCTCCTTATCCGCTGTGACAAGAAAACCGGCGTTGGTAATGATGAGATCACGACTCGCCTGCGAAAAATTGTGGAGGGCTTGCCCGACACGGTTGATGTCGTCACGCGATATCAAGTCGCCGACCAGCTTCGCCACAACGACTTGCCGGAGGAAGCTGCCGCACTCTTGGACAGCGCTGTCGACCTGAACCGTCCCGGTCCCCTGACTACGATGTATCTGCAGTGCCTCGCCGCGGCCCGTCGGGATGAGGCTTTTCGGAATGCGCTCCAGCGTGCAGCACCAATCGTGCGCGACACACCCGACGTACTTTGGGCAACCGCAACTCACGCGTGGAACGTTGGCGACCTCTCTACGGCGCGTGCGTCCGTCGAAAGGATTTTGAGTCTCGATGCTTCGGATGCGGACGCGCGCCTTCTGAGAATTGAAATCCTGCTCCGTCAGAATCAATCGACGGAGATCGTCGCCGAACTCGATCACCCCCTGGAATTTCTTCGATACCGACGCCTTAAGGATCGCTTTCGAATTGCAAGCTTGCTTGGCCACTTTGGCTACCTCGATAGGGCGGCGGCTCTTGCGTATCGCCTCTTTCTCGAGAACCGCGATCGATCGCAGGCATGGATGACGCTTTCGGCGCTCGTCATCGAGGAAGGCCGTACCGACAACGAAGATCGATCGTGGAATGCTAGAGTCGTTGCATCTGACGTTGCGGTGGACCTCAGCTACGACGACGGCGAGCGGCTCTTTCTGGTGGTCGAGCCGGATCCCGATCTCCGTCGACTCGACAATGAATCCTGGGAGCCTGACCATCCGCTCGTCCGAGCACTCATAGGACTTTCAAGCGGTGATCGGTTCCTGGATCCATCTGGCAGGCCGGGCCAGATTATAGCGCTTCGCCACAAGTACGTCGCCCGACTTCACTACGTGATGGAGCATCATGAGGGCCGCTTTCCCGAAATATTTGGGTTTCGGAAGGTGTCAATCGATATTGAGCGACCCGACGGACTCAATGACCTGATCGCCGAGTTGAAGCAAAGATTTGACTGGGTCAAGCAGGAGCAGGAAACCTACACGAACGGACCGTGGCCACTTGCTATGCTCGCGCATCGCATCGGCGTCGACACGATCGAGGTCGCAGCTGGGCTGGCGTCCCAGGGAGTGCCGCTGAAAGTCGCGATCGGCAACGAGGCTGAACGAGATACCGCCGCAATCGCCGTCCGTGAGAACGCGATCCAGGGATGCACGCTGGATCTCTTGGCATTCTGGACAGGCTGGCGGTTGAGGGCTCTCGAGACTATCGAGGCAACGTGTGGTCGAATTCATCTGCCTCAGAGCGTATCTGACCGGTTGCTTGCCCGTCGTGAACAAATTCAATTTTCTCTCAAAGACGGCCTCAAGACGGCTCAATACGACAACGGACGGATCGCTGCGACGGAAGTCGCTCCGGAGATCGTCAAGACCTGGCTCGAAGATATCGACAAGGCGATAGCGTGGGTCGAAACCAATGCCCACGTTTGTCCGTTGCTTCTGACCGACGAACTGCCCAAGGAATTGATTGAATTCTTGCAGGGTGGGAAGAGCGACTTCTTCGACAGCGTAGCCTTGGCCATCCAGAACAAGCATCTATTGATCAGCGACGATCGGCCTATCAGGGAGTTTGCGCACATTATGGGATGGAGCCGTAGTGCATGGCTTCATCAAGTGTTCGGGGTCGCGGCCGAACACGGCCATATTGACTTCGACACGTTCATTCGCTGGTCAGCTGACTTGGTAGATAGCGGCCATACATACATTGGAGTTTCGGGCATTGCTCTGGCTCGCGCATTTCGACTCGACGCCGCCGAAGGCCAGGCACCGGGATATTTGTACCGGACTTTGTGCGAGGTCATAGGTGGGCGAGGCGCGGAGCCAAAATCCCACGTGCTGGCGGCGCTACAGTGTCTTCGTGACCTCTGGTCGGATGGTTCTACTTACCCATTCCGGCAGGCTGCGACCGGATTGTTGCTCGAGCACTTGATCAAAGGGCGATCGGACTACGTTGCGTTGCTGCGTACGATTCAACGGCATGTGCAAGATCTACCGTTTCTCGTCGACTATTTGGTGCGTTGGGTCCGCGGGCATTTTCTTCCCACCGATACCTTGCGACCCACACGGCCCTATTAGCTGCAACGAGAACATCCACCATATCGATTCCCTGAGGCGGACGACCGCGCCGCTGGGCTTGCTTGGCGCGCGGCACTGTCGCTGCAGGCAAGATGCGCGTGTGCCGCAAAGGTTGCCTAGCCAGGTCCAATCGTGCAGGTTGCTACGCTTGAAGGATTCAAGCCGGCAGATGGATCAGACCAGCGATACCCGGGAGTGGGGCGAAAGCGACGGCCTGCAGTTTTTCGGCCGTCATCTCGTGGCGATCTGCGTGACCTATCGTTTAGTAAGCGCTTCCAAACAGGAAGCGCTCTCTTTTGCGGCATACAATGGCACGCTGATCGACATCGCAGGCTCCACCTGCTTCGTCACCGCAGGACACGTTCTGGCCGATCTCAAGGATAAACTCGCCGATGACAGGATCGAAGTCATCGATGTCGTTCTGGCTGACACGTTCGCTCAAGGCCGTGTCACAGACAATCCAATTCCGTTCGATGTGAGAAACGAGCCATTCTACATCGTCGATGACGATGAACAGGGGCTCGATTTTGGTGCCATTCCTCTGCGTCCCTACTATACCAACCTTCTGGCGAAGAACGGAACAGTAGCACTCGATGAGGAGCGGTGGATTCACCAGCACCGAGTTTGCTTTGATGGCTACGCGATGCTGGGTCTGCCTCAGGAATTCACATCGCCCGCGATTGACGCTTCGGGAAACGGCGCAGTCTCGCCTACCATGTTTCGCGTGTTGCGACATGAGACGCTCCCGCCTGGCACGCGCCAGACCACCTACCCGCGATTTGTTGGAGAGATCGATGACGGCTTGCAGATCTCCAGTGTCGTTGGCATGAGCGGCGGGCCGATATTTGGGTTTCGCATCGAGGGCGAAAAGAGGGTTCGCTACTGGGTTGTCGCTCTGCAAAGCGCCTGGCTTCCTAGCCGCCGTATTATCTTTGGTTGTCCCCTCCCAACCCTTGCTCCCCTTTTGAGAGATCTGATGGCGGGTGTCCCCCCGTCCGACGTGGCCTAGCCGCGGCGTTAGTCACATCGGGGAAGCTGAGAGCTAAAGCGAACTCCCCGAAGGCGATTGGCGGCTTTGCAGCTCGCTTACGATCAGGTTGTGCAAGCAAAATCTATTCAGCACTGGATCGCGAAATTATCACCTTGGCCGCGGCATGGGACCTGATTGGCTCGACGGTGCACTAGGCTCACTTCGAAAAGGAGCACCCGGCATCGAGGATGCGATCCTCATGTCGGGACCAAGCAAGCTCTTCCGATCATGCTTGCTGACTGCGTCTCCCTTCTCTCACGATGGGGCGCTTGGGTTGGTCCAGCCAGCAGCGCAAGGCACCTTGGCAAAACCTATGACGCGATGCGACCCTAAGGCACTACGGCAACACTTCAGCCGTCTAGATACGTTTTGATTTCCTCATCGTCTGCCGTTCGAATTCCGGCAAGCAAATTGTTGCGAAAATAGTAATCTTCCTTCTTGTTCTTTTTCCAAGCGTCGGCGATCTCTTGCGCGGTGCAGTATGCTCCCTTCAGCATAATTTTCGGTTTGGTCGCTGTCAGCAGAACCACGTCCAGCGAGAGCGGCCAGTTGTTTCTGAAGTTCGGCCAAGGGATGTTGAGGCGGCCATTTTCAATCACAGGCCTATCCCCGGCGGCGGCGCGGTCGGCGGCGGAAAATGCGAAATCAGCGTAACGGCTTTGCTTTTCCGTAAAGGCAGCCCAATCTTCCAGCAGCTTCGTTCGATCCGCAGCGTCCTCGTGGTCGAGAAAGCCGGGCGACGTCAGGATCGCGACACATCCCCAGCCTGCGGAGATTACGTCGTTGCCATTTGGCTGCTCCGCTCTCCAGAGTTCTTTGGCCTCCTGCACCAAATCGTCGATGCCGTTGGCAGGATTGCGACAGCGGAAGATTTTGCCAATACCAAGTCGTGGACCAAGCTCAGGCGAGAAAACCATCGTATAGGTGTTGCCACGACTAGAGGACCGCCGGCCATACCGGATCGGGACACGAACGTATTGGATCGACCGCTTGTCTGCTTTTAGGCGTGTCTCCCGCCACTTCATGCGAACTTGATCCGGCTTTCCGACAAAATGCCCGCCGTAGCTTTTGCTCTCCCAATCGAGCGATCCGACGACAAGTATCCCGATACGTAGATTGAGCGGCATGGCTCTTCCCCCTGCGCAGCTATCCAACTCCTAACCGCTTTCGCCCGTCAACGATTTCTCACGCTTGGAGCGAGCACCATCCACCATCTGCGTGGATGCTAATAGCTAGCGGGCATTTAATCTTCGATCTCGCCGTTGGAGTTTTGCTGGATTGAAAATTCCGGCATGATGTCGCCCGCCAGCAGCTTCTCCTTCGACAACAGCCCCGCGTCTTCGAGGGCTTCGAAATCCGGCAGGTCGCGCAGCGTGTCGAGCCCGAACTCCAGCAGGAATTCTTTTGTCGTCACGTAGGTGTAGGGCGCGCCCGGCGTTGGGCTGCGCGGACCGGAAGCGATCAGGCCGGCACCGCGCAGATGACCAATAAAATCGCGACTGATCTCCTTGCCGAAGAACGACGACAGTTCGGCGCGGGTAATCGGCTGGAAGTAGCCGATGCACATCAGCACCAAAACCTCCGACTGCGTAAGGTCGGCCGTCTTCCCACTTCCACCTACAGCAGCGCGGATGGCGTCTGCATAGGCAGGCCGGGTCAAATGTTTCCAGCCGCCGGCGACCGAAACCAGATCGTAAGGGCGGCCGCGCAGCTCCTCGCGGATGTCGTCGATGAGAAGATCAATGCTGCAGCTTTTCCCGACGATGCGGGCGAGCATTTCGCGGTCGACTGGCTCGCTGGCCGCAAAGATCGTGGCCTCGACGCGGTTCATCCATTCGCGCCAGCGCGCTTCCGGCGGCAGGTGATCCAGCTCCCGGTCAAACAGCTGGTCAGCTGATCGACGGTCATCTAGCCGGCTCCCTCCTCGCCTACGTGCACTCTCCGCCATTGTCTTCACAGCCCGTAGATGCGGAAGGTGGCGCGGCCGGACAATTCACGCACGGCACCGAGCTCGACCAGCCGGTCAAACAGGCGGCGCAGGCCGCGATCGCTCATGCCGGCGATTTGTTCCGAGGCGACGATCGAGTCGTCAGAGAGCAGCTTTTCCACGACGACGTCCGCCGCCTTGGCCCTGAGTTTCGGCGCAACCGCAAGCAGCCGTTCCGCGCGGCGCTCGAGTTCGGCGAAAAGATCAATGGCGCGCAGCGCAGCGCGCGCCTGCGCGGCCAGCAGGCTTTTGGCCCAATCGGCTTCCGTTTCGGCGCCGGCAGCCAGAGCGGCAGTCACTGGTCGACGCGCCCGGCCCGTACCCACAACTAAGGTCACTTCGGCGCCCAACAAAGGGATTGCATGTGTCCAGCCTAGCCGCTGCGCGAGCAAGACATCGGCAAGCCAGGCTCCGAGAACGCGCCGGAAGCCGTAACGCTCCGCGACCGCGAAGACTCCGACCAGCGTTTCGACCGTGCCGGTGTTGGCGGCAAGCTGTCGCAGATCGTCCGTCAGGTCGCTGACCGCCTCATCGTTGAGCGTGAGACCTAGATCTTCCAGCACCGCCTCGACATTTTTCTCCGTCAGCAGATCGTGCGCTGGCCGAGATGCCAGCCGCCGCCAAGCAAGAAGGAAAAGGCCGGCGGGACCGACGTTGTCGCCCGGTCTTGTGAGCAATACGGCATCGCGCAAGGCCGCTTCGTCCTCGACGCGGCCGGCCTGCTTTGCCGTTGCCGCGGCCGCCGAAATTGCCAGCCGCTGCCGCCAGGCGCCGGCCCACCGCTCCTGCCGCCGAACCACCGCATCGAGTGCGCCGATGGCGGCGCCGGCAACGAGCGCCACGTCCTCAATATCTTTTCCTGCACCGCTTTGCGCATCGGGGATGGCCCGGCGCAACCAAGCCGGCACCGTTGCCATCGGTGCGATCGAAGGGGCGCCGCCGAGCACGCCATGGCGAGACAGAGAGGGTTTGGGTCGCAGAATCATCGCAAGCACGATGAATCACGGCGGCGCTTTTAGCAATCTATTTGCACATAACCGCCGCACTTGTCGCACATATCAAACGAATGATAATGTTGCATTATCGTTCGTTAGTGGGCTACAAGGACGAATGGCCGTTTTCGTCGAGCAGAAGCCCAAAATTCACGCCCAGCGACCCTCCGGACCATCCCACAGCGCGACGGTCTTTCCTGGAACGGCTAACGATAGCGCTGGTGCATCCCACTGACGCTTTTACGCCTGCGGGCGCAAACCTGGCGCTGCCCGGTAGAAGATCACCCGCACCGACGGAACAAGCTGGCTGAGGTAATCGAAATCGCCAACATTGCCGGTCAGGACCGTCGCCCCAAGCATACCGGCCTGGTGAAAGATCAGCGCATCGTTGAGGAAGCGGCGCTCATGCCCCTCCCCTTTCGGCAGATGGTTCAGCCGGAACAACAGGCCGGCCAGCATGCCGGCGCGTTCCCAAGCGTTGGCGTCGGGTGCATGCAGCCGGTGCGCCGGAATATCCTCAATCGTATCTGCAACGGCTCCCGGGACCGACTTTGTCGTCGGGTGCGCCGGATCGAGCCGGCCGAACACATGGCTGAGCTCGGCAAGGCAGACGGCCGAGTGGTGACAGAGCCGATAGGTCAGAAGGTTATCGACCGCTTCGGGCGTGCGTCCCTGCAGGACATCCAGATAGACGCTGGTGTCGAGGAGCAATACGCCGCCGACGGGCGACTGGTCACCTGCCCAGGACAGGGCGGAATCCGGTCGCCGTTCCAGCCCAGCGCTGCGCCGCTGAGGTTTTAGGGACCGCAGTGCGCCGCCTAGATCAAATGCCAAGATCGATGTCCGCGGAGATGCTGCCCTTGCGGCCGACGAGCCGGGCGCCGAAATCATCCTCGAGCGCCAGCCGCGACAAGGCGAGCTCAAGCAGTTCGGTGTCTGAGCTCACATGGGCGCGCTTCTCTGCCGCCTCGATCAATTCCGACGACACCCTGCCGGAAAGGCGGGTGTTCTTGGCCGCGCCAAGCAGGCCGACCGCCCTCGCCTGCTCAAGCACCAGACGGTTGCGGGTGTGGGCGATCCGCTCCTCGCTTGCGGCTGTCGCTGCGCCACGTATGGTCATCTTGGGATCTCCATCTGTTGAACGGAATAGGATGTTGAACATGAAAACAAGGAGAGACCACCCTTGAGAGGCCATCCCTGGATCGGACAGGCCCGTTGCGCTCCCGCTGATGCGATACCAAGACCGGAGCGGACACAATTCCCTCAGCTATTCCGTCACACAGCTCGCGGTGGACAATTCCGGACTTTGGCCGCACCTTCGCTCGCAAGAATCGCATTGCTGCGACATTAGAATGGACGAGGCTGGATGGGCAAAGCCCGTAATTTGATGGTGTCCACCGACGCAATCGACGCCGATGACCTGCCGGACATTGTCGACGTCGTCATGGAGATGGGGCGGTCGGATGAAGGCCCCTCCCCTCTCCCGTCGGTCCTTGACCCGCGACAGACATCGTTGCCTACGCATCTCGAAAAGCTCGCCGACCGTGCGCGCGATTATGTCGAGGCAGCAAGTTCGGCGAACACCCGTCGCGCCTACGCAGCCGACTGGAAGCATTTTTGCGCCTGGTGCCGGCGCCAGTCTTTTGATCCATCGCGGCCGGACCCGCAGACCGTCGGCCTCTATATCACCGCGCAGGCTTCGGGCACTGGAAGGGACAAAAAGGCGGTAGCGACGATCGAGCGCCGCCTGTCATCCCTGACCTGGAACTACACGCAGCGCGGCCAGCCGCTGGACCGCAAGGATCGGCACATCGCCACCGTGATGGCCGGCATCCGCAACAAGCACGCCGCCCCGCCCCGGCAGAAGGAGGCGATCCTTCCCGAGGATCTGACCGCTATGCTAGAAACACTCGACCGCGGAACCTTGCGCGGCCTGCGCGACCGCGCCATGCTGCTCTTGGGTTTCGCCGGCGGCCTGCGGCGCTCCGAGATCGTGGCTTTGGACGTCGGCCGCGACCAGACTGAGGACGGCCGCGGCTGGATCGATATCCTCGACAAGGGCATGCTGGTTTCGCTTCGCGGCAAGACCGGCTGGCGGGAGGTTGAAGTCGGGCGCGGGTCGTCCGATGCCACCTGCCCGGTTGTCGCGGTGCAGACCTGGCTCAAGCTCGCCCGTATCGCGCACGGTCCCCTCTTCAGGCGCGTCACCAAGCAGGGCAAGGCGGTCGGCGCCGATCGGCTCAACGATCAGGAGGTCGCGCGCCTGGTCAAGCGCACTGCGCTGGCGGCCGGCGTGCGCGGCGATCTGTCGGAAGGTGAACGAGCAAAGCTCTTTGCCGGACATTCGCTACGCGCTGGCCTCGCCTCCTCGGCCGAAGTCGATGAGCGCTATGTGCAAAAGCAGCTCGGCCATGCCTCGGCTGAAATGACTCGCCGCTATCAGCGCCGACGCGATCGCTTCCGTGTCAACCTCACAAAGGCGAGCGGACTATAGGCCGGGCTCGCCCCTCCCCTGCCCTTCGGATGCGGAAAAGTGCGTTATCTCCAGGACAGCTGGTCCTTCGGCAACCGGCCGCTTGGGTCGAATACGGCTACCTTGTGCGGCAGACCCGGACCCCAGTCCCAAAGGACCAGGTTACGATCCTCCTTCTCGGCGCTCGGCGCGAAACTTGGGACCACAATGCCGGCAATATTCCGAGGCCGCAGCCTGTCGTAGACGGACCAGGACGCCGGGCGCTCTCCGTCGCTAAGCGCCGTCGCCCAGGCGCAGGCCATGTCCTCGAGCGCGATAGAAAATTCTCCCCTCGCCTCGTCCGTTGTCAAATCCACGATGTCATCGAAGTCGATCTCATAGGAACACAGCACGCAAGGATCGATCCGGTGCGCGAACCCCTGGTTGGCTTCCTTGACCGCTGTCATGATGGTCAGCGCCAAATAGAGCGCCGGCACGCCTTTGGGATTTAATCGCGCACCTCTGATCGCCGCCCCTTCGCCGGAAGTCGGCTTGAATGCCCAACGTGGATCGTGTGCCCGGTAGCAGGTTCCAACGAACCTCAAGCGAAACCACCGACGGCCATATGATCGAGATAATCACGGACCGCTGCGGCCTTGCCATCCTTCACCAGCGCCTCAGCGGTGCGTCCGCCAAATGCTGGAAGCGGCTGAGCCCGATACCAAGCCATCGCCTGCTCCTTGCCACCCGCCCAATCCGTCACGCGACTGATGATCTCGAGCATTTCCCGCAGACGCCCCTGTGTCTTTACCGCAGCGCTGCGCTCTGAGCGATAAAGGGTCTCGCGCGCAAGACCGGCGGTCTGGGCCAACTGGCCCTTGGACATGCCAAAACCGTCCGCGACCTGCTCGATCGCAATCTTCCCGTTCCGGTCCATATAGGACAAGATGAGAGGTCCATTCTGCTCGAGGATCTTGAATGCAGGGGCCACAGAATTCGTCCTACCATATTGAGAGGCATATTTCTTGTGCAAAAGATATGGCAGTTCTCGGCAGCTTTCAAGCCCGGGCTGCTGCCACCGCCCGAGTACGGACGCCGATCGAGCCGACCGTGCGCGCGAGCATGTCGAGGTAGCGAGTTCGGCAAACACCCGTCGCGCCTCTGCCGCCGGCTGGAGCATTTTTGAGCCCGGTGGCTTCAGGACTGTAACGCCCCTCCCCTGCCCTGATCAGGAGCCAAACAGCCGCGGCCCAGTAAAAAACGGCATAAGCTGGGTTGATCAGAATGTTGCCCGGTCGTGCGATGACATGCAGGGGGCAAGGTCTCACACGACAAAGTCGGCTAAGCATCTACAGGCAGAGCGGTCGTTTGGTCGAGCGCCCGCACAAATTGTGGTGCTCATCATCATCCGGTCATTCTTGCTGTTGCCCCATTGGCCTTCAGGGCTGCCATGAGCATCGGTCCGACCGAAAACTCTCCCGCCCTCGCCTTGTCGGTCAGCACACGCAAGTAGCCGCCGGCCGAATTGATGTGCTGCGCCCTTTGCAGGATGCACGCAATCACGATCGCGGCAACCTCCTGGCCCATCACATGGCAGGCCTCCTCGTAAGCTGAGGGCGAAACGCCAAGGTATCCCCGCACCTGGGCGGCAGTCATCATCAGATCGCGCCAGTTTCCGATCCCGTTAACGGCATAGTCCGCAATTTCGGGACAAGCGCGCAGCACCAGTCCAATTGGGTAGCCTTTCGGCTTCTCAGCCGGAGGAGATGCTGGCTCGGCCGCCGCCCTGCTTTTTTCGAAAGCTGGTTCAAATACAAAAGTAGAGTCTGTGTTTGAATCAGATTGCTGCCGCTCATTATGGGATTCATTGGCGCTAGGATTCGTGGAATTCATAAAGCTTTCCAACATCCTATCCACTTCATCGTGGAGCTCGGCGAGATCTGCAACGATGCTCTCCAGATCGGACAGGCCGGCCCTGCGCGGTATTGCCTCCACGATAGCCCTAAACCGTCTCCAGACCGCCCCCCAATCGCCCGCGGCGCCCTCCTCGATCGCGGCCTCGACAAGCTTTTGAATATCGCGTCGATGGAGCGTGATCCGTTCGCGCATCAACTTGAGCGCCAGAGCGTCGGACCGGACCTGCTCCGCCGCTCGCTGGAATTCCGCTGCCCGTGTCAGCAGCGGCGCCAGCGAGAACCCAAATGCCTCCGCAATATTCCCGCCATGCCCCTTGCGAGCAAACCTTTTGCCGTTCGGACTGTCGCGGCGGACAATCAGCCCGCAACTCACCAGCTCGGCCAGATTCCTCCGAAGCGTGGACTCGGCCATGCCGTGCGCGCGCAGCGACAACTGTGCGTTCGACGGAAAAACCATCAAGCCGTTTTCTTCACTGACCTGGTCATCCGGGTAGAAGGACAACAGCCCGTTCAGCACTGCCAGGGCGCGGTCACCCACGCCGATGATGGACTTACCTTCACATAGCCAACGGTAGACTTGCCATTTTTCGACAGCAGATCCTTGCGGGATCTCCCGTGATGCCGCATTCGCCTGCACCAGCGCAAGCGTCATCGGCCGCCGCCCAAAGGGCGTCGTCGCGTACCCACTCTCCATTTCCCTCACCTTTCAATCAGGCAAAAGAAATCTGCTCGCCGAAACGGCGCCACGACTCTTGACAGTGATTCGGGGAAATGCGATTCTCAGCTTGCTACAGACGTGAGAAGGGCTTCCGCGACGGTGACGTTCGGGGGCCTTTTTCTTTTGCGGTCTTAGTCTCCTGTTTTCTTCGCCATTTCCGACTCCCGAAATGCCTCGAAAAGCTCATCGAGTTTGCCGGCAATGAATGTACCGAAGGGCAATGCTTCCTTGGACTTAAAGGCAAGCGTAAACACTTTTCCCGTGTCGGTGATCTTGGCCTGAACGGATTTGTCCTGGGGCATCCACGCCCGCTCCTTGGGCTTCGCTGCTGCGCGTGGGCGCTTTTCTAAGGCGCTCACAAGGTCGAACAGACGGGCAAAACGGGCCTCACTGCCTTGCTGCGCGAAATCGGCGCGGCTCACGCACTCCATGGCCTTCGCCGCCGCACCAGGATGTTCCATAAGCTTGGCAAGCTGCCACCAGCGGTCTCGGCCAACGCCTTTGGCAGCCCCTACCGCCAAAATGACCTGTTCTGGAATGGTGCTGGTCACGGAGCGCATCTTCGAGAAGGTCGTATCGTCGAGCGCGAGGGCCGACTTCACCGTATCAGGCGAATGGCCCCGCTTGAGGATGCGGTCGGCAAAAAGCGTCCGTTCGATGAAGGACAGATCAGCTCTGGCGGCGTTCTCCTGGCCTTGGGCGATGACATGGTCCCTATCGTCCATCTTCTTGACGACGGCGCGCACAGGCCGTTCCAGCTGCCGGGCAACCCTGACGCGCCTGTGGCCAAAGACAGTTTGAAAACGTCCCGAAATGTCAGGGTGGGGCCTGACCAGCACAGGAGAATCCTGGCCACGTTCCCGAATTGCAACCAGCAGCTCCTGAAACGCTTCATCGTCATCGTCGATACGGTCCGACACGAATGAGGTGTCGACCAAATCCGGATCGAGATCGACGACTGAGCCCTTCGAGAGCTCCTGGAACGACTGTATGATCGACCGTGATGCACCACGAACGGCGTAGCTCGAGACGTCCTGGGCATCGGCGACTGCCGATGCGGGACCCATGACACTTCCGAAAATGTCCTTGCGTGCCATTCAATCGCTCCGATTCGCGGCTAATGGACTGAATTCACGGCAAAAATTGCCACTATTTACTGCCGTAAACCGCGTCGTCATGTCCGTCCCCAGGCGCGGTGAATAAGTGTCGTGATCTCCGAATTCACCGCGTCGAGCGATTCAATCGCCCGGTCATAGGTTGAGCGGGTAAAAGACGACTTCTCCACCTCATAGAGCGTCTGTTTCGTCAGGCCCGCATCCGAGATCGCTGTCGATTTGAGCATGGGATTTTCGAGGATCTGGCCAGCAAGCATGGACTGCATGAAGCCGACCATCTGGGCTTGCGGAATGTCTGTCGGTTCGTACCGCGTGATCAGATAGCGGAACCAATCGAGTTCGATCGCCGCGCCAGCGGCTTTGATGGTCTTCAAGATGCCGCCGAGCATCAAAAGGAACTGGCTCATCGACATCAGGTCGAGCATTTGGGGATGAACGGTGATCAGAACGGACGTCGCCGCCGACATGGCCGTTAGAGTCAGATAGCCAAGTTGCGGAGGACAGTCGACGACGACCACGTCATAGCGGTCGTCCACCTCGGACAAGGCGTTTGCAATCCTGACGAAGAACTGCCGGCCGGCAGCGGAGGATTTGTCCTGCATAGCGAGCGGCGTGTCATACTCGTACTCTTGCAGCTCGAGATTGGCCGGAATGATATCCAGGCCAGGAAAATTCGTCGGCACGATCACATCGGAGATCGGCCGGCGCTCGTCATCGTAACGGATCGCCTCATAGAGCGAGAGGTTGCGGTCGAGTTCCGGTTGAAATCCATGCAGAGCAGACAGCGAGGCTTGCGGGTCGAGATCGATCGCGAGGACCCGGTGACCTGTCAGAGCCAAGTGCTGGGCAAGGTGGGCGGCAGTCGTTGTCTTGCCGCTGCCCCCTTTGAAATTGACGACCGCAACGACCTGGAGCTTGTCGCCGGGTTTGCGGTGCGGGACATACTTCTTGACCTCGGTCCTGCCATGCTGGTCCAGAAAATGGCGAAGTTCGAGTATCTGCGCGGCCGTGTAGGAGCGGCGCCCGGAAGGCATCTGTTCCGGCAAAGGACCCTTGCGCTCAAGGTGTAGCCGCTTCAGATTGTTTTGCGACACACCGAGATAGTGGGCGACTTCTGCCATCGAAAATGAACGCAGCGTCTTGGTCGCGTTGGGTGGAAATTTCTCCATGCGCAACTGATTGAGGCGTCGCGATATCTCAGCACCCTGCTCGAGGATTTTGTCATCGAACTCGAAGCGTGGTAGCCGCATGGCGATATTCATTCTTGTCGAAACCTGAATTGGCGCTTTTTGCGAAGAAACTATTCAACAAGCGCCATTAAGCTCCGATTCGGACAGCCCGGCAAGAAGTTTTGGGTTAACAGAAGGTTAACGCCACCAGCAGGCGTCTTACTGCCGAATAGCGAGATCATAGCGGCTGCTTGTCGTCTGAACCCAGGACTCTGCCGCTGCGTGGCTAAATGCATGTTTTCTCTGCGACAAGGGCAAGTTTTTACCGCAGTAAAGATCGCGCCAGTCAAAGGTCGAGGGTGGCACAAGCGGACCGGTGCCTGGCAGGGCGGTTCCAACCCGCCCAGCGCTGACGGACGCCATCCGCCAAGCGCTGCTCAAACCGCACAGGGGCGCTGCAATTTTTGATCCTCATTGGCGCGCCCGATTGCGATCGATCCACGGGAATCCAGTTTTACATGTCGTAAAGGGCTCTGTCGGAAATCGAGCCACTGAGATCATTGGGCAGCTCACATTGCAGCGATCCTGGTAGGGCAGGGCGGCTGCCCTTGCGACTTCAGCGATGCCGGTCGAGTCTGCCTGCCATTGCCGACCGCAAACCCGGATGGCGACGCAGGCGCAAGGGCGCCGTGACAAGCAACTTCAAGAGGCCGCAATCGTCGATCGCGGCGCGACCGGTGTTGCGTTGAGAGAAGGAGTTGAACGGCTGCGTTGAGCAGCCTGCACTCTAGACGTGCCGATATGAATGGCTCTCGAATTGGCAGAGGATAGCGAGGTGGGGTTGCCCCGCCGGTGGAGCACTCTGCGTCTGCCTGCCGAGACTGCGCTGGATCGGTACGAGAAGCCAAGTCAGGGCTGGACCACGGATCGGGCACCGCCGCCCGCCTTGCAAACATGCCTCGGCGTTTTCGAATGCGCGCACGACCAATTGAAACGGCCCATGCCACAGCTGTACGTCAGAGGAGCCAAGTTTCTGAAGGCCTCGTGAAGTCGCACGATGCCCATCTGCGCTCGCAAGCAGGCGAATTGGTTCAGCTCGTTCGCGGTATCTATGTCGATGCTGCCGATGACATCGAGACCACGATCCTGAACCATGCCGTTCGGATCGCACGTTATCTCTATCCAACGGCGTATCTGTCATCGGCAAGTGCGATTCTGCTCGGACCTACGCCGGACGGGCGGCTTTTTATCAGCGGGCGACGCAACCAGCGCACCCGCCTACGCACCCTCGAGATTATTCAAAATGAGGCGCCAGCCCACCCGTCGACGATGGGCGTTGTTGTTGGAGATGACATGGGGGAGTTGCGCACCGATGCTTCGTCCCCACGACAGGGGTTTTTGGAAGCGTTCCGGCTGCGCGGCGACCATGCGAGTGCGATACCCGGGCAGATGCGGGCACAACTTGCTGTGCGTCTCATCGGTGAGTTTGGATCGCCGCAAGCAGCCGCGGACGCGGTTTGGGCGCTCGCCCGTGAGAACAGCTGGTGTCGGGAAGGGCAGGGGCAGAACGCTATCTTTCGGCGCGGGCCGACGCCGGCAAATCGCCGGCAACAAGTCCGCATTGGAGTTTCTCGTTGCCTGGCACGGGATCTCGCTTGGACAGCTGATCCATGACGGTTTCGAGAGGCGGTGGAAGCCTGCTCACCGAACAGGCGGCACGCTGCTCATTCGCGAGACGATCCCAGGCAACTTGCCACCGTTCATCGTGTCGCTCTTGCCGGAGGAGTGGCTCGCCCACATTGCGTCAGCGCGATGGAGCGCGACGTCCTCAGAAAGCGCTGAATGTCCAAAAAACTGAAGGACCGTGCGGAGCTTGCCGATCTTCGTCGAGACACCGCAGGGCGAGCTTCTGGCCTTCTTGAAGGCCGGCCTGTTCACCGGTTCCTATGCAGGCCGGCGAGGAGGTCTCGCTGGGTCAGTAGCGGCCGTGAAGTGCCGCCAAGAGGAGTTCAGCGTTTCGGCCGGTTGACCTCGATTTATCATGAAGGCGCCGGATCTGCTCCTAGGCTCCAGCGCGTGCTGAACGCGCGCCAGAAGCGGCTCTCAATGGCGGCAAAGTGCCAGGCGAACAGTCGATCTCAGCGTAGCGGCTGCACTCTGCCTTTTAGCGCAGTGCCTGCTCCAGATAGTCGCTGAAGGCGCGGGCTTTCTGCGAAGGGCGTCGCCCGGCGGGGAACACGACAAAGGCGGTCACCGGCTCGAGGCTGTAGTCAGGAAGGATTTCAACCAGAGCTCCCGAGACAAGCTCGTCCGCGCACATCCACCTCGATGCGATCGCAATACCGAGGCCGGCGCTCGCACAAGCGATAGCACCTGCGGCAGAGCGGGTTCGCACGCGCGGGCTGACGGGCTGAACCTCGGTAACGCCTTCGCGATGGGCGGTCCAATTCTGATCGCCCGTATCACTGGGACCGCCAATGAGATGGTGCTGACTAAGCTCGGCGAGTTTTGTCGGTGTGCCGCGTCGTGCGAGATAGGTAGACGCGGCCACGAACAAACGGCGGCTAGCGGCAAGTTTACGCGCCACGAAACTGGAGTCCGGCTGGTTGCCCAGGCGGAGCGCCATGTCTGCGCCTTCTGCGACGAGATTCTCGTAGCGGTCGGACATCATGAGATCGACCTTGAGCAAAGGATGCCGCTCCAAGAAACCATGCAGCAGCGGTACGATCTGCCGCACCCCATAAGTCGCCGGCAGAGCCACCCGCAATATCCCCGACAACTGATCCGCCCCACGCGCTGCGCTCTCCGCCTCTTCGATCCCAGCAAGTGCCTCGCGCGCCCGGGAAAGCAGCGCCTCGCCGGCATCAGTTAGCGAAAGTTCGCGGGTCGTACGCGTGAGTAGCTTGACGCCCAGCCGTTCTTCCAGCGCCGCGACCGTCCGCGAGACGGAGGGTTGCGACAATCCGAACTCTCGGGCCACTTTCGAGAAGCTGCCGGTTTCCACCGTGCGAACGAACATCGCGAGTTGCTGGAGCCGATCATTCATACGGAATACGTATACATTATATGAGATCGGCAGCGCTACTCGCCGATTTGCGCATGATTTAACTCCTGAGCAACACGCCACTCAACGGCGGTTCACAAAGCTGAAAGGAGTAAGACCATGGACAATCTCAGGGGCAAAGTAGCAATAGTGACCGGCGCATCGAAGGGCATAGGCGCGGAAATCGCCCGGCAGTTCGCCGAGGCGGGCGCGGCCGTTGTCGTCAACTACGCGTCGAACAAGAGCGATGCCGACAAGGTGGTGGGCGAGATCCTGGGCGGCCACGGCAAGGCCGTTGCGATCCAGGCGGACGTAAGCAAGAGCGCCGACGTTAAGCGGCTGTTCGCCGAAACGAAGACCGCGTTCGGAAGGCCCAGTATCCTCGTCAACAATGCGGGCGTGTACCGCTTCGCCCCTTTGGAGGAGGTGACGGAAGCAGAATTCCATCGCCAGTTCGACACCAACGTGCTGAGCATCCTCCTAACGACGCAGGAAGCCGTAAACGCCTTTGGCCCTGCCGGCGGCAGCGTAATCAATCTTAGTACGATTTCGAGCACCAATCCTGTGCCGAATTCGGTCATCTATTCCGCCTCGAAGAGCGCGGTGGATACAATCACCAAGGCGCTCGCCAACGAGCTCGTGGGCCGCAATATCCGCGTCAACGCGATCGCACCCGGCATGACCGAGACCGAGGGTCTGGCGGTGGCAGGCATCGAAGGTGAGACTGCCAGAAATATCGGAGCAACCTTGCCGATGGGCCGACTGGGACGGCCCGATGACATTGCGCGCGTCGCAATCTTCCTCGCTTCGGACCAATCCGCCTGGCTGACAGGCGAACGCATCACGGCCTCCGGCGGCCAGCGTTAGGCGGCCGGCCTTTCTTCGACGGCACTGCGGGAGCGTCTTGGAGTCGGCCTCCCTCATATCCTTCATCCAGAACTGACGGAGAGAACTCATGTCTGAGCCCGAACAATATGACGTGGTGATCCTCGGCAGCGGCCAAGGCGGCAAGCTGCTCGCATGGCACCTGGCCCGCGCGGGAAAGAAGGTTGCGGTCGTGGAACGCCGATGGATCGGCGGCTCCTGTCCAGCCGTCGCTTGCCTGCCGAGTAAGAATGAACTCTGGAGCGCGCGGGTCGCACACCTCACCCGTCACGCCGCGGAGTTCGGAACGGTCATCGGACCCGCTGTGACCGACATGGCGCAGGTCCGCCGCCGCAAGCAGGACATGATCGACCGGGAGGTCGCCTTCCATCTCAACGCCTACGAAACCAGCGGCGCGGAGCTAATCATGGGGAGCGGCCGTTTTGTGGCGCCAAAGACGCTCGAAGTGGCTTTGAACGGCGGCGGCACGCGACTGCTCGTTGGTGATAAAGTCGCAATCAATGTCGGGACGCATGCGGCCATTCCGAGCATTCCCGGCCTTGAGGCGGCACGACCGCTTACACACATCGAAGCCCTGGAGCTCGATGTCTTGCCAC
The DNA here is from genome assembly GCF_006442955.1 of Mesorhizobium sp. B1-1-1. NCBI lineage: Bacteria > Pseudomonadati > Pseudomonadota > Alphaproteobacteria > Hyphomicrobiales > Phyllobacteriaceae > Mesorhizobium > Mesorhizobium sp. B1-1-1. The sequence goes on from NZ_VFWW01000009.1 coordinate 87,788, forward strand.
CGCATCTGATCGTGCTCGGCGGCGGCTATGTCGGCCTTGAGCTGGCGCAGGCCTACCGCCGTTTCGGCAGCCGCGTGACCGTAATAGAAGCCGGTCCTCAACTCGTCGGCCGCGAAGATCCTGACGCCGCCGATGAGATGCGTCGGCTTCTTGCTGGCGAAGGTATCGAGTTCCTTATAGGGGCGGAGCCTCTCAATGTGCATGGCCGCTCTGGCGAAGGCATCAGCGTGGCCGTGCGCACCTCATCAGGCGAGCCGACGTTGGAGGGCAGCCATCTCCTTGTTGCGGCGGGGCGCGTGCCGAACACTGCCGGAATTGGTCTCGAAAAACTTGGCGTCGAAATCGACGGACGCGGCTACATTCGGGTCAACGAGCGGCTGGAGACGAGCGCGCCTGATGTTCTGGCGCTAGGCGAATGCGCCGGCAGCCCGCAGTTCACGCATGTCTCCGTCGACGACTTCCGCATCGTCAGGGACAATCTGGCAGGCGGCAACCGCAGCACGCGCGATCGGCTGGTGCCCTACACGATGTTCACCGACCCGCCGCTTGCCCGTGTCGGGCTAAGCGAAGGCGAAGCACAACGCCAGGATGTCAGCGTGCGCGTCGCAAAGTTGCCGATGAGCAGCGTCTTGCGCACCGAAGCAACTGAGGAAACCCAGGGGTTCATGAAGGCTGTCGTGGGCGGGGATGATGACCGTATCCTAGGGTTCACGATGATCGGTTCCGAAGCCGGCGAGGTCTTGGCTGCCATCCAGACTGCCATGCTGGCGAAGCTGCCGTACCCGAAGCTTCGCGATGCCGTCATCACGCACCTGACGATCGCAGAGGGACTAGGAGCTCTCTTCTCCAACGTGCCGCCTAGGTCGAATCAATAGCGATGAAAACATCACAGGCAGGTCCAGTTGATATGACGGGATCTGCCTGCGTCTGACCTGCACATTAAAAATTGACGCTCGAGCGACGCAGCCAACGGTCTGCATCGGATCGGTCCCGACTATGCAACCGGGCACCTCAACGTTCTCCCCGGACTGATCTGTATTTCGAAGCTGCGGGTTCGTTCTCCGGTGCGGTCCTTGAACGGTTCTGTAATCAGAAGCAGCCCGGCCACGAGACTTTTCCTGCAAAGAAACGTCGGAGGGCCATAGCGACAACAACGCAGAGGGAAAGATCGCCTATCGTAACGGCCGAGGTACCGTTGCAAGCATCTGGATCTTGGATGTGAGGCGGTCGATATCTCTTCGACCTGATTTCGAGAAGGCTACCGCGCGGGGTTCTCTGGATCGCCAATGTGCGTATGCTATGCGCGGACTATCGAACAATAACGAATTGTTTTTCGTGAGGGAGCTGAGAGGCGCCACAGGGTGTTCCCACCGGGAGGTAACAAGGTCGAAGATGCGGCGCAATGATGATTTTCCGGAATGGATTTCCGTAACTGATGCAGCGCCGCATCCACAGATGAACGAAAAAGGTGGGCTTTCTGCCCGCAATGCCCGGGGTGCAGGAATTCCTGAGCGCGAACTTCTCGCGCAAATTAGCGCTTGCCGATATGGCCGCGGTTTGCGGGCTTTCATCCTCTCATTTTGTGCGGGCTTTCTCCAGGACAGTCGGGGCGCCGCCGCATCACTACGTTCTCAATCTGCGGCTCGACTTGGCGGAGAGACTGCTTGCCGACAAGCGCATGGCCATTGCGGAGATCGCCCATGTGAGCGGGGTTCTCTAGCCAAAGCCACTTTACGACCGTCATGAAGAAATGCCGGCATCTAACGCCGGCGCAGGCGCGGGTGGGCAAGGTTATACGCGAAGCTTAGGCTGCATGCTGGAAGGCGGCTGGGCGCGAGGAGATGGAGGACGGCGTGTCGAGCGTTAACATAAGCGTCGGGCCATTGCACGTCGCTCGATGCGTGACTGGATGCGGGCTTCCGCTGGCTGGCTGAAATTTGGTTGGCCTTTACCGCCGCAAGGCGCGCCGCAAGCTTGGCAGGGGCGCAGGAAGAACCAACCCATTGGGATCTCCAGAGCTTCAGCTTCGGCGGAGGCAAAGGGTCGACGTGGTGCGCGGCTCGACGCACCGTACAGGGCCAGCAGCGGCATGCGGCGAAGCGCAGGCCAGTCTCCCTGGTTCGATCCCGGAAGTCCATCTAGATCGATTGAGACAAGCGGAACCTAATTCCATAACCTGGTATCTACCAGCCCTGCCGACCATACCAGTCATCGACATCTCGGCGTACGCGATCCTTCTCGATGCCGTAGCGTTCCTGGATCAGGCCCTCGAGCTGATCGCGTTTGCCGCCAATGCGGTCGATATCATCATCAGTGAGCTTGCCCCACTGTTCCTTGACTTTACCTTTGACCTGCTTCCAATTTCCTTCGACGCGGTTCCAATCCATCGTGGCTTCTCCTTCGAATCACACATCGGAAGAACGGACAAATCGCCCTCGAGTTCCGCTATAATCGGGAGAGGCGGGCTGGGAAGATGGTGGCGCACGTTGGTTTGATCGGCGCGATGATCATTGCGGAAGTTTCTAAGCGCTCCCATCCGTTTCGCTATCCTCATCGATTTGGCGCACCGGCAGGTAGGCGTTGGTTTCCAGCCACTCGCGCAACACAATCTGAATGAGATCTGACCGGCCGATCTTCATCTCTCCGGCGATCGAGTTCAGCGCGTCTTCTGTTGCCGGCTCCAGGGGAACGCCAGCGACGTTTCGCAGCATCAAGGCGGCGCGGCGAAGGATAACTTGAAGATCCGGCCGCGGCATGTCCGCGATGCGGTCGGCGGCACGCTCAAGCTCTTCGGCAATGGATGCGCGGGTCATGGCTCCATTTTTGCCACACCGGCGGTGGCCTGCCCAGTACAAGGGCAGGATTTAGTTCGCGTCAGGCGACTTTGGCCGTGGGTTTGGCAGGAGGTTTCTTCCGAGGGACCGGCTTCCGCCCCAGACCCGACGCCTTTGCCAAAGCGGACCGCTGTTCCGCATAGTTCGGCGCCACCATCGGGTAGTCGGCTGGCAATTTTCACTTGGCACGGTATTCATCGGCCGTCATGCCAAGGTAACGAAGGTGGCGTTTCAGCGATTTGAACTTCTTGCCGTCGTCAAGACAGATGATGAAGTCCGCAGTAACCGACTTCTTTGGATTGACCGCGGGGACCTGCATCTCAACTGCCGGCGCGGCAGGCTTGCTCAGACCAGGCAGGGAAGCGTGTAGAGACGCAATGAGGTTTGGCAGTTCGCCGGCCGGCACGGGGTTGTTGCTGACATATGCGGCGACAACACCCGCGGTTAGCTCGACAATCTCAGTGACACTATTGGTCCGCTCCGGCAATTATTGGAACTCCTATTGCTTCGGCACCTTCTACTTGGGATTTGCCTCTTCGCAATTCGCGAAAGAGCAAAACGTTCTGCGGTTGTAGATTGGCGCGATCGTATACGACCGCGCTGGCGGGTGTCCCGGTGTTTCATACTCTCAAGATGATGCAAAGCCAGGCGACCAGAAGATCGCGCCAAAGCCTCGAAATTGCGGCCTAATTCGGCTTCACGTCGCGGTGCAGGCAGTCCTGCACTTCAATCGACGTTCAGGGGCCGCATCTCGAACGCTGGCGACGCGGATGTCCGTCGCGCGCTCCACGATGCTGACGGCGGCGAACCGCCGGTCCGCATTTCGCGGCAGGAGCGGCGCAGCCCGGTTGCCGTGCTGTTTCATCATATTCGGTCATCAGCGAAAGTCGCTGACCTGACCTTGGTCGTGTGTGACGCGTATCGACATCATACCGGGTTGGCGTCCGGTCGTCACCGTCGACCCTTCGATGAGGACGCCGCCTGAATGGCGCTTGGCGCCCCAATCTTGTCAACTCCTCCACGACAAATTCGGCCATCGATGGCTCCTGAAAGCCCGCCCAGCGCGTCAGCCGTATCCCGCGGTTTTCTGGATCCAGTGCTCGGCCTCTAGTGCTGCAAATTATTCTGGAGACTTGAGGTTCCGGTAACTTGCGAATTCGAACTCACTGATCTTGCGCGTGCCGAGATCGGTGACGCGCACCCAGGGTTTGCCGGATGTTCGCCCGGGCTTCAGTGGTCGCTGGACGACCTTCACAACGGCATGAACATGGCTGTGGGCTTCCACTGAGGTGGTGCTGATCACCTTCGTGCCGTTCATCGCCTCAACTTTGAAACTTGCCATCGGCCCGATCTCTCCGAGGCGATCCTAGCCAAGTCCGAATTCGAACGGAACTGTCGTGGCTGTTGCTGGTGAACAGGAATTGCTTGCTAAGGTGCTGGTGCACGAAGGCGGCTATTCGAAAGATGGGCGGCCTTGTTCGCTTAGATGCAACTGATGGTTTGGGGAGCGTTGCTACCCTTGGCCAGCATCGTCCTCCGCTGGCCGGCTCCGATGAAGCCCGTCACTGTTTCCGCAGTGGCGGGCTTTTTAACATCCGCTGACTGTGCGTGACGCCTATCCCGCCATTGCCGCCATTGCCGCCCGTGGTGGGAGCCGCATTGTCGTTGCCACCGCTGCCGCCATTGCCGCCGGTGATCGTCCCGAGGTTAGTGAATGTGGCTCCGGAGACAAGCGAAACGCCGGCGCTTCCATTGCCGCCATGACCGCCGAGCACCGGGATCGTTTGCGTCGAGCAGCAGCCGACGTTGTTGCCGCCGTTGCCGCCGTTCCCGACGAGGATTCGCAGATCGTGGCTTCAGGCTTCAACTGATCGCGTTCCACAGCCCGCTCGAGCATGAACCGGGCTGGCAGCAGCTTCATCAGGAAGAAGCTGGCGCCGAAAAGAGCTCCGCCGAGCGCCACAAGGCGCGGGCCCTCGAAATCTTCCAGCTTTCGCATCAGCGCACGGGTCGACATGGGTTACTCCTGCGTGCCAGGCGTTCAATGGCGAAAGATCGTCGGCTCGAAATTGGACTGACGCAGAGCGCCTGCCGCGCGATCGATGTTTACGGATGCATTCTGGTCTCTAGCGTCGAACATCAGTCCGACGACCGTGCCGCTGTGAGCGACCTGAACGCCAATGGCGCCGAAGCGGTCACCGACGGTTTCGATCTCTCTCAGCCGTGGTTTGGCAAGAAACCGCTCGTTGATCCGCGCGCTCGCCGTCGCAACCCTGCCCAGCATGCGGGCGTCCGCATTCTTGATGGCTGTTCGCAACAGGCTTCGAAGCGGCCGAAAGGTCTCGATCTCCAGGTGACCGTAACGCGCCGGCTCGAATTCAAGCGTATCGACCGTGAGCTGGGGGGTGGTATCGATGCTGATGAAGTCGATCGGCGGCAGCGGCTTGCGGAATGCCTCCATCACGATGCCGTCCCGGTGCGCAAACAGCACCGCTTGCTGCCTGAACAAAGTGGAGTCACAGGCCGTTTCCGCGCTGACCGCGAGCTGCATGACCTCATCCGACGCCGCATCGATCTCCAACCAATTCAATACCGCCAGGATGCTTGCCAGAACGTCGGCGGTGGAGGAGCCCATGCCACGGCCAATGGGGATGTTGCTATCCATCGAGAGATGGCCGCCGCTGCCGGGCCGGCCGAATGCATTGATGGTCAACTCGGCCGCGCGTCGAGCCTTCTCCCGCGAGGCTGGCCAGACAGTCACGTGATCGCTATCGTTTGCGCTGAACCTGGCTTTGGACCTCAGATGACGACAGGGCAGCGAGACCAGCGCGCGTCGCAACCGCGCGCCCTCATCCTCGAAAACGCCTTGAACCAGTTCCCCGTGATGGCCAATGGCTTCAGCGTATCCCGAGCCCTCAGACATGGGCATTCCTCCATATACTTTAGCAACCACTTAAGTTACTCGGTGAATACTTTCGCAGGCCGGATCGTCTACAGCAACAACCAAGTTGATAATCTTTTGTATTCCAAAACGTTGCGAGTACATGACGCGCATTTATTTCCTCTTACATATTGGTCACAAATGTAGAGCCCGACCAGGCGGGCAGGGGCGGCTGCCGGCGTTCCTCGATATGTGCTGCGGGAATGATCAGGCCGACTGGTCTTCGAGCGCGTATCCGGCGAGCCTTACAGTGCGAATGGCAACGCTTCGTGATGACCGCCTGAGTAACTTTCGCAACTGGCTCATGTGAACATCGACCACGCGCGTGCTTACACTGGCGCTATTTGTCCAGGCCACGGCGATCAGCTCATCGCGGCTGAGCACCTTTTCCGGATTTTCCAGCATGTGGCGCAGCAACTTGAACTCGATTGGCCCGAGCGATATCTCCTTGCCGGCGCAGCGCACGCGATGGGTATCAAGCTGCATCTCGATATCGCTATATGCCAGCGACTTGCCACGCCGGGATCCCTGTTCCGATGCTTGGCCCACCGCCAGCCTGGCCCGCAGGTATTCGAGCAGCTTGGCCGGGGCAAACGGCCGGACAAAGCATTCGTCAATGCCAGACCTCAGCAGCTGAATGTGCTGAGCTTCCGCGCCGGGCGACACCAGAGCGACACAGGGGAGGGCGCCTGTGCGAGCATCCTGCTTGAGCCCGGCACTTTTGGCCCCCAGCTGGTTGTCCGGTCGACAATCCAGCACCACGGCCCGAACCGGCATGCCCGCTGCAAGCTCCAGCACTTCATCGATGGAACCGGCCAGCGTACTGGCGAAGCCGTCGACCTCGAGAATGTGGCTGAGGAGCAGATAAAATTCCGCGTCCTTCGAGCAGATCACTATCAATGGCTTCATATGCGCAGCGTTAGGATCTTTCAGCTGCCATCAAGACGGGCTGGCTATATTCGAATCCCGCATTCCCAAAGGCCAGCATGCCAGAACAAGCCACCCAAAACAACAAAGCCCAAAAACGAGCTTGGCGTCGCAGCAAACATGCCGGCGGCCGGTCCGTGCTTCCCTCTACGGCAAATTCGAGTCCAGCGGCGGCCGCCGCCAAAAAAGACAAAGGGCGTATAAACCGAAATCCCGCGCGCGTCCGCAACGGCGGACAAGCCTCGCGCGTGGGATGGAGGAATTCCGCCTCGGCCGCGGTGGTGAACGGGACAGCCTAAGGAGCGTCAGCATAGCGACGGCTGAAAGCCTGGACGCGGGACTGACTGTCCCCGCCAAGGCGGTCCGCACACTGCACGATGGTCGAGGTAGGCCGTGGTATCTGTCATCGGCATCCCGCCGCAACGGATCTCGCCGGCGAACCGGAACCTATCGCCTGATCATTAATCTACTCCCAGGGGGAGCCCGATGGCCGGCGATGACCAGTTCGAAAGATGTTGCGGCCCGGAAAGCCTTACCGCGTGTTCTCGAAGGGCTGAAAGAGGCCCATCACGCCCGCAGGCTATTCATTGAGGCCGCGACGAAGGGGATATTCTGGCTAAATGGGGCCCGCTGAGTTGAGCGGCAGCCGCCTTTTCATCGAGAGCCAGATAGGCTTACTCTAAGAAGGTCGCCCGGAGCCTTCCATGTGCAACGATTATGAACAGCATGTCCTGTGGGGTGAATACTGTCGGATGATGGCGTCGCTGGCGCTCAAAATCCCGGCGCACCAAACCGAACTCGATTTGCCGCAGGCGGATGACATCCGCATTAATGACCCGGCGCCAATAATGCGCGGCGCCGGCGATGCGATTGAATTGGCATCGATGACGTTCGGATTTCCGCCGGCGGGCCCAAAGGGGGGACCGGTGTTCAACTTTCGCTCCGAAGGGAGGCAATTCGCAAACAGCAATCGATGCCTCATTCCGGCCTCCGGGTTCTTCGAGTTCACTGGTGCGAAATATCCGAAGGCGAAACATCGCTTTACGCTCAACGGCTCTCCATTTATGGCCATCGCAGGGCTTTGGCGTGAGGCCGCCGGCAACAAGCCGCCTACCTTCACCATGCTGACGACTGATCCCGGGCCCGATGTCGCACCATTTCATAATCGGCAGGTCGTTGTTCTTCAGCCGCAGAATTGGGCTGCCTGGATCAACCTGACGAAGCCCGAATCTGAACTCTTGCGGCCGCTTCCGGCGGGGTCGCTTAGAGTGGAAACGGTGCGCCCGCAAAGCGCGTAACACGAGGCCGATCCTGACGATCATTCCATGTCGGGTACGTCACCGCTGACGAAAAGCGTTGTAGGCGGGCCGTAGTCCCCAAGCGCTGGATCGGCATCGCGGCTCCATGCGATGACGCCGACATGCCTGGTAGCCAGCGCCTTGGCTATGCGAACTGCCCTTTCCTCGCTTTGCTGATCCGCCGGGCCGTAGGCGGCAAACAGATCGCCCTCGTTGCCGCGATCAAAGGCAATGACGACGATCAGCTTTGGCTTCTTCTGGCCAGGCAGGACATGGTCGGACATCATCTCTCCTTCGCATCAGCGCGAGGCCTGCTTTTCCGTCGCCGCTTCAAGCGCGTTTATTGCATCACAGACGGCTTGGCGCTTGGGTTCGACCGGCTCGTCAGGGTGGAAATGAGAAAGCGAAAGAGTGGTGAAGACGACGGTTAGGTCGCCGATGAGGTCTCGCATTTTGAACCGATCTTCGACATCGGCCGCAATGCGCCAGGCCAAGATGGAATCCCTTCCGCTAAGCGTGTCTTTGCCGCCTCGCTCAACATCTGCACGAAGCATCGCCAACGCGGTGACGCGGTCGACGAGTTGGGTTTCCGGATCGATCAGTAGCTCCAGATCCACGCTTAGAGGCTTGCGTTCTTCAGGCCAGCCGGCACAGCACGCCTCCAGGGCGGCGGTATGGGCTTGGCCCCAGGCTTGTGCGCAGGCGCCGGCTCGACCGTCCAATCCATCTTCCGGAAAGCCGTTTATATCCCAGCCTTCGAGTGCAAAGGCGCCTTGTGCCGCTTCCTCGGCTGTGAAACCGGCGCGCTCCAAAGCCGTCTCGGCGGCCGCGATGCCGCGCGAAATCTCCTCAGGCGATGCGCCTGGGACGGTCAAAACCAGGTCCATGTCTGTCTCCGGTAACTATTTTAGCTACAGTGAACGAAAAGAGAACATTGAGTCAAGACTGCTCTTGACGAGGAAGGAATATGTTCCTTATTCCTGAATGACATCTGAGCAGGAAAGAGGCATGGGAACGCGCCAGAACGCGCCGGCCGGCGAAGCTATGTCCGAACTGGAAGAGGTGGCTGAGCAGGCCATAGCCGCAGCCGGCGGCGATGTCTTGGTCGCGTTGCTGAATGTCCTTGCCAGGAACAACGACCTTGAACGGGAACTGGGCTTGTCGCGGGCCGCAGTCTCGAACGGCTATTCTCGCGGCTGGCATAAGGCGCGGGTTCAATGACCGAGACGGCGGAAGACAATTTCCGGATCGAAGTCTGGGATCGAGAGGAGAAAACCCATCTAGAAACCATATGCCGATCTCCGGACGCGGTGGTCAGCCAGGCAGCTTGGCAGGCGGCCATTCGGCGTCGGCCCGGAATGCTGCTGATTCACTACAACAGCCGCCATGTCATGGAGAAGATTATCACTCCGGGCGAGGTGAAGGTTCCACCGCAGACTGTCATCAACGGCAGCATTCATGCCGGGTTGGACGTTTCACTTGGCGATCTGCGCGAATGGCACACGTTGCGAGCTTGGTGCAAACGCTGCTCGCACTATGCCGAGGTGAAGCCAGCCGCGCTTATTCGGCGATACGGCAAGGACGCGCTGTTCAGCTCCGTTGAGAGGGCGCTTGTCTGCACGAGCTGCGATCGAGGCGGTCCGGTGAGACTGGAGATTCACAAGCTGCCGCGGAATTGAACCGGCTCCTGAGGGAACGGCGAAGGTCCTAGTGTTGCCTGCGCCAATTCCAGGGCTTGTCGAATGAGCCGGCCCACAGGCCGCGCTTTGCGGTCCTGGCTTCCTGCTCGGCTCCAACGTAGAAGCCGGCACTGTATTTCGGCCAATCAAGCGCATAGCCCTGCCTGACCATCCATTCGCCGATATCGACGCCTGCGGCGGTGCAGACAGCGACCATGCGCCTGTAGCGATCGCGGTCGACTCCAATGCACGATGTTGGGCGATGCGCATCGAGGAAATCCGCCAACACCAGAGACGCCTGCTGGCCGCAACGGTACTTCTTGCCAGAGGCGATGGCGCAGATCTGAGCACTCTCCGGCGCGTCCATGCCATTGAGGCGAATCCGCTGTCCATGAATTTCGATCGTGTCGCCGTCCACGACTGATGGAATGCCCACCAGTGGTTCGGCCACGGAAGGCAAGGTGAGGCAGAGCAAGGCGGCCGACAAGCGGCAGACGCCAAGGGCGGGAAATCGCGGCATCTCAGCCATCGCACGCGCAGCCGGGCGCTTTGTGGCATCGCTTCTCTCGCGAGATGCAGCTATCGCCACATGCCTGACCGGCCGAACAAGTCTTGCAACATCCCTCGACATAAACCGTCGACCAGGGCACCGGCGCCTGTGGGCGCCGCACGACCGACGCAGGATCCACCGGCATGAAAACGCCGCCGATCGCCAATGCGGCGATAATCCGAAACATAACTGCGCCTCCCTACGACACCCCGGCTCCGTGCCAGCGACCTCGGTGATCCAAGACCCAGGTCCTTAGTTCTCTTCTTTACCTTCTTGGTCGGGGCAGTTCTTCCCTCATCCGGTTCCGCTGTGCCGCAGACTGAACCGACATGCAACTGAGCCCCGCCACGCGGCGGGGCTTCATCAAGGTCAGGCCGCTACAGCCTGGCACCTTGCCAGGGCAGTCCCTCAGGCTTTGACGGATGCCTTGCGCGTCTTCTTCAGCGGTGACTTGATTGACGCCGCAGGTGTTCTTGCGGCTGCTAAGCGCGCTGGTTTTTTTGTTTTCTCGTTCGCGGTTGGTGCGGGCACCACCGCCTTTCGTCCAAGGCCTGCTGATTTCGCCAATGCCGAGCGCGTGGCCGTATAGTTCGGCGCGACCATAGGATAGTCGACTGGAAGGTTCCACTTCAGGCGATACTCATTAGGGCTCAGATTGTAGTGAACTCGGATATGGCGCTTGAGCGATTTGAACTTCTTCCCATTCTCAAGGCAGATAATAAAGTCTGGCGTCACCGACTTTCTGATCGATATTGCCGGTTCCTGCTTGACCACAGGCTCTATCGCCGTCGTGCCGATGCCTTTCAGAGCGGCATGAATATCGCCAATCAGCTTCGGCAACTCGCCAACCGGCAGCGGATTGTTCGAGACATACGCGGCGACGATGTCGGCCGCTATCGACACAGTATCCAGTTGGCCGTCATGTTCGAGAGCAGTGGTCATATAGTTTCCTCTTACCGTATCGGACGAATTGATCGAGCTTTGATTTGCCATACCGCCAGCGAGACAAATAGTTTATTTCCCTCTACAAGCCACATGTTTTTTCCCAAAACATGCCGAAAATACTACACCTAGGCGAGTCAACCTAGCCAAGCAGAGCCGGCAAGGCTGCCATGAACGAAACGCCGAGAGGTCGGTGTAAGAGGAGAGGCCGGGACATTTGTCGATCATGGCGGAATGAATCTATTCCCTGCGGTGATTCCCTTGCAAACAGGAAGTCGACGATATTCTCGTCATCGTCTCCAGGTAGTTCGGTAAACGCCGCTTCGAGTTTAAGGCGATCCCAAATCACGCGGCCGTCAACTTTCTTCGGCTTCGGCATGCGCCGGTCAGCAACCATCTGGTCGAATTTTGTCATGGCCGCGCCAACATATCGGGCAGCTTCTTCGCGTGAGAGACCCCGAGAAGGATAGGAAAGGGAGTCGCTTTTCATAACCTCGCCCCGGTATGTGTCCGCCCTTGTGCGTGGGCTTCCCATTCATGGATCAAGATCTGGATTGTATAGCCACTGCCGGAAGGGATCCGATCAAACGGTGCGGTGAATTGCGGTCAGGGCGTGTAAATAGGATGGTTTGCTGGTTGAGCGCCGAGTTGGTGTACTGGAAATAGACCGTCGGAATCACGCGACGACCGGTAAAAACGGTGCCCCCTTCTTCGAAGAGTGTCTTATTTTACGCAGGCATGGCACCAATCGTTTTTGATCCGGCGCCCTTCGCCGGGGGCGGTCGGTCCCGCATCCCGCCTGGCGGCGGCGCTATGCTGATGCTCCTTCGGCCGCCTCTGTTGAACCGGTCTCAGGGCCACGAACTTGCTCCAGCACCGAACTGACTTGGTCGCAATGACGGACATTTCGGTGCCTCCGCCTTGTACGCCGTTTTTCATTTGGTCGGGAAAGCAGAGCTCTCCCGACGGAGAGTTAGAGGATGGGAGGGGTTTTTCGCGACGGGTTGAAAGCGGAAGGAGAGGCCTTCGGCGCCCGTCGCGGAGAACCGCGATGTATGTCCGGACCAAACGAACCCACGCCGCCGACCGGTCGAACCTCTACGACGAGATCACCGGCAAGATAATTGCCGAGCTGGAAGGGGGTCGTTTTCCCTGGGTTCAGCCATGGGGAACTTCCGCCGCAAACGCGTCGCTTTCCCTGCCGAAGAATGCCAGGACGCATCGCGCGTATAGCGGGATCAACGTGCTTATTCTCTGGGGCGCGGTCGTTGAATGCGGGTTCCCAACGCAGAGTTGGATAACTTATCGACAGGCTTTCGCGCTCGGCGGGAATGTCCGTAGAGGCGAGCGCGGGACAACGGTCGTTTATGCCGATCGTTTTGTCCCGGATCACGAGAAGAAGCGCGCTCGCGAGACGGGTGAGGATGCTCAAGCCATCCCGTTCCTCAAGCGCTTCACCGTTTTCAACATTGAACAATGTAAAGGGCTACCTGACGAAATCGCAGCTTCGGCTGTACTGCCGGTGGCTAGCCCGATCGAACCGCGTGTCGAGGCGCTGATCAAGGCCACCGGCATCGACTTTCGTATCGGCGGCGATAGGGCGTTTTACGTGCCGGCCCACGATTATATACAGGTGCCTCCGCCCCAAGCCTACTTCGAGCCGATCAATTGGCATCGGACAGCCTTGCATGAGCTCGGTCATGCCACCGGCCACAGTTCACGTCTCGATCGCAAATTATCCGGCTCTACCGCCTCCAGGAAGTATGCGTTCGAGGAACTCGTGGCAGAAATCAACGCGGCCTTCTGCTGCGCCGCCTTGGGCATAGTGCCCACGGTTCGGCATGCCGACTACATCGGCTCATGGCTGGAGGTTTTGCGCGAGGACAATCGCGCCATCGTTCGCGCCGCCAGCCTGGCCAGCAAGGCGGCCGATTGGCTTCTTGGCCACGTGCCGGTGGAGGCCGAAGCATCCATCGGGCTGAGCGCAGGCAACGACAAATGGGCGGCATAATTTCGCTGACCCGAACAGCGCATGCACCGTTCCGCCGATCGGCATAGGTATCAAGTGCCAGCCGCACTTCGTCTGTCCGCTCCAACCATCGGCTCACGCGGAGACAACGTACAGGCCGACATGCGTGCGCGCTCGGCAGTCGAGCAACGGTGTGCCGGATTGTGCAGGCAGGAGAGGGAGAGGGTTGGAGGGATCTTGTGACGGGTTCAAGGCTGAGAGAGAGGCTCTCGGCGGCCCGTCGCGGAGACCTTCAAATGACCACTGCCGTTCAAAAGATCACGCTGTCGTCCTCGCGCGATATCCCTTTCAACAAGCTGGTGCTCGGCCAGTCCAATGTGCGTCGCATCACCGATACCATGCGCGAGCGGCTCACCGCCTACGGACTCTTCCATGAAATCATATCCTGGAAGCTGCGCATGTTTGTGCCGGCGGACGCCAGCGGGCCTGCGGTGCCGGCCAAGGTTATCGAGTGTTGGCCAGTGCAGCGCATCAGTGAGAGGGAGGCCCGCTGATGCTGCCTCGCGATGCATCCGAACTGGCAAGCCATCTTGCTCGGCAGGCTGAGGCTGTTTGCCGCCGTTACCTTTCCAACGGTCGCCGTGAGGGCCGCTACTGGCTGGTTGGCGACGCCCGCAATGCGCCGGGGCGCTCGATGTTTGTGCGTCTCAAGGGACCGGATTGCGGCAAGGGTGCCGCCGGGAAATGGACCGACGCCGCCACCGGCGAGCACGGCGACCTTCTGGACGTCATCCGTGAATCGCTTGGCCTGACGGACTTCAAGGATGTGTCCGGCGAGGCGCGCAGCTTTCTGTCCATGCCGCCCACGAACGAACCAAAGGGCCAGTGGGAGCAAGCCGTTCCCGCTGCCGGCGGTTCCCCTGAAGCGGCGCGGCGGCTGGTCTCCATGTCGCAGCCGATACGGGGAACTCTTGTGGAGACGTATTTGCGCGCACGCGCGATTACAGCCGTGCATGAGACTGGGAGCCTACGGTTTCATCCTCGCTGCTACTACCGTTCAGACCGCGGCCGGACTGAAACCTGGCCGGCAATGGTCGCGGCGGTCACCGACCTCAAAGGCAAGCTTACCGGGGCCCACCGCACCTGGCTCGATCCGGGCGGATTTAGCGAAGCCCATCTCGGCCGCGCTCCGCTCGAGACACCGAGACGGGCCATGGGCGAACTGCTCGGACACGCTGTCCGCTTCGGCTGCTGCTGCGATGTCATGGCCGCCGGTGAGGGCATCGAGACCATGCTGTCGCAACGCACTGTCCTGCCCGCCATGCCGGCACTCGCAGCCTTGTCGGCGGCGCATCTGTCCGCAATCCTGTTTCCTGACACATTGCGGCGCCTCTACATCGCCCGTGACAATGATCCGGCAGGCGACGCAGCAGTGGCAACCCTGATTGAACGCACCAGCGCGGCCGGTATCGAGGCCATGGTTCTGACGCCGAAACTTGGCGACCTCAACGAGGATCTGCGTCTACTCGGCGTCAATGCGCTGAGGGGGATCCTGCGGGTTCAGATCGCGCCACAGGATGTCGAGCGCTTCGTGAAGCTGGCGGCCTGACCGGAAGGGGAAGGGAGGGGTGGCATTTGCTAGGCGTACCTCGGTGCGCAGGGGGGCCTTCGCTGAGGCGAGGGCCGGCCCACCGGCCTTCCAGAGGGCGATCGGGCACCAGCCGGTCCGGACAGGCAATGGCTGCGCCCCGTTATTTTCCGGCGGCCCTTGCCACCCCGTGCGGCGAGCCGCCCGGGACCTCGTCTTCGGGCCTTTCCATCGCGAACCAAAATAGCCGGGCTTCGCCATCCTTCACTCCCGTTCCGGCCCTGCGCTGGCGCTTCGGGTGCAAGTCCGGATCGTCCATCGCCTTCGTCGCCATGAAGGCCGCGATGGGCGCGGCCGGTCCCACGAAGGCAAGCCGCCATGAGCACCGAGCACGATACCGACTTCGAGCCGCAACCCGCATCATCATCCATCGACCACATCCTGCACGAGCTTCAGCTCTACGGCTACCGTCCCTTCGACGATGAACCCGATCCGCGCCCGCTTCCCGAAGGCCGGGTCATAGCCGCCAGCATCGCCGACATCTTCGACGCTCTCCTGGTGGCGATGGCCGACACACGCCTTGAGCCCGACCTCGAGGAGTTGCTGTGGGGGACGGTCAATCTGTTCCATCGCGCGACCAAGCGGATCGAACGCGAGCTCGATGAAAACGAGCTTGGCCAGCAACGGCTACAGCGCGAACAAGACGGATCCGAGGTCAAGTCGGTCGAGCTCGAGCGCCTCATCGCCCAAGGTCAGACGCTGCTCGAACGCCGCAACGCCTTCGAATTGATGCGCGATCAGGCCGCCGAGCATTGCGAGCGCCACACACACTCGATCTGGCGCCCGCGTTCGGGCTCTGTCGTCAACCATCGCAACCTGACCGCGGCTCTGATCGACAGCCGGGACTTCGTTGCCGCGAGGAAGCATACAGACAGTCAGGTGCTGTTGCCTCCGGGCCCGAAAGTCGCCTTCACCGGCGGGCTCGATTTCAACGATCATTGGCTGATCTGGGCCAAGCTCGACCAGGTCCATGGCAAGCATCCGGACATGGTCCTGCTGCACGGCGGGTCACCCAAAGGTGCCGAGTTGATCGCGGCCAAATGGGCTCACAGCCGCAAGGTGCCACAGATTGCCTTCAAGCCGGACTGGACCAAACATGGCAAGGCCGCGCCCTTCAAGCGCAACGACGCCATGCTCGACACCTTGCCGATTGGCGTCATTCATTTCCCCGGCTCAGGCATTCAGGACAACCTCGCCGACAAGGCCCGCAGGCTCGGCATTCCGGTGATGAGGTTCGGCGCCACATGACGGCGCCACAAGGCCAGTCGCCTCCAGTCATTCGCTTTGTTTTTCGTCGCTCCCGGCGCGTTGATCGAACGATCGCTCCTGCCGATTTGGCGGCGGTGAATGCGAAGTGGCGAACCATGAGGTTCACATCCCATCCCGTCCTGGAATGGAGAACAGGGACCCTATCCCCGCGTTTGTCGGCGCAATTCCTTGGTCCGGTCCGAGGGCCTGATGCCATCAATCCATAAAGGGTCGGACTACGCAAAGCGTGCCGCCGTTTCGGCTTTGCCTTCACGGTGATTGCGGCCCTCGGCCGGATACATCGGGCGTCTGTCACGCGGGGATCGCTCCCCGCTTCCAGAACAGGAGCCGGGAAAATGTCCCTCGTCGAAGCCAACGCCTTCGCCTTCAGCCTCGCCACCAGGCGCCGGCGACGGTACACTCACGGTCGTGCGGCCGACGAATATGAAGGAGAGGTTTCCCAGATCGTCCGCGACGATCGATCCACCCGAGCGATGATCCGGACAAGATGCGGCCGGACGTCCTTTCCGTCCTGGCCCCAGGGCAGTGCTAAAGCTCGAAGCGCAGTTGACGTTGATCCGGCGGCAACACATCGCCTAGGGAGGAAAGCGTGACGCCCAACAGGCGGATTCCCTTCCGCACCGGAAACACCGATTGAAGGAGATCGGCTGCGAGATGTTCGAAATCCGGAAGTTCGATCGGCACCGCCACCGTGCGGCTGCGCGTGATCTGCTGGAAGTCGGCGAACTTGATCTTCAGCGTGACGGTCCGGCCCCGAACGCCTTTGCCCTCACAGTAGCCCCGGACCTTGGCGACCAGCGGCTTGAGTTCGGCGATTGATGCATTGAGGTCGAATATGTCGACTGCGAACGTGTCCTCGGCGCCGATTGATTTGCGCGGCCGATCTGGTTCGACCTTGCGTTCGTCGATGGCGCGCGCGATTTGATAGTACCAGAGCCCCGCCTTTCCGAAATGCTGCTGCAGGAAAGGGAGCGACTTGCCCTTGAGATCGGCGCCGGTCTCAATTCCGAGCGCCTCCATCTTCGCGGCGGTCGCAGGACCGACACCATGAAATTTCTTGACCGGCAAACCCTCGACAAACGCCGGCCCATGGCGTGGCGTGATGACGAACTGGCCGTTCGGTTTGTTCTGGTCGGACGCCATCTTGGCGAGAAATTTGTTGTACGAGATTCCGGCGGAAGCGGTGAGACCGGTCACCATCAGGATCTTTGTCCTGATCGTCTCGGCGATCGTCGTGGCCGACGAAATATTGAGCCGGTTCTGCGTCACGTCGAGATAAGCCTCGTCGAGCGAGAGCGGTTCGATGAGATCGGTATGTTCGGCGAACACCTCGCGGATCTGAGCCGAGACTGCCCGGTAGACGTCAAAACGAGGCGGCACAAAGATGAGTTGGGGGCATTTGCGCTTTGCCGTGACCGAAGGCATGGCGGAGCGAACGCCGAAGGCGCGGGCCTCGTAGCTTGCGGCAGCCACCACGCCGCGGGCGGCCGCTCCACCGACGGCAAGCGGCTTGCCGCGGAGTTCTGGATTGTCGCGCTGTTCGACCGACGCGTAGAACGCATCCATGTCGACATGGATTATCTTGCGCGGGTCAGCGCCGCGGCAGGGGCCATTTGCCTGCAATGTCATTCCGCCAGGATATAAGCTTCGTGCTGCCGGATCCTACAATCTTCAGTTCCGGACATCGCCCCTTATCATGACCGTCAAATCGTCATTCAAGGATTGGGCCGCGTGGCTCGATCCGTCGGTCTCCGCCAAATCATTGACCAGACCGTTGCCGGCAGGGACATTGTCGGTCGAACAGCTCGGTCAGCTGGACCGTTGGCTCGATTCCAATATCATATACGCAGCGTGCACCTGTTGAAGGAGGCCGCACCAGACCAGCCAATTGAATTACAGCATAGCGTCCCTCGCCATCAGGCGTGGTCGACCGATCCTCTTGGATGCGCGCTTGCGCTTTTCCAGATAGGAAAGCAGAGCCGGCAGGCGCATCGCATTGAGGACTCGCTGCGCAGGGACGCCGCCCTTGCGCGACATCTCAACGCCCCAGTGCATGTGATCGAGCTCGCGAATTGAATGAGCATCCGGATTGACACTGAAGATGCAGCCGTATTCGAGTGCCTCCTGATGCCAGCGCCAGTCGAGATCGAGACGCCATGGATGTGCGTTGACTTCGACGGCGACGCCAAATTTGGCGCAGGCCCGAAGAACTTTGGCGATGTCGAGATCGTAGCCCGGGCGCCGCAACAGCTGGCGGCCTGTCATGTGGCCGATGATCGTCGTCCGGGGGTTGCCGATCGCCTCGATGATGCGCTCAGTCTGCTCCTTCCTGGGCAGTTTGAAGCGGCTGTGCACGCTGGCGACGACGAAGTCGAACTGCTCCAGGACATGATCCGGATAGTCGAGCGAGCCGTCCGCCAGAATGTCAGCCTCAATGCCTTTCAGGATACGGAATCTCCCACCATACCGCCGGTTCAACCGGTCGGCCTCGCGATGCTGTTCAGTTATCTCCTGCAGCGAAAGGCCACCCGCATAGTGAGCGGACTGCGAATGATCGGCGACACCATAATATTCGAACCCGCGCTTGCGCGTGGCTTCGGCCATCGTCTCGAGCGTCTCGGTGCCGTCGGACGCTGTCGTATGGGAGTGCAGGATGCCACACAGATCTTGGTCTCGAACAAGTGCGGGCAGCTCGTGGCTGGCCGCCCGTCTGATCTCATCCCTGCCTTCGCGCAGTTCGGGCTCGACGAACTGCAGGCCTATGGTCTCGTAGATATCCTCTTCTGTCGCTGAGGCGACCAGCTTTCGGCCGCGATAGAGCCCGTCACCCTTCAGGACAAATCCCTTGACGGCCGCGAGCGTCTTCAGCTGCTTGAGGTGATCTGCCGAACCGGTCGCGTCGAGGAGCCTGGCGCCAAAGTGCTTCTTGTCGGTGATGACAACCCGCAGGGTCGCATCCGCGAGCTCGGCCTGCTCCGTGCCTTGCGCTACCAGCGCGAAAGCGGAAACGAGCTCGCACCCGCGCCGGAAGTCACCGGCGATCTCGACGCGGGAGAACTCCGGATGTTCTTGCTGCAACGATGCCATTGCATGCTCCAGGAGAGCAGCAGCCTTGTGGAGATGAAGCTGCATCTGACCGCTTCGCGCGATAGCCAGGTTCTCCAGGATCTTCGTCTGAAGCGCGGCACCAAGCCCCTTGACCGGCCTGATGCGATCTTCCTTCGCCGCGGTTTTGAGCTCCGCCAGCGAACTCACGCCGAGCGCCTGGTGAAGCTTCAATATCTTGTCGGGCCGAAGACCAGGGATTGCAAACAGCTCCATCACGCCTGCCGGCACCTCTTC
The DNA here is from genome assembly GCF_006442955.1 of Mesorhizobium sp. B1-1-1. NCBI lineage: Bacteria > Pseudomonadati > Pseudomonadota > Alphaproteobacteria > Hyphomicrobiales > Phyllobacteriaceae > Mesorhizobium > Mesorhizobium sp. B1-1-1. The sequence continues at coordinate 107,187 of NZ_VFWW01000009.1, forward strand.
CCGCAGTTTGTCGAGGCTTGGGTGCGTGCCGGTCTGATGGAGCTTCGTCACGATGTCCGCGATGGCGTCCCCGATCCCCGGGATACTGGTGAGGGCGCCGGCGGCGATGATGCGATCAAGTGGTTGGGAGAGTGCCGCCAGGCTGTCAGCGGCACGTAGATACGCCTTTGCGCGATAGGGATTACCGCCGCGCAGGGATGTCCTATGCGCGTATTCCCTCAGAAGATTGGCGATGGTCCTCGTGTCGGTTTTTGCCATGGCTTCAGGCAAACGAGGCCGGTCTTGGCAGGTTCCAAAGAATCCTGGCGGGCCATGGCGCCGGGTTGGAAAAACGGCGTGGCTTCTCCTCTGCCCGCTGGCGCTACAGATGTGGCAGGGATTGATCAGCGCGCCCCCAGCCCGCCAGAGCCTTGGAAGCCGCTCGTTTCTTCAATTCGGGAGCGTCGCCGACATGGAAATGCGAGGGTGCATTGATGGTCTTCATCTCCGCCCAGGTGATCGGCGCCGCCACCGGAGCACTCGGCCGGGTTCTCGCGCTGTACGGCATGATCGCGGTCGCTCCGCGCTGGTTGCGCAGATAGTCTACGAATATGCGACCCTTGCGGCGGGCCTTCGACAACGCGGCGGTAAAATGGGCCGGATCGCTCTGGGCGACCGCCTGAGCCAGGCGGGACGCGAAATCCTTTACCTCCGGCCATTCTGCCTGTGGGGTCAGCGGAGCGATCACATGCACCCCCTTGCCGCCCGTCAGCATCGGGAAAGTCGTCAGTCCCAACGATTTGAGGATGTCGCGGAATTGAAAGGCAGCCGCGCGGACGGCTTCAAAATCCAAGCCCTCGTCCGGGTCCAGATCGAACACCAACCGGTCGGCCTTTTCGACGTCCTCGATGCGGGCTCCCCATCCATGCAGCTCAATCGTTCCCATCTGGACGCAGGTCATCAGCCCGTCGGCATCGTCCACATAGAGGTAAGGCTCCTCGTGTCCGTCCTTCTCGGTGATCCCGACGTGATGGACCTTGTCGCCAAAGCTGCCGGCGTCGTGTTTTTGGAAAAAGCACTTCTTCGCGCGGCCCTGCGGGCAGCGGACCAGACTGATCGGCCTGTTGCCGACCCACGGAAGCATGATGTCGGCGACCTCGGCGTAATGATCGGCTAGCTGTCCCTTGGTGATGTTGGATTCCGGGTAGATGACGCGGCCGCGATTGCTGATCGCAATCGTGCTGATTGCCGGTGACGGCAGGGTTGCTGTGCGGTGTTCCGTCTCGAGCACGACGGCCTCCGGCTTCTTGTCCTCGCGCAGGCCAAGATAGCTTGGATGACGCAGCGTTCCTTCGTTGGTCATCTCGGTAAAGGCGATCTCGGCTACAAGTTTGGGACGCAGCCAGTGGGCGCCGCGAACCTCCGCGCGCGGCGCCTCGACCGTGGCGGCTTTCTGCTCGAGCGGCGCCATGATCTTCATCAGCCGGGCCATCTCGGCGGTATCGAAACCGGTCCCGACCTTGCCGGCATAGCGCAGCTTTCCGCCATCATTGAAAACAAGAATCAGCGATCGAAACGCGCGATCCTTGTCTGACGGCGTCCAGCCGACGAGCACGAATTCCTGACGTTTGATGCACTTGATCTTCAGCCAGCTGCCGTCCCGGGCGCCGACATAGTCGGAATCCGCGAGCTTCGAGATTACCCCTTCCAGGCCGGCGTCGCAGAAGCGGTTCAGCAATTCCTCTCCACGGCCCTGGATATGATCGGAGTAGCGAAAGATGGGGTTCCTGGCCGGCAGAATTGCCTCCAGTTTCTTCTTGCGCTCCAGGAGCGGAAGCCTGGTCAGGTCTTCGCCATCGAGCTGCAGCAGGTCGAAGGCGAAATAGTCAATGCTCGCCGGAGCACCCTTCAATGCGTTCTGAAGCGCCTGGAAACTGGATCGTCCCTCGGTGTCGGTGACGACGGCCTCTCCATCGATGAGCGCCGAGCGAATCTTGAGCTTGCGTGCCTCGGACAGGATCGAGGGAAAACGGTCGGACCAGTCCAGACCGGAGCGCGTATAGGCGCGCGCCTCTCCGCCACCCACAGCGACGAGGATGCGGTAGCCATCGTATTTCATCTCGTGAATCCAGCGATCGCCGGGGGGAACTGTGTCCACCAGTTTTGCGAGCTGGACCGGCCGGAAGGCAGGTGGCGCGAGTTTGGCCGCGCGTCGCGAGGCTGGCTTCGTAGGGGGAGTTGAAGATCCTCTGATTGTGAGGCGACGCGACGCTGACTTGCTCACAGAATTTACTCTCACCAAACCGAATTGTCCGACGCGCCATTCCGGCGCGCGGCCTATTTCTTTAGTTTCTGCGCGGCGGCATTGAGCTTGTCGCGGTCGTTGCCGACCCGCTTTATCAGCGCCTCGGCCTGCTCTTTGCTGATGCCGTGCTTGCGGGCAAAGTAATTGACCTCGTAGCCTTCACCGCCGGAGACTTGCCGACGGTCGGCGGCGCCTCGCTTCGACTTGTTGTCTGCCATTATCGTCTTCCTTCTTGCCAGGGCGCGGAGTCACGGTGTCGACGTGTAACGCCTCGGGTCGTCTTGCGATCCTGAGCCGGGCAAGAAATTCGATTCACCTGAACTCCCGCCGTCTTGACCTTAATGTTGTCAATATGCAGACCCGGGATGTAGATGTCGCGGCTTGCGCAGTTCCTTGGGCGGCAGTTCGCGCGGATCGGGTCCCGAGCCGCCACTGCGGACGAGGTGGCGGTCGCCTCATGCCGACGTGATAAGGGCTTGATACAGCCCATGCCAAGCCGATCGAGAGACATCTTGGAGACCCGGTGGCTTGGTCTTCTAATCGCATGTGCCGCCATTTCCTCCCTCTTCATTTCACAGAGTGCACCAACGACCTCTCGAGCCGGCTGATCTGGCCGAAGGACGGCTGAAGCCTCGACCGCCTATGCCGCAAGGGCGCGTTGCGCGTTTCTTCCCCTGGGCAAAGCCCATTCCTCGCGGAACCAAGAAACGCGCGCCTCCGCCATCCTCCGCTTTTGCTGCGGTCGCAAGCGATGCGGCGGCGGTCGCCTCCGGCCCCGCGATCGCCATCGAGGCCGCATGGTGCGGGCTCGGAAACGAAGAAACGGAGACTGAAAATGGCTACCATCGGCACTTTCAAGAAGACCAATGCGAACGAGTTCACCGGCGAGATCGTCACCCTCAGCGTCCAGGCCAAGGGCGTGCGCATCGTCCCCGACACCCGGGCCAACGGCGAGAACGCTCCAAGCCACCGCGTGGTGGTCGGCAAGGCCGAAATCGGCGCCGCCTGGTCCAAGCGCTCCAACGAGGGCCGCGACTATCTCGGGCTCAAGCTCGACGATCCGAGCTTCACCGCCCCGATCTACGCCAACCTCTTCGCCGACGAGGAAGGCGAGGGCCACAGCCTCATCTGGTCACGCCCCAACCGCCGCAACGGCGAGTAACTCTCAATCGAGCCCGTTCGACCCCGGTCGGACGGGCTTTCGCATTCGACGGTGGTCCAGAAATCGCGATCAGCTGCTCTTACGCAAGAGGATCCCATTGTTGGGAAGTACTTCAATGCCTGCTCTTTCAAGCGCATTCACGATCGCTAATATATTATTTGCAATCGGAGTCCGCGCGCCGCGTTCGAAATCAGCGATTGTCTGCCGTGCGACGGTGGCCGCGCGGGCCAGATCATCTTGGCTCCAACCCAACATTGCACGTGCGCCGCGGCACTGCTCGGCGCTGAAATTCGCCGCCTTGTCTCCAATATTATGATTGACCTCAATCAATTTGTATATTACCCCTGTCTCGAACTTGCGGTCGAAGAGGGTGCGCGAACACCCTTTTCGACCTGACCAAAGCCAAGCTGTGTGGAGCTCGGATCATGGCTGATTCCGACAATACCACGACTTTGCCTCCCGTCACGCTGGGACGGGAGAGGCAATCGCCATGCACCAAAGAACACCCTAAGCGTTCGGCCGACCATGCGGTCGTAGACCCGCCGTCGGCCGATCCAGCACTCGTCCTGTCCCTTGCCTGGATCGACGCTCATGTTGGAATGCTAGCCTCCTGTGTCAGGCAGCAGCAGGCCGAGGAGGGGCTCTTGGAGCGCGGCGCGCTCTTCTCCGTCGGCGAAGTCCCTGGGCGCGGGGAGGGCGCTGACGCCGACCGCTATCTCGATGCCCGGACGGCGGAGCAGAGCGAGGCTGAAAAGGCCGATGCCTTGTTGGATAAGATTGCAGTGACGTCTGCCCAATCGCTGGCGGGCGTTATCGCCAAGCTTGCAGTCATCGTTCGAGAAGCGGCTGACAACACAGACCTGTGCGAATTTCCGTTGCCCCACATCCGCTCGGCCCTGGCCGATCTGCGGCGCCTCACGCCTGAAGCGATAAACAGCGAGCCTGCCGGCTGGCCTGCAGGCGACCAGTCGATCGGCGCGCTGTTCGAGCAGTCTGCATCCTCTTTCGCCGCCTGGCGCGCCTTCAGCGCGTGGAGCCAGGGCGATGAGGAGGCCTATCGCGCCTGGACGGACACATTCAAGACACTGGAAGGGGCCAGCCAGTAGGCATCGCAAAGTCTCGGCCTGATGCTCGGCGCCGAGATCTCTCTCGTTCATTCGTCAATGACGGAATCCAAGGATTTCGCTCAACGCTGCGTCTCCGTATCAAATCCATGAGAAGGGAAGGATACGGATGAAGCCCGATACATCGCAGTGGTGTGACCCACAGGCATACGCGTTCGTTAAAGGCGCCGCGGCCGATGAGATTGCCTGGGAGTTCCTGCGACGAAATCCCCAGTATCAGCGGGACTTCGCGGCCTCCCGCTCGGCTAAAGCGATGCGTGCGCTGCGCAAGCGCTGGGGCTTGCAGTTTCGCCGCCAGGCCTGATCAGTCCGCGGTCGAGCAGCCGGTCTATTGGGCGCCTCAGATCGACCCTGGGGTCGTGAACCTGGTCGAGGTTCCGGCGGATATGCTCGCGCGGGAAGACAGCGCCCGCGATGTTCGGTTGGCCGCGGGAAAGCGTGACGAAGTCGGCCTTCACGTGCGATCTTCGCCGGCCGGCGTGCAGTTGGCGCTTCTCGGCGGCGCGCGACCAGGCGAGCCGCTGGCTGCCATAATTCCACTCGATGACATGGCGCATGACAGGCTACAGGCGATCGAGAGATTCGTCCGCTCGATCCACAGGCAACACCTTCCCGATGCCCGCTTGACCTCGGCCCAGCGGCGGCGTCTTGGCCATATGCTGCAGTGCCTTGACGGCCGTGAGGAGCAGGCATCTCATTTCGAAGTCGCGACGGCCTTGTTTGGTCGGAAGTTGGTCAGTGCCACTGACTGGCAGGACTCGCCTTTCCGCTACCAGACGTATCGCCTCGTGCGCGACGGCCTGAAGATGGTCGAGCGCGGCTACCGCCAATTGCTGCGCGCACGAAGGCGCCTCTCCTGAAGGGGGTCCGTCCGGCGCCTGGTCCACTTATGCGCTGTCGGCAGATTCTGGAGTGAACGGCTGCTCTTCGCCTTCAACTCCGACGTAGAGCCCGCCTTTGCGATATCCCATAAGCGCACCCGTGCGCGCGGTGTGAGATCGCATACTACCTGAAGCGGAGACCGACCCCCCGGGGTCACCGCGATAACGGCTAGGTGGGAAGATGGCCAGCGGCGGACCAGCATTGGAGAATTGTCGTACATCTAAGAAACCGCTAATATAGCAAACTGGCTTCCGGAGGGCCGTCCGATGTCGATTCACGAGGAACTGCAGGTTTTCTGGAATTCCTATGTGGCTGCCTATCGTGCTGGCGACGCCAAAACATGCGGCGCCATGTTTACGGCCGATGCCGAATTACTTTCGCCCTACGCGCCTCCTGCTCGGGGCCGGGATGCTATCGAAGCTCTCCATACAGCCTGGACGCACGGCCACGACGAGGCGCCTGAAAAGAAGATGACAGTGATACACGCGGGCAGATCTGGTGACCTGGCTTGGTGTCTGGCGACGTATACCGAGGGCCTGGAGGTTGGCAGCGGTACGTCTGTCAACGTCTTCGAGCAGCAGGCCGGCGGATCATGGCTGATACGGATGTGCAGCCTTAACAGCACCGACTGAGGCATAGGTTTGTTGCCGAGTTGGCTGAGTGTCGGCATCCATGGATGGGAGGCGACGGGAATGCAGCAACTCGACTTCTTCTATTTCTTCGGAAGCGGCTACTCGTATCTGTCCGTGATGCGCGTTGATGCGGTGTCAAAACGGTCGGGTGTTGCCGTTCGATGGCGGCCCTTCAATGTCCGCACCGTCATGGCCGAGAACAACATCGCCCTCCGCACCCAGGCGGCAAAGGTGAAGTACATGTGGCGCGATGTGGAGCGACGCGCGGCGACGCACGGGGTGCCTTATGTCAGGCCACCCATCTGGCCGACCGATCCGGACCTTGTGGCCAACCGAGTCGCCATGGTGGCGGCCGAAGAGGGCTGGTGCGAGGCTTATACCGTCGCAAGCTTCAGGGCGTGGTACCTAGAAGGCATGGATCTGGGTAGCCGTGCCCATCTGGAGCATGTGCTAGCCCCCCTCGGTCAAGATGTCGGTCGTGCGATTGCAAGGGCCGATGAGCCCGGTGCCCATGAGCGTCTCAAGGCTGAAACCGACGCGGCCCGCAACTACGGCATTTTCGGCTCTCCAGCGTTCGTCGTGGATGGCGAGACGTTTTGGGGTGACGACAGGCTCGAAGAGGCGCTTGCCTGGGCCGCTGGCCGACATGATCTGCAAGCGCTGAGACATCATTGATAGGACTGAGTGCGCCAGGCATTTGGTGAAAACCATGCGCGGATTGTCAGTCCCACGGGAGGACTCAAGTGCCAAGCCGCTGGACCATTCTTGCTGTCTTGTTTGTCGCTCGCACCGCCTTCGCATTTCAGTTCGGGAGCGTAGGGGCCGTCGCACCACAGCTTAGCCAAAGCGTCGATGCGAGCCTGGCCGACATCGGTATCCTTATAGGAGTTTACTTTGCGCCCGGCGTCCTGCTTGCTCTGCCCGGTGGCACGATCGGACGCCGCTATGGCGACAAGGCGACCGTCCTCGGGGGGCTCCTGGCGATGCTGGCCGGCGAATTGCTTATGACTACGTCGGCATTATGGAGCGTGCAGATCGCGGGCCGACTGATTGCGGGCACTGGCGGCATTCTCTTGAGCGTCCTGATGACCAAGATGGTGGCCGACTGGTTCACTGGTCGCGAAATCGCAACCGCGATGGCCATTTTCGTCAACTCGTGGCCGGTGGGCATCGCAATCTCGCTCATGCTCCTGCCATGGATCGGAGCGAGGTTCGGGCTTCATCTCGTCAACCTTGCCGTCGCGGGGTGGATTCTGATCGGCTTCGGCCTCATGGCTTTCGTCTACCGCGCGCCGGAGGCGGCGGTCTCTCTTGAAGGCGAACGAGGCAGTCTGACCTCGGAAACGGTCTATGCAGTCGTTGCCGCTAGCTCAATCTGGTGTCTCTACAATCTCGGTTTGTCGATGATCTTCAGTTTCGGGCCATCGATGCTGGTTGAGCGAGGATGGTCCATGGCTGCGGCTGGATCGACGATCAGCATCGTCCTCTGGCTCGCGGCGATTTCGGTTCCCTTTGGTGGCTTCCTCGCTGATCAGACCAAACGCGGCGAAGCCATCATTGTCGCAGGCAGCATCGCCTTTGCCCTGCTAACGGTTCTCCTGTCGCGAAGCGGCCACGTGCTTCCCATCGTCATTGCCGTCGGTGCCGTCTGCGGCCTCCCCGCCGGTGCGATCATGAGCCTTCCAGCACGTGTGCTCGAGCGGAAAACGCGGGCGATCGGAATGGGAATATTCTATACGGCTTTCTATGCCGGGAGCCCGGTTGGAGCGGCGATCGGCGGAAAGCTTTCCACCTCGATCGGCTCCGCCAGCGCCGCGCTGGACTTCGGGGCCGTCGTGCTCCTGGTTTGCCCAGCCATTCTGTGGTTCTTCCGCCGTATCGTTGCTGGCCAGAAGCGGCTGGCGCTTCCCTCGACGTAGAACGCGCAAGCAAACCTTGGTGATACCCCGGGACATGGTGTCGTTGCGTGGCACGGTAGTCATCAACGCTTTATTCTAGGCGTGGGTGTCGAAGCCAATCGTCCTGCTGCTTCTCTCGTCAGTGAGGGCCATTCGACGAGCGTCGGGACGTTGTCCGGTCGGCCACACTCGACCTGGGCTCAGATCGCTCCTCGGCGATACGGCTGGAATGAGGCGACCGCGGGTCACCCGTCCCAACCCCACAAGCATTCCCCGCTTGCGCCGGAGAGTCTCGGAGAGGTGATTCCAGAAGGTAGTCGGGATGCGGACCTCGGGTCCGATTCGAGAACCCGCGTGACACGATGCAGCGCGACGACCATGTCTCTTCGCTTTCAGCCGAAATGATGGGCAGCAATGCGCCCAATTCCGGCCGTTGAAGTTAGCGCTGCTGCTCACCAAAGCGGACTTGCACGGGGCGGGCGCGTTAGTTCAATTCCTGACCCGAAGCAGACATTGCGTTTCCCGCCAGAATCAGTTGAAATCGACAACAGATATTACCGCCTTCGGGCAATAATCTCGACCGGCCCAATCAGGCCGGCTGAAATACTTTCGCTCATGTTTCGGACCATCTGGGGCCGCCGCGCTCCCATGAGAGTTTGCACGCCCAGTACTGCCCGCCCCATGGCCACTTGGGCGCGCTGCCGTGCGAAGTACTCGAGCGCAGCATCACGCCGCTGGCGTTCCGACAAGATCTCGAACCCTGCCGCGGAAAGTGTGTCGCGGTACTGCTCTGGAGCGGCGATCGCGTTCGTATCTGCCGTACTCGCCCATGGCAGCGGATAAGACAGTTCGCCGGGTCCAGTGCGCATGACGTCGAAGACACCGAAACGCGCCCCGGGGCATAGGACCCGCGCAATGTCCGAAAAATAGTGCGCTCTTGTCGGCGATATTCATTCCGACATGCAACATGTATGCGGCAGTAAACGATCCATCTGGGAAGGGCAGCCGCAAAGCATCGCCCTGCTGCAACGAGACGCGCTCCCCTAGATGGAGCCAGCCGGAAAGGACATTGCCGGCTTCGACGTAGTCGCGAGTGAGATCGATGCCGGTGAGGTGGCAGCCATACTTCGCTGCGATCTGTCGCGCTGGTCCACCGAGGCCGCAGCCGATGTCGAGCACTCGATCCGCAGCGGTGAGCGCAAGTTGCCCTGCCAACTCTCCCGTGGCGGCGCGGCCGCCAATGTGAAACTCGTCTACGGGCGAGAGGTCCTCGGCGGTGACCGTGCTTTCGGTCTTCCCCATGGCGGCAAGACCATCGCGAATACCTGCGACCAGGCTGCCTCGCGCGTAGTGGTCAGCAATCTGTGAATGCGGCGCTGCTTCCATCATCATCGCCCCTTTGGTGCAGCCTCCGGATCATCTCCGCCTACGGACCGCTTGCGTCCGCGAATGGGTCTCCGAACTCTGTCGATCCGACGGTCATAGCATTTGCACTTCGTTCAAGCCATATTATGCCGGACGTTGAATCCAAATGTTTGGATGTCGCACACCTGCTTTGTTTTATTGCCGTCGCCGAGTAAGGCTACATTGCGCTCCCGCCGGAGCGGCCCGGCATGCAGCCCGTCTGTCAATAGGGAGGCGAGTTAGAAGTACAGCTCTTCCGCCACGGCGCACGCGGCTCCGAGTGACTAAGCGGGGGTTCCAAGTTTCCGACGATGCGCGTTCAACCCCATGCGCAGCTTGATGGTGCCGTATTCTGTTAGCCTGAGGAATGGGCGGCATTTAGGCCCGCCGCCTGGCCCTGAAAGCCTCGTGTCGGAAGACGGCGCCTATACACGCCGTCAGAACTCCGACCATGTCTACGGCCGCTTGCACCGATTCGGCCGTTCCGACGAGCTTCAAACCTCGGTCAGTTCCAAAAGCAAGGTTGAGAACCTGTCAGTGAGCGGCGGGCTGGAACAGTTCGATCACGTTCCCCGACGGTCTTCGAGCAGGATTTGCGAGCCACCGACTCCACTGATGACCTCATTGCGAAATGGCAACCCGGCGCCTTTCAGCCGTTCGACTTCCTCTTTCAGATCTTCGACAAGCAGCAGGATGCGGTTCCACCCGCCGGGCACTGGACGGCGACCGTCCGGCATCGGCCGTGCGCCGGAGCTTGCAGCGCCACTCAACATCAGCCGCAAGGGACCACGGGTCACCGACGCAAACGCTGGCCGTGCGTCCTGCTCGATGGTGAACCCAAGGTGCTGCGTGTGGAAGGCGACGGAGATTGCGACATCGTTGACAATGTACCGAACACTGGCTGGCGTCATTATGGATCACCTTTCAAACGACCCCCGGCAAGTTTATTAGAAGCGATTTCGTATGGGCAACGCAATGGACCAACAGCTAGGCGCGCCGATACGCGGGTCCGCAGGCGAAGTCTTTCGTGTATTCCTGAGGCTTGGCCTCACATCGTTTGGCGGACCCATCGCGCATCTCGGTTACTATCGCAACGAACTGGTGTTGCGTCGCAAATGGCTCGATGAGCAAGCGTATGGCGATCTCGTCGCCCTTTGCCAGTTTCTTCCTGGTCCGGCGTCCAGCCAGGTGGCCTTCGCCCTCGGCGTATTCAGAGGTGGTGGCCTGGCAGGTGGCCTTACAGCATGGCTCGCCTTCACCCTGCCATCGGCACTGATCATTGTGGCCTTCGCTTTTGGTGCGGCAGGGCTTCATGGCCCAGTCGCGGACGGCGTATTTCACGGGCTCAAGCTCGTGGCTGTTGCCGTGGTAGCACAAGCAATCTGGGGCATGGCGCGAACGCTAACGCCCGACAAGCAGCGCGCCGCCATTGCGATACTCGCGATTGCGGTTGTCGTCGTCGTCGGCGGGTCGTTCGCGCAAATAGCTTCGATCGTCCTTGGAACCCTCGCCGGGCTATGGCTTTGCCCTGGCGAGGAAACCAAGGTGCCTGGACATTTGAGTTTTCCCGTTTCGGCTCGCGGCGGCGCTGTTTCGCTAGCACTCTTTGCTGTCCTCCTTGTCGTTCCGTCGCTGACGGAACGGGCCACGGGTAGTCACGCTATCGCATTCTTTGACGCCTTCTACCGCTCTGGGGCCTTGGTATTCGGCGGAGGCCATGTGGTGCTGCCGCTGCTGCAAACGGAGGTCGTCAACACGGGCTGGGTGACGAACGAAGCCTTCCTGCAGGGCTATGGACTGGCGCAGGCAGTGCCGGGGCCGCTCTTCACGTTCGCTGCCTATCTGGGGAGCGTGGCAAGCCCCGTTCCAAACGGCCTGGCCGGCGCGGCGATCGCGCTTATCGCCATCTTCCTGCCCGGTACGCTGCTTGTTTACGGCATGTTGCCGTTTTGGGACGCCCTGCGCTCGCGTCCAGGCGCCCAGGCTGCGATGCGCGGTGCGAATGCGGCTGTGGTCGGCATCCTTGGGATGGCTCTCTACGATCCGGTATGGAAGAGCGCAGTCGTCACGCCAGGGGATTTTGCTCTGGCTGTAACCGGGTTCCTGCTTCTGGTCGTATGGCGGATGCCGTCGTGGGTTGTTGTGGCGTTGCTTGCCGCTGCTGGCGCGCTTCGCGCCGCGATGATTTGACAATGGCCTTTGCGATGGCGCGCCTGAATCCTGGCGTCGGCGAAGCAGCCGCGGACATTTGGCTGCATTCCCGTGAACCACAGACCCGGCCGCGTCGGATCATGATCGCCGCCGTTAAAAAGCGGAACGCCCTGCCGTCCAGAACGCCAAGCTTGCCCACCATCGATTCGAGGCCCGTACTATAGCCGTCGCCGCGATCACGATGTCGGGACCGATCAGATTGCGGTTAGCCAGGATCACGCCCCGAGGGGTACCCGCGTTTCTCCGGTGGCCAATCATGGCCGAAGGAGAAACGGAATGGGACACTCGTATTACAACCTCGCCGCCTCCGATCGCTGCGCATGGAATGCAGGATCGTGCTCCCCAAAGCTTATTTTTCGCGAGCGGACCACTCGGCGGTCGCCGGCGGTTCCTAGAGATCAGTCACTTCAGCGCAGAGATGCAGCGCTCCAGGCGTTGAAGTCGCAACTTGCGGGAATGGATGTGATAGCCGAGCTCCGCGAGCCTTCTTAGTTTGAATGACTCTCTTTCCGTAAGTAGTTCCATTTCGAACTGGGCGATTTGCTTTCTGAGCTGTTGAGCGTCAGCAAGCCGCAGTTCCCGAATCCAGCCTCGGCCCCGCATTCCCATGCACTCCGAATAGTCTGGTCACAAGGCTCCGAGGCCGCTGCTGCTCTGTGGAAGATCGATTGGGCGAAGTTCGGGATTTTTCAATGTTCCGTCACCATCATCAAGGTTGTGGCCCGCGCACCCAGCGAACCGCAGTGCATCCCCGCGACCCGATATGCGCCCCCGTGAGTGCATGGCAACCCTTCGAGCTCACTTTTTTGCGGTTGGGGTCTGGTCAATGACAAGCCGCTCAACTCTGGTCCACAACCGCTGCGGGTGTGGCACACGACCCTTGTTCCATTGTTGAGTTGAATCAAAAGCGAATGATCGGGAACCGGTTCATTCGGGGGATAGTTTACATTCCAGGGACGTCTGACGGCGCTCACTAAGGTGAATGGGAGTGTTCGTCTTCTAAATTAGGATTCACTAATTGAAACGTGAATGTCTTCCTGCCTCGCGCTGTGACACAGGCCGACTGATATGACTTCTTCTGAGCACGATCTGGATGCCGGCTTCGATCCACCCGAACTGGACTTGCAATCTGTTTCTTCGACAACCGATGAGCGGACGATAGCGACTCAGCGGGGCAGGGCGTCTTGTTCCGTCATTGCACCTGGTCTACACACCTTCGAGGCAAGTGATCACGTTGTCTATGTCGGTCTCGAGGCCGCACCAGGCGTGTGTGCCTCCCTCGGGGGAGCCAAGGCTGAGCGCTACGACGCGGCGGCAGGGAGCATCATCGTCAAGCCGGCACATCTTGAAGCTCGCTTGCGGCTGTCGAAGGCGCGGGAGAGCGCAATTATCGTCTACCCGGACGACAGCCTGAAGGAACTGGCCAGGCAGCAATTCGGCCCGGTGGAGACGGAGTTGATGCCTCCGCCCCTTGGCACGCGGGACTTTAATGCGTTGCGCATCGCCAAACTGCTCAAGGCGGAGCTTACGAAGAAGGAGGGCGTCAGCCACGTCCATATCGAGCAGCTGATCGCAATCATGGGCATTCACGTGCTTTACGCCTATGCCTCACGAACCAGCCGACCGGAGCAGTTCAAGGGCGGCCTTTCCAGGCAGTCCGCGCGAAAGCTGCAGGAGTTCCTGAGCATAAATCTCACCCGCAAGAAAGGTGATCGAATTGCGCATGTGGAAATTCCCGCTGGCCAGTGCAGCGGCGACGCTCGGCTTGATGGTGATGGGCACCGCGGCTTTGTCTCAAGATGTGACTTCAAAGCTGCCAGGCGGCGCGACTTCGCTCCAGGAAAGCTATCAAGACTGGAGCCTGACCTGTCAAAGCAGCACATCAACGGTAACGTGCGGTGTCTCCCAGCAACAGACGCAGCAGAACGGCCAGCGGGTCCTGGCTGTTGAGCTTAGGCGAAACAGCGACGCCACGCTCGCGGGCAATGTCGTGCTTCCGTTTGGGCTTATGCTCGACGCCGGCGCCGCATTGCAGATCGATGACAGCCAGCCCCTTGAGGCGCTGCGCTTCTCAACCTGCTTGCCGGCCGGCTGCATCGTGCCGCTCACCCTCGATGAAGGAACAGTAGCCGCATTGCGGGCGGGTTCGGTGCTGAAGATCAAGGTCAGAAGCACCGACCAGAAGGACATCGCTTTGTCCGTATCTTGCTGGAGCGTGAGACAGACAGCTGGTGGGCTGATCGGGAAGCCGCGCTACTGAAGGCCCCCGAGGAATGGTCCAGTGCTGTAATTATGATATTAAGATATTGGCTCGACGCGCTACGTCATCGGGATTGAAGCGAGAGGAGCTTAAACCCGCGCGGTTGGCTTACCTTGGGAGAATCTACAGGGCGCGCGTGGGATTTCGACAGCCCTAGACGTAAAGGCTGCTCCCGGCGAGCGGACCTATTCTCTTCAATTTCTCGATTTCGCTGTTCGCGTTCGGATCAGTTCAGCTGAGGCGCACAGACCTCCTGTTAAGTCCGCTTCTGATGATCTGAGCCTAGAAGCCAGCCGTCCGATTCCGTGAAGAGTTTCGGGCGCCGGCAGGCGTACGAAAGTCTCCGAAGAAGGAACCCTCGAGCCACAGGCGAGGGGTTATGGGGATTTCGATTTTTGGCTGGTGTCGGGGATAGCGCGACCGCCGGCGAGAAGCGGCGGGATTGATGCACGGACCGCCTTGTCTTCCGGCCGTGCGGCCTCCTCGGCTCGGCGTGCGGTCGGACTTAGCCCTGTCGAGGCCGATGATCTCCATGGACGCGCGTGGGTTCGTCGCCGGAGGCTGAGCGCCTGTGGCTGAAGGCTGGACTTCGCCATGCCGCGTCATGGGACGCTCTCCCGGTTCGTCGCCGACGCGTCCGGCGGCCCGCGCGGCTGCCTCCACGTTCGAACACGTCGATGATGATCATCCGTCCGCCGCAGCACGGGCATGGCGGGCGGAAGTCAGTCGGTTCTTCCGGAGTGCCGTCTTCGGGCAGCGGCGCGACGCTCAACAGTTTGCGCGCGAGTGCGAGGCTGGCTTTGTGGGAGCCGCCGGCGAGCAGGTCGTAGTGCCGGATGCGGTGGAAGCCACGCGGCAGGATGTGGAGCAGGAATCGGCGGATGAACTCGTCGGTGGCGAGCGTCATGATCTGCTGCCGGTCTGTGCCGTCGCGACGATAGTCCTTGTAGCGGAACGTGACCTCGGCCTCATCGAATCGGATGAGGCGGCGGTTCGAGATCGCAAAGCGGTGGGTGTAGCGGGACAGATAGGCAAGTACGGCTTGAGGCCCGGCGAAGGGCGCCTTGGCATAAACCACCCAGCGCTTCTTCCGGACCGGCGCCAGGTGCCGCAGGAATGCTCGCCGGTCGGTGAAGTGCGCCATCGATCCGAAGAAGGTGAGCCGGCCGGCATCGTGCAGCGCAACCAACCGAGAGAGGAACAGGCGGCGGAACAGCTTGCCGAGCACGCGCACCGGCAGCAGGAAGGCCGGGCGCGACGATATCCACCGGCTTCCGTCTGGCGCGATGCCGCCGCCCGGCACGATCATGTGCACATGCGGATGGTGCGACATTTCCGAGCCCCAAGTTTGAAGGACGGCGGTGATGCCGATGCGCGCGCCGAGATGCTTCGGATCCGCAGCGATCGTCAGCATCGTCTCCGATGCCGCCTTGAACAGCAGGTCGTCGACCGCCGCCTTGTTGTGGAAGGCGATGTCGGCGACCTCGGCCGGCAGCGTGAACACGACGTGGAAGTAGCCGACCGGCAGCAGGTCGGCCTCGCGCTCGGCAAGCCATGTCCGCGCCGCGGCACCCTGGCACTTCGGACAGTGCCGGTTGCGGCAGGAGTTGTAGGCGATGCGCCACTGGCCGCAGTCCTCGCAGGCCTCCACGTGACCGCCAAGGGCGGCGGTGCGGCAGTGCTCGATCGCCGACATGACCTTGAGTTGCTGCAGTGTCAGATGCCCTGCATGGACGGCCCGGTAGGCGGGCCCGGCAGTGCGGAAGATGTCGGCAACCTCAATCGAGGCGCGCACGCTCAGCCGTCGGGCGAGATCTCTTCCAGCTTGAAGAGGCCAAGCTTGTCGAGCGGGCTCGTGACGGTGCGCACCGTGAGGGTTGCAACCTTGGTGTAGAAGGCGGTGCTATTTAGCTTGGCGCGCCCGAGCAAGACCTGGATGATCCGGAATGTCGGTGCCGTCCTCCAGCAGGTGGGTGGCGAAGCTGTGACGCAGCATGTGCGGCCCGACCCGCTTGGCGATGTCGGCCGCCTGCGCTGCCTCGACGACCACGCGATAGAGCTGCCGCGTGCTGATGGGCTTCATCGCATGCTGCCCAGGAAACAGCCAGCCGTCGCGATGCATCACCCCCCTGCTGGCGTCCGCCCTTCCACCACTGGCGCAGCAACAAGAGCAGGTCTTGCGACAGCATGGCGTTGCGGTATCGCCCGTCCTTGCCGCGCTCGACGCGCAACAGCATGCGCTGGCTGTCGATGTCAGCAACCTTCAGCGTCGCCACCGCCGCCACGCGCAGGCCCGCGCCATAAGCGACCGACAGCGCGGCCTGGTGCTTGAGGCAGGTGGTGGCGTTGAGTAGCCGGGCGACCTCGTCGCGGCTCAGCACCACCGGCAGCTTGCGCGGGTGCGCCAGACGAACGAGCTTGCGCGCCAGATCGGGGCGATCGACCGTATGTGTGAAGAAGAAGCGCAGCGCCGACACGATGCTGTTCATCGTCGGCACGGGAACGCCGTCGTCCTGCTGCTCGATCTGGAATCGGCGCAGGTCGTCAGTGGTCGCTGTATCCGGCGACCGGCCGAGGAACGTCGCCAGGCGTCCGATGTCGCGGAGATAGTTGCGCTGCGTCTCCTGTGAGAAACGCCGCATATTCATGTCGTCGATCAGCCGCTGACGAACTGGACTGATAGGTGCATCAAGAACAGGACAGGGCATGGTCAGGCTCCTTGTTGAAGAAGCCTGTGATGCTCTGCCGCTGCCGAACCACCCTCAAATGCGAGCGCGACGTCCGGTTCGTGATCTCTACCTCATCCCAGCGCGCCCATCCCGCGCAGCGGGTTCGTTCTTCGGCCCAAACAGGACATTCGCAGTGTGCCGTCGCGTGCGCTTGGCACAACGGGGCAAGCCTTTGATGCGGGTCAACATTGTGGGCGGACCTCCTGGCCAACCAATCCGCTTCGTCGCCGAGCTACCGATGCCGCGATTGCCTCCCTCCTTCATTTCGCAGAGCGCACCAACGACCTCTCGAGCCGGCTGATCTGGCCGAAGGACGGCTGAAGCCTCGACCGCCTATGCCGCAAGGGCGCGTTGCGCGTTTCTTCCCCTGGGCAAAGCCCATTCCTCGCGGAACCAAGAAACGCGCGCCTCCGCCATCCTCCGCTTTTGCTGCGGTCGCAAGCGATGCGGCGGCGGTCGCCTCCGGCCCTGTGATCGCTATCGAGGCCGCATGGTGCGGGCTCGGAAACGAAGAAACGGAGACTGAAAATGGCTACCATCGGCACTTTCAAGAAGACCAATGCGAACGAGTTCACCGGCGAGATCATCACCCTCAGCGTCCAGGCCAAGGGCGTGCGCATCGTCCCCGACACCCGGGCCAGCGGCGAGAACGCTGCAAGCCACCGCGTGGTGGTCGGCAAGGCCGAAATCGGCGCCGCCTGGTCCAAGCGCTCCAACGAGGGCCGCGACTATCTCGGGCTCAAGCTCGACGATCCGAGCTTCACCGCCCCGATCTACGCCAACCTCTTCGCCGACGAGGAAGGCGAGGGCCATAGCCTCATCTGGTCCCGCCCCAACCGCCGCAACGGCGAGTGAACTGGCAGACGCCTCGCCCGGTGTCGGGCGAGGCGCCTTCTGCCGGTGCCGCGGAAGCTTTCCGCGCCGCCGGCTGCCATTACCGGCTTCCTGTCGTCTGATGCGCGACGCCGTGGAGATGGTCGAGCGCGGCTGTTCTCAATGGCTGCGCGCCGGCGCCACTGCCTGAAGGCCTCTTGGCGGTGCGAAATAGCGCCCCTCAATTGCGCACCTGATCACCGTCTCCACACTCTTCCATCCTGGCCATCGATCGCCGTTCAATCTCGACGGCCGCAAGGAGACACCCGATGAATGCCGACGCCGCGCCATTGCCGCCGCGCTACCTGCGCACTTCGGAAGCTGCGCATTTCCTCAGTCTTTCGGCGCGTACGCTGGAGAAACACCGCACCTACGGCACCGGGCCTGCCTATCGAAAACTCGGCGGCCGCGTCGTCTACGCCGTCGACGACCTCCAGGCCTGGGTGCAGCGCGGCGCGATGACGTCGACATCCGATCCGCAAGGCTCGGTGCTGCCCGCCAAGCCTCAAGCCGCCCGCCTGATCGCCTATGCCGGGCGCGAAAGGCGCTGACACGGCTGATCTCCCCTATGTCGGCACGACCACGCCAACCATCGGAACGCGGACAGCTTGATCTGTTCCACGCGCTGCCCGGTGTTGTCGCGCCACGCGATGCGCAGGACCTCATGGCCTATCCCTTCTTTTCCCTCGCCAAATCCAGGCGCATCGCGCCCATCGACTTTCGCGCCGGCGATGTGGCTATCCGTGTCGAAGCGATGCCCGACCACGGCATGGCGACGATCTGGGATGCCGATATCCTGATCTGGGCCGCAAGCCAGATCGTCAATGCGCGGGACGCCGGATTGCGCACTTCGCGCCTGATGGCCGCGACGCCATACGAAATGCTCACCTTCGTCGGCCGCGGTGTCTCGAAGCGAGACTATCTGCGCCTCAAGGCGGCGCTCGATCGCCTGCAGTCGACAAGCGTCGTCACCTCCATTCGCCAACGCGCCGAAGGCCGGCGCCATCGCTTCTCGTGGATCAACGAGTGGCAGGAGCGCTTCGATCGAAACGGCCACCCGCTCGGCGTCGAATTGATTTTGCCGGATTGGTTCTACCGCGCTGTTATGGACGATGCGCTCATCCTGACGATCGACCGCGCCTATTTCCGCCTGACGGGCGGTCTGGAGCGCTGGCTCTATCGGCTGGTGCGCAAGCATGGCGGTCGCCAGCACTCCGGCTGGCGTTTTGACATCAGCCACCTGCATCGCAAGTCCGGCAGCCTCTCGCCGCTCAAGCGCTTCGCCTTCGAACTGCGTGGCATCGTGCGCCGCCAACCTTTGCCGGGATACCTTCTGTTCACGGAGGTCGAAGCCAGCGGCCGTGTGCTGTTGGCTTTCGAGCCGGCGCCCGGATCAGTGGACAGGGTCGTGCCATCAGGAACCCGGACTATCGTGCCATCGGGAACCGGATCCTCGTGCTTTCGGGAACCGCGATCGGCCCTAAGCGGCGGGGTCGACACGGAAAATCGCGCTCTTAACTTAGAGTCTAACTCTCAATCTAACAGTCTTGCGCGCAAGCCGTCGACTGGCAGTGAGGGGCAGAAGCGGCGGTGCGCTGGCTGGCGCAAGGGAGACGACACATGACGTCGTCTACCCAATCGACGCCGCGCGACGACCTCACGACGGTCGAGCTGATCTGGATCGAGAATCGGATTGAGCATCGCATCCGCTTCGGACGTCCTGCCCATGAGACGATCATCGACAAGCGGCGCCGCGTCGTCGGATTTGCGCCAGGCAGTGTTTTTGCGTTCGTGCGCTGGGCGGCGAATGACTTTGGCACTGTTGTTTCGCGCATCGACATCGTGCGCGCGGTCTTGCCCGCTGAAGCGTATCAGACTCTGCCTTACATCCGGCCAGGCGGCGAGATCCTGCTCAAGATCGCAGGTTGGGACAAGGTCGAGCGGGTTCTCCAACTGATCGATGCGGTCGAGGCGATCGGCCTCGATCCGGTCGAGGCCGCACCGGGCTATTGGCGTCAGACCCACAACCGTCTGATTGCGGGCGGAAGGCCGCGTGCCTATTCGCTCGAGCAGCACCGCGCCTTTCTGTTGCGCAAGCGGGTGACTTCATGAGCCGCACCGCCTGCATAGCCGCGGCACTTGCAGCCGTCACCGCGACGGTCGCTCCCGCTGTCGTGGAGATGCCGCAGCTGCTGCTGTGGAACGCGTCGGCCAGCGCGCCACTCGGGCTTTATGCGATCAGGAACATGGCCGTCCCCACGGCCGGCGCGCTCGTTGTCATCGAACCGCCAGACAAGGTCGCTCGGTTCGCCGCCGAGCGTGGCTACCTTCCGCTCGGCGTGCCGATGCTGAAGCACATCGAAGGGCTTCCTGGGCAGCAAGTCTGCCGTCTCGGCCGCCTCGTCACGGTGAACGGGCTTGCGCTGGGTGCTGCACTGGAGCGCGACCGCAAGGGGCGCGCGCTGCCGGAATGGCAGGGCTGCCGCATCATCGCCGCCGCCGAAATCTTCGTCATGAACCGGAAGGTCGGGGAGAGTCTCGATGGCCGCTATTTCGGCCCGTTCCCGGCGAGCTCGATCGTCGGGGCCGCGCTGCCGCTTTGGACCGACGAGAGGGGCGATGGCCACTACACCTGGCTCGCTCCGGCGAACTGAAATTCAGTCCAGCCAACAAGAGAAGGAGATAATCCATGGCCGAGATCGGCGTCTTCCAGAAAACAGATTCGGGTTACTGCGGGCGGGTTCGAACGCTGCTCGTGGATGCCGAGCTGGTGCTTGTGCCGACCACAATATCTGACGGCAAAGCGCCGGATTTTCGTATCCACATCGGTGACGGCGGCGGCCCCGAGGTGGGTGCGGCCTGGAAGGAAACCGGACAGACGGTTGGCGACTATCTGTCGTGCCGGTTGGAGGACCCGCTGTTTGGCCGGCGCTTTCGCGCCGGTCTCTTCCGAACCGACGACGGCTCCTGGTCTCTGCGCTGGATCCGGCCGAAATCGCGGCCGGAGCGTGCTCGATGAGTGGGCCATCGGCGCCGAAACGTGCGGACGGAAGCCGCCCCGTCAGTCGGTTGCCTGGTCGGCGAGAGGCACTCTGGCTGATCGGTGGCATGCTGATCGTCTGTCACGCGATGACGGGGGCGCTGGCACAATCCGCGCCGGCCTCCCGCAAATCCGCGGACGATCCCTATGCCGCGCCTATTGCCGAGGCGTCGCATCGCTTCCGCGTTCCTCAGCGCTGGATACGGGCAATCATGCACGTCGAAAGCGCCCGCGACCCGCGCGCCGTGTCGCGAAAGGGCGCCTTGGGCTTGATGCAGATCATGCCCGCAACCTTTGCCGAGCTGCGCCTTCGTCACCAGCTCGGCCGCGATCCCTATGATCCGCGCGACAACATCCTTGCCGGCACCGCCTATCTTCGCGAGCTGTATGATCGATACGGTTCACCGGGCTTTCTCGCCGCCTACAACGCCGGGCCAGGGCGTTACGAAGCCTCCTTGAAGGGCCGTCCGCTGCCGGCTGAGACCCGGGCCTATGTTGTCACGCTTCGCCCTTTCTGGGGCGGCGGTGATGCGCCCGGCGCACTCACCGCCGGCCATGCCAAGGCCGTCAGCTGGACGGTTGCGCCGCTGTTCATAGTCCCGTCCGGGTCAATGGCCGCTTCCGGTCTTCCGGCTGGCGAAGACATTTCCGTCGAGGTTTCGTCGTCACCGTTGGTGCGCAAACTTTTCGCGGCCGGTTCGCGGCCGCGCCAGCTGTTCACAGGGTCCGACGTCCGGACATCGCAGCGATGACGAAGTCTCCGTCAGGTCGCCCCCTGGGGTCTCGTTTGACGTCGCAGCCAATGAGGCGAGTCGGGCACGAGGTAACAACCGAGGGATGGCAGGATAAAAGGGCGCACATTGCGCGGCGGTCTGGTGGTTGTTCTTGCTTGATTTTCTGGCGCGTTCCGCACATTGCCGGCCATCGGCGCAATGTGTATGAAGCAGCCAGCATATTGTATTTGCTTTTCTTTTTCCACATTGCGGTGCCGCGCCATGGCTGATGAGCGCGAGTTTCGCATTCGACCCGGGCGCATCCGCTCCACGCGCGCCCAGCAGGCCCGGCCCTTCATCGCGCAGGTGTTGGCCGCGGCGAAAAAGGCCGGCGGCGGTATTTCGCGCTCGGGCCGGATTGTACAAGCAAGCCGCTCCCGCTTTGGTCACGGTCAGCGCGCCAGCATCCAGGCCAACCGCCTCATCACCTCGCGATCGCGCGGCGCCGTCGTCAAGGCGCGAGTCGTCCGTCATTCCGTGCGCGCCGCTCCACTTGGCACTCACCTCAACTATCTGCGCCGCGAGGGTGTCAGCCGGGACGGGGAGAAGGGGAAGCTGTTCGGGCCGGGAACGGAGAATGCCGATGGCGCTTCCTTCGCCGCTTGCGCCAAGGACGATCGTCACCATTTCCGCTTCATCGTCTCGCCGGACGACGCTCTCGATATGGCGGACCTCAACGCCTTCACCCGCGATCTGGTGGGGCAGATGGAGAAGGACCTCGACACGCGGCTCGACTGGGTGGCGGTCGATCACTGGAACACCGAGCATCCCCACATTCACCTGATCGTGCGTGGGGTTCGCGACGATGGCCAGGATCTGGTCATCGCGCGTGACTACATCAAGGAAGGCATGCGCGACCGGGCTCGCGATCTGGTTACCCAGGAACTGGGTCCGCGCACCGAGCTCGATATCCGCCACTCGCTCGAAAGCCACATCCAGTCCGAGCGGTGGACGCAACTTGATCGGCAGTTGCTTCGCGACAGCCGTGACAGCGGGATCATCGATCTCGCGCCATCTCCCCAAAGTCAACCGGACGAGTATCACGCTCTGAAAATCGGTCGCCTGCGCAAGCTCGAGACCCTTGGTCTTGCCCAACAGGCCGGGCCTGGCCAATGGGCAATCGACGAACGGGCCGAAGCAACACTGCGCGAGCTAGGCGAGCGCGGCGACATCATCAAGCGCATCCACCGCGCGATGAGTGCGGCTGACATCGAGCGTGGCTCAGCCAATTATGTCCTGGCCGCGGAGAGCCTGGAGACGCCGGTTGTCGGCCGGCTGGTCGATCGTGGGCTCGATGACGAACTGATCGGCACGGCCTATGCCGTGGTCGACGGCGTCGACGGACGCACCCATCACATCAAGCTCTCCGATCTGGAGGCCGCTGGCGACAGCGCACCGGGATCGATCGTCGAGCTGCGAAAATTCGATGATGCGCGCGGGCAGCGGCGAGCCGCGCTCGCCGTGCGCTCCGACCTTGGAGTGGATCAGCAGATCACGGCATCGGGTGCGACCTGGCTCGACCGTCAGGCAATCGCGCGCGAACCGGCCGCCCTGGCCGAGGCCGGCTTCGGCGCCGAGGTTCGCGACGCCCTCGACCGGCGCGCCGAACATCTTGTCAAACAGGGGTTCGCGGAGCGCCAAGGCAGACGGGTCGTCTTCACCCGGAACCTGCTCGACACGCTGCGACGTGCGGAACTGGAGACGCTGGGCGACAGGCTCGCCGCCGACACCGGAAAACCCTTCAAGCGCGCCGCCAGCGGAGACTTTGTTGCCGGCACCTATCGCCAGCGCTTGGCGCTCGCCTCCGGCCGTTTCGCCATGATCGACGACGGACTAGGCTTCCAGCTCGTCCCCTGGACGCCCTCACTCGAAAAGCATCTCGGCCAGCACGTCTCCGGTGTCGCACGTGGCGACGGCGGCATCGACTGGAGCTTTGGCCGCAAGAAGGGTCTCGGCCTCTGACACTGGAAGAAAGGAACAACCATGTCCGCCACGAAAATCCTGTGGGGCCAGATCCTCACGGTCTTCCTGATCGTCCTCTTGACGACCTGGGCGGCGACACAATGGACCGCATGGCAACTCGGTTTCCAGATGGGGCTCGGTCCGCCCTGGTTCGAGATCGCCGGGTTGCCTGTCTACTATCCGCCCGCTCTGTTCTGGTGGTGGTATTTCTACGACGCCTACGCCCCGTCTATCTTCGGGAAAGGCGGATTGATCGCCGTGTCCGGTGGCTTCCTCTCGATCATTGTTGCCATCGGCATGTCGGTGTGGCGGGCGCGCGAAGCCAAGACTGTCCAGACCTACGGGTCGGCGCGCTGGGCCGAGAAGCGAGAGGTGGAGGCAGCCGGCCTAATCGATAACGATGGTGTCGTGCTCGGGCGCTATGACCGCCATTATCTGCGTCACGACGGGCCAGAGCATGTGTTGTGCTTCGCCCCGACCCGGTCCGGCAAAGGCGTCGGCCTGGTGGTGCCTTCGCTTCTGACCTGGCCGGGCTCGGCGATCGTCCACGACATCAAGGGCGAGAACTGGCAGCTCACCGCGGGCTTTCGCGCTCTGCACGGTCGCGTGCTGCTTTTCGATCCGACCAATTCGAGATCGTCAGCCTACAACCCGCTTCTGGAAGTCCGCCGCGGCGAATGGGAGGTTCGCGACGTGCAGAACATCGCCGACATTCTCGTCGATCCGGAAGGGAGCCTGGAGAAGAGGAACCATTGGGAGAAGACCAGTCACGCGCTGCTGGTCGGCGCGATCCTCCATGTTCTCTACGCCGAGCAGGACAAGACGCTCGCCGGCGTCGCGGCCTTCCTCTCCGATCCCAAGCGCCCGATAGAATCGACGCTTGCCGCGATGATGAAGACCGCGCACCTGGGAGATGCCGGCCCGCATCCGGTTATCGCCAGTGCGGCGCGCGAGCTGCTCAACAAATCCGACAATGAACGCTCGGGTGTGCTCTCCACCGCGATGTCCTTCCTCGGTCTTTACCGCGATCCGGTTGTCGCCGGCGTGACCCGGCGCTGTGACTGGCGAATTTCCGACATCGTTGCGGGGACGCAACCAGCAACGCTCTATCTCGTCGTGCCGCCTTCGGACATCAACCGGACCAAACCCCTTATCCGCCTCATCCTCAATCAGATCGGTCGCCGCCTCACCGAGGACCTGCCTACCAAGACAACCCGCCACCGGTTGCTTCTGATGTTGGACGAGTTCCCGGCGCTGGGCCGCCTCGACTTCTTCGAGAGCGCGTTGGCTTTCATGGCCGGCTATGGCCTGAAAAGCTTTCTCATCGCGCAGTCGCTCAACCAGATCGAGAAGGCTTATGGCCCCAACAACTCGGTCCTCGACAACTGTCATGTCCGCGTCAGCTTCGCCACAAACGACGAAAGGACCGCCAAGCGTGTCTCAGACGCGCTCGGCACGGCAACCGAAATGCGGGCGATGAAGAACTATGCCGGTCACCGGCTTTCGCCGTGGCTTGGGCATCTCATGGTGTCGAGGCAAGAGACTGCACGGCAGTTGCTCACTCCTGGCGAGATCATGCAGCTTCCGCCGACCGACGAGATCGTCATGGTGGCAGGCGCGCCGCCGATCAGGGCCAAGAAGGCGCGGTACTATGAGGACGCCAGTTTTAAGGAGCGCGTGTTGCCGCCACCCGAACTGGCGCGGTCCGGAGAGGCCGAGCCTGACGACTGGAGCGAGTTGCCGATCCTGGCTCACTTGGAGGTCACGCACGTTTCCGGAACGCTACAGCAGGGCGATGGCGATCCAACGGGATCGGAGCGCCGCCTGCAAGCCGAACTCAATCGGGCGCAGGCCGTCGAGAGGGCGGCGCCGATTGAAGACGAATTCGATATGGGACAGGACGACGATGCCGACGACGACGATGATGCCGTCCGCAACCGGCGACTGGCGCGCCTCATGCAGGGCGTTGCGCGGCAGGTTTCCCTGGATCCCGATGACGGCATGGAGTTGTAGGCGCCATGATGGCTCGCAAAAAGAAGGCGCAGATTTCCGTCTATCTCGATCAGGCCATCATGACGATGCTTGGCGATTATGCGGCGCGGCGCGATCAACCCCAATCCATGATTGCGGAAGCCGCACTCGCTTCCTTCCTGTCGCCGGATGGGGATGAACGTCGCGAGGCCGCTATCGCCAAACGCCTCGATCAGGTTGATCGCCGCCTGGCCAGGCAGGAGCGCGATATCGGCATTGCGGTCGAGACACTGGCGGTGTTTGTCCGTTTCTGGCTCGCGACAACGCCAGCGTTGCCCGAGCCCGCCGCCCAGGCCGCGCGCGCCAAGGCGGCCGAGCGCTACGAAGCCTTCGTGACCGCCCTGGGCAGGCGCCTCGCGAAGGGGCCGAAACTGCGACAGGAGATTTCCGAGGATATCAATCCGATGGACACCGCGAAAACCCACCCTGACGGAGTTGGCTAGCTTGGAGCCTGATGGCCATGTTCATCATGATGATGGGTATACTTGACGCCGGTGGCGGTCACGCGACGACAATGTTTGTTGGACCGAAGAAGACGATGATGATCAGCAGCGGCTGGCGAGCAAGTCCCGGCAGCCGGTTCGTCGCACCTTGATCAATCGATGGCATCAGCCTTGTTATCGGCGAGGAGAGCCGCCCGCTTGCCGATAGCCGACTTGACTGCGTCGACAAGCTGTTCAGGAAAGCCACGCGGCAGCGAGACGATCACCTCGTCGGCCTGCTTTTCCACGTTTTCAGCAATGTCATCGAAAATTCTGCGCATGACAGGGGTGCCCACACCGGCAATGTCAGCGGTCTGCAGGAAGTGGCGTGGCATGATGTCAGGTACCGAATAGTGCCTGTTCTTGCCGACCGACATTGCCAACTTGAATTTTTGGTGCGGAATCTGGCCGGTATCAAGGCTGGGCTGCGCGGTCAGCACGTCGTAAAGGGGCGTCATGCGGAATCGTCCGCCAGGGCTCAAAAAAATACTGAAATTCTTGGCGTGGCCGTCGGTCGCGCCAATCAGCCAGAACAAGATGCAGGTGCGCAAGAAGGTGGCGATGCCTTCATCTGGCGTATCGCTACCCTTCAAGAGCTCGATAATCTCGCGCATGCCGGGACCGCCATCCGACTGGTACTTGCGCGTCGGCGGCACTGACAGCGCCTGACAGATATCTTCCTGCGGTAGGCGCAGGAGGCGGCCGTCGCGGGCCCACAGCCGGTCGAAGCGTTCTACGATCAGCGTGCGGCGTTTGCCGAAGTCAGCGATCTGCGCCTGGGCGGCGGGAACGCCAAACGCTTGCAGCAGCTTAAGGCACAGATACTCGTTCTCGACGCTGTTGGAGAGATCGATGCCGTTCGGCAGCCGGCCGGTCTGCGGCTTCAGGATATGGGTGGTCGCTGCCGTGCCGATCGGTTTGAACCAGCCTCCGTCCTTGCGCAGCAGTGCGGTCTTTTCCTGCGCGCCGGCAATCGAGATGCGAAAGTCCTCATCCTCGCCGAGGCCTAGCGGAGCGGCAGCAAGGTTCTCGATGATTCCGGCGACGTCCTGGTTGCTGACCGGCCTGCCTTCGAGACTGCCGGGAGGGCCTGGATCCATGCCATCAGGCAGGAATTGCAACGCGCCGACGCAGTCATGGCCGAGCGCAGCCAGCATGCTGTAGGCATCCGTGCCGTCGGCGCCGACGCGTTCGGCAACACGCCTGCGTATGGCGTCATTGTCCGGAAGCAGGTTGTCGAAGACGTTGGTCACCGGCGTGCCGATGTAGCGGTCTTCCCGCAAAGGAAGCGAGAGTGAGATCGGGAAGGTGCCTCGCCAGTCCAGCCATTCGCGGGCGTATTGGAAGTCGATGGCGCCCGTCGATTCCCTGCGCAGGACGCCCACCAGGCGCCCGTTCAGGAAGACATTCAAGGGAATGTGAGCCCGTCGCCGTGCCATTAGAACAGGTCCTCAATATCAGCGGAGCTGCCTTTGCTGCGCGCGCGCACGACGAGTTCAAGGTCGAGAGCGGAGAGGGCGGCCATCAAGGTGCGGAGTTGCATCGCAGGCTCGCCGGCCTCGAGGCGGGAGACCGTACCCTGGCGTAGGTGGATCTGGTTGCCGAGCGAGCCTTGCGTGAGCCCGGCGTTCTTGCGAGCGCGGCGCAGGATGGCTCCGAGTTGTTTTTCGTTGCGAGCGATCTGGTCTGTCATGATGGGTCTCCACGCCCGTAATATACGCGATCGCGTATTGATCGTCAATATACGGGGTTAGGTATAAAACGGAGATATACGCGATCACGTATGTAGGAAAGATATACGCGATCGCGTATGATGCCGTGTAGCTGGCAGCGGCGGTCTTGGCCCCAACTGAAACGAGCGGGACGATACATTCTTGAGACTTTGTTGAAGCACATCTCGCCGCCCGGTCGGGAACACATCAACCTAACTGGCGTCTACACCTGGGATACGGAACTTCAGATGGCGAACGGCTACGACGAGCGCGTCCTGAAAACCATGTATTCCTTGCTCACTCGCAGTCATTGCCCCTCGGCGAGGATCAAGGTTCAAGCGACACGAGCGTCTGCCCGAGCGGCTACGCCTCGAGTTACTTTCTCGAGGTCTGGCGTGGGGAATGGGAGGTCCGCGACGTACAAAACATCGCCGACATCCTGGTCGATCCCGAAGGCTCGCTTGAAAGGCGCAACCATTGGGAAAACACGAGCCACGCGCTGCTGGTCGGTGCGGTCCTGCATGTGCTCTATGCCGGACCGGACAAGACCCTGGCGGCGTCGCGGCATTCCTGTCCGATTCGAAGCGCCCGATCGAATTGACATGGCGGCCATGATGACGACGCCGTACCTGGGGGAGGGCGGTCCGCACCCGGTCATCGCCAGCGCGGGCCGCCGGCGCTAGCGCGGGGCCGCCCGCGCTGTTGATGCCAACTGGGTTCTGTTGCTGATGGCGTTCAGTTGGCGGCTCCGCACAATTGCGACCTCGTCAATCCTGGCGGCACGTTCTCCGTGGGGCCAAATCCGTACTTCGCCATGATGGTGGCGATCGTGCCATTCGACATGACCTTCGCCAGACCCCGATTGTAGAGGTCGCGCAGATCGCCATCGTCCTTCCTGAACGCGATCGCGATGTAGCTGATCGACTTCTCGTCCGTCGTAAACGGGCTGGCGCGCTCCAGATCGGGGCTCTTGTTGCCGGCAAGCAGCCCGATCACCGTCGGGGAAGAGAACAGAGCCGCGTCGATGCGGCCGGCGCGCAGTGCCGCGATGTTGGTCTCGATGTCGGGGAACTGCAGGATGCGGTCCTCCGGCACACCCTCGGTGATAGCGTTCTTGATGACGTTGCTGCCGCGGCCGCCGCCCATGATAGCGTCGGATTTCTTGGCAAGATCCGCATAGCTGTGGATCGCCTTGGGGTTGCCTGCGAGCACGATCGCCGCGTCGTCGGACCTCAGGTCGGGAGCGCCGAAGGCGACCTGCTGACATCGCTCCGGCGTTATCGACAGGCCCGACGCAACGGCATCGAAACGGCCGGCCATCAGGCCAGGGATCAACGCGCCGAACTCGGTGACCTCAAACTCGACCTGCTTGACCCCGAGATCGGCAAAGGCAGCCCTGAGAAGATCCGGATGCCAGCCAAGCAGCTCGCCGGTTCCCTCCTTCTTGTAGCCCCATGGCGAGCGGTTGTGGATGCCGATGACGATCCGCCCTTCCTTCAAGACGCGTTCTTTCGTGGTCTCTGCCGCTGCCGGCAGCACAGATCCAACAAGCGCGGCATAGGCGATGCAGGCCAGGCCAATCGCAGCCGATCGGGCTCGAAATTTCATCGGTGGGGTCCTCCCATGAGTTTGAGTTGCGCGAAGGCGTCCCGCCTCAGCCGCTCAACGCTACGGTCGGATGCGGTGCTTCGTCAATATATATGTACAAAATATGTACATATTGCGGACGGACTGGGGTGGGTGGATCAAGCCTGGCCGCTCGAGGAGATACACGCCCGACGTGAATTGCGATCGGGGTGACGCGGTCCCCCAACTCGCTTCCGCCGCTGAAGCTTAACCGACGCCGAATGACCGGTCGCCTAGACAGGCAAGACTTCCGAGCGCTTGACCTGGCCGAGCGCGAAGCTGCTTTCGATCGAGGCGATGTTGTCCAGCCGCGTCAGCTTGTCCTTGATGAACCGTTCGTAGGCCTCCAGGTCGCGCACCACGATGCGCATCAGGTAATCGCGCTGGCCCGTCATCAGATAGCAGTCGACAACCTCCGGCCAGCGCAGCACGGACTGAGAGAAGCGGTCGAGATCGTCTTCGCGTTGCCGTTCAAGCTTGATCGACGCGAAAGCGCTGATCGGCAGCCCGAGCTTCTTTTGGTCGACGACGACCGTATAGCCTTTGATGACGCCGGCGCCCTCCAAGAGCCTGACGCGCCGGGCGCATGGTGAGGGCGAAAGGCCGACGGCTTCAGCAAGGTCGTTCGTCGTCGCTTTTGCGTTCTTCTGCAGCGCGGCAATGATCTTCAGGTCGATGGCATCAAGCGTCGGATTTGGCATGTTTCCCTCGTCTGGCGTCATTATTGGCTGCATCAGCCAATATCATCGGTCGGCTTGCGTAAGAATAGTCACTTTTGAGAGGCAGAGGCAGCTATCGTTGAGACCCGACTGACAGGAGCCGACGATGACGATCCTCTCCGAACTCGAACGCAAGGTTCTGTGGCTGGCGGTCTGGATGATCCATCATGCCAATCATGTTCGCGGCTCGCAGGACGGCCTCAAGATTGGCGGACATCAGGCGTCCTCGGCGTCCGCCTCGACCTTGCTGACGGCGCTCTATTTCCAGATCCTCAGGCCTGAAGACCGTATCGCCGTCAAGCCGCATGCCAGCCCGGTTTTTCACGCCATCCAGTATCTGTACGGCAAGCAGACGCTCGAGCAGCTGCAGAATTTTCGCGGCTATCGCGGCGCGCAGTCATACCCGTCTCGAACCAAGGATATCGACGACGTCGATTTCTCGACCGGGTCGGTTGGACTGGGCGTGGCACAGACCCTGTTCTCCTCCCTGGTCCAGGATTATGTCAGGGCAAAGGGCTGGAACGCGGACCAGCCTGAAGGTCGGATGGTCGCCCTTCTCGGCGACGCCGAAATGGATGAGGGCAATATCTTCGAGGCCCTCCTCGAAGGCTGGAAGCACGGCCTGCGCAACACCTGGTGGGTCGTCGACTACAACAGGCAGAGCCTGGATGCGGTGGTGCGCGAAGGCCTGTGGCAGCGCTTCGAGTCCATCTTTCGCAACTTCGGCTGGGATGTGGTGATCCTGAAACATGGCACCTTGCAAAAGGCGGCCTTTGAGGAAGAGGGCGGCGAAAAGCTGCGGTCATGGATCGATGCATGCCCCAACCAGCTCTATTCGGCGCTGACCTTCCAGGGCGGCGCTGCATGGCGCCGGCGCCTTCTGGACGACCTCGGTGACCAGGGATCGGTGACCCGGCTGGTCGAGAAGCGCAGCGACGAAGACCTCGCCGCATTGATGGCAAATCTCGGCGGCCACGATCTGGCGAGCATCGTCGATGCCTTCGAGCAGGCGCGAGGGCATGATCGTCCGTCCTGTTTCATCGCCTATACGATCAAGGGCTTCGGCCTGCCGCTGGCAGGCCACAAAGACAATCACGCCGGATTGATGACACCGGCGCAAGTCGAGGCGCTGCGACAAGCCATGGGTGTCCGCCAGGGGCGTGAATGGGACATGTTCGAGGGCCTTGCATACGATGAGGCCGCGATCCGGTCCTATCTGGCGTCGTCGCCTTTCGCGCAGGCAGCTACCCGTCGCCATAAAGCCTCGGCCGTATCCGTGCCGGCACAGATACCCTGGCGCGCGCAGGTCTCCATGTCGACACAGCAGGGCTTCGGCCTTCTGATGCATGAGATCGCCAAGTCAGACAGCGATTTTGCAAAGCGTGTGGTCACCACGTCTCCGGACGTCACGGTCTCGACCAATCTCGGCGCCTGGGTGAACAGGCGAGGCCTGTTCGCGCGCGGCGACCAGGCGGACCTCTTCCGTGAAGAACGCATACCCTCCACCTTCAATTGGACGTTTTCGCCGTCGGGACAGCATTTCGAACTGGGCATCTCGGAGATGAACCTCTTCACGATGCTGTCGGCGCTGGGTTTGTCGCACTCGCTTCACGGCGAGCGGCTGCTTCCGGTCGGCACGCTCTACGACCCTTTCATCGAGCGTGGCCTCGATGCGCTGAACTATGCCTGCTATCAGGACGCGCGCTTCATTCTGGCGGCAACGCCCTCCGGCGTGACGCTGGCGCCAGAGGGCGGAGCGCATCAGTCGATCGCCACGCCGCTGATCGGCATGGCGCAGGACGGCCTGGCCGCATTCGAGCCGGCCTATGTTGACGAGCTGGCAGTCATCCTGCGTTGGGCGTTCGACTACATGCAGCGCTCCGGCGAGGCCGAGCCCGACGACCAAACCTGGCTGCGCGATCGTACTGGAGGTTCGGTCTACCTCAGGCTCTCAACGCGATCGGTCGAACAACCGTCTCGCCAGATGGAGGATCCGCTGGCGCGCGCCATCGTCGACGGCGCCTACTGGTTGCGCAAGCCCGGGCCCAATGCCGCTGTGGTGATCGCCTATTCGGGAGCTGTCGCGCCGGAGGCGGTGCAGGCGTTGGGGCTGATGGCCGGAGATCGGCGCGATGTCGGGCTTCTGGCCGTGACCTCGGCCGATCGGCTGAACGCCGGCTGGTCTGCGGCGGCGCGGGCGCGCCAGTTTGGCCATCCGCGCGCCACCAGCCATGTCGAGCGCCTGCTGGCTGGCCTCCCGGCCTCGTGCGCCATCGTGACGGTGCTGGACGGGCACCCCGCGACGCTCGCCTGGCTGGGATCGGTCCATGGCCACCGCACGCGCGCGCTCGGCGTCGAGCATTTCGGCCAGACCGGTACGATCGCGGATCTCTACCGGCATTACGGGATCGATGCGCAAGGTATCATGGCAGCAGTGCAATCGGTTTCGGCCGGCCGGCCGCTGCGGCACCTTGGCTCGGCCGCCTGACGATCCGCCAGCATCGCCTCGCGCCTGCTGGTACGGTAGGAGGCCGTCAATACCGGAATTCCTTGAGAGCCGCGGCCGATCGTCGGCGCCATCTTCCCGCATGGCGAGAAAAGCATGGGGGAGATGAAAATGGCCGAGGCCGGCGATGTCATGAGCCGTGAAGCGCTGCGGTCGCCGGTGAGAACAGCGACGGCAATGGCGCATCACGGCGAGCTCATCCAGGGCGTCTTCAAGGATGATGGCGGGCGCCTTCATCGCGGGCTCGTGACGCTGCCGATTGCTGGCTTGAGATCCGAGGCAAGCTTCGCCAGGAGCGACGGCGATGCGGTCGTTGTCCACCCCGATCATAAGGTCAAGGCGGCGGCAGCCGCGCGCCTCACGCTCGATTTTCTGAACGTCACTGGCGGCGGCGAGCTGACACTTCAAAGCTCAATCCCTGTGGGGCACGGCTACGGCTCATCGACGGCTGACGTTGTCGCTTCCATTCGCGCTGTCGCCGCAGCCGTCAACATCCAGCTGCGGGCGTCGAGCATCGGGCGTCTGGCCGTGGCTGCCGAGCGCGCCAGCGACGCGATCGCGTTCGATGAGCACGCAGTGCTCTTCGCGCAACGGGAAGGCATGGTGATCGAGAATTTCGGGGGCTCCCTGCCGCCGCTGCTCCTGGTCGGGTTCAAGGCAAATGGCGGGGTTCCGGTCGACACATTGCAGCTGCCGCCTGCACGCTACGACAGTACCGAGATCCAGGAATTCGGCGTGCTTAGGGCGCTGGTGGCGCGGGCGGTTCGCCTTCAGGATCCCTATCTTCTCGGACGTGCCGCCTCGGCCAGTGCGGTGATCAGTCAACGGCACTTGCCGAAACAGGGCTTCGGCGAGATCGCCGACATCGCCAGGCGAGCCGGGGCGTGCGGGGTGCAAGTCGCCCATAGCGGTTCGCTGTTTGGCCTGATTTTCGATCTTTTCACATCGAATCTGAAGCGACGGGCGGCCCTCGTCGCGCAACAGATAAGACGTGCCGGCTTCAAGGATGTCGAAGTTCACTTGGTCAACGCGGAGAGCTGGACATGGTGACCTTCGACGTGGACTATTTCAGGGACCTTGAGACCCCGCGCCTTGCTCTGCTGGCGCCCAATCTCGTGGCCGCTGCGTTCCCGCTGATGAAGCTGATGCCGGCCCGCTACATTCTGGATCGGGCAGCGTCGAATGGCGAACTGAAGGCCGGCTCCCATATCGTCGAGACGACGTCCGGCACATTTGGAATGGCGGTGGCGCTGCTGGCGGCGGCGCGTGACTATCGCCTTACGCTCGTCACCGCTTCAACGCTGATCGATGCCAAATACAAAGCCCGTCTGGAGCGCATCGGCGCGACGGTTATCGCCCTTGACGATCCGCGCGGCGATGGCAACCAGCCGGGCCGGCTGGAGCGCCTCAAGGAAATCCTGGCGAAGGAGCCGGATGGCTTCTGGACCCGCCAATACGACAGTCCGGGCAATTGGCTTGCCTATGCGCGGCTGGCCGAACTCTTTGTCCGGGCCATGGGCAGGATTGACTGCCTGGTCGGCTGCGTCGGCACGGGAGGCTCGCTATGCGGCACCGCCTCCTTTTTGCGAACTGTCTTTCCCCACCTGATGGTGTTTGCCGTCGATACCCATCGCAGCATTCTGTTCGGGCACCCTGTCGGCAAGCGCATGCTGCGGGGCTTGGGCAACAGCGTTCTGCCGAAAAATGTCAGGCATGAGCTTGTCGACGAGATCCATTGGGTTGGCGCCTACCCGGCGTATAGGAGCGCGCACCGCTTGCTGCGCGAGCATGGCATTTTCATGGGGCCGACCAGCGGCGCCGCCGCCTTGGTGGCGCAATGGGTTGCAACGACGCTTCCTGACGCGCAGGTGGCGGTGATCATGCCTGACGAAGGCCATCGCCATGCCGAGACCGTCTACAATGATGAGTGGCTTGCGGCGCTGCCTGGCTGGCCCTGCAAGGAACTGTCGGAGCCGAGGACGCTGACGACCATCGCACCGGCCGAAGAGACGCAATGGACGCGCTTTCTTTGGCTGCGTCGCTGCCTCGGCGATGTGCTGAAAACGCAGGCGGCAGGCGAAGTGCCACCGGTTGTTGGTGCGGCGGAAAATCTATGAAACGAGATCCAGCCCGTTTTTGTCGAGCCAGCGCCAGGCGTCGTGCGTCGTCTGGAAGATCTGGTCGTGTTCGTTCGATCCAACGGAGCGATCGAGGTCCTTGAGGCCGCTGGCTGTCACGACGGCCACGACACGGTCTGTGGCTGCGATGACACCTTGGTCCTTCAACGTCGATATCGCTATCAGCGGCGTGACCGAGGCCAGTTCGGCAAAGATTCCTTCCTCCCGCGCAAGGCGTTCCTGCATCGCGATCAGGCCGTGATTGCTGACGGGGACGGCATGCCCGCCGGATTCGCGCAGAGCCTTCAAGGCCTGAAAGGTGCTGCGTGGCGTGCCAATCGATACGGCTAGGCTGTCGAAGAGCATCTTGCGTTCACTCAACGCATCGGCGCCGCTGGCCAGAGCGTGCGCCAGCGACCCATGCACCTCTGCTGCGACGAGACGAGGCAAGCGCGTGATCGACCCTGCCGCGAACAGCTCGCAAAAGCCAGCCCACACGCCGGACAACGCATCACCATAGCAGACCGGCAGGACGCACCAGTCTGGCGCCGTGCCATTCGATTGCTCGACGATCTCATAGGCGATCGTCTTGTAGCCCTCGATGCCGAGTGGATGGCTGCCGACGACCGGACCGTGATAGGGCGATGCGATGAACCAGTCGTAACGGGCAGCCGCCTGTTCAAGCAGCGACCATCGGTCCATTTTGTTGACCAGGGGCAAGACCGTCGCGTCATACTTTCGGATCTGCGCCAGCATCGCGCCGGCCGACCCCGCGAAAGTGGTGACGACGCATTTGAGACCAGCTCGAGCGGCGTAGGCCGCCAGCGAAGCGCCGGCGTTTCCCGATGAGGCGGTCGCGACGATTTTCGCGCCACGTGCGCGCGCCACACTGACCGCGATGGTCGAGAAGCGGTCCTTGTGCGACCAGGTCGGGTTTCGGCCTTCGTCCTTGATTGCAAGGTCCGGCACGCCCAGAAACGCGCCGATGCGCGGTGCGGCAAGCAAAGGTGTCAGACCCTCGCCAAGGCTCACCGCGTCGGCTTCTGTGCAAGGCAGCATATGCGCAAAACGCCACAGCGAGCGCGAACTGGTGACGCCGTCAAAGGGATGGAGGTGCGGGACCGCATAGACCGGACGAAGATTTGCCGGCGCGGTGTCTTGGCAGTGGGCGCATCCCCTGGAGTCGATGGTGACGTGCGCAGGC
Source organism: Mesorhizobium sp. B1-1-1 (assembly GCF_006442955.1). Classification (NCBI taxonomy): domain Bacteria; kingdom Pseudomonadati; phylum Pseudomonadota; class Alphaproteobacteria; order Hyphomicrobiales; family Phyllobacteriaceae; genus Mesorhizobium; species Mesorhizobium sp. B1-1-1. Next base: position 142,818 of record NZ_VFWW01000009.1, read on the forward strand.
GAGGAAGCGCCGCATCGGATGCAGACGAACTCCAGGACACGACCTGCGTCCATACCAGGCGGCTTTTGCTCGCCCGAGAGATGCGCGGACATGTTGTGTGCGAGGTCGCGAAATGGCCGGCTCGCCATGGCTATTCCTTATTCAGGAAACGAGGAATTCGCTTGTTGTTTCAACAGCCCGCAGCACGGCTGTCAATGCGGAATGTGCACTATAGTGTGTCGCACCACAGTGCGCGTCGTAGCATCCGTTGTTGGATGAAACTTCGCGGCGTTTTCGGCCTAAACGTGCAGCGGCTTCGCAGAGAGCGAAAACTCTCTCAGGAGCAGTTGTCTTTCGTTTCGGGCCGCACGCGCGCCTATATCAGCAGCGTCGAAGCCGGGCGGCGCAACGCTACGCTTGATACAGTCGAAATTCTGGCCAAGGCGTTGAATGTCGAGCCACAAGAGTTGGTTTCAGCAAACCCGGCAAGTAAGCACGCTGTTCGGGTGACGAAGCCGGCCGCCTCAAAGTCGAATGAATGAAGCCGGACTTCCGCAATTCAGTGCTGACCTGATTTTCACTTATCTCGTCTTTGTGACACGTGATTGACTCCTTTAGTGTACATTCGATGCGTGTCCCATTGAAGATGGTGTCTAGACAGCCATAGGTTGTTCTGCGGGGTAGGGCCTGACTTTGGTTGAGGTCTTCCAATGGAGAACGAAACTGTTGTCGACCTTTTTGCGGCGATCACCAAGATCGATACTGCGCGGTCGGCTGATGCAATCCTTCAAGAGTTCCGCTCAGCCATGGGGCGTTACGGATTGCGCAATTTTCTGATCACCGGACTGCCCGTGCCGCACGATACGGACTGGCAGCGTGAAATCCTGGGCGATGGCTGGCCTATCGATTGGTATCGGCGCTACGTCTCCGAGGATCACTTTTTGCACGATCCGTGTGTTGCGCAGTGCCGGCACTCGCCGGAGCCCTTCCTGTGGCGCGAGCTGCCGGCCGCAAGGTTGGGTGCACGCGCGAAGCTGGTCATGGACGAAGCTGCCGAGTTCGGGATGAAAGAAGGTATCTGTGTACCCATTCACGTGCCTCTGGCGGGCCCAAGTGTGGTCACTGCGGCGAGCGACCGGATGGACGTGCCGCCGAGCGCCATGCCCCTTATCGAGACGGTTTGCGTGCATACCTTTCGCAGCCTCTCAGGGCTGGGAACACCCGGCGATGGCGAAGAGCCCACGCCCTTGACGGCGCGCGAGCGCGAACTCCTGGAGTGGAGCGCGCAAGGCAAATCCACCGATGACATCGCTTGTATCCTTGGTGTCACCAGGAACACGGTTGAAAGCCATCAGCGCAACATTCGAGCAAAGCTCGATGCGATCAATGTCGCGCATGCCATCGTCAAGGCGCTGCGACGGCAGGAAATCCAGATTTAGCAATACCTGAATACCGTCATACGTACGGCAAGTCCGTTTTCCTACGACCCTCCGCCTGGAGGCGTCATGGTTCGTATACATCTGGTCACTTGGGATAACAGGAAGCACTACAGGAAAGTTCTGGAGCGCTACTTTCGGATACGCTACGAGATTTACGTCAAGCAGAGGCGATGGCGCGCCGTCGCACGGCCCATCAACATCGAGATCGACGCCTTCGATAACGAGCATACGCTTTATGTTCTGGCGCTTGATACCAACGGCAAGATCCTAGGCGGCTCCCGTCTCGTCCCGACGCTGGAGCCGCATCTCATGAGCGAAGTGTTCCCGGTTCTCGCCGGCGACAGGCCTCCGCGAGCGGCTGAAATTTTCGAGTGGACGCGTTTCTTCGTCGTTCCATCGCTTCGTACGCACGGCACCCCGTCGCCGATCGCCGGCTTGGTTCTCTGCGGTCTGCTCGAGATCGCTCAACGTCTGGGGATTCGACAGATCAGTGTGGTGTGCGAGACATTCTGGCCAAAACGGCTGCGCGCGCTTGGGTGGACGCTGACCGAGCTCGGTGACGTTCTCGAACATCCCGACGGCGATATCATCGCGTTGCTGATCGAGGTCACGCCCGAAGCTGTTGAACAGACGCGCCGCGCTTACGGCATCAGCGGCGTCATACTTGCCGACAACATCTAGGCTCGTAACCAGGCACCTGCGGGAAGCGCGCGAGGGCTCGATCGTCAGGGGTGTATTGTCATCGCGCCCATTTGCGCGGTAGTCAGCCCTATGATGTGTCGAACCCGGTTGATGGACTCATGAAGCCGCTGGTCCTGATCGCCTCGAAGGACCCGGATTTCTTCCTGGTCTTCGGCCACATACTTTCGGTAGCCGGCTTCGAAACACAGCTGATCACGGGAGACCGGGAAATCGCACGTGCCATCGCGGCGACAGCCCCGCTTGCCATAATCGTGGACTGCCATCCGGGCGACCGTGCAATCGTCAAGCAGTGCAGCTGGTTGAAGTCGACCGCCGCAACCAAAGCGACGCCGGTCGCGAGCCTGGTTGCCCCGCGCTCCGGCAGGCTGCATCTGGACTTGATCAAGGCTGGCGTCGACGAAATATTTTCCCGGCCGTTCGCCCCCGAACAGCTGCTGACATGGCTGCACGGCAAGGCGGGCATAGCGAAGCTTTCACGCGAAACGGACTCGGGTGAGTTGGTGCAGGGCGATTTTCGGCTCGAGCGACAGACCCACCGGACATTCTTCAAGCAAAAGGAGATCGTCATGCCACCGATCGAGTTCAAGCTTTTGCGCAGCCTTTTGGGGCAACCTGGCAAGGTCTTGAGTCGCGAGGAGCTGGTCGCGACGGCATGGCCTGAACATGCCGCCGCAACCGACGTGCGGGGCGTCGACGTCCATATAGCCAGGTTGCGCAAAAGGCTTCGGGCGTCGGTGGGAAGCGATGTGATCCGGACCGTTCGCTCGGCAGGTTACGCGTTCGCGCCGGACTGGTGATCTGACGGGCGTGCAGCGTTCCTGCGCGGGCGGTGCCGGCACGCCGGTCGACACGCGTCTCATCTCAATGGCTCAAGATGGTGTCCAGGAACAGCCGCGCGCGTGGGTGAGCGGCCGCTGAGAAAAACTCTTTGGAAGAGGCACGCTCGATAATGCGGCCGTCGTCCATGAAAACAATCTCATCGGCGACTTCGCGTGCGAAACCCATCTCATGCGTCACGCAGACCATGGTCATGCCGGTTTTCGCGAGCGCGATCATGACGTCGAGGGCTTCCTTGATCATTTCCGGGTCGAGCGCGGAGGTGGGTTCGTCGAACAGCATGATTCGGGGATTGAGGCAGAGCGCACGCGCGATCGCCACCCTTTGTTGTTGACCACCCGAGAGCTGGGCCGGGTAGGCTTGCGCCTTTTCGGGAATGCGCACCGCCGTCAGATGCTGCATGGCGATCTCTTCGGCCTCCCGGCCGGTTTTCAGGAGAACCCGTCGCAGCGCCAGCGTGCAGTTGGCAAGCACGGTGAGATGCGGAAAGAGGTTGAAACTCTGGAACACCATGCCTGTCAGCCGGCGCGCCGTCGCCGTGTCCCGGGCATTTCTTCCCAGTGCTATCCCGTCGAGCTGGATCGTTCCCTTTTGAAAAGGCTCAAGACCGTTGCAGCAGCGGATCAGCGTCGATTTGCCCGAGCCGGAAGGCCCGCAAACGACGATGCGTGTGCCCGCGCGGATCGTCAGATCAATATCCTTCAAGACGTGCAGGGCACCGAACCATTTATTGAGGCCATCGACCCGGAGATGCGCGGTGGTTTGAACGGAGGAGACTGGGAGCGAGACTTGAGCGAGCATCAGCGACGTCCGGATGCAAGCAGGCGCTGCTCGACACGCTTTACGCCATAAGCAACGATCAGCGCCAAGGCGAGAAACAGAATGCCGGCGACGGTGAGCGGCTCCGCGTATCGATAGGTTTCAGACGCGATATCGAAGGCGCGGCCGAGCATTTCGGGTACCGCCAGGATCGCGAGATAGGGCGTGGCCTTGAGGATCGAAACGAGATAGTTGCCCAACGGTGCGGCGACGTTGCGCAACATTTGCGGCGCGACAATGAAAACGACCGTGTCGCGGCGGCTGAGCGACAAGGCTCTGGCTGCTTCCTGTTGGCCCTTCGGGATCGCGTCGATGCCCGCCTTGAACACCTCCGCCAGATAGCCGCTGTAATACAGGCTCAGCCCCAGTATGCCGACCGTCATGGCCCCAAGCCGGATGCCGTAGAAAGGCATGACGAAATACAGGAAATAGAGCCAGGCCAGAACCGGCGTCGAGCGGATGAAGTCAATCAGAAAGCGGACGGCGAGGCCGGGCGCGCCGCCGCCGCGGCGGATCATCTCGAAACTGAAACCAAGCGCTGAAGCGCCGAGACAACTCAACACCGTTGCCAGCAGAGTCGCTCCGATTGCCCCGAGAATGGTCGGAATGGTCGAGAGCGCGAAGTCAAAGTTAAATCCCACCAGGCGTTCCTCTTTCAGGATTTGACCCGCGCCTCGAGCCAGCGGCCGGCGAGTGCGATCGGATAACACACGACGAAGAAGGCCAGCAGCAGCGCTGAGTAGATCGCCACCGGATCGTATTCGGTCTGCGCGATCTCCTTGGCCCGGAAGGTCATGTCCGTCAGCGTGACCAGCGAAACGAGGGACGTCGCCTTGACGAGCTGGATAAGATTGTTGACGAAGGTGGGGCTCATGGCGACCAAGGCCTGCGGCAGCTCGATCAGAAACAGGATCGCCGGGCGCGAGAGGCCGAGCGCCATGCCCGCCTCGCGTTGGCCGGCGGGAAGAGATTGCAGTCCGGCGCGCACCGCCTGGCTGGCGTAGCCGCCCGTGTTGAGACCGAGCACCAGTGCACTGACGGTCAGCGCCGATAGGGTGACCCCCATCACCGGCAGCACATAGTAAAAGACGAAGAGCAGGACGACCACCGCGGAACTGCGCCAGAATTCAATCATGGCGGTGACCAGGAAGCGGGTCATGCCGGTGGTCAGAAACTGCGCGACGCCGAAGACGAGCGCGAAGGGGATCGCAAAGACCAGGCCATAGGCCGTGACCTTCAGGGTGATGCCCAGCCCCTGCAGAATGCCTAGCCAGATCTCGAACATGTTCACGAGGTGCCACCTATCTTTGCTGAAAGGGGTGCCGATGATGTCAGTATGGTTTCAGCGTGCCTCAGGTCGGCGGCTTTCCGCTCAGAAATCGCGTCCTTCTGACCGGACCTCATGGCAATTCTCCGTGCGGTGGAAAGAACGATCGCCTTTCCGGAGAGGCCATCGGTGGCTTTGTCATAAACCCGGCGGGAGTCTTCTGTCAATAAACATGGACATCTTACTGCAAAAGTTCATATTTGAGCTGCGGCGAAGGCGGAAAGACGTCGGGCTTAAAGCGCGATGACCGTCGGCGCCGCCGTTGGCCGGTAATTTTACGCTACGCTACGACGACGGCTGAAACCGGTTGAACCGGGCTGCTCCAAGGCTCTTTTGATCGTCCCCGACCGGGCGTTGTTCGACGTGTTCCCGGCCAGAACGGGGACAGTATGGCCATCTCGCACAACGATACCGAAGGACGCGCGCGCAGTTCGCGCATGCTGCGCACCGCGCTTGGACCCGCCATCGCCCGGTTTCTCGACGATCCCGCGATCGTCGAGGTCATGCTCAACCCGGATGGCCGCATCTGGGTGGATCGGCTTTCGGACGGTCTGGCCGATACAGGGAACATGCTGGCGCCCGCCGCCGGCGAGCGCATTGTGCGTCTGGTCGCCCATCATGTCGGCGTCGAGGTCCATTCCCGTTCTCCACGCGTCTCGGCCGAGTTGCCGCAGACCGGCGAGCGTTTCGAGGGCCTGTTGCCGCCCGTGGTGGCCGCGCCGGCCTTCGCAATCCGCAAGCCCGCCGTCGCCGTGTTCACGCTCGATGACTATGTCGCGGCGGGCACAATGTCGGCCGCCCAGGCCGCGATATTGCGTGCCGCGGTTGCCGTGCGCGCCAACATCCTCGTCGCCGGCGGCACGTCGACTGGCAAGACGACGCTCACCAACGCGCTGCTTGCCGAAGTGGCGAAAGGGACGGACCGGGTCGTCCTGATCGAGGACACCCGTGAACTCCAATGCGCCGCGCCCAACCTTGTCGCAATGCGCACGAAGGACGGCGTCGCCACGCTTTCCGACCTGGTTCGCTCGTCTTTGCGCCTGCGGCCCGACCGCATCCCCATCGGCGAGGTGCGCGGCGCCGAAGCTCTGGATCTGTTGAAGGCATGGGGCACAGGGCACCCTGGCGGGATAGGCACCCTTCATGCGGGCTCCGGTATAGGCGCGCTGCGCCGTCTTGAGCAGCTTATCCAGGAAGCCGTTGTCACCGTGCCGCGTGCGCTGATCGCCGACACGATCGGGCTTGTCGCTGTGCTCGCCGGACGCGGCAACGCGCGGCGGCTTGTCGAACTGGTCAGAGTCGAGGGTCTCGGCGCCGACGGCGATTACCGCATTGCTGAAGCTGCCCCCATCAACACAGGAGAAAATTCATGATCCGCCTGCTTTCGCGCTGCCGCGCCGGCCTGGCTGCGGCCTGCGTCGCAATTGCCGTCAATCTCGTGGTGGCTCCGGTCGCCCATGCGTCAGGCTCCTCGATGCCGTGGGAACAGCCGCTCGAAAAGATTCTTCAGTCCGTCGAGGGACCGGTTTCCAAGATCGTCGCCGTGATCATCATCATCGTCACCGGCCTGACGCTGGCCTTCGGCGACAGTTCGGGTGGCTTCAGGCGGCTCATCCAGATCGTTTTTGGCCTTTCGATCGCCTTTGCGGCGTCGAGTTTCTTCCTGTCGTTCTTCTCGTTCGGCGGCGGAGCGCTGATCTGATGACAACCGCTCTTGAACAACTCGACGCGGTGCGGGGGTGGACGGTGCCCGTCCACCGGGCGCTGACGGAGCAGATCCTGCTCGGCGGCGCGCCGCGCGGAATAGCGATCCTCAATGGCACGCTGGCGGGCGCGGTCGGCCTTGGGCTGCGGCTGTGGCTGGTCGGTCTCCTCATCTGGGCAATCGGACATCTCACGGCGGTATGGGCCGCCAGGCGCGATCCGCTGTTTTTCGAGGTTGGGCGCCGACACCTGCGGCTCCCCGGACATCTTTCGGTTTGAGGGCGCCGCTATGATGAGCCTTGCCGAATACCGCCGAACCGCTGCTCGCCTTGCCGACTATCTGCCTTGGGCAGCACTCGTCGCGCCGGGCGTCGTGCTCAACAAGGACGGCAGTTTTCAGCGCACCGCGAGGTTTCGCGGCCCCGATCTCGACTCCGCCGTCGCGGCAGAGCTTGTCGCGGTGGCGTCGCGCATCAACAATGCCTTTCGTCGCCTCGGCTCGGGCTGGAGCGTCTTTGTCGAAGCACAGCGGCACGAAGCCGCCTCCTATCCCGAGAGCCAGTTTCCCAATGCGGCCGCCAGCCTGCTCGATGCCGAGCGCAAAGCCGATTTCGACGAGGAAGGGGTTCATTTCGTATCGAGCTACTTTCTCACATTCCTGTTTTTGCCACCGCCCGAAGACGCCACGCGCGCCGAGGGGTGGCTTTATGAGGGTCGCGACCAGTCGGACGCGGATCCGGGCGAGATCGTGCGCGCCTTTGTCGACCGGACAGGGCGCGTGCTGTCCCTGCTCGACGGGTTCATGCCGGAATGCCATTGGCTCGATGACGGCGAAACGCTCACTTATCTGCATTCGACGATCTCGACCAAACGCCATAAGGTGCGCGTCCCCGAGACGCCGATCTATCTCGATGCGCTGCTCGCTGATGAACCGCTCGCCGGCGGGCTCGAGCCACGACTTGGCGATAAGCATCTTCGCGTGCTCTCGATCGCCGGCTTCCCGACCGCAACGACACCCGGCCTGCTTGATGACCTCAATCGGCTGGCCTTCCCTTACCGCTGGTCGACCCGTGCGATCCTGCTCGACAAGGTCGACGCTGTCCGACTGTTGACCAGGATACGGCGGCAATGGTTTGCGAAGCGCAAGAGCATCGCCTCGATCCTCAAGGAGGTGATGACCAACGAAGCGTCGGCCCTCCTCGACACCGACGCCGCCAACAAGGCGGCCGACGCCGACACCGCATTGCAGGAGCTCGGCGCCGACATGGCGGGCATGGCCTATGTCACCGCGACCGTCGCGATATGGGATTGTGACCCGCGCGTGGCCGACGAGAAATTACGGCTTGTCGAGAAGGTCATCCAGGGCCGCGACTTCACGGCGATTGCCGAGACCGTCAACGCCATCGACGCCTGGCTTGGTTCCTTGCCCGGGCACGCCTACGCCAATGTCCGTCAGCCTCCCATCTCAACGCTCAATCTCGCCCACATGATGCCCCTCTCTGCCGTGTGGGCGGGGCCGGAACGGGACGAGCATCTGGTCAGTCCTCCCTTGCTTTACGGCAAGACCGAAGGCTCGACCCCGTTCCGGTTGGTCCTTCATGTCGGCGATGTAGGTCATACGCTGGTCGTCGGCCCCACTGGAGCCGGCAAGTCGGTGCTGCTCGCGCTGATGGCGCTGCAGTTCTGCCGCTACCGCAACGCTCAGATCTTCGCCTTCGATTTCGGCGGGTCTATCCGCGCCGCGGCGCTCGCCATGGGGGGCGACTGGCACGATCTCGGAGGGCACCTCACCGAAGGCGTGGACGCCTCCGTTTCGCTGCAGCCGCTCGCCCGGGTTCATGACACATACGAGCGTGCCTGGACGGCTGACTGGATCGTCGCGATCCTGATGCGCGAAGGCATCCAGATCACCCCGGACGCAAAGGAGCATATCTGGGCGGCGCTAACGTCGCTTGCCTCGGCTCCCGTCGAGGAGCGCACCATCACCGGGCTCAGTGTGCTCTTGCAAGCCAATGACCTGAAACAGGCATTGCGCCCATACTGTGTCGGAGGCGCTCACGGCCGATTGCTCGACGCCGAGGCCGAACACCTCGGACAGGCATCCGTGCAGGCCTTCGAGATCGAAGGACTGGTGGGCACGCAAGCCGCGCCGGCCGTCCTCTCCTACCTGTTCCATCGCATCGGGGACCGGCTCGACGGGCGTCCGACGTTGCTCATCATCGACGAAGGCTGGCTCGCCCTCGATGACGGGGGGTTTGCCGGGCAGTTGCGCGAGTGGCTGAAGACGCTGCGCAAGAAAAACGCCAGCGTCGTCTTCGCCACCCAGTCGCTTGCCGATATCGACAATTCGACTATTGCGCCCGCGATCATCGAAAGCTGTCCAACCCGGCTGCTGTTGCCCAATGAGCGCGCGGTTGAGCCGCAGATTGCCGCCATCTATCGGCGCTTCGGCCTGAACGACCGCCAGATCGAAATCCTGGCACGAGCCACACCCAAGCGCGACTACTACTGCCAGTCCCGCCGCGGCAACCGTCTCTTCGAGCTCGGCCTGTCCGAGGTCGGGCTGGCGCTTTGCGCCGCGTCCTCGAAGAGCGATCAGGCCCTGATTGGCAGCATCATCGCCGAGCATGGCCGCAACGGCTTCCTGGCGGCCTGGCTGCGTGCCCGTGACGTGGGCTGGGCCGCCGACCTCATTCCCAACCTAACCCTTTCCGAACCTGAAAAGGATTCCCAGCCATGACTGTTCGTCAAAGGCGCCCACACGCCCTTCTCATGGTCGCGGCGATACTCGCCGCGCCGGTCGCCATCTCGCCGACTGCGCCAGCGTATGCCTTCATCGTGTTTGATCCATCGAACTATTCCCAGAATGTTCTGACGGCCGCGCGTTCGCTGCAGCAGATCACAAACCAGATCACCTCCCTTCAGAATCAGGCCCAGATGCTGATCAACCAGGCGCGCAACCTGGCGAGCCTGCCTTTGTCCTCGCTCCAGCAACTGCAACAGTCGGTGCAACGCACGCAACAGCTTCTCGGGCAAGCACAAAACATCGCCTTCGACGTCCAGCAGGTCGACAAGGCCTTTCAGCAGCAATACGGCAGCGTCTCGCTTTCTGCATCCGACCAGGAGCTCGTCACGGACGCGCGCTCGCGCTGGCAAAACACGGTGGGCGGCCTTCAGGACGCCATGCGCATCCAGGCGGGCGTCGTTGGAAACATCGAGACCGGCCGCGCGCAAATGTCGGCGCTGGTCGGCGCCAGCCAATCGGCGACCGGAGCGCTGCAGGCGACGCAAGCTGGCAATCAGCTTCTTGCGCTTCAGGGCCAGCAGCTCGCGGACCTGACCGCTGTTGTCGCCGCCAACGGTCGCGCCCAGGCGCTGACCGAGGCCGAACGTGCCGCCGCGGTCGATCAGGGGCGGGAGCAGCGCCGGCGCTTCCTCACTCCCGGCTCGGGCTACGAGGTCGGCTCGGTCCAGATGTTTAACCGCTGAGGTCGATGGCCATGGACGGCAAAACCCTCGCTCGCGCGGTGGCTGTGATCTTTGTCGCGGCCGCCCTCTCGGCGGCCGCGCTCGGTATGAGCCGGAAACAGAATAAGCTGGCGGGCGAGGGCGCGCACACAAGCGCAGGCTTGATGCCGAACCCGCTTCGCGAGGGTCTGCGCCGTTGCCAGGTCCTCGGCGAGGCTGCCCTGCGTGACGATGGATGCGCGCGGCTATGGGCCGAACAGCGCGATCGCTTCCTCGGCCTGAAACAGCCATCGGGGCCTTCGATAGGCGAGCCCGACGCGCCAGATGCAGCCCTGCACGAGGCCCGATAGATATGGGCAATACTGGCGTCATCGACCAATTCCTGGCGACTTTCACCCGCTACATCGACAGCGGTTTCGGCCTGCTCGGCGGCGAGGTCGCCTTCGTCGCCACCACGCTGATCGTCATCGACGTGACGCTCGCCGCGCTCTTCTGGAGCTGGGGCGCTGATGACGACATTCTTGCGCGGCTTGTCAAGAAGACGCTCTTCGTCGGTGTCTTTGCCTATCTGATATCCAACTGGAACGGTCTCGCCCAGATCGTATTCGAGAGTTTTTCCGGTCTTGGCCTGAAGGCGAGTGGAACCGGTTTCTCGGCTCAGGACCTGCTGCACCCCGGCAAGGTGGCGCAAACCGGTCTCGATGCGGGACGGCCATTGCTCGAGGCGATCTCAGGTTTGATGGGCTACGTCTCCTTCTTTGAAAACTTCATCCAGATCGTCTGCCTTCTATTCGCCTGGTCACTGGTCCTGCTTGCCTTCTTCATCTTGGCGGTACAGCTCTTCGTAACGCTGATCGAATTCAAGCTGGCGACGCTGGCCGGTTTTGTGCTGATCCCCTTTGGCCTCTTCGGCAAGACAGCCTTCATGGCCGAGCGCGTCCTTGGCAACGTCATCTCATCGGGCATCAAGGTGCTGGTGCTGGCCGTCGTCATCGGCATTGGCTCGACCCTGTTCGGCGAGTTCACTCAAGGGTTCGGCGGCGAAAACCCCACCATCGATCAAGCTATGGCAATCGTGCTGGCTGCATTGTCGCTTCTCGGTCTCGGCATCTTCGGCCCGGGCATCGCCAACGGCATCGTCTCTGGCGGACCGCAACTCGGTGCGGGTGCCGCCGTCGGTACAGGCCTGGCCGCAGGCGGCATGGTGCTTGCCACGGGCGGCACCGCAAGCCTCGCAGCCCGCGGCGGCTCGGCGGCTTTCTCCGCAGGCAGCTCCATTGTGCGTGGCGGCTCGATTGCAGGCGCGTCGGGCCAGGGTGACACCGCAGCTGCCGCCTCCGCCCTGGGCGGCGGCGTTGGCAGCGGCGGTGTTTCGCAAAATGGCTCGCCGCTCAGGCGCGCCGCCGCGCGTGCCGGTGAATCCGTGCAATCGGCCTCCTCGGCTAGCCCACGGTCCGCCAACGCGGAACGCGGTGAGACCGCGACAGCGGGGACGGTTAGGGGCAATGCCGAACGCGCAAGCGACCCTCCCGTCTCCCGCGCGGCCGGCGCGGGCGAAGTGGCACAAAATACACCCGACTGGGCCAAGCGCATGCAGCGGTCCCAGCGCCTGTCGCACGGCGTCCAAACCGCTGCCCACGCAGTTCGCGCTGGCGACGGCCATGGCAGCGGTAGTTCCGTTTCTCTCTCCGAAGGCAAATGACCCATGAACATCTTTCGACGGCCCGCCACCCACTACGGCAAGGCGCCCCAGCCCGAGACTTCATACCAGAAGGCCGCGCAAGTCTGGGACGACCGCATCGGCTCTGCTCGCGTGCAGGCCAGAAGCTGGCGCTTAATGGCCTTCGGGTCATTGATCCTGTCGGCCGGCCTGGCCGCCACGCTCGTTTCGCAATCACTGCGAGGGACGGTGATCCCTTGGGTGGTGCAGGTTGACACGCTCGGACAGGCGCAGGCACTCGCGCCCGCCACCTCGGACTATAGGCCAACCGACCCGCAAATTGCGTGGCATCTCGCCCGTTTCATCGAGCAGGTCCGCTCCATCCCGGCCGATCCGATCGTCGTGCGCCAGAACTGGATGCGCGCCTACGAATGGACCACCGACGGGGGCGCCGCGGCACTCAACGACTATGCCCGTGTCAACGACCCCTTCTCCAGGGTGGGCAAGCAGCAGGTCTCCGTCGATGTCTCGTCCGTCATTCGTGCCTCGGCGGACTCCTTTCGCGTCGCCTGGGCCGAACGTCATTACGAGGATGGCCAGCTCTCCACCAGCGAGCGATGGACAGCCATTCTGACAACCGTGATCCAGGCGCCACGCGACGCTGACCGGCTGCGGGCCAATCCGCTTGGCATATACGTCAACGCCATAAACTGGTCGCGGGAGATGAGCCAATGAACCAGCCATTCGGTATCATCGCCACTCCAGCTTTGAGAAAGTCGGCGTTTGCCGCGGTGTTGTTGTCGGGCTGGCTACTTGCCGGTTGCGCCACACCGCAGAAACCACCTCAGATCTCCTATGACGCCTCCGTGCCGCCTTTGCCTGCCGCTCCGGTGGCCGCACTCGATGAGAGACCCAAACCGCTGCACGTTCCACCAGGGTGGGTCCCGGCCCGCGGCGGCGCGGCCGGCAGCACGCCGGTGGCGCGCGTCGAGAACGCGAACGCGGCGGCGCGGGTCCAGCCGCGTCGTGAGGGTTATTACAACGCCATTCAGATTTATCCTTGGAGTGAAGGAGCCCTTTATCAGGTCTATGCCGCTCCAGGACAGATAACGGACATCGCGCTTGAGCCCGGCGAAAGCCTGACCGGCGAAGGTCCGATCGCGGCGGGCGATACCGCGCGCTGGATCATCGGTGACACCGAAAGCGGAGCGGGCGTCTCCAGGCGCGTCCATGTGCTGGTCAAGCCTTCGCGTCCGGACATCAACACCAATCTCGTCATCACCACCGACCGGCGCAGCTACATGATCGAGCTGCAATCGGGCGAGGAGCCTTACATGCCCGCCGTGTCATGGGCCTATCCCGCGGCGCCGGCCGGACAAGCGCGCGCGATCCCCGCGACACCGGTGATTCCCGCCATCACCGCACGCAATTATCGTTATGGTTTCACCGGCGACGCGGCCCCGTGGCGGCCCGTCAGCGTCTATGACGACGGCAGGCGGGCCTACGTCGAGTTTCCACGCGGGATCGTGCAAGGCGAGATGCCGCCCATCTTCGTCATAGGCCCGGACGGCGAGGCCGAGATTGCCAACAGCCGCGTCTACCAGAACACCCTGATCGTCGACCGTCTCTTTGGCGCCGCGGAATTGCGGCTTGGCAGTGGCAAGCGGCAACAGACCGTCAGGATCGTCCGCACCGATGCCACGAGGAGAGGTCTGTGGATGTCAGGCACCAATGCGGCGCCGAGTGCAAAGAACGCATTTCGTCAAAGGGGAGGGGAACAATCATGAGCGAGAACGAAATCCCGGCTGCCCCCATGCAGCTTCGCGCCGATCCGCCGCGCGTCACGCGCTTGTCGCGCAAGGTGCTTGCCGGCATCGGCTTATGTGCATCGCTTGGCGTCGGCGGCGCGCTGATCTACGCGCTTCGGACGAGTGAAACCGGCAGGCATGGCGACGAGCTCTACTCGACGTCCAACAGGCAGCCCGCCGAGGGACTGGCCAGCCTGCCGCGCGACTATACTGGCCCTGTTCTTGGACCGCCGCTGCCTGGCGATCTTGGCCGGCCGATGCTTGATGCCCAGAACAAGGGACAGCCCGTCGTGCCGCCTACGATCGCAACGCCGATGGTTGATGAAGCCGAACAGCGCCGGCGGGCCGAAGAGGAGGCGGCCCGAACGTCGCGTGTTTTCTTCCAGACGGGGCAGTCAATCGCGGCATTGGCCGAAACCCCGCCCGCAGGAACTTCCCCGCCGAACCTTGGCGGCCCCGACCTTGCCGGTCAGATCGGCCAGTCGACCACGCAAGACCGCCAGCTCGGCTTTCTGAATGCGGCCGCTGATCGGCGCACCGTGGCGCCGGATCGCGTCACGCCGCCGGCGTCGCCCTATGTGCTCCAAGCAGGGGCCGTCATCCCGGCGGCCCTCATCACCGGTATCCGTTCCGATCTGCCCGGTCAGATCACCGCCCAGGTGATCGAAAATGTCTATGACAGTCCGACGGGTCGCTCGCTGCTGATCCCGCAAGGCACGCGTGTCATTGGCCAGTACGACAATGGCGTCGGCTTCGGCCAGCGGCGCGTGCTGCTTGTCTGGAACAGGCTGGTCTTTCCCAACGGACGCTCCATTGTTCTTGAACGCCAGCCTGGCACTGACGCCCAAGGCTATGCCGGCCTTGAGGACGGCGTCGACTACCATTGGGCCGAGCTGTTCAAGGCGGCCGCACTCACCACCATTCTCAGCGTTGGCGCGGAGGCCGGCTCGTCCGGCCAGGAAGGTGACATCGTGCGCGCCTTGCGCAGCGGCGCCTCCGACAGCCTCAGCCAGATGGGCCAGCAGATCGTCCAGCGCCAACTCAACATCGCACCCACACTGACGATACGGCCTGGCGTCAATGTGCGTGTCGTCGTTACGCGCGATCTCGTGCTCGAACCCTACGGAGGCTGAAAATGGCCAATCTGAAACTCGGTCCGATTGCAGACGACAAGCCGGTTAAGGTCACAGTGGAACTGCCGGCGCCGCTGCACCGCGATCTGTCCAGATATGCTGAGATCCTTGGCCGCGACGGGGGTCAGCCTTCCACTGATCCTCTTCGCCTGATTGTGCCCATGCTTGAGCGATTTATCGCGACCGATCGGGGCTTTGCTAGAGCCAAGCGGGAGCGGAAAGGTTGAGGGCCACCTCTGCCGCCAAGGTTAAAACTTTGTAATGCTGTAGCACGACTGCAAAACTGCGTGGGAGGTGTCAACTCGTGGGGAGCTGACGGGCAGCGGCTTCCGCAGTGTCCTCGGGTCTGGTGTTGAGGCGGCGTTAGGCGCCGCCTTGTGGATGATGTTCACAACGGTTTCGAACAAGGGTAGCCCCTTGGGCGGCAGCCTAGGCCGCCACCGATCACCACGCAATCGTACGTCGCATTGCTCAGCGCTCCTTTGAGTGCGGCATCGGGCGTAATCATGCAGGTGTCACCCTGCCAGCCCCGTTCCTCGATTTTCGCCACGCCCAAAGCGATCCCAGCGTTGATTTTTTCGGCATTGAAGCCGGGCGGCAAGGACGGGTCCGAGAAGTCGACGGTTTCAGGTTTCTGGCCGGCAAACAGTATTCGCGTCATTGAAACACTCCATGAAGTTTCGGGTTTCCGAAAGTGGCCGTATGTCTTCGGCGACAAGGGTGCGAAGGCCGGATCTTGTTCGGGTCGAGGCAACGAGTATCCACGCAGAGACGCAGCCCTTGTGCTAGGAGTAGCCGCCCTCCCGTTTTGTGCAGAACCATAGGTGGCGGCCGGCCCGAAGGTTCGGAACGGGCACACGCCTTTTTGTCGTATTTTATGGCAATGTCAGCCACTCAGTGATTAATCCAGATTGGTCATCTCCGATTGACATCGTGTTCTCGCCAAGAATCACAGCCGAACCAGATTGATTGCCGCCCGATGCTGCAGTGCGGTCGGCGGATTGGCGGGGCTTGTTCGAGCGCGCTCAGAGACCGATTGAAAACGCCTTGAACGGTGCGATCGCACGTAATTCAAGCTTGGGATGTGGACCCGAGCGACGCGTGGCCGGATGGCCGACGTCGAGAAGAAGACCAAGCGTTATCCGTCCGATCTGACGGATGAGGAATGGTCGCGGATACAACCGTTCCTGCCGGGCGCGTCCATGACCGGGCGGCGCGTGGCGAGGGACCTGCGCGAGTCTTGAACGCGATCCGCTACATGGCCCGACCGGGTGGCGGCTGGCGCATGCTGCCGAAGGATTTCCCGCCCTGGCAGACCGTCTACTGGTGGTGCCGCAGCTTCGTGCGCCGTTTCAGTTCAAGACAATCCACGATGTGGCGCTGATGCTGGACCGTGAACGGGAGGGTCGCGAGGCGAGCCCGTCGGGAGGCGTCCTCGACGTCAGTCGGTCAAAGGTCCGGAAGCCCCGAAATGACATGGATCGCGGTGACCGCCGGTGCCATCGTTGCGTCGTCTTCCGCTTGGGCATTGACGTCTGACAAGAGACAACATTCGCTCCAAAATAGCGACAGGTTTTCGCCCATGCAATTGAGCCAGCGCAGCGACGGCGGGCGACACGATGTCGGCGTGGGCGCCGACGCGGATCTCGTCCAGTGGTCACGCATTTGCGGTGGATCAAAGCCGGGCTCGCCCACCGCGACTACCAATACCACGCAAGTTGGCCATCCGGGCCGGCATCAATGGAGGCGAAAACCGATGAAGCTAATGGCAGTTCTTTGTCTGGCGACGTATCCGGACGCAAATGCTGGGGCAGTGGCCGTAAACGCTGTTGCCGTCGCCAAGCAGATCGGAGCGGCGCTTCATGCCGTCGCCATCAATGTCGATATTCCCGACGTTTCAAATGCGCTCTCAACCTACCTCCTCGACCTCCCCTACAAGATAGCGGAAGCTGAGGCGACAAGCCGCAAGCACGGCAAAGCTCTGCTTGAGGCGGTTGCCAATGAGGCCTCATCAGGTGCGGTGATCCTGTCCGCCCAGGAGATCGCAGCGCCACTGGCCCTGATGGGAGATGTTGCCGCAGAGCACTCCCGCTATTTCGACACCTGCCTTGTCGGCTGGGCGCCCGCCAACCAGACGGCACGGACGCTGGCCGAGGCGACAGTCTTCGGCTCCGGTAGGCCGACCGTTCTTCTTCCCGATTCCACGAAGGTGGAACCCTTTGAACATGTCGTTATCGCCTGGGATGGCAGCCGAGTGGCCGCAAGGGCTGTTGCAGACGCGCGGGCGTTTCTCGAACGTGCCTCAATGGTTACGGTTGTGACCGTCACCGACGAGAAGCCGCTTCCGGGGCAAGGCATTGGCGAGCGCCTTGCTTCGGGCTTGAGGGCGCGTGGTCTGATGGCCGAGGCGGTCTCGATCCAGGCACAGGACCGTTCGGTCGCGACTGCACTGCAGGAGCATGCCCTCAAAATCGGCGGCAAGCTTCTGGTCATGGGCGGATATGGCCATTCTCGTGTCAGGGATTTCGTGCTCGGTGGCGCTACGGACGGGGTGCTTGCCGATCTGCGCCTGCCTGTCCTGCTCTCCCACTAGGGCGTGGCGACATGCAAGGCGCTCGCGGCACGGATCCTATCCTGCGCTTTCACGGCGCGGCCCACGGCGTCACCGGCTCATGCTACGAGATCGAAACCTCCCGCTGGCGGGTTCTCGTCGATTGCGGCCTTTTCCAGGGATCGAAGTCGGAACGGGAACTTAATTATGGCCAGTTTCCGTTCCCGCCGGAGACGATCGACGCTGTCATCCTGACGCATGCGCATATCGACCATAGTGGGCTGTTGGCGAAGCTGGTCAAGCAGGGCTTTTCCGGTCCCATCCATTCGACCCGCGCCACCATCGATCTCTGCTCAGTGATGCTGCCCGACGCGGCGCATATCCAGGAAATGGAAGTCGAACAGCTGAACAGACGCAACGCGCGGCGCGGTCGGCCGCTGGTCGAGCCGATCTACACTCTTTCAGATGCGGCCGCCTGCATGACCTTGTTCCGGGCCCTGGAATATGGCGAATGGACAACCGTCGCCGAAGGCCTTCGGGCCCGCTTCTGGAACGCTGGTCACCTGCTCGGCTCTGCCTCGGTCGAACTTGAGATCGATCTGGATCACCAGAAGAGACCCATGCGCATTCTGTTTTCAGGCGATATCGGGCCTGGACACAAGTTGCTGCAGACCGGCCCGGAAGGTCCGGCTGGGGTCGACTACCTGATCTGCGAATCGACCTATGGCGACCGCGAGCGCCCGGATGTATCGCCCGAGCAGCGGCGATCGCAGCTGGGTGACATCGTGCGTGGCGCCGCCGAGACCGGCGGACCTCTCATCATTCCGTCCTTCGCCGTGGAGCGAACGCAGGAACTGCTGGTCGATCTCCATCTGCTCATGCGGACCGGTGCCGTGCCCTCCGCGCCGGTCTTTGTCGACTCGCCGCTGGCGACACGCGCCAGCGCGATTTTTGAGCGGCATGCCGACGAGATCGAACAGGGTGACGCGCTACGGCAGGCCCTCAACTCGAAGGAGTTACGCTTTACCGAGACGGTGGAACAGAGCAAGGCGATCAATCGCCTGACCGGCTTCTTCGTGGTGATCGCTGCCAGCGGCATGTGCGACGCGGGCCGGATCCGCCATCACCTCAAGGCCAATCTCTGGCGCCGGAATGCCACGGTGATGATCGCCGGCTACCAGGCCCAGGGCTCTCTAGGCAGGATCCTGCTCGACGGCGCTCGGCGCGTGCGCATCCAGGGCGAGGAGGTCGAGGTCAAGGCGCATGTCAGCCTGTTCGACCTCTATTCCGGTCATGCCGACGCAGCCGAACTGGTTGCGTGGGTCGCGTCCAGAGGTCCGGTAAGGCAGGCGGTGTTCCTCACCCATGGCGAGGAGGAAGGGCTGCGTGGCTTCAGCGAGCGGCTGCAATCGATTATGCCTGACGGCAGGATCATCACGCCGCGGCTGGATGATGCCTTCCAATTGACGTTCAGTGGCAGTCTGCCGGTCGAACTCAACCAGCCCCGCCGTCTGAGACCAGAAAGCGTTGCCCGCCTCGACTGGCACAACGACCTTTCCAGACTTCTCCTCGACATCAACGAAGCGGTCGGCGCTGCGGCCGACGAGCGGGGACGTGCGGCGGTCATCAGGCGCATGCGCCGCGCGCTCGACGGCAATGATGCTTAAATCCTGCGAAGAGATGCACTGAAACGCCGACGCGTTTGTGTTCCTTCGCTGCAGCTCGACGAAACACAGGCGCAAGTCGAAATCGCAAGACTCAAGACTGTCGCCAACAACGGAGCCAGACATGACCGAGCACACGACAAATCCAGCCTCCAGTGGTGTCCTGTCCAACCGCGAGGCGT
The DNA here is from genome assembly GCF_006442955.1 of Mesorhizobium sp. B1-1-1. Lineage (NCBI taxonomy): Bacteria > Pseudomonadati > Pseudomonadota > Alphaproteobacteria > Hyphomicrobiales > Phyllobacteriaceae > Mesorhizobium > Mesorhizobium sp. B1-1-1. The sequence continues at coordinate 162,091 of NZ_VFWW01000009.1, forward strand.
ACGACATCCATGCCTATTGGCGTGCCGCCAACTATCTCACGATCGGCCAGATCTACCTGCTCGACAATCCACTGCTGCGCGAACCGTTGCGGCTGGAGCACGTCAAGCCACGCCTGCTCGGCCATTGGGGAACGTCGCCGGGGCTGAGTTTCATCTACGCCCACCTCAATCGCATGATCAGGCTCAGTGACGCGAATGTGATCTATGTCTGCGGACCTGGTCACGGCGGACCGGCAATGGTGGCGAACAGCTATCTTGAGGGCAGCTACAGTGAGCTCAATCCCGACATATCGATGGATGAGCAGGGGATGCGCAAACTTTTCCGCCAGTTCTCCTTTCCGGGCGGCATACCGAGCCACGCGGCGCCCGACGTGCCGGGCTCGATCCATGAGGGCGGCGAACTGGGCTACGCGCTTTCTCATGCCTATGGCGCGGCCTTCGACAATCCCGATCTCGTGGTCGCCTGCGTCGTCGGCGACGGAGAGGCCGAGACCGGGCCGATGGCCACCGCATGGCATTCCAACAAGTTTCTGAATCCTGAGCGCGATGGAGCGGTTCTGCCGATCCTGCATCTGAACGGCTACAAAATCGCCAATCCGACCATTCTGGCCCGTATCCCAGAAGACGAATTGCGCTCGCTGTTCGTCGGCTATGGCTATGAACCGCTGTTCGTCGAGGGGCACGAGCCGGCGCTGATGCATGAGCGCATGGCGAGCGTGCTCGACGATGCGTTCGACCGGATCCGTGCGATCCAGCAGACCGCGCGGAGCGGTTCCGCAACAGGGACTTCGCGACCAAGATGGCCGATGATCGTGCTGCGCAGCCCCAAAGGCTGGACCGGACCGAAGGAGGTCGATGGACTGAAGACCGAGAGCTTCTGGCGCTCGCACCAGGTTCCCTTGTCGGGCCTTGCGGAAAACCCGGCGCATCTCAAGCTGCTCGAGGACTGGCTGAGAAGCTACCGGCCCGAAGAACTGTTCGATGCAGCCGGCGCCCCTATTGAAGCGATCCGCGCTTCCGCCCCTGAGGGCACATGGCGCATGGGTGCCAACCCGCATGCCAATGGCGGCCTGCTGCGCAAGTCCCTCGTCCTGCCCCTAGTGCACGACCACGCGGTTGCGATCGAACGACCGGGCGCGGTGAAGACCGAATCGACACGGGCGATGGGCAAGTTCCTGCGCGCCGTCATGGAGCTGAACGAGGCGGCGCAGAACTTCCGCATCGTCGGTCCCGATGAGACGGCCTCGAACCGGCTTCAGGACGTGTTCGAGGTCACCGAGCGCGCCTGGATGGAAACGATCCTGCCCGAAGACGTTCATCTTGGCCGCGACGGCAGGGTCCTGGAGATTCTCTCGGAACACACATGCCAGGGTTGGCTCGAAGGCTACCTGCTCACCGGGCGGCACGGCTTGTTTTCCTGCTACGAGGCGTTCATTCACATTGTCGATTCCATGTTCAATCAGCATGCCAAATGGCTGGATGCCTGCCGCGACATTCCGTGGCGTCGGCCGGTGGCGTCGCTGAACTATCTGCTGTCGAGCCATGTCTGGCACCAGGAGCACAATGGCTTCAGCCATCAGGATCCAGGCTTCATCGATGTCGCTCTCAACAAGAAAGCCGATATTGTGCGGGTCTACCTGCCGCCGGATGCCAACACCTTGCTGTGCGTGACCGATCACGTGCTGCAGACATGGAACCGCATCAACGTGATCGTCGCCGGCAAGCCGCCATCGTGGCAGTGGCTTTCAATGGACAAGGCCATCGTTCATTGCGGGACGGGTATCGGCATCTGGGACTGGGCTTCGACCGACAATGGCGAGGATCCTGACGTCGTGATGGCTTGCGCCGGCGACGTCCCGACGCTCGAAACGCTGGCGGCCGTGCAGATCCTCAGGTATGCCATTCCCGAACTCAAGATCAGGGTGGTGAATGTCGTCGACCTGATGACCCTGCAACCCAAGGAGCATCACCCCCATGGGTTGTCGGACCGTGAATTCGACGCCCTGTTTACCTCGGAAAAGCCGGTGATCTTCGCCTATCACGGCTATCCCTGGACCATCCATCGCCTGACTTACCGGCGCACCAATCACGACAACATCCATGTGCGCGGCTACAATGAGGAAGGCACGACGACAACGCCATTCGACATGACGGTGCTCAATGGCCTGGATCGATACCATCTCGTCCAGAGCGTCCTTGAGCGGCTGCCAAAGGGCAAGGGCGCCAATATCGGGCAGGTGCAGGAGATGGAAGGCAAACTGATTGAGCATCGGGCCTATATCCGTGCTCATGGTCAGGATATGCCGGAGATCCTTGGCTGGAAATGGGAGCAGGGCATGGATGCGGCGCCAGACTTGCCCAATAAGCCGACGAGCGGGTTTCGGCGCACCACCGGGCCGAGAATGCGGACGGCTTCATGAGTGATGCGTTCCTTGTCCTGAACAGCGGGTCATCGAGCTTGAAATTCGCGGTGTTCGAGGCAAGCGCCGAGCTTTCCGAGCTGCTGCGCGGCAGTATTTCGTCGCTCGCACGGCATCCGCGCCTGCACGTCGCGGCCGCGGCCGGATCCCCCGAGATCGACATCAGCCTGGGCGAAAAATCGATCGATGTTGCCAAAGCCTTCTCAACGGTCGCTGCGCTGCTCGCCGATCGCAACCTTCTTGGCCGCATCAACAGGGTCGGGCATAGGATCGTCCATGGCGGGCGCGACTTCACCCAAGCGACGCTGCTCGACACGGACGCGCTCGAGGCACTACAGCTGCTGGAGCCGCTGGCGCCCATCCATCAAAGGATCAATCTCGAGATCGTTGCCCGGGCTGCAGAGCTCCTCCCGCGGGCGCGTCAGGTCGGATGCTTCGACACTGCGTTTCATGCGAGCCGGCCAGCACTTGTCAAGATCTACGGGCTGCCGCGCGCGATGACCGAGGCGGGCATCGTTTCCTATGGTTTTCACGGCCTGTCCTACAGCCATATCGCTGCGAAGCTGCGCGAGCGCTACGGTGCGGCCGCCGGCGGTCGGGTGATCGTCGCCCATCTCGGCAGCGGCGCCAGCCTCTGCGCGATGAAGGCTGGACGCAGTGTCGCCACGACGATGGGGTTCTCGACGCTTGACGGCCTCGTCATGAGCACCCGCTGCGGCGTGCTGGACCCGGGCGTCATCCTGTATTTGCTGCAGGAGAGGAGGCTGTCGAGCGAAGACCTGGCCAGCCTTCTCTACGAACGTTCGGGCCTGCTGGGCGTCTCCGGCATTTCTGGAGACATGCAGGTTCTGCTGGGCGCAAAAGAGCCTTCGGCCGTTCAAGCCGTCGACCTATTTGTTTATCGTGTCGGACGTGAAATCGGCTCGCTTGCCGCCGCGCTTGGCGGGCTCGACACGCTGGTGTTCACCGCTGGCATCGGCGAACACGCGCCACTGATCCGGCACAGGATCTGCGAAGCAGCTGCGTGGCTTGGCGTCGAGCTCGATGAGCATTTGAACCAGAAAGGTGCGGAGAGTGTCAGCGCGCCAAATTCGCGCGTCGACATTCTCGTCATTCCGGCCGGTGAGGAACAGGCCGTTGCCCGCGAGACGCTGGCATTCTGAGCGGTCTGTCTGCCGCTGGAACCGCGTGCCCAGCTACTTCGGCAACTTGGCCCCTCGCTTGCGTTGCACCAGCACGAGGGTTGCGTCATCCGGATCCGTCGTGACGGTGAAGCCCATCTCGCGCTCAAGCTCGATTGCCGCACGGTTTTCCCGGTGTTCGATCGACTCGATGGTTTCGAGACCGAGCTCATCCGCGTAGCGCGCAATGTGGGCGAGCAATTCCCAGCTGACGCCCAGTTGCTTGCGGTCATCGCGAATGCAGACAGCGACCTCGCCACGCCGGTCGGCCGGATCGCTGGCCAGTGTCGCCACCGCGATCAGCATTCCGTCTGGTGCGAATGCAAGAAAATTATGGATGTGCGCATCATCGGACCGCGTCATTGCCACCAGCCGTTCGTGCGAAACTTCCCGCACGGCGCCGAGAAAGCGGAAGCGCAGATCTTCAGGGGTCACATGGGTGAAAAACTCAGCCAGTGCCGGCTCGTCCTCGGGGCGCGCGCCGCGCACTTGGAAACAGAATCCCGTGTGGGTGGTGAGCGTCTTGTTCATCGTCTCAAATCCTTGGGTGTTGTCTGGCGTCGTCGCAGCGGCGAGGGTGGGTTATTCACCCATGTCCAAAAGCACGTCCTGCTTGAGGATTTCGATGCTGCGCAAACCGAGCAGGCGAATGACGCCTTTGTCCTTCAGTCGGGTGAAGACCCGCGACACCGTCTCGATGGTGAGGCCGAGATAGTCGCCAATATCCAGTCGCGACATCGGCAAGTCGACCTGGCGCAAGCCGCCCTGCCGTTCCGTCATGTCGACTAGGAACGCTGCGACCCGTTCGATGGCGTTCTGGCGGCCAAGGACCAGCAGATGTTCCTGAGCTCTGATCAAGCCCTTGAGCGCAAGCGGCAGCAACTGGCGGGACATGTCCGCGGCCGCAGCGATCCGGACAACGCGGATACCGGTCGCGTTGATGGCCTCGGCGAAGAAATGATGGGTGGCCTCGGCCTCGAAGCCGAAAGTCTCTCCGGCCATGTGGAAGGCGCTGATCTGCCGGCGGCCGTCGGCGAGCAGCCGGTAGACACGCACCGCGCCGAATTCGACCTGGTAAAGGGGTCCTGCCTTTTCGCCTTGGGCGTAGATCTCCGTGCCAGCCGGGAAGAAGCTGACCGGTTGCGCCATAGCCCCATCGAGGAGAGCGAAAGGGCTCGGCTGCGTTGGCAGTTCAATCTTGGCGATCTGTTGAGCGTACATGGCTGTGTTCCCGGTTGATCCGTAACACAGCAATCGCGCGAATCCGCAGATCGCGAAATTCGGTTATGTCCCTAAGGGAAACCACCTAATCCGTTCAGGCTGGCCCGTTGCATCGGCGAATGGCCATCCAGAACCGGGTGTCCGTTCGGCATTTGAACGATAGCCTTTGCGGTAGGTCAAGGCCCGCTCTATTCACCTGATTAAAGATGTTGGGAACGAGGGAAACACCCAAATGTCCCAATCCACCCGACCCACTATCGCTTTGTCTGGTCTCAGCGAGGTCGAGGCACAAGCCAGGCTCGCCCTCGATGGTTTCAACGAACTGCCCAGATCGAACCGGCGGACGCCGCTGCGGATTGCCTTCGAAGTCGTGCGCGAACCGATGCTGGCCCTTCTGTTGGGCGGAGGTGCCGTTTACCTGCTGCTTGGGGATCTGCATGAGGCGTTGATCCTGGCTGCTTTTGCCACCTTGTCGGTGGGGATAACCATCGTACAGGAAGCGCGGACAGAACGCGTTCTGGAGGCGTTGCGCGACCTGACAAGCCCGCGTGCCCTGGTGATACGCGACGGTGAACGTAGGCGCATTGCAGGGCGCGAGGTCGTGCGCGGCGATCTGGTGGTGCTGGGCGAGGGCGATCGGGTGCCGGCCGACGTCTTGCTGATCCAAAGCCTGGATCTCCAGACCGATGAATCGCTGCTGACCGGTGAGTCGGTTCCGGTGCGCAAGTTTGCAGCCAAGGATGGCGACCCGCCAGCCGAACGCCGCCCAGGCGGCGACGACCTGCCTTTCGCATTTTCCGGATCACTCGTGGTGCGCGGTTCGGGCATTGGCGAAGTTCTGGCAACCGGGCCGCTGAGCCAAATCGGTGCGATCGGCCAATCGCTCAGCATTATGGAGACCGAAGCACCCCGCTTGCAGCGACAGACGAAACGTCTTGTCGGCATCTTCGCACTGGTCGGTGGTGCGGTCAGCGTTCTGGCGGTCGTGCTTTATGGCGTTTTGCGGGGCGGGTGGCTCGACGCGGTCCTTGCTGGCATCGCGCTGGGCATGTCGATGCTGCCCGAGGAATTCCCGATGGTGTTGACCATCTTCATGGCCATGGGCGCCTGGCGCATCTCGCAGGCGCGCGTGCTCACCCGTCGTGCGGCGGCGATCGAAACGCTTGGCTCGGCGACAGTTCTCTGCACCGACAAGACCGGAACGTTGACCGAAAACCGCATGACAATCGCGGAGCTGAGAACGCCTGACGGCAAACGGTTCCGGTTACCGGACAACATGAATGCCGGGATGCCGGCGGCCTTTGGCGAGCTGGTCGAGCTTGGTGTGCTCGCCAGCGCCGAAATTCCTTTTGATCCGATGGAAAAGGCATTTCACACCCTTTCGCAGGAGCGATCACCCAGTCGCAAGGATCTGGACAGTGTTGATCGGAAACTTGTCCGCGCCTATGGGTTGCGTCCCGAGCTGCTGGCCATGTCGAATGCTTGGCGATCACCGGCTGACGGCAGCGACTGTCTGGTCGCCGCCAAGGGCTCGCCGGAGGCCATAGCGGCACTCTGTCGTCTGAGCGCGGAGCGCTTCGCTTCGATCAAGGCTTCCGTGGACGCCATGGCGACCGAAGGACTGCGCGTCCTCGGGGTGGCCCGAGCCAGTCATTGTGCTGGTGAACTGCCAGAAAGGCAGACAGGCTTCGATTTCGAGTTCATGGGCCTCGTCGGGCTGGCTGACCCCCTCCGCCCGGAGGTTCCGGATGCCGTGAACAACTGCCGGTCCGCTGGAATCAGAGTGGTCATGATCACGGGGGATTATCCGGCGACCGCCAGAGCAATAGCCAGTCAGGCTGGGCTCGATTTCAACGACGTCGTGACCGGTGAAACGCTCAAGACAATGGACGATGCGGCACTTTGCGCGCGCGTCAAGACCGCCACAGTGTTCGCGCGGATCACGCCCGAGCAGAAACTGGCGATCGTCAGAGCGTTGAAGGCCAATGGCGAGATCGTCGGCATGACAGGAGACGGCGTCAACGACGCCCCCTCGCTGAAAGCGGCCAACATCGGCATTGCCATGGGAGGTCGCGGCACCGACGTCGCGCGCGAGGCTTCATCCATTGTCCTTCTCGACGACGACTTCGGGTCGATCGTCAAAGCCATACGGCTGGGCCGCCGCATCTACGACAATTTGCGCAAGGCCATGGGCTTCATTCTTGCCGTGCATGTGCCGATCGCTGGGCTGGCCCTTCTTCCTCTGCTGTTTGGCCTGCCCATTCTGTTCGGACCGATGCACATAGCCTTTCTGGAAATGGTGATCGATCCGGTGTGTTCCTTGGTCTTTGAAGCCGAGACCGAGGAAGATGACGTCATGAATCGCCCTCCACGAGATCCGCAAGCATCGCTCTTTTCGCGCTCGCTCATAGCCTGGAGCGTTGTGCAGGGCCTGCTGGCGTTCGCACTTGTCGCAAGCATCTTCCTTTTTGCCTTCCACTGGGGAATGCCGGAGAACGAAATTCGCGCCTTGACGTTTTTTTCGCTGGTCCTCTCGATCGTCGGCCTGATCTTCGTCAACCGTACGTTCGGCGACTCGCTGCTGATTGCGTTGTTCCGGCCCAATCGATCGCTTGCTCTTGTCGTCGTGGTGGTTGCTGCAGCGCTGGGCGGGACACTTCTCTGGCCATTCGCCAGTGGTCTCTTCCAGTTCGGACCGCTGCACCTTGACGACCTCTCGATGACGCTGGCGGCAGGAGCCGCAGTGCTGGTCTGCCTTGAGTTCCTGAAGCATTTCTGGAGAGGGTGGTTAAAAGCCTGACCGCGCCATTGGTGCTGACCCTGCGGGTTTCACCAAGCCGCGCTAACCTTGCCTACGAGATGGTTGGGTACAAATCCGCCGGTTTAGGAGGCGTTTTGACGCCGCCGCCGTCACCTTGTCTTGGCCGTTCTGGCCTCGGGTTCGCAAGATGCCGTAGAGCGTTTGCAGGATCCGTTCGACCTCCGTGTGGCTCACCCAGGTTTCCGGATGCTCGGCGGCTACGCCCTCGCCCCCGGCGTTCTCCTGGTTGCGCTGGCAATCACCGCGTTACGCGCGCGCCATGCGATCGCGGTGGCCGGCGTTCTGATCGGAGGAGCGTCGTCCATCGGCTTGATGTCGGCGGTCAACTTCACAATCGGCTCCGACTTTAGGTGGCCACTCTTCGCCCGCGACTGGTCTGGGCCGTCAGCCTCATCGTCTATGGGCTCGAAAGCTCCCGCAACGACAATCGCTGACAAATAAGGAACCCACCCCATGAACACCAACAACGTGCACCGCATGTTCGATCCCCCGACCGGGTCCGAACCAGAACCGAAGGCCGAGGCAGGCGGATTTTGGACTTCGAAGGCCGGTCTGGTCACGATCGCTTTCCTGCTGATCGCCGCTTAGCGGAGCGTGATCTCCGATATGCTCGATAGCCTTATGTCGGAACGGCAAGGCTGCGGTCGACACGAATGGCAGCAACTGGCGAAATGGCGGGTGGACAACAGTGGACGACATTTGTTGGGAGAGGGGTTTCGACGGACCTTCACCTACGGCCTTGGCCGGGTCGAGGATCTGGCCGGCATCATCATCGTCCTGATTATCCTCTTCAGTGCCATCGTCGCCGGCTATGAGGCGATCGACAGGTTGATCCATCCCCAAGCCATCAGCTTCCTCGGCTGGGTTGCCGCCGCCGGCCTGGTCGGTTTCCTGGGCAATGAGGCTGTCGCGGTATTCCGCATCCGCGTCGGCCGCGAGATAAACAGCGCGGCCCTGATCGCCGACGGCTATCACGCCCGCACCGATGGCTTCACCAGCCTTGCGGTGGTGCTTGGCGCGGCCGGCGTCTGGCTAGGCTTCCCGCTCGCGGACCCGATCATCGGCCTTTTGATCACTGTGGCTATCCTCGCCATCGTCTGGCAGTCCTCAAAGGCGGTGCTGACACGCATGCTGGATGGCGTCGAGCCGGGCATCGTCGAGGAAATCCATCATGCGGCTGAACATGTGGGGGGCATCCAACGGGTCGCCCAGGTGCGGGCGCGCTGGATAGGCCACAGGCTGCACGCCGATATCGCCATCAAGGTGGCCGAGACAGCGAGCGCAAAGGATGTGGTCGGCATCGCGGAGGCTTTGAGAGGGGAGCTGTTCGACCACCTGCCGGCGCTCTCGGAGGCGAACATCCGTCTGGAAGGCGAAGTCGGATCCGTGGCGGGCGGTTCGGCCCACGCCGATCATGCGCCGGAGCCTTTCAAGGTCGTCAGCGACCTGGCAACGGGAACGCTCGAAATCGTCGATACGCCCGCTGGCGAGCGCTTCCGTCTCACCATCGACAGCCATGCCGACGATCTAGGGGCGACCGTGATCATCGACCGGTCCGAAGATCCCGAGACGCTTTCGCTCGGGCCTGTCGCCGGCAATCACCACCGTCGTGAAAGCAGCGTCGCCCCCGCCGAGCCGCACGAGTTCGAGGCGAGGCTGATCCTGACCTCAAAGGGCAAGCAACAGGTCCTGCCGTTCAAGATGGTTGAGCCGGAAGGCCACAAACACTGATCCTACTACTGGCGTGGCACCTTACGCCGCCCAAGCATCCCGAGAAGATAATCATGCTGGAAGTTCTCGCCGATCGCACCTATCGGCATCTGTTCATGGCGCAGGTCATCGCGCTCATCGGCACCGGCCTCGCCACTGTCGCGCTCGGGCTTCTCGCCTATGATCTTGCCGGCGCAGATGCGGGCGCGGTGCTCGGCACTGCGCTCGCCATCGACTGCTCCCACAAACTGCGCGGCCAGCTCGGCGCCTTCCGGAGCCATTGTCACCGGCAGCGGAGCTTCGGCCGCGCAAAAAGCCTATCAACCGGGCGAGGTCGATACCTACCCTGGCAATGGGCTCGATCGGACCGTCAATGTCCACGTTCAAGCGAATGGATTTGTAGCTCATCCGCCGGCGCCCCGTTCGCGTTTCCAGGAGCAACCTAACGTGCGACGCGGCTTGCCTTGACGGCGATCAAGCGATGCGCATGACGATGAATTTTAGAGGTACTGGGATCTCAGCGAGCAACCCGGCTGGAAAAATGCTCGAAGGCCTTGAAGGCCGGACGGCTCAGGGGGCGAACAGGGTGCCTCGCTCGCCTTTGACGATTTCAACGGCGTCCTTGAGTTGGCCTATCGCTGAAGGATTGCCAGTCGCTTGCGCGAATTCGACCGCAGCTTCGATCTTTGGCCCCATCGATCCCACTGCAAAATTCCGCCCTGATATTTCCGTTGACCGCACTTGACGAAGCGCGCGAGCGCCCGGCGTGCCGTAGCCTTCATAAACGGCGTCGACATCGGTCAGCATGAGCAGCATGTCGGCTCTCAGCTGTCGGGCGAGAAGTGCGCTTGCCAGGTCCTTATCGATGACTGCCTCCACACCGCAAAGACTGCCGTCCTCCCTTGCTATCACAGGAACACCGCCGCCACCGGTGCAGATGACGATCACGCCGCGCTCGACCAGGAACGCGATTACCGATGCTTCCAGGATTGCCAGGGGCCTGGGCGAAGGCACGACGCGGCGCCACTTGTCGCCATCTGGCGCGATCTGCCAATCGCGCTCGCTGGCAAGCCTGCGTGCGGTTGTCTCATCGTAGACAGGGCCGATAGGCTTCGTTGGATGAGCGAAGGCCGGATCCTGCGGATCGACCCTCACCTGCGTCAGCAGCGTCGCAAAAAGCCTCTCCTTAAGGAGGTTGCAGAGCTCCTGCTCAATGACGTAGCCGATCATCCCCGCGCTCTCGGCGCCAAGCACGTCGAGTGGAAATGTGCGACCGTCCGCAGTTGTCGCTGCCTGCAGGGCCAACAGTCCCACCTGCGGACCGTTGCCGTGCGTGACGACAATCGAGTGCCCTGTGTTGACCAGCTTCGCCAACACAGCGGCAGCGCGCACGATGTTGGCGCGCTGGTTTTCGGCCGTCATCGGTTCGCCGCGTCGCAGTAGCGCGTTTCCGCCAAGTGCAACGACGATCAGCATCTCAGTTACCGATCGTGGCGACGAGGAGCGCCTTGATTGTATGCATGCGATTTTCGGCCTGATCAAAAACGATGGAGGCAGCAGACTCGAACACCTGGTGGGTGACCTCCATGCAATCGATGCCATATTCCTTCGCAACGAAGGCACCGATCTCGGTATCCGTGTCATGGAACGCCGGCAGGCAATGCATGAATTTGACGTGGGGGTTGCCGGCGGCAGCCATTACCTCGCCGGTCACGCGGTAGGGTGTCAAAAGACGAATACGCTCGGCCCAGCCGGATTTGTCCTCGCCCATTGACATCCACACGTCGGTGTAAATGAAATCGGCATCCTGGACGCAACCCGTCACATTCTCGTCGAGCCGGAAGCGGCCGCCGCTTTGTGCTGCGAGCTCTCCGACATGGCCGCAAAATACCTCATCCGGCCAGAGCTCCCTTGGCGAGGCGATGCGCATGTCGATACCGACCTTGGCTGCGCCTAGTGCCAGCGACAGCGCGACGTTGTCGCGCCCTTCGCCGACGAAGGTGACGGTCATGTCCGAAAGATGCTTGTGCGTGTATTCGCGCATGGTCATGAGGTCGGCGAGGATCTGTGTTGGATGCGCCTCGTTGGTGAGGCCGTTGTAGACGGGCACGCCGGCATGCGCGGCAAGCAATTCCGCCTGGTGCTGGCCAAAGCCGCGATATTCGATCGCATCGTACATGCGACCGAGCACGCGCGCCGTGTCCTTCATCGATTCCTTGTGGCCAATATGGCTGCCGCTGGGACCAAAGTAAGTCACGTGTGCGCCCTGGTCGTAGGCCGCGACTTCGAACCCTGTGCGCGTGCGAGTCGAGTCCTTCTCGAAGATCAGTGCGATGTTTTTCCTGACCAGACGCGGGATCTCATGCCCGGCGAGTTTGGCCGCCTTGAGGTCCGCGGCAAGCTTAAGAAGAAAGCGGATTTCATCGGCGGTGAGATCGTCCAGCGTCAGGACGGAGCGGCCGTGAAGATTGGTCGACATCCAGAATTCCTTTCACGTCAGATTGCGTCGCGGACCACCGGACAGGTCATGCAATGGCCACCGCCGCGGCCGCGGCTGAGTTCAGCCCCCTCGACGGTGATCACTTCGATGCCCGCGCGGCGCAGAAGCGTGTTGGTGTAGACGTTGCGGTCATAACCGACCACCACGCCGGGTTCGACCGCAACGACATTGTTGCCATCATCCCATTGTTCGCGTTCGGCCTCGTAGCGGTCGCCACCGGTGGCGATGATTCGGAGCGTTTTCAGCCCAAGCGCTTCGGCAATGACAGCCGTGAATGGTTTTGCCTCATCCGTGACCTCGACCGCCGCCTCGCCATCGCCCGGCCGCAGCGAGAAGGAGCGCAAGCGGTCGACCACCGGTGGATACAAGGTCACAAGATCGCGATCGCAGAAGGTGAAGACGGTGTCGAGATGCATGAAACTGCGGTCGCGTGGCATCAAGGCGGCAATCACGCGTGTTGCCTCACCGGCTGCGAACAGCTTGCGGGCCAGGTCGCCAACGGCTTGCGGCGTGGTGCGCTCCCCCATGCCGACGAGAACAGTCCCGCCACCGATCGGCATAACGTCGCCGCCTTCGAGGCTCGTGCCTGTGCCTAGGTCCGGCGACACGAAAGGTATGCCGCTGTCGCGAAAGCGAGGATGGAAGCGGTAGACGGCCTCGACGTTGGCGGCTTCAGGGCGCCGCGCAGCCCAGTACATGGAATTGACCGAGACTGAGCCGTAGATCCAGCAGGAACTGTCGCGGGTGAACAGCTGGTTCGGAAGCGGCGGCAGCACGAAATCTTGGGGGGCGAGCGTCCTCCCGGTCAGACCTTTGGGTTCGAAAGGAAGCTCCGCCCTGGCAACCCCGCCGACGAGGAAGGACGAAAGCTGCGCCGACGGCATATCATCGAGCCATCCGCGCAGCTCATTGACCATGTCGAGACCGACGACCCCGGGGTGGACCCTGCGGTCGAGAAGCCACTCGCGGGCCTTGGCCAGGCTCATCGTCTCAGCCAGGAGCTCTCCGAAGGAATGGACCACGACGCCGCGTTCACGCAATGCATCGACGAAGACATCGTGCTCCTGGCGGGCGCGCTTGACCCATAGCACGTCATCGAAAAGCAGCGCCTTGCAGTTCTCCGGCGTCAGCCTGCGCAGGCTGAGGTCCGGACGATGGACCATAACCTCGCGCAGACGGCCGACTTCGGAGTGAACACCCAGGCTTGTCATCGAACCGATCCCTTCAAAGCGGGCTGACGGCGCCGGTCCACATCTCGTAAACGGCGAGGATGGCGACGGCGACGAGAGCTGCGGCGAGCGCTGCTTCGGCAGGGTGGAACACACGCTGGTTGGTTTCGCGGCGCGCCCAGATGTAGAAGATGATGCCGGGCGCATAGAGGATCGCGCACATGAACAGGTAGGCGGGTCCCGCCGCATAGACGAGCCACAGTCCGTAGACCGTGGCCAGCAATCCGGCAAAAAGAGCCCCGACGCGCTGCTCGCCATTCCCGTAACTCTCGTCGGTCAGCGCGAGCTTGGCTGCGTAAGCTCCGGAAAAAATGTAGGGAACCAGGATCGCGGCCGACGCGATGTAGAACAGCGCTTGATAGGTGCTTTGGGCGAAGAGCGTGATCACCAGGAATGCCTGGACGAGCAGGTTGGTGATCAGCAGCGAGGTCGATGGCACACCGCGTTCGCTCTCCCAGCCGAAGAACTTCGGCATTGTGCCGTCCTTGGCGGCGACATGCGGAATTTCAGCCGCAAGCAGCGTCCAGCTCAGGAAGGCGCCGACCACCGACACCACGAGCGCGATGTTGATGAGGCTAGCGCCCCACGGGCCGACAACGGCTTCTAGCACACCGGCCATGGAGGGGTTCTTCAGGCCGGCGAGTTCGGGTTGACTGAGGACGCCGAGTGACAGCAGCGACACCAGGGCGTAGAGCGCGAGGCATGTGAAGAAGCCAAGAACCGTCGCGGTGGCGATGTCCTTGCGGCGCTCCGCACGGCCAGAAAAGACGCTGGCGCCCTCGATGCCGATAAACACCCACAACGTCACCAGCATCGTGCTCTTCACCTGTGCGGTGATCGAGCCGAGACTGGCGTTGCCGAGACCGGTAAAGTCGAGGGACCAGACCTGAAGCTTGAAGGCAACGGCAACAACGCCAACGAACAGGACGATCGGAGCGATCTTTGCCGCGGTGACTATGAGGTTGACGACCGCGGCCTGCCGGATGCCGGCGAGAACCAGGATGTGGATCAGCCACAGCAGGACCGATGCGCCGAGCACCGCCTGCCAGGTGTTTCCGTCACCGAAGGCCGGAAAGAAATAGGACAGGGCGCTGAACACGATCACAGCATAGGAGACGTTGCCGACCCAGGCACTGATCCAGTAGCCCCAGGCGCTGTTAAAGCCGATGAAGGGACCAAAGCCGGCCTTGGCGTAAGCATAGGGACCGGCGTCGAGCTCGGGCTTGCGGGTCGCAAGCGATTGATAGACGAAGACCAGCGCCAGCATGCCGAACGCGGTGATACCCCAGCCAATCAGAATTGCGAGGGGACCAGCGCCTGCCGCCATGTTCTGCGGCAGGCTGAAGACGCCGGACCCGACCATCGAGCCGATGACCAAGGCGGTCAACGACCCCAATCGAAGTTTCGCAGGCGCCAAGGTACCGACTTGCGGAACCGGGATGTTGAAATCAGCCGTAGTCATGATGCTCTCCCCACTTTTGAAAGCTCTGATGGGAGGCAATAAACAGGAAGGCAGGACCGGCAGCTTTGATGCGGGTCAATAAGCGGTTGCTGAATAAAAAGAGTGGCGTTGGTGTTCCGGTTTCTGGGTCGCCGCACCAATGCCTGCTCTTATATTATCCGCTCCGCCCATGTCGCATCGCGCGCTTCCAGGGCCATGTTGAACAAGGAGCGACCGACACGCGCCCCCGATATCGGCCGGGGCGCAAATCGAATTTGGCCCATTGGCAGGTCGTCAGGCGATGTCCGCCGACTCGGCTTTGCGTTTTCGCCCGGTGATCATGGCCCGTACCAGGTTTTCGCGATGGCGAAAGCTTGCCAGCGCGACGCCGCCTATATGGAAGAGGACCAGCACAAGTAAGCCGTGCGCGCTCAGGCTGTGCGCCGTTTCAACCCGCGACACGCCGAAATAGGCGTCCGTAGTCATCAGCCAGCCGGTCAGTGCGGTTGACCCCATCGCAGCCATCAGCGCGACCACCATTGCGCCGCCGGCCGGGTTGTGGCCGATGTAGCGGGCTTCGCGACCGCTCGGTATTGCAGAGAGATAGCGCAGCACCGTCGCCGGGTCTCGCACGAATTGAGTGAACCGCGCATAGGGCGTGCCCACAACGCCCCACAGGAGCCGCATCACGACCAGGGCGGCGGCGGCGTAACCTGCCAAATGGTGCAAGACCTCGGAGGAATGGGAGGTGAACCAGGCCGTTACGAAGCTGAGCACCAGCGCCCAGTGGAAACTCCGTACGACCAGGTCCCAGACGCGCACCATCTGCGAAGATGGCTGCACGTCCGCAGTGGCTGAAACACGCAGATCAGTTTTCGCCGGCTTCGGCATTGTCGAGCTTTTCAAGGGTTTCGGCATTGTAGGCCAGGTTGACTTTCTTGCCGGCCTTGTCGACCGCGTAGACTTCGTAGCAACCCTTCTCGACCTTGATCTGGCGCACGGTGAGGCCTTGGCCGGTCAATTGCGCCTCGAGCGTTGCCTTGGGCTTGAACTGTGATTTCGGGGCGGTGCTGCAGCTGTCGCCGGCGGCGAGCGCCGGTCCTGCAATCATGCCAGCGAGAGCGGCGAGGACGAGTGTGCGATACATGATGGCTCCATTCGGGAGTTGGGCGCCGATTTTGCGCCTGCGGGTGGATTTCGATCGGTCTGTCAGACGGCCTTTTCGCCGTCATTGGTTCCGAAATAACCACTTCAACCTGACAACTGGCTGACAGTTTGGTCGGGCCGCAGATCGGGCTCGCATCGGTCGGTTTGATCTGGCGCAACGACCGCGGGTGTGCTGCGAGCATGATGACCGCCAGGATGTAGAGCGCTTCTGCTGCCGTCCTGAAAGAGGAATACCGTGGAAACCATATCGAGGAGAGTGGCGCTCGGGCTTGCGGCCGCAATGCTGATGGCAAGCAGTGCGGGCGTTGCGCGGACTGCCGAGCTTGTTCAGGTCTCGCTTTCGGACAAGGGCGCGAGTACGGAGATGCCGATGGCTCTTGCTTATGCAACGCCAGGACGCGATCTCTCGAAGGCCACCATGGGCATCAAGGCGTCCCCCGGAGCCGTGAAGGCCGGGGAGGTCACATTCAAAGTGAAGAATGACTCCAAGGACACCGTTCACGAAATGATCGTGATGTACCTTGCCGATCCCGGCAAGCCGCTTCCCTATGTTGAGGCCGAGAACCGGGTCGACGAAGACAAGGCGGGCGACAAGGGCGAGGTTTCGGAGCTCGATCCCGGCAAATCGGGCACATTGACCGTCGACCTGAAGGCTGGAAAATACCTGCTTATCTGCAACGTGCCAGGTCATTTTGGCGCCGGCATGTGGACCGAGTTCACCGTCGGTCCATGAACCCCCAAAACAGAGCAGCGCTAGGAGCCTGCGACTTGTCGCCGTTTTCGAAAGGTTGCCCGGATCGCATCCCATCGCCTGGTGCCGGGAATAGCGGAGGAGTTGATCGTAATCGGCTTCGTTTGTTTGCGGGGCAACATGGAGCGCGTCATAAGAGCAATGGTGCTCGAAAGCATAGGCACTCCCTTGAAACTGGTCGAAGATTCGACCCCTTACCGGGGATGGGTGAGATCAGGTTGAAGGTCGAGGCATGCGCTATCTGTCGGACCGATCTCACGTCATAGATGGCGATCTGCATCACCCAAAATTGCCGCTCGTTCCCGGTCACGAAATCGTCGGCATCGTCGATGCCGTGGGCAAGGGGGTGGCGCCTTCCAGGATCGGGCAGAGAGTCGGTGTGCCATGGCTTGGGCATACTTGCGGGCGTTGTCCCTACTGCGCCACAGGACATGAAAATCTTTGCGATCAGCCAGATTTCACGGGCTACACGCGCGATGGCGGCTTTGCCAGCCATGTCATTGCCGACGCGCAATTCGCCTTCGATCTGGACCGGGATGCCGACCCCGTATCGCTGGCACCCTTGCTTTGCGCCGGCCTGATCGGCTGGCGATGCCTGAAGAAGGCCGGCGACGGCAAGCGGCTCGGGATTTACGGCTTCGGCGCCGCCGCGCACATCGTCGCTCAGATCGCGATCTGGCAAGGCCGTGAGATTTTCGCTGTCACCCGGCCCGGTGACGAGCAAGCACAGGATTTCGCGCGCTCGCTTGGAGCGACCTGGGCGGGCGGTTCGGATCAACTTCCGCCCGGGCAACTCGATGCCGCGATCATCTTTGCTCCTGTGGGTGACTTGGTGCCGATCGCGCTTGGTGCCGTCCGCAAGGGCGGCCGGGTGGTTTGCGGCGGCATCCCTATGAGTGACATTCAGGCGATGGCCTACGAGTTGCTCTGGGAAGAGCGCGAACTGGTGTCGGTGGCAAACCTGACGCGCCGCGATGCCGAAGAGTTTTTCCCCATTGCCAAGCGTGCGCAGGCACGCACCCACACCAAGGTCTACTCACTGGAACAGGCCAATCAGGCACTGGACGATCTGAGGCAAGGCAGATTGAGCGGCGCCGCCGTCCTGGTACCGTGATTGGCGGTTGAGGATTATCTGGCCCGCTCGCCAAGATTTCGGATCTGGCTGATCCACTTCGCGCGGGTCGCATCGCTGGCGCCGGCGACCATGCCGAACAACGTCTCGCGCACCGGACTGATACCGACAAAATGCAGGATGCTTCGCTTCATGCCGGCGATGCCGTGTCCCAGGAACCATAGCCGGTAAAGAACGGAAGGCATACCCATCGTCACCACAACGCGCGCGGAGCGGCCGCGAAGCAGTGTCTTGGTAAAGCTGCCGCCCTTGTCCGGATAGGCAAAGGCCGTCCCCGGCCGCATGACCTGTTCCAGAAATGCCTTGAGCATGGCCGGCATGGTCCCAAGCCACAGCGGAAAAACAAAGACAATGTGCTCCGCCCAGACGATCGCTTCGGCTGCGTCCTTCAGTTCATCGGGAATTGAACCGTGCTCGAACTCCTGCATTGTCCGCAGCATCGGGAAATCGATCGCCGCCAGGTCGACCCGGCGGACGGCGTGCCCCGCCTTCTCCGCGCCCTCGCCATAGGCCCTGGCGAGACCGCGGCAGAGCCGGTCCGGGGACGGATCGGGATGGCCGACCACAATCAAGATGCGTCGCGACATGGTCTACTCCAGGGGAGCCTTGCGTCGCCGCGTCAGGGCCGCTCGACCCTCGCCACCTGGTACGTGTGCATGGCGCCGTTGCGCTCGATCGACACATACTCGCCGGTCACGAACCGTTCGTCGCCGAGACGAAAGCCGATCTCGTCGTCGCGGTCGCCGTCGGCATAGTCGAAGAACCAATGTCCGCCGGGCTTGCGCCTCAGCCGACCGACCAGATCCTCCTCGCCAGTGCGAAATCGGCGAACGCGGCACGAGGCCTTGTGCGATTTCCACTCTTGCGCATCGATCCGGCCTTCGCCGGTCAACGGAGCGAGCACGTCATAGCCCTCTTCGCGGTCGCCTTCCGGATGACCTTTCTCACGGGCGAGCAGCAGCCGGACGTTGCGGAATTTCGGGGTGAGGTCCTTCACACTGGTCATGGCGAACTCCTTCTACGGAGTTTCATAGAGCGGTGGCGGGACCTAGCTCTTGATCCGTATCAAAAAAAGCGCGAGCACAGCACTTCTATCCAGGACCGAGCAACAACAGGGCGCAGATACCCATGGCCGCGGCTATCAGTGTTGTGACGGCCAGTGGCAACCAGAACGTGATCGGACCAGCAAATACTGCGAGCGACAGGCGACCGATCGCGTTTGCTGCGAGCGCCGCGAGCACGGCCTGGCCCACGGTCTCGACGGACACGGAATGCTTGACCAGGCGCAGCGCGCCAAGCACCGAGACATCGACATCGAATGCGCCGGCCAGCGCCGAACTCGCCAGCAGACCGCGCCCACCGAATTGAACGGCCAGCCCGGCACTTGCGGTCGCGACGATGGCAAAGAGCAAGGCGAAGAGCAGCAAGGGGCCCAGTTCGAATGGATTGCGCGCGATCGCGCTGCCTTTACCGTTCCCGCTGTCACGAGCCAGCAGCAATGCGCCGCAGACAGCGAAGGCAAGCGCTGCGGTAATCGCCGGAATCACGACCGATGCGAGCACACTTGGCTCGACGATCAGAACCACGGCGCAGACGCGGAGCACCGAAACCATTGCTGCCAGGGACGCCGCCCCGGCGAGCGGCAGCGGATTGCTTGCCGACGCGGCATTGCGGGCAAGCGCCAAGGTCACTGCTGTGGAAGAGACGATTGCACCGGTGAGCGAACTGACCAGCAGACCGCGTGTATTTCCCAGAATGCGAACAGCCACGTATCCGGCGAACGAAATCGAGGCCATCAGCACCGTCAGGAACCAGACTTCCCAGGGATTGAAACCGGCCCACGGGTCGATCGTGCGGTTTGGCAGCAAGGGCAAGACGATCGCCGTCATCACCGCAAGGACCAGCGCCGAACGCAGTTCGACCCAGGTCAGTCGCTTCAAAAGACCGTGCAGGACCTCGCGGCTGGCCAGGATTACCGCCAATGCCGCGCCACCGGCGGCTGCAGCACGATAATCGCCGGCGACGGAAAGCGCGCCAAGGGCAAACACCCCCAGGCCCGCGATCACGCTGGTGACGCTGAAGTCCTCGTCATGGGCAGCCTCGCGTGCCTTGTACCAGGCAAAGATTGTCGCAAAGGCGATGAACCCGCCGACCAGCACGGATACAGCGCCGAGTGCGTTGGCGAGTGCAGCGAGCACGCCACCCAGCAGGCCAGATATGCCGAATGTCCGGATGCCAGCTGTGCGACTGCGATCGGGCGCGTCCCGCTCCTGCCAACCACGCTCCAAGCCGACAAGAAGACCTATTGCGAGCGCCAGCCCAAGCCGGGCGATGATCGGATCCATTGGCGCGACGACTTCAGGCGGTGACCGTTGGCGGCAGGCGGTCACGAACCCACCTGACGATTTGGCCTGCCGTCATTGCGCCGGATGTGCGCGCGATCTCGCGCCCGCCATGGAACAGGATCATGGTCGGAATGCCACGGATGCCGAGCCTGGCCGCGACAGCCTGCTCATTGTCGGAGTTGAGTTTGATCAGACGAACATGCGGCTCCAGTTCACTTGCCGCCGCTTCATAGGCTGGCGCCATCATCTTGCAGGGGCCGCACCAGGGTGCCCAGACGTCGACGACAACGGGCAGACTGCTGCGCGCGATCTGATGATCGAAACGCGCGGCGTCGACATCTTCCGGGTGACCCGAAAACAGCGCGGTCCCGCACTTTCCGCATTTCGCCTCACTGGCATTGCGGGCTGGCGGCAGGCGGTTGACCCCACCGCATTTGCTGCAAACCACCAGATTTTGCTGTGCCATCGCCATTCACCGATTTTGTTCTCAACCACTATGCGCGCCACAGATGCCCATCGCCAAGCGTGCGCAAGGCGTTCAGGATAACCGCGACGTCAATCCCCTCCTGAAGCAGCGCTCCGGCAACCGGCGTGATCTGCCCCATGGCCGCCGCGATCATTGCCAGCCCGGACAACGCCAGCCCGGCGATGATGCTCTGCAAGGCGATCGATCGCGTTCGCCGTGCAATCCGAACCGCGTCCGCAACCGGCTGCAGCCTGTCGGTCAGCACGATGACGTCGGCCGCCTCGGAGGAGGCGGTCGCACCACGGGCGCCCATGGCGATACCGACCGTTGCGGCGGCAAGGGCAGGTGCATCGTTGATGCCATCGCCAACCATCATTGTGGGCGCTGTTGCTTTCTCGGCCTCGACGGTGGTGACCTTGTCCGCAGGGACGGCATCGGCGATGATGACATCCAGATCAAGCCTGGAGGAAACACGCTTTGCTGCCGCACTGTCATCACCTGTAAGCATGACCATGCGCGTGATGCCAGCCGAGCGCAGATTGGCGAGCGCGTCGCGTGCATCAGGACGCAACGCATCGCCCAAGGTGAAAATCCCAGCAAGCTCTCCAGCGACGGCGACAAAAACCCTAAGCACCGGCTCGTCCCGGTATTTTTCTTCGCCGCTTTTCGCCCAGCCGGGCAGCGGCTCGTCGGCGAGCACGAAAGCCCGCGATCCAGCCGCGACCGACATGGTGTCGACCCGGCCGTTGAGGCCTGCACCGCGATGCTCGCTGACATCATGCGGATGCGAAAGCATCAGCTGCCTGCCGCGCGCCGCCCGGATGATCGAGTCGGCGAGCACATGGTGCGATGCCTGTTCCAGGGATGCCAGCAGCTGCAGCGATTGGTTCGCTTCACAGCCGGGTGCGGCTTCGATGTCGATGAGCTCGGCGCCGCCGATGGTCAAGGTCCCCGTCTTGTCGAAGATCGCGGTTCGGACTTGCGCAAGCGCTTCCAGAGCCGCGCTGCCTTTCATCAGGATGCCTGCACGCGCGGCACGCGAGACGCCGCCGATGAAGGCAACAGGGGCAGCCAGGATGAGCGGGCAAGGTGTGGCGACTACCAGCACGGCCAGCGCCCGGATTGGATCACCGGAGATGTACCAGGCGGCGCCGGAAACCACCAGAGTGGCAGGCAGCAGGAACAGGGCGAAACGGTCGGCCATGCGAATGAAGGGGGATTTCGCCGTCTGCGCTGCAGCGACCATGCGTACGATCGCGGCATAGGTGCTCTGGTCTGCCAAGGCGGAAGCCTGCATGCTGAATGTCTCGCCGGCATTGATGGTGCCGCTGCGCAGCGTGTCGCCCGCTATCCGCCGCTCGGGCAGCGGCTCGCCGGTCACCGCGGACTCGTTGAGGGAGGCCGAAGGATCAAGCAATATACCATCGACGGGAAGCAATTCGCCGGCCCGGACCAGAAGCTCGTCCCCGACAGCAACATCTTCGACGGGGACTGTCTCTGTCCCTCGGGTTGTCGTCCGATGGGCCACACGCGGCGATCGGTCGGTCAACGCCTTGAGGTTCCGTTCCGCGCGGCCACGAGCGAAATCCTCAAGGACTGTACCACCGGCATACATGATAGCGACCACCACTGCCGCAAGCGGTTGTCCGAGCAGCAGCGCGGCGGACATCGAGACCAGCGCAATCGCATCAACGCCGAAGCGGCCGATCCAGAAATCGCGCAGAATGGAGATTGCGAGAGCCGCCACCACGGGCAAGGTCGACACCGTCCAGATCGTGTGGGCTTCGATGGGACCGAGCCCCGTTCGCCAGGCTCCGGCTCCGACGGCGAGACCCAGGATAGCGATGACCAGCAATGCGCGTCGTAGAGCAGACTCGCTCATCCGATGTCCCTCAACCTTGATGGCCCCTTTGGCGCTAGAGCTCGCGGACCATCTCCTCGAGCACGCGACGCACAACGTTCGCGACCTGCGCAAGCTCGCGATTGGCGATGGCCCCCATTGAAGCGACCGGATCCACCGCCGCGACTTCTACCTTTCCTGGTTCGACCTCGGTGACGATGACATTGCAGGGCAGCATGGTTCCGATCTTGTCTTCGGCCTGAAGGGCTCGCCAGGCGAAATGCGGATTGCACGCGCCCAGGATCACATAGGGCCTGAAATCTTCACCAAGCTTGGCCTTCATGGTCTGCTGAACATTGATCGAGGTCAGAACGCCAAACCCCTTGCTTGCGAGCTTGTCGCTCACGTGGTCGATTGCCGCTGTGAACGGCATGGCGACGATCTTGCTGAAATAGTAACTCATCTTAACTCTCCAATCCTTGACCGCAGCAGTGGCTGCTACGTCGCAAGCGACCGCTTCGAACCCTCTTGCAACAGCTAATCGCGAGAACCGGACGAGGCTTTGATCCAGCGCAATGAAGGGGCAGGATCGATTGGCGACTATCGCCGCGAACGGGAGACCCACCGGTGACGATCCGAAATCTTGAACATGCGTTCGCCCCGAGGTCGGTCGCCGTATTCGGCGCATCGGTGCGCGAAGGCTCCGTCGGCCGCGTCGTCTTCGACAATATGGTCAGCGGCGGCTTCGAGGGCGAGATCTGGCCGGTCAACCCGAAATATTCGCAAGTGGCTGGTCGGCAATCCTATGCCAAGGCGGCCGATCTTCCAGGCGTTCCAGACCTTGGTGTCATCGTCACGCCGCCCCGAACAGTTCCGGCCATAGTGCGCGACCTTGCAGAGAAGGGCACGCGGGCGGCGATCGTCATCACCGCCGGGCTCACGCACGAAAACGGCCTGCGTCAGGCGATGCTCGATGCGGCCAAGCCCACCGTTTTCCGCATCATTGGGCCGAACACGGTCGGGCTGATGATCCCGCCATTGAAGCTCAATGCTGGATTTGCGCACATGGCCGCCAAACCCGGCAGCATCGCGCTGCTGTCGCAATCCGGCGCCATCGCGACGTCGCTGATAGACTGGGCGGCGGACAACAATGTCGGCTTCGCCCAGATCGTCTCTCTGGGCGACATGGCGGATGTCGACGTGGGAGATTGTCTCGACATGCTGGCGGGCGACATGCACACGCGCGCCATCGTAATGTATCTCGAAACCATCCCCAATCCGCGCAAGTTCATCTCGGCCGCGCGTGCGGCGGCACGCATAAAGCCGGTGATTGCGATAAAGTCGGGCCGGCACGAGCAATCAGCCAAAGCAGCCGCGACCCATACCGGCGCGCTATCGGGCGCCGATCGCGTCGTCGATGCGGCATTGCTGCGTGCTGGCATACTGCGCGTCAAAGGTCTCACCGAGTTGTTCGATGCGGTTGAAACGACCGCCCGTTTCGTTCCGCTGGAACGAGCCCGCGTCGGCATAGTCACCAATGGTGGCGGCGCCGGCGTGCTTGCCGTCGATCAACTCGTCGAAGGCAACGGGCACCTGGCCGAGCTATCGCCGGAAACGATCACTCGTCTGGATGCCGTCCTGCCGAGTACATGGTCCCACGCCAATCCGGTCGACATTATCGGGGACGCCCCGCCAGAACGCTATGCCGCCGCGATCGAGGCGATCATGGCCGATGCCGGCACCGACGTCGTCCTGGTCATGAACTGCCCGACTGGGCTCGGCTCGCCGCTTGCCGCGGCAAGCGCCGTGGCGGTGCTCGCGCAGGGCGGCAAGATCAGCGGCAAACCTGTCCTGACCTGCTGGCTCGGCGAACACACGGCGCGCGAGGGGCGACGTGTTCTTCAGGATGCTGGTCTTGCCAGCTTCGAGACGCCGGCGGACGCCGCAACGGCGGTTTCTTATCTCAGCGAATGGTCGCGTGCCCAGCGGGCATTGATGCGCACGCCGTCGAGCCGCAGCGACATCGCGAGCGACCGGGAAGCCGCGCTTGCAATATTCAGGGCCGTCGCCAGGGAAGGGCGGCGTATGCTGACCGAGTCCGAAGCCAAGGCGGCAATCTCGGCCTACGGCATCCCTGTCCCCGAGACGATCGTCGCCAGATCTCCTGCCGAAGCGCAACTGGCAGCCAGCCGGTTCCTCAAGACATCCGAGCAGGCCGTCGTCAAACTCCTGTCCAAGGCGATCACGCACAAGTCGGACATTGGTGGGGTGGTGCTTGGCATCGCCGACCCCGTTGCCGCCGGGGAGGCGGCACGCGCAATCGAGGCGCGCGTGCGCAAGCACGCACCGCAAGCCGACATTGAAGGCTATGCCGTTCAGCCAATGGTGGCGCGAAAACAGGCGCAGGAACTCATCCTCGGGATAAGCCGCGACCCGATCTTCGGGCCAGTCATCCTCTTTGGAGCCGGGGGCGTCGCGGTCGAAGTGATGAACGACACGGCGATCGCGTTGCCGCCGCTCGACGACATTCTTGCCGGTGACCTAATCGACCAAACCCGGATCGGCCGCGTTCTTGCCGGGTTTCGTGATCGCAAGCCGGCCGATCGGCAATCGATCATTGCTTCACTCAACGGCCTATCGCAGATGATCGTCGACTTTCCGTGCCTCGTTGCGGTGGATATCAATCCGCTGCTGGCCGACGCCGAGGGTGTGATTGCACTCGACGCCCGCATCGAGATCGAGCCGGAACGGGTGGAAGAGGCGGGGCCGAACCCGGCACTTGCCATAAGGCCCTATCCGTCGGGTTGGGAAAAGGTGTTTTCGGCGGGCGACATCGACTACAATATCCGTCCGATCAAGCCGGCCGACATCTCGCTCTATCCCGAATTCCTTGCCAGGATTTCGCCCGATGATCTGCGCCTGCGTTTTCTGTCGCCCCGCAAAAGCTTCTCCGACCAGATGCTGAAGCGGCTCACCCAGCTAGACTACGGTCGCAACATGGCTTTCGTTGCGCTGAATACGAGCTCCGGCGCGCTGGCCGGTATCAGCCGGATATCTTGCGATCCCGACCACACCGTCGCCGAATACGCCTTGCTGGTGCGTACAGATCTCCAGGGTAATGGTCTTGGCTGGGAATTGCTCAGCCAGATCGTCGATTATGCGAGGGCCGATGGGATCGGACGAATCGAAGGGATAATGCTCGCCGAGAACACGAGGATGTTGGCCATGTGCCGCGAGTTTGGCTTCTCGATAAGGCGTCATCCTAGCGAACCCGGCCTTGTCGAGGTAACGCTCGAACTCAGTTGAGGCCGATCGCCCGCTGCACCGATCAGGACGCTGTGCACAGGGTTTCGGACGCATCGCTCTCTGAGTGCCTTCTCAATTCCAAGACAATGTCGGCGAGCATCCGATCAGCGTCGATTTTTCGCCAGCCAGACTGGGTGGCATTTCGCTCCAATTGCCGCGAGAGTATCTCGATCGTGGCATCTGAAGGGCCGCCCTTGCGCTCGCTGACCCGCTGCCACAGGACAAGCGGGGCCGCCTCCAACCAAAATCCGGAGAATCTGATAGCCCGGCTGCGCGCCGCTTTCTCGATCCGCTCACGATCGGCGGGTCTGTCGAAAACGGCATCGGCCACGACCGAGCCGCCCTGCGAAAGGATCAGGCCGGCGCGCCATGCCATTTCGCGGTAGACGCGATCGGAAACTTCGGGCCGATAGGCTTTGTCCGGCAGCCTGGTCTCCGGCGGTACACCATGCATGGCCTTGCGGACGCGGTCGCTTTCGACAATGCGGGCGCCTGGCGCTGCACCGAAATGGGCGGCCAGCGCCTCGGCAACGGTCGTCTTTCCCGAGCCACTCAGACCGCCAACGGCAACGAGTCGCGCCGGTTTTTCCTGGAGAAATGTTCGGGCAAGGTCGAAATAGGATCTCGCCTCGGCAACCAGCCTGTCGCTGTCGGCGCTGCGTTCCTCGACCTGCGTTGCGATGACGTGGGCGCGCACGGCAGCCCGCACAGCCATGAAAAAGGGCAGCAGCACGAACCCATCCTCGTCGTCGGCTTCATCGAGATAGCGGTTCATCACAAGGTTGGCGAGCTGCGGAAAACCGCGATGCCAAAGATCCATCAACAGGAAAGCAAGGTCGTATAAAACGTCGATGCTGGCGATCTGGTCGTTGAATTCGATACAGTCGAAGAGGCGAGGCTCGCTGTCTAAAAGGCAGATGTTGTGCAAATGCAGGTCGCCATGGCAGCCGCGGATCTTGCCTGCGGCTTCCCGGCGGTCGAGCAATCCGGAATGCCGGGCGAGGGCGTTGCGGAAGGCCTCGGCAAAGCTCGTGACCTCAGCTTTTGCGAAAACGTGGCTGGTGGCAAAGCCAGCCTCGTTGATGTCGAGCACGCCAGCCAGATTTGATGAGCCGCCGCCATTGTGGATCGTCGGCGCGGCACGGTGGTAGCTGACGATCATGCGCGCAACCGCGGTCATCAGCGCCGGCGTCAATTCTCCGGCGGTTGCCATCCGATCGAGGAGCTTCGA
The DNA here is from genome assembly GCF_006442955.1 of Mesorhizobium sp. B1-1-1. Classification (NCBI taxonomy): domain Bacteria; kingdom Pseudomonadati; phylum Pseudomonadota; class Alphaproteobacteria; order Hyphomicrobiales; family Phyllobacteriaceae; genus Mesorhizobium; species Mesorhizobium sp. B1-1-1. The sequence goes on from NZ_VFWW01000009.1 coordinate 188,852, forward strand.
CTGGTCGAAGCGGACCATCTCGATCGCAGCATCGACCATTTGGCCGGTGCCATTGAAAGCCAGTTTGCCGTCGGCTTCGCGGGTGATTCGACGCACGACCAAATAGAGGCCGGGCGCGGTCTTCGAGTTGAGTTCCACCTCTTTCTCGCAAGCGGCAAGCCTGAGGGCCGGCGCCGAGAAATCGACATAGGGCAGCTTGACCCCCCGCTTCATCTTGTAGGCGCGTTGGCCAACGAGGAAAATACGGGAAATGTGAGTCTCGATCGCCTCGACGGCCCCGACCGCGCCATGGGTAGCAGGATCAAGCAGAAAAGAGGCAGCGGCTTGCTGCTCATCGACGATCATGGCCGGCCTTCCACGTGTGTTTTGCGTATTTCGTTTGCGCGAGCTGCGTTCATTGCTGCAATGTCTGGACATAGCCTGCCAACTCATGGATCCGTTCCCTGGTGACGATTTCGCCTGCGTTCGGGCCATATTTCTTCACGTCGGCAGGCAGGAATTGGCTGCCCCACACCGGCATGTCGCGCTCGCCATGCGCCGGCACCATGGCGCGGCCGTCGATCACGGCATAAACACGCCAGTAAGGGAATTCGCCGCCATTGCGCCTGGAGAGGCGCGTCAGGTCGCTCGGCCGCTTCAACAACTCGTCGCCAACGGGCCGTCCCCCTTGCCTTCCGGACCATGGCAGACCGCGCACGAGTTCATGTATTCGGCCTTGCCGTCGCCAAGTTCCTGGGCGCGAGCCGCGTTGAAGGCCAATCCTGCCAGAGCCGCCGCGATCAGGAATTTCATCTGCGTTTTCCGATTGATTAGCTGAAAACCTACAGCCCTGGTTTGGCAGTACGTTGATGCGGATCAAATGCCCCGCGGTCACGGTATTTGATTCAGCGCAATGAGCGCGCCGGGCACCCGCGCTAATGACTGAAGCCAGATTGACCTTTCAATCGAAATCAGGAGTTGCCGCCGTGACTTTCAGGACGCTGCTTACGGTTACTGGGCCGAACCAGGGCGAAGCCGATCTAAAGCTGGCCGCCTCACTGTGCGAACAGGTCGGTGCCCATCTCTCCGTGCTCGTTCTCGAGCTGGCCGCGCCGCCCTCTGGGGGCGAGTATGCCGCTGTCGTCTCGCCTGCCTGGCTTGCGGAGCGGCAGGCCGAGTTGAGAAGGCTTGAGAAACGAAAATCAGACGTCGCCGGCTTTCTCTCCCAGACTGCCGTATCGGCCGATCTGAGCGACGACTATCCCGACATGGGATGGGCCGACGACGTCATCGGAAGGCGTGCCCGCTACGCCGATCTGACCCTTCTCGGACCAGATCTGCTGGCAAGCCATGCGCTGAAGGAGAAAGTCATCGAGGGCACGCTGTTTTCATCGGGAAAGCCCATCCTGCTTGTTCCCGAGGGCTCGCGCCCGACGCTGAAGCCGAAACGCATCCTCGTTGCATGGGACGCCCGCCTGGAGTCATCGCGCGCCGTCCGCGAGTCGCTCGATATGCTGAAAGGCGCCGAAGATGTGCGCCTTGTCATCATCGATCCCATCGAAAATGAGTTCCATCACGGCGACGAGCCAGGTGCAGATGCCGCGGCTTATCTTGCCCGGCACGGCGTGAAGGTTACCGTCGAGCGGCTACCGAGTTCGAATCATTCGGTTGCCGACGTGCTTCGCCAGCATGCCGGCGACGTCGCGGCCGAGCTCTTGGTCATGGGCGCCTATGGTCATTCCCGCCTGCGGGAGCGAATCTTCGGCGGGGTCACTAAGTCAATGCTTGAGGGCTCGTCACTACCGGTCTTAATGGCGCGATAACAATCCAAAAGGGCCGGTGCAGATTGCGCCAGCCCTTCGCATCTCGCGCAAATTGATGGAATGACTACTCGCTCGCTTCCCGTCCCGATACCCGTTCGATCAGGATCCGAAAGAAGACATGCGGCGCACTGTCGGCTGTGGGAGGAACCAGCGGCTTGAGTGCGCCGGGTTCCCACCAGTCGGAGTGCTTGCTCAAGACCGTCCAGGCATGATCCCGCTCAAGCTTGTGGCCGATCCGGTCAGGCAGTTCTTCGTATCGGCCGTCAACAACGACGCTTCTCCATCCCCGCCCCTGTCCATGCTCATCCACCTGGACGCACACCAGCGGATTGGCCCGCATCCATTCGATCTTTTTGCCCGGCATGGAAAACGCGTAAAGATGGGCGTCCGAATAGGCGTAGTGGAACGGCACGACATAGGGCTGTCCATCCTTTGCGCATGCCAGGCGGCCCACGCGATTGGCCGTCAGCAATTTGGTACATTCCAAAGCAGAAAGCGTGCGGATCTGCATCAGTTCGATCTCCTGTTCTTCATGGCCTTTGAACCAGGCCGGAAACGTGCCACTGGCCAGTTTTGTACAGCTGGGCAGCCTCGTCCATAGCGGAGACAACGTCGTTGTCAGAGAGTTGCGGGAACTGGCGATAATGATGGCTCAAGGCCTGGAACTGTCCTGGCCTACTGAGGCAGACTACACGGTCCGCTTCCTGCTCCAGCGCGGCGACCGTCACTTGCGGTGAAACGGGAACCGCCACGACGATTTCCCTCGGTGACCGGCGCTTGAGGGCGCGGATCGCGATTTTCATGGTCGTACCGGTCGCGACACCGTCATCGACGATGATAGCCGTCTTTCCTGCGATCGACATCGGTTTGGTCTTGCCACGATAGGCAACGCGCCGGCGTTCGAGTTCAGGACGTTCATTTGCAATCAAGACACGTAAGGCGTCGTCGTCGAGCCCATAGGCTCGACAATTTCACGGTTCAGCACGACCTCCCCAGGGTCGCCATCGATGATTGCGGCAACAGCCAATTCGGGATTGCCCGGGGCGCCGATCTTGCGGACGATCAGCAGGTCAAGAGGAGCGTTGAGGGCTTTGGCCACTTCCACTGCGACGGGCACGCCGCCACGCGGCAATGCCAGTACGATGGGCCGATGCAGTTGAAGTCTGCTCAGCTCCAGGCCAAGCTTCGCTCCAGCGTCTTCCCGGTCACGGAACATCGGTCAATCCACCGGCCACAGGTTTCGCAGCGACTTTTTCATCGAGTTTCTGACCTGTACGATCTCGCCATGCGAAATGTGACGGTCGAGAAGCTTGAACACGGCACTGATCGCGACATCGAAATCGATCTCCTCATCGTAGCCGAAACTGTTTCTGACACTGATAATGAAGTCGCGCTTCGTGCGCTCATGCGCAGGCACCGACGGCTTCCAACCTTCGAAATAGATGCCGCGGACCAAAACAGGCAGTTGCGCCGAGAGATCGGCCATTTCCGCCGGCGACAGCCAGTCCCGCACCGTGTGCAGGACAGCCCTCAGCAGCCGGCACGCGCTCGGTTCGCTCCAGCAGAGGTCTTTGGCGAGCTCCTTGACCCATTGTTGCGCCTGCTGGCCGGCATGCGTGAAGTCAGCGAAGGACGTGTGAGGACAAGGACCCATGGCGATGCTCCTGAGATTTGGCGCCATTCTGGGGCATAATAAGGCTCTGAGCATTGAGCGGGATCAAATCGTTCGGGCTCTGCGTCAAACGAACCGGAGGTGCTGGGCGCCAGTTCAGCCAAAAGCCTGCTGCACCAGCAGGGGAATGATCCGGTCGGTCTTGGCCACGGAAGGTCGTCCTGCTGAACCATAGGAAATGCCGAGCGCGTCCCAGGTCTCGACCAGGGCGTCCTGCAGCTCGGCGATCAGCGCATCCGAATGGAACGGCGTCGGCGTGATGCGCAGCCGCTCCGTGCCGCGCGGCACGGTCGGATAGTTGATCGGCTGGATGTAGATGCCGTGCACGCCGAGCAGCCGGTCGCTTGCCATCTTGCAAAGCTCGGGGTCGCCAACCAGCACTGGCACGATATGGGTCGCCGATTCCATCACCGGCAGGCCGGCGGCGGAGAGGATCTGCTTGGTCCGCGTCGCCTGCTGCTGCTGGGCGTCACGCTCGGCCTGCGAGCGCTTGAGATGACGGATCGAGGTGGTGGCAGCGGCGGCGATGGCCGGCGGCAGCGCGGTGGTGAAGATGAAGCCCGGCGCATAGGAGCGCACGGCGTCGATGACAGCACTCGTGCCGGTGATGTAGCCGCCCAGCGTGCCGAAAGCCTTGGCCAGCGTGCCCTCGATGATGTTGATGCGGTCGGCGAGGCCTTCCCGCTCGGTGATGCCACCGCCGCGCGGACCATACATGCCCACGGCGTGGACCTCGTCGATATAGGTCATGGCGTTATAGCGCTCGGCGAGGTCGACGATCTCCCGGATCGGCGCGATATCGCCATCCATCGAATAGACGCTCTCGAACACGATCAGCTTGGCGCGTTCGCGGCCCGCCGCCTGCAGCAGGCTTTCCAGGTGCGCGACATCGTTGTGGCGAAAAATCTTCTTTTCCGCGCCCGAGCGCCGCACGCCTTCGATCATCGAGGCATGGTTGAGCTCGTCCGAAATGATCAGGCAGTTGGGCAAAAGCCGCGCGATGGTCGAGATCGAGGCTTCGTTGGAGACAAAACCGGAGGTGAAGACCAGCGCGGCTTCCTTGTCGTGCAGGTCGGCGAGCTCATGCTCGAGTTCGACCAGCGGATTGCTGGTGCCGGAGATGTTGCGGGTGCCGCCGGCGCCCGAACCCATCCGGCCCGCCGCGTTCTGGAACGCTGCGATGACATCCGGGTGCTGGCCCATGCCGAGATAGTCGTTGGAGCACCAGACGGTGATTTCCTCTGCGCGGCCGTTGGCGCGCCAGATGGCACGCGGAAATTTGCCCGCTATGCGCTCGAGGTCGGCAAAGACGCGGTAGCGTCGTTCCGCATGGAGCTGGTCGATCGCGTCCTCGAAGAACCGCTGATAATTCATGTCCGAATCTCCTTATTTACTCGCTGTCGCGCTGCGGGCATCGGCTACACCGAATTTGGCAAGGGTTGGACGTAACCCTTTGCGGCAACGGACGACCTTGATTCATGTCAAAATCACGACTCCGAGGCTCCGCCTGCTCAGGTCGATATGAACCGATGCAATGATCCGCTGCGCAGCACAGAACGCGTCACGCCGCCAAAGGTCCTCTCCAGTAGCCGACTGTGACCGTAGCCGCCGAGAACTATGAGATCGGCCGCAATATCCTGTCCGATCTGCAGGAGGATGTCCGCCGGTTCGGAGAGGCGCGCATCCAAGACCACAGATCGCGCTGTCACTCCGTGCCGTGCCAGAAAGAGCTAACGTCCGCGACATCGTCGCCACGGGACGCCAGGATGAGACTCGCCGCATCCAGCATACGATTATGGTCGACCACCAGATCGGTCGACGGCGAGCCGGTCAAGATCAAATCGGCAGCACGCGCATTGAGTGCAAGTTCGCGCGTGGGATTGCCTATCTTTGCGCGCCAAGATGCACGATTGCTGCCGTTGACGGTGCTCAGGAATTCCTCTCTCAGGCAGTCGAGGCGACCTTCTATCTCCTCCACCTGGCACCACAACGCCTTGGGCGCGGCCTGGTCGTCAGTGCCGGTCGGAAGGACAAAATGCGGCTCGGCGGCGCTAGAAGCCAGAGGTCGGCCTCGAGCCGTTGAGCCAAATCCCATGCCATCGAGATGCGCGGCGCGGCGTCGCGTCTACGTCCAGTTGCACCATAATCATCTTAAAAGCCATCGCTCATTCCATCTGCGGTTGAACCGACTTGGCCATCAAATAGAGGGAGGCGTAAAAGCAAGGAAAACGGCTGGTGCCGGCACGCTCGTACAGCCCGCAAGACCATAGGGTTGATCCTGATCAAGGACATGACGACGAATGGCGTCAACGTCGTGCTGTGGAGATTCAGAACGGAGTAGTCGATAATGCACACTCAGCCCGAGCCATCCTCATTAGGCACACAATTGTTGCCGGTGGCGGAGAATGGCCAGAAGCTCTTCCTCGCCGCCGCGTCCCTTCAGGTGCACGCCTTCAAGGCCATGATGCGCTTCAATGTTGAAACGCTGGCGTTTCTGAAGCATCGTTGTGAGCAGGACGTGAGGCTGGCCGATGACTTGATCAGTGGTCCGCAGTTCAATGATGCCTTCGACATCTTCGCTGCTTTCGTGCAGAATGCGACGTCGCAATACGTGATCGAAGCCGGCAAGGTCGCCGCATTGACCTCCAGGCTCGCTTCCGAAACGGCCAGAAACATGCGTAAGGGCGCCAGGATAGCGATCGAGGATGCCGCGGCTAAGACTGTCGTGTAGACGGCAATGCGGAGGTCGTCAGACAACATGAACGCCGTTTACAGACATAGTCGTCTCAGGGCTTCCGTATTTGCGTTGATGTTACTCGGATGTGTGCAGCCAGCCTTGGCCGATAGCGTAACGGAGCATGGCAAGGCGTTGGTGGAGGTCAACTGCGCCCGCTGTCACGCCGTCGGAAAAACTGACAGGAGCAACCATCCCGACGCTCCGCCATTTCGCACCTTGTCAAAGCGCTATCCGATCTCCGATCTGGAGGAAGCTCTTGCGGAGGGCATTTCGACTGGCCATCCGGATATGCCAGAGTGGACTGCGAGCCCCGATCAGATCGAAGCAATCATCACGTATATCAGCACGCTGCAGCAGCCGTGACCCAGTCTCGAATGCGGCAGGCGATCGGGTCTGAACGGCTCCGGCTATTCGCGGCCAATTGCCGGCCAGCAAACTGCTACCGGAGAGGGCCAGGGCAACATCCGGCCAGGGGCACGAAGAAACGACTGCGCATGCGCCAGGATCTGGGCCTCGGTAGGAGGATCCGCCGGTTCGATGCCGACAATGCGATTGTTTAAGCCGGTGTTGTACTCGCGGATGTGCGTGGCCAGCTCGTGCTTCGCCGACCCTGGTCGCGGACCGAAGGGCGCTGAGGATGTCGTGGTAGAAGGCCTGATTTCCCAATGCACGCTTGCCGTCGACCGAGCCAGCCTTGTTGTGGCTCGGATGATGCGCAAGCGTCGTCGCAAGTCTCACACTGTCGGAGGTTCTCGCGGTTGAAAAAGAACACCTTGGCTTCACAATGGTCGCAGGCGCGGCGTGTCGGGTCGCCATTGCTGGAAATCCTTGCGTGTATTGCTGAACGGCAATCTGAGGCGCTGAGGGCTTAAGCAGGCTGCGACACCAGGATTGCCAGGATCGATCCAGGTTTAATGACGGTATTCGCCGATGCGACAATGGTCGCACGCCCAGCTGCCGGCGCGACAATCTCGTGCAGCGCGCTTTCGACGCGAACCTCGGCTATGCGCTCTCCGGCCCTGATCGGGTCGCCGCTGGCAATGAACCAGTGCTCCAGGATGCCCTCTGGCAACATGCTGGCCGCCACTGCGCCTTCGTCGACCTAGGTATACCGCATGGCAAATCTCGTTTTGCCGTCGAACGATAGGCTCCTAGGCGGCGCAGTCCTTGATCACGATCAATCGGCGTATGGCGCAGATGCCGCGATTGTGCGGTGATTGACGCGGATCAAATTCTGGTTCGGCAGCCGGCCTAAGATGGCCGATCATCGCCGGAGCGAGGTCATGGAGCAGTTCAGGGAAATGGTGCCCATCGCCATGGACGTCGGATCAGATATCAATGCTGCAATCGCGATCGATTGGGCTGCCCGCGGCGCGCATGTGATTGCGGCCGGTATGGCGTCTGCCGCAGGAATTGTGGTCGACATCGGTTCGACACAGGCAATCGCGCCCGCTTTGCCGGTAATTTCAAAAAGTGATGCAGATCAAGGCGCGCCACACCGTTTGCGAAGATTTTGATGCGATGTGGAAACCAATCCTAAGCGCTCCTTTTGGTCGCGATCTAGAACTGGCCGTTTTCGACGAAGACGGCGAGCACGCGCTTGTGTTTGCCTGCAGAAGGATAAAGGAGGGCTGGAAGAATGCTGCTAGTGGTGCCCGTCTCGACATCCGGCCGACCCATTGGCGCGATTGGGATTGGGAAAGGACCGAGGTCAGAAATCGCAATCCTCTCGAGGACTCTCCCTAGGGTCGGGACTCCACGATCAACGCCATACGCACCAGGTGTGACAGACTACTCGCCTCCATTTTGCTCATGACATTGGCCCGGTGGATTTCGACCGTGCGCGGGCTGATCCCCAGATCGTAGGCAATCGTCTTGTTGGGTAAACCGGCAACGAGTCCGTCCAGCACTTGGCGCTCGCGGTCAGACAAGGTCGATAGACGCGCGCGGATATCCGCGGACTGGGGATGCGCCGCGTTCGCCTCGTTCCGGTTGGCCAGTGCAGAGCGTATCGCCTGGATCAGCATCTCGTCGTCAAACGGCTTTTCGACGAAATCGGAAGCGCCTTCCTTCATGGCCTGAACGGCGAGCGCCACGTCGGCGTGACCTGTCATGATGATGACCGGAATCTTGTGGCCGCCTGTTCTGAGTTGCCGTAGCAATTCGATGCCGTCTATTCCCGGCATGCGCACGTCCGTAACGATGCAGCCGTCGAGATGGCCATCCGCCGCTGAGAGAAAAGCAGTGGCCGACTCGTACAGGCGTACGGCAAAGTCGGCTGTCGCCAGCAGAAAACCGAGAGACTTGCGAACATCAACATCGTCGTCGACGACGTGGACCAGATCACTGTCGGCCATTTGTGACCTCATCCTTCTCAACGATGCGTAAGGTGAACCGAAAGGCGGTGCCGCCCGTCGGCATTGCCTCGGCCCAGATGTGGCCGCCGTGCGATTCAACGATGGTGCGGCAGATGGAGAGACCGACACCCATACCCTGCTTCTTGGTGGTCACAAATGGCTGGAACAGTTGCGCCGAAACCTCTGGCGCGAGCCCCGGACCGGTATCGATCACGCTCACTTCAGCCATGCCATCGTCCCGGGCAACGGTTGTGATTTTCAATTCACGGCGCTGCGTTTCCTGCATGGCCTCCACTGCGTTGCGCATCAGATTGAGCAGAACCTGCTGAATTTGGATGCGATCGGTCAAGACCAGTTCCGCGGCAGGGTCGAGCTTGTAGCCGATCTGGACATTGATCTCCCTCGCACCAACCAGGGCGAGCGACGAGGCTTCCTCGATGAGCGCCGGCAATCGCTCGACCTGGCGCTCGCTTTCGCCCCTGGCAACAAAATCGCGCAGATGACGAATGACGTCGCCTGCCCGCAGGGCCTGCTCGGCGGCCTTTTCCACGGCATCCCGCAGCATCGGCGCGTTTGCTTCCGTGCTCTTCTCCAGGAGCCGTCGGCTGCCCTTCAGGTAATTGGTGATGGCTGTCAGCGGTTGGTTGATCTCATGAGCGAGCGTCGATGCCATCTCGCCAAGGGCGGTAAACCGCGCCATGTGCAGAAGCTCCTGCTGCTGTTCCTGAATTCTTGCTTCCGCGCGATGACGTTCAGTCAGGTCGCGGCAAAAGCCGGTAAAGAAGCGTCCGGTTCCCGGGTGCATTTCGCCGACGGAAAGCTCCATCGGGAAAGTCGTGCCATCCTTGCGTGCCCCGGTCACGGTGCGGCCGAGCCCGATGATCCGACGCTCCCCGGTCGTCAGGTAGCGAAGCAGATAAGCATCGTGCTCTTCGCGATAGGGCGCCGGCATCAGCATCTTGACGTTCTGTCCGATGACCTCGCCCGACTGGTAACCGAACAGCGTTTCGGCGGCCGTGCTGAAGGACTGGATACTGCCTTGCTCGTCAATGACGACCATCGCATCAGGCACGGTCGCCAGGATTGAACGCAGATGATCTTCGCGCAACAGAAGCGCGGCATTCGCAAATGAGAGGTCGCTGACATCCGTGCCTTCAATGAAGATGGCGGTAATTCGACCGTCATCGGCCCTGATCGGCTGATAGACAACATCCAGGATACGCTCTTCAATTGGCCCATTGCTGCTGTTGCGGAATCCGACCTTCACGCCTTTGCCGCTGTAGGACTCGCCAGTCACGTACACGCGGTCGAGCCGTTCGAGGAATTCGTGTCTTTCGAGTTCGGGAAAGGCCTCGCGCGCCGATTTTCCAATAACCTGCCGGTCGCCAATGAGTTGCTGGTAGGCGGCATTGGTCAGTACGAACACATGGTCAGGCTCGCGTATCAGAGCCATGAACCCGGGCGCCCGATCGAACATTTGCGACAATAGGGATTCGAGCGTCGTCCCGCCAGGCGTCAAACTGAATGCTTCGTCTTGGATCACCCGCGGTTCCTTAGGCTCGAGACACATAAACAAGGCCTAACTATCACTTCTCCGATCAGAGACAAAACGGATCGAGGCCGAAGTCTAGATGCAAAAGCGATTGGCCGGTTCTTTGACGCGCATCAAGGAAGCCAGCGCCCGTGAATGCAATTCATAGCACATTCGAAACGCTTGAGTGAAAGGCGCGTCCAATGTCCTACAAGTCCATAATCGCGAATCTCGCCGTCGATACGCCCCCTGCTGCGATTGTGAAAGTGGGTATCGAACTCGCAGAGCGTTTCGGCGCCCATCTCATTGGTCTGGCGGCGGCGGATGTTCCGCCCTTGGTCGCGACGGGTGAAGGCATGGTCTACGAAGGGGAGGTCATGCAGATTCAGCGGACTGAAATCGAAAAGAGGCTTGCCGAACTGCGTGCCGAGTTCGAAAGCCTGGTCCCGGCTTCGATCACAAGCGAGTGGGGACAGGCCGTCTGCAGCCCGACCCGCTTCCTCAGCGTTTTCGCCCGCGCAGCCGATCTTGTCGTGACCGGTGCGTCGGGAGACGACGTGTTTCGCGCCGCCGATGTTGGCAGCCTGGCGCTCGGCATCGGCCGGCCAGTCCTGGTCATCGGAAACAACGTCGAACACCTCCGCGCTAATACGGTCCTGGTTGCCTGGAAGGATACCAGGGAGGCGCGACGGGCGGTGGCGGATGCCTTGCCTTTTCTGGCCAAGGCCAATGAGGTTGTCGTCGCCACGATCGCCGCCGCCAAAGGCGACGACAATGTTCGTGACAGTCTCGCCGATGTCGCTGTCTATCTTGAGCACCATGGCATCATGGCGCAGACGGAACTGATCACCGGTGAAGTCGATGGCGAGCAGTTGTTGACATTCGCACGCTTGATCAATGCCGACATGATCGTCTCAGGCGCCTATGGCCATAGCCGCCTGCGCGAATGGGCGTTTGGTGGCGTCACCCGCACGCTGATCGAAGAGAGCAGCATCAACCGCTTCCTGTCATACTGATGGCGAATATCGTGTCTTCTGGCGTGGACCAACATTCCGTTGCGGCGGCCGCAAGTCCGTATTGGTCGATCACCAGCGAAGATCTCGTGCGAGGTCTGGCAACTTCGCCCACATCGGGCCTGGCTGGGTCGGATGCCGCCTCGCGGCTCATCAAATACGGCGCGAATACGCCGGCCTCGAAGTCAGGCGCGTCGGCGCTTAGCGTGTTCGTTCGCCAGTTCCGTAGCCCGCTTGTCCTGATCCTGATCTTCGCGGCTAGCGTTTCGGCCTTCGTCGGTGCAGGTCAGGAGGCCGCAATCATCGGGGCGATCGTGCTGGCAAGTTGCGTTCTCAGCTTCACCCAGGAGTATGGGGCGTCGCGGGCGACAGAGGCACTTAAACAGCGTATCTCGCGCAAGGCTACCGTGCTGCGAGATGGCGTCGAATCCTCCGTTTCTGCCGAAGAAATCGTGCCGGGCGACCTCATCCGGCTATCGGCCGGAAACCTCATACCTGCCGACTGCGTCATCCTCGAAGCGCGGGATTTCAATGTCAGCGAGGCGGTGCTGACTGGCGAAACCTTCCCCGTCCTGAAGGCGGCGGGGCGATCAGATCCTGATGCGTCCGTCGCCCAACGCAACAATGCGGTGTTTACCGGTACGTCCGTGCGCAGCGGCACGGCGACCGTGCTTGCGGCAGCGACCGGCCGGCGCACCGAATTCGCCTCCATCGCAGCGGCACTGGAGCGACAAATCCCGGAAACGGATTTTGCCCGCGGGATCAGATCGTTTGGCTATCTGATGACCGAGATCATGCTGGCGATTGTCATCATCGTGTTTTTTGCCAATCTGATGCTGCATCGTCCGCTGATAGAATCGCTGTTGTTTTCCCTGGCACTCGCGGTCGGCCTCACACCTGAACTGCTCCCGGCCATTATCAGTGTAACACTTGCTCGTGGCGCCCGCGCCATGGCTGCCAATGGCGTCATCGTGCGCCGTCTCGACGCCATCGAGAATCTGGGCAGCATGGACGTGCTTTGCACCGACAAGACCGGCACGCTGACGGAAGGCGTGATCCACCTTGACGGATGGCTTGATGTCGACGGCAACCCGTCAACCGACATCCTGCTTTGGGCACGTCTCAACGCAACCCTGCACACTGGACTGAAGAACCCGCTGGACGAAGCCATCGCCGGTGCGCCGGGCAAGGGTGCATCATTGGCCGCTTTCACCAAGGTCGACGAGATCCCTTATGATTTCATTCGCAAGCGCCTATCCGTTGTTGTGCGAACCAAGGATGGCGAAGATCTTCTGATCACGAAAGGCGCAGTACAGAACGTCCTCGAAACCTGCAGCTTCGTCGGCACAGCGAAAGGCCTGGAACCTCTCGAAGACACGCACCGCGCGGCGATCGACAAGATGTTTCGACGCTGGAGCGCGGAAGGATATCGCGTTCTGGGGCTAGCGACGCGTCGATTTGAAAGCCACGCTACCTATGGCAGGAAGGACGAGGTCGATCTCGCCTTCGCCGGCTTTCTGCTTTTCCTAGACCCGCCCAAGGAAGGCGTAAAGAGCACGCTTGCCGAACTCGCCCACCGGGGCATCGCCGTGAACGTCATTACGGGCGACAACCGCTACGTTGCAGCCCATCTTGCTCAAGCGGTCGGCTTGCGTAGCGATCGGATCATGACCGGGGAGGATCTGTCGAAGTTGACCAAGAGCGCGCTCTTTGCAGCCGTGCAGGACACTGACCTCTTCGTCGAGATCGATCCCAACCAGAAAGAACGCATTGTCCAGGCCTTGCGGAGCAGGGGCCATGTCGTTGGCTATCTGGGTGACGGCATCAATGATGCGCCCGCGCTCCATGAGGCCGATATTGGGGTCTCCGTCGACACCGCATGCGATGTCGCGCGTGAGGCTGCCGATATCATCCTTCTCAAGCAGGATCTCGGAGTGCTGGTGCGGGGCGTCGACGACGGCCGCAAGACCTTCGCCAACACCATGAAATATATCTCCATCACCACCAGCGCCAATTTCGGCAACATGATAAGTATGGCGGTCGCCTCGCTATTCCTGCCTTTCCTGCCACTTCTGGCAAAGCAGATCCTGCTCAACAATTTCCTTTCCGACGTGCCCTCACTCGCCATCGCAAGTGACAACGTTGACGCAGATCAGCTGCACAGGCCGCGCCACTGGGACATCCGTTTCGTGAGGCGATTCATGATCAGCTTTGGCCTGGTCAGTTCGCTGTTCGATTTCGCAACCTTCGCGTTCCTGCTGCTCTTCGCCCATGCCACAGAGGCTGCATTCCAGACAGCCTGGTTTGTCGAATCGTTGCTGACCGAGCTTGCAATCGTGCTCATCGTTCGTACGCACCGCGCTTTTTGGGCGAGCCGTCCGAGCCCCTTGCTCGCCTGGCTGACACTGGGCGTCGGGTTTGTCGCGATCATGATTCCGTATCTGCCGTTCGCAGACTGGTTCGGTTTCGTGCCCTTGCCGCTGCCTATACTTGCCGGACTTGTCGCTATCACCGCGCTCTATCTATGGGCCTCAGAGGCGACAAAGCGCGGGTTCTTCGGCCAGGAGGAGCCGCAGTCGCACCCGAAGAGGCCGGGGCAACCTATTGGCAGAGCCACCAAGTCTCATTCTGCGTACCCGACATTATAGGCTGGGTGGAGAGGCTTGAAACCATCGTGAAAAGAGCGCCGGCATTTTGCCTTATCGCAGATTGGACAAGGGGCTGCAGGTGCTGCTCGTTCATCCAGGCGGCCCATTCTGGCAAAAGCGAGATCTTGGGGCCTGGTCGATTGCAAGGGCGAGTATAATCCTAGCGGGGACGGCGCGGCGCGAGTTCACCGAAGAGACAGGCTGGGAGCTCAAGGGCCCACTGCTGAATTTGGGTGAGTAGCGCCAGCGAGAAGGCAAACCCAGCGCTCGAGGGTGATTTCGACACCGCGATGATGCGCAGCAATCTGTCTGCTATGGAGTGGCCACCACGCAGTGGCCGGGGACAATTGTTTGTCGACGTCGACCGCGGTGAATGGCTGGATCTAGCCTTGGCCCGGGACAAGTTGGTAGTCGGCCAACGGCGTTTTCTCGACCGCCTTGTCGCTTCAGCTCAGAGCCCAAGCCCTCCCGTTTAGCCTCAGGGATTAGCAACGACGCCTGCTGTTGATCGAGATCAATGATTGCGGCCGCCGACATGACAATGATGGTCGCTAGGCAGGAGTGATCAGCATGACATTTCTCGATTATCTGGTTTCAGTCGACGCCAGGACCGCCCTGATGGGCCGCATGATGCAGAAGCTTGGCGTCGACAAACAATTGAAATCGGTGCCGGATCATGCCGCCGTCACCAACCGGGCAGTGGACCGATGCCGCTCGTGTGGGCATCAGGACGAATGCTCGACCTGGCTCGACGAACACCAGCAAGCCGATAATCCGCCAGACTATTGCCGCAACCGTGATCTTATCGCACGGCTGCAACACGCCGCCGGTCAACGTTAGAACCGTCGACGCCTCGAGCTGGATGGAGGGTCACTCAACCTCTGGAAAGACCGTACGTCTTGGAGGTCCAGCGCAACCGGATGCGTAGGCTCCGGACTCCATGGATCGCCCTGGCGGGCTTGATAGCACGGACCTCTTCAGCTGGTGGCCACATCTTCAGGCGAGCATCCAAACCCGTTTGGCATGGTAATCGGCTGGTGATGTTCTCATTCTCGACAATTCGCTGTCGAGCGAGATTGATCGTGGACCCGCGGCTTGCAGTGGCAAGTTCGTCGGGATCGTCCCGCCGCTACGAAACAAGCACCACGGACAACGGATCGGCGCAGAAGAGACCATCCCTGACAGCCTTTACGCCGGCAACGTTTTCGGCTGCCACAAAGGCTGCCTGGCGCTCACGTTCGTCGAAGATGACACCGCTCAATATCACCACGCCCTTGTTCACCATCACGTGGATCAGGTCTTTGCCGGTCCATTTGTGCTTTGCAAGCTCGCCAGCGACGTTGTGGCGAATCTGCTCGTCATCGATGACCGAACGGCCTGCATCCGGAAGGACGCTGAGCAATGCCCGCAGCAGATCAGAACGGGTGATGATGCCGACGACTTTCCCGGCATCGATGACCGGAATGCGTTTGACGTGATGTTGCGTCATGAGTTCGACGACCTCGGCGAGCGACGCGGCGGGAGACGCCGTGACGACATCGCTGGACATCACCTCCTCGATCCGTCGACCATTGGCGTGGACATATTCGTCGGCGGCCTTTCCAGGACTGACGAGAAACTCTAGCCAGCGCGAGCGCTTTTGCTCGGTGTCCAGTTCTCCTCGTCGCAGGAAATCGCCCTCGCTGACAATCCCCACCAGCGTGCCGTCGCCGCGAACAACAGGCAGGCCGCTGATCTTATTGGACAGCATCAGCCCGGCCACCTCGGCGATCGAGGCGGACGGGTCCGTGCAGATGACTGGCTTGCTCATGATGGCTTCGGCTTGCATGCTCGCTCCCCGGAGATATTTCATTCCCGGCTTCTTAGATGCCGCATGAGCGAAGGGCCTTGATTTGAATCATTTTGCCCTCGAGACAAATGACCCAAGCTGGGGCTGCAAATAACCAGGCGCGTGCCCGTCAACCAGCGATCGCGGTCTTAGCGACGTTCACGCCAAGTTCGTAGACAAGCAGTCCACCATAATAGGCCGTCGCCGTGACCAGAATTGCTCCGCCAATTTCGACCAGAGGAATAGCAATGGTCAGTAGCCGCAGTTCACGATTCCGCACCCAAAGGCCGAGCCTCACTAGGCCCCAGATCAGAAACGCGAACGCTGTGATACCTCCCAGGCTCTCGTGGATCTCCGCTATGTCACTGCTGAAGCCGGCGGCTTCAGCATGATCGAGTGCCATTCCCCCATAGAACCAGGTTCCAATCGCGAACGCCCCGGCTGCGAGAGCGATAAAGGTCGATACCGTCCCCACGCCAGAACGCTTGGTCACCGCGTTGCCGCGAGCGAGCACCACAAGGTCGATCGCCGCCAAAGTGTAGATGAGGACAATGGGAAAATGCACGAGCATGGGATGGATATGCTGGACTGGGATCATGACAAGGAAAATCTCCGGAGTGGCCAAGGGATGGCGCAGATAGAGGGGGTAAGTTTGGCGATAGCGCAATTGATCAGCGGACGCCCAGCTCAAGGGCTGGGCATAAGCTTTTCGGTATCAGTCGTCGTCCCCCTGGCCGTCCTCGTCAGTGCTGCTGAAAACGGCCTTACTGGAAGTGTGACTGTCGTCGCATTCGTGGTCATCGCCAACGCCCTTGATCGCCTTGGGACCGGTGGCATCCTGCATGGGGATGGCCTCCAGATCGATTGGGCCGGCAGGGGCAATTGAGGATGAGGATGACGCTGCGCATGAACCTTCTTCAGATTCAGCGGCTGCCGGCAGGGCAAAGGTCGAGAAGCATCCGAGTGCTGCGAGTAAGAACAGGGAATTGCGCATGGTTTCGACATCCTTTTCTCTGCGCGGCCATGATTGGCCGCGAGGATGCCGTGATAGCGAGCCTTTGCTTGCCGGCAGCTGTGGATGGTTGACAGCAAATTGAAAGCTTCGACGTGCGACATGCCTCCCTCATGATGGTCAAACTAAAGAGCCTCGCAATCCTGGGCCTGGCCGGGCTTGTCCTGGCCCAGCCACTTGCCGCGCGGGCTGACGAGGACGACGATGGCGATCATGACAGGGCGCGGGATCTCTACGAACACGGTGAGATAAAAGGCCTTTCCAATATCCTCGATATTGTTCGCGCGCAGGCTCCAGGCGACATCGTCGCGGTTGACCTCCTCCGCAAGGCCAACAAATGGGTCTATCGATTCCAGGTCGTCGGCGCCGATGGCCGGCGAAAGACTGTCGATGTTGACGCCGGTGCCGGTGTCATCATGCGCGAAAGGGAGGGGGACTGATGAAGATCCTCCTTGCCGAGGACGAGCCCCGTATCGCCGCCGATATCGCTACAGCCCTTAAGGCATCCGGTCTGGCGGTTGATATCGTTCGCGATGGAGAGGCTGCCTGGTTCGCAGGCGATGTGGAGAACTACGATGCTGCGATCCTGGACCTCGGGTTGCCGAAGCTCGATGGTCTCACTGTCTTGAAGCGCTGGCGGGCCAATGAGCGCAGGTTTCCGGTTCTCATCCTGACGGCAAGAGGTACGTGGACCGAACGCGTGGACGGTATCAATTCCGGTGCTGACGACTATCTTCCCAAA
The DNA here is from genome assembly GCF_006442955.1 of Mesorhizobium sp. B1-1-1. Classification (NCBI taxonomy): domain Bacteria; kingdom Pseudomonadati; phylum Pseudomonadota; class Alphaproteobacteria; order Hyphomicrobiales; family Phyllobacteriaceae; genus Mesorhizobium; species Mesorhizobium sp. B1-1-1. Next base: position 206,194 of record NZ_VFWW01000009.1, read on the forward strand.
CCCTTTGAGATGGAAGAACTGCTCGCCCGATTGCGGGCGATCCTGCGTCGTTCGGCCGGGCAGGCCGCACCCGTTCTGAGGTCCGGGCCGTTGCTTCTGGATACGCGCCAGATGCGTATTTCGCTCCGTGGCGTCCCCATTTCTCTTTCGCCGCTGGAATACCGGCTCCTGGCGTTTCTGATGCATCATGCTGGTCGGGTGGTGGCGCCCACCGAACTTGCTGAGCATCTCTACGATTCAGGGAACGACCGCGATCCGAACACGATCGAGGTGATCGTCGCGCGCTTGCGTCGCAAGCTCGGGAGTGGCGCCATCGAAACGCGGCGCGGCTTCGGGTATCTGATGCCCGATGATCCCGCCTGATGGGCGGCTCGATCCGCTTCAGGCTGTGGCTGGCGGCAACGATCTCGATTCTTGTCGCGCTCGCCATAGCCGGCGCCGGCTTGCGCTATCTGTTTGAACTTCACGTCGAGCGGCGCGTTGTGGGCGAGCTGACGGTCGATCTCAATGAGTTGATCGGCGCAACGACCTTCACAAGCAACGGCCAACTGGTGTTAGCCCCGGTGCTCACCGACCCGCGCTTCGCCAATCCGCTGTCCGGTTATTACTGGCAGGTCGAAGACATCGCTACCGGCGGTCTCCAGCGCTCACGATCTTTGTGGGACGCCAAGCTGGTCCTGCCTGCCCGCAGCGCAACGGGTGAGATGCGAACGGTCGAGGAGTTCACGGGACCTGGCGGAGAACTCAGCATTGCGGTCGAGCGTACAATCATCGACGCCGGAGGTCGGTCCTTTCGCGCAGTCGTGGCGGAGGATCATCGAACCATCGAGGCGTCTGTAAGCGAGTATGTTCGCGATCTTGCTCCGGCTCTCTTGATGCTCGCCGCAGTTCTCATGGCCGCGTTTTTCATCCAGATCACGATCGGTCTCGCACCTCTGGAGACCTTGCGGGCCGCCGTCGGAAGCGTGATTGCGCAGCGAACGACACGGCTCGATGTGGTGGCACCGAGCGAAGTGCAGCCGCTCGCTGACGAAATCAATCGTCTTCTCAATGCCCAGGAGAAGGCTCTTGCTCGGGCCCGTTCGCGCGCCACCGATCTGGCGCACGGCCTCAAGACGCCGCTCCAGGTCCTGTCGGCTGACATCCGTGCCTTGCGCAAGAAAGGCGAGACGGATCTGGCCGACGAGATCGAGAAGAGCACAGAAGCGATCCGGCGCCATGTCGAGCGGGAGCTCGCGCGCGCCCGCCTCGCGCCCGGCGTTTCCGGCGAGGCATCCTGCCGGGTATCGCAGGTCGCGGCCGGCGTCATTGCCGTCGTCAAGCGCACGCCAAGCGGCAAGCAGCTTTCATTCAAGATGACCGTCCCGGAGGATCTGACAGCGCCGATGGATGAAGGCGACTTGTCGGAAATCCTCGGCAATCTGGTCGAAAACGCCGCGCGCTACGCAAAGTCGTCAGTGCGTGTCGATGCATCCTCCACCGCTGACGAGGTAATCGTCACTGTCGCCGATGATGGTCCTGGCATACCGGATGCCGATCGGGAGACCGCTCTGTCCCGTGGTGTCCAGCTCGACAGCAAGGGCGGCAGCAGCGGGCTTGGCCTGGCCATCGTATCCGATATCGTCGAAGCCTATGGCGGACGCCTTGCCATGGCCAACGCCGATCCGGGTCTGTTTATGGCCATTTCCTTGCGACGACACAGTTGAGCGTCCTTCAGACGAAACCCGGGAAGTAGTCGACCCTTATCTTCGAGCGACGCACGCCCATGGCCAGCAGCTTCTTGCGCAGCGCCTTGACCATCGCCTGCGGGCCGGAAATGTAGAAAATCCGCTCGAGGTGGTCCGGTATAGCCAGACGGATCAGGCGCTCGTCGATGTAGCCAGGATACTGGCCACGCTCGCCACCTCGCGCGACGGCGTGGAACGTTCGGATGCCGAGTTCGCGTTTTGCGGCACCGAGCACGTCACGGTAGGCAATGTCCTGCTGCCCCTCGGTTCCGTAGAGGATGACGATCGGCCGCCGCTCATTGCGGTCGAGTAGGTATTGCAGCATCGAGCGGAATGGCGTGATCCCGATGCCCCCGGCCAGGAAAGCGATCTTGATTTCACGCCGGGCGGGCAACGTGAAATTGCCGGCCAGTTGCGCGGCGTGAATCGTGCTGCCTGGCTTCATGGCCATCAATTCGCGCTTGAAGGCGCTTGATTGCGGATAGAACTTGACGCCGAGGCGGACCGTTTCCTCCGTCGGCGCCGAGGCGACCGTGAAATACCGGCGGTTGCCGCGATTGTCGGCACGATGGAGACCAAGCGTCCATTCGAGATACTGACCGGCCTCGAAGGCGAGCTTGCGCGGCGAGCGGAAGATGAAGTCAAAGCTGTCGACGGCCGACTGCTCGATGCGTTCAAGAGTCAGCACGAAGCGTCCCTTGGGGCCTGCCGCATAGGCAAACAGGTTGCCGGCAAGCAGCGCCAGTTCCGGCGTGAAATAGAACGAGCCGAGATGAATGGCGGGAGCAAACAGAAAGCCGACGATCGCGGCAAAGGCGATACGCGGCCAACGCATCGTCGGCGCGGTCAGCGGCTCGGTCAGCATCACGAAGGCAAAGAACAGCAGGGGCGAGGAACTCAGTGTCTGCGTGAGCGCCGTCCAATACTGGTCCGGATCGGTCGTTGCCAGGATGGTCGCCAGCGCCGCGACAAGGAAGGTCGAGACAAGGTCAAGCCGGCGCAGTTTGCGGACAATGAGCATACCGCCGACGAGCACGAGCGGAAGCAATGGCAGATTGCCGCCCACCCACCAGGTGGCTGGTTGGTCGAGCAGCAGCGCGGACAGCGCCACGCCCAGCGCAGCCGGGTTGAAAAGGTGCTTTCGGCCGATGGCGAGAATGAATTTCGATGAAATCGCCCAGACGGACGCGAATGCCACCGCTGCGATCCCCTTTGTGTCCGTGACCGCCACCGGATCGAGGATAAGCGCCAGGATGAGCGCGGTGATGTAGGCGGACTCGTTGTTGGCCGGGACCGCGAAGACACGCGCAAAGGCCTTGTTGGTGATCCAGCAGGCGGCCAGCGCAAGAGCCGTCGTGAAGCCAAGCGCAATGGGGTCATGTGGCACCAGCTTGGCGAAGCCGAGCACGAACGCTGCGCCGACAAGCGTCATCAGATAGTAGAGGACCAGCCTGTACATGGTCAGGTGATCGAGAAATCGGTCGATGGTCTTGATCATGGCAGGCAAAGGGCTCCGAACCCGGCTGTCGGGGTGGCGCGGCCACTGGCGTCGACGAGATATCCCTCCAGGCCAGGGGTCTGCTCGATGAAGAAAATGCCGTCCCGACCCATGGCGAAGGCCGCGGTGGCGAAACGATCGGCTTCGAGCACATCGGCGCCGATCACGGTCAGGCTGACGATGTCCTGGATTGGATTACCAATCCCGTGCGGGTTGTAGATGTGTTGGCCGCGGACATAGGTGCCTGAGGTCGCGACGCCGCGATCGCGGGGATAGACGACCTTTACGATCTCGTGAGCATTGAAGGGATTGCGGATACCGACGCTCCAATCCTGACCCGAAGCATTCTTGCCGCAGGACTGGATATCGCCGCCCGCCTCGATGAAGAAATCGCTGATGCCGGCCCGTTGAACGATGCCTGCCGCATTGCGGATTGCCCAGCCCTTGACGATGCCGGAAGGATCGAGCGATCCGTCGGGCTTGCGAATATCGAAGTATCCGTCCGTCTCGTCTTTCGTCTGTCTGGCGAGAGCGAGCACTTCCATCATCTCGCCGCTCCAGTCGGCGACCGGAACGTCGCCGCGGTTGATGGCCGCGATCTCGCTGTCGGCCCGGTATGTGCTGAAGCGCCGGTCGATATTCTCGAAATAGCCAAAGACCCTGTCGATCAGCTCCCCGGTCGAGGCGCCACCGATGTCGACCGTTATGGGCATGCCCATCAAAATTCGCGTGTCGCGCATGGACCTACGACGTCGCTTTCTTCAGCGCGCCGCGCAGCGACTGGATGAAAGCCCTGCTGGTCAGGGTCGCGCCCGAAATAATGTCGACATTGGCGCTTTGGGCGCTGATCGCTTCGTCGCGCAGCATGGGCAGCGCTTGCCTGTTGATATTGATGGAGGTGCGGCGGTCGGATGGGTATTTCAATACCTTCAGCGCCTTAAGCTGCCCGCCCTGTATCAGGGCCTGAATCTGGATGATGCCGTAGTAGGCATCGGCCGTAGGGCCGGTGTAGACGCCGTCGGCATAGATCTTCATGTCGACCCGGACGACACGTGCTGGCGCATCCCGATATGCTGGCCTCGGCTGCGGGACTGGTATGTAGACGGCGGGAGTGACGGCAAATGAAGGTACCGATGGCGCAGGATCGGAGGCAGCCGGCGCCACTGGCTGCGCCAGCAGCGCTCGCGAGGGTTGTGGGGTCACCGGAACCACTGTCTGCTTGACCGGATCATCTGTTCGTTCGGCGGGCACTGCTATGCCAGCCGTCGTTTCCGGGGCAATCGGGAACCTTGTTCTGAACCGGGGGTCGAGGGGCGCCGGCAAGGTCGCCGCAAACGGGGCCGGCTCTTTTGGCTGCGCTGAAGGCGCTTCGGCTGCGTCGGCCGGCAGCGCTTCGCCGAGCATATCGTTTGCAGGGTCCTTGCCGGCCTGATCCCAGACATAAGCGCCCGACGCGGCGATCACGAAAAGTGACAAGGCAATCTGTTTCATCGGAGGTGTTTCCACGTTGACTCTCGCAGGGCGGCCTATCTGCTCTCCGGAGGCAATATCCCACGACCAAGCTGACAACTGGCTGTCAGCCGAGTTCAAGCTGCGAGTGCCCGGCAAAGCTCATGGACGACATCAAGTCGATTTGTCATAGATCAAGATATCCACATAAAGCCTGAGCTAAGAGGGCTCTCTCAAACAAGGTAGCTGCCTATGGCTGTTGTCAAAGAGCCGGCCGGATACACCGGAACCCAGATATTGCTGCATTGGACCATCGCGGTGCTGATCGTCCTGCAGCTTGTAATCGGTGAGGACATCAAGCCGGCTTACCGGGCGTTCTCGCGCGGCACCGAGCCGGCAGCTGGCGACATCTTAAACGCGAATATTCATGTCTATGTCGGTTTGGCAGTTCTGGTACTGGCGATCTGGCGGCTTGCGGTCCGTCTCAAGGTTGGTGTGCCGGCAGCACCGTCGGAAGAAAGCGCACTGTTAAAGGGGATCGCCGCTGCCGCCCATTTCCTGCTCTACCTGTTCATTTTCGGGATGCCAATTACCGGAGCGCTGGCATGGTACTTCAACATTCGAGCAATGGGTGAGATACACGAACTCGCCAAGCCAGTGATCATCATCGTTGTAGGCCTTCATGCCGTAGCGGCGCTGTGGCAGCATTTCTTCGTAAAATCGGATGTGCTCGTCAGAATGCTCCGGCCTGCTGGACGGCGCGCGCGGTGATGCCATGAGCCGCCTGCACAGTGAAAACCATCTCGTATCGCGCGTCGGCTGGCTGCGCGCCGCCGTGCTGGGCGCCAATGACGGAATCGTGTCGACGGCCAGCCTGATCGTTGGTGTGGCGGCGGCCAATGCCGCGGCCTCAAATGTTCTGGTGGCCGGCGTGGCCGGACTGGTCGCCGGCGCGATGTCGATGGCGGCCGGAGAGTATGTTTCGGTCAGTTCGCAGTCCGACACCGAACAAGCTGACCTTGCGCGTGAGAAGGGCGAGTTGGCCACGCAGCCAGATTTCGAGCGTCACGAACTTGCGGAGATCTATGTCAGACGAGGCGTCGAGCCAACCCTGGCCTTGCAGGTCGCCGACCAATTGATGGCGAAGGACGCGCTCGGCGCCCACGCACGTGACGAACTTGGTATCTCCGAGGTGACCACGGCGAGGCCGATCCAGGCCGCTCTGACCTCGGCTGCCGCATTTTCGGTTGGCGCAGCCATGCCTTTGGCGATGGTGCTTATTTCGCCGGCCGCCTGGCTTGCCACAACGGTGTCTGTCGCCTCCCTCCTGTTCCTGGCGGTTCTGGGTGCCATCGGGGCCAAAGCCGGCGGCGCCAATGTGCTGAGGGCAATGGTTCGTGTCACCTTCTGGGGCGCGCTGGCAATGGCTCTGACCGCCGGTATCGGCGCCGCCGTTGGTATTGCCATCTGACCGGCCTAGTTATTTCGATCTCGCTGTGTGGCTTGGGCTAGCGCTTCAGCACCAGCGCTCAGATCATTACATGGTCAGTGTGCGAGGCGCAGTGGAACCTGTTCGTGAAGCGAAGTGGCTCGGGATCGAAGTGGGCCAGATCAGTCGGGGTCCCAACGTCAGCAGCCTCATTGTGCTACAAGGAAGGAATTGACGGCCTCGCAGATGTCTCCAATTGCGCTGGGCACGGCTCAAGCCCGCCTCCAACGACGCTTTGGGGTCGCCACGATTAGTTCCTGGCTGATGATCTCACCGTTTGGACCGACAACTATTGTCAACTCACGATCATGAGAACGGAAGGCCAAACGGTGTTTGCCATCGTCCTCACCAACCCCTCGCTCAACCCGCCCTTTGATGCCGCCACGCTGGATCTGCCTTATGAAATACTCAACAGAGAACTTCATCGCTTTGGCGGCAGCCGCGGCATCGATCTCGGGCGCAGCATCCGCCCATTTAACCGAGATCATTCAGACCTCCACACGCAATCTCTGGCAGCGTCTTGTTCTGCATAATTCTCAACCTGCTGATTGCCCTCGGCCAACTGGCAAGGTGAATCCGCTCACCGCAGTTCTGCGTCCATTAGCATCGCGATAGATTCTAAACGACGGCCTTCCATCAAACTGCTAGCTCCAGTTTATGGCATCCCATCGGATGTTCTTTGCTCTAACGCAAGCGTCCTCGTCGCCGTGCTCGCCCCGACGGATTTCGGCCTGGACGGGCGGCTTTGCCCAGGGACGTTGTGGACTGTGGTGATTGCCTTTGGACGACTGATTAAAGCGCTCCCAAGCTGCTCTGGCCATCCTCGCGGCAATTGCTCTACGAAGGCTTGGTCTTGTCGGTCAAGCAGTTGCGATTGCGGAGATCGTTCCCTGCTCAGGCGTAATCGCGCTTGTCAGCGTCCTCACTGCTCTTGCACCGGAATGGCACCCGAAATCCCACAGGGCGATCACTAACCCGAGTAAGACGCGGATCGACCCCAGTTTGCGCGAACGCAAAGAACTATTGGGGCATGTCGGATAGCTTCTCGTAATCGACGTTCGACGACTTTGACCTGATGTGTTCGCGCGCTGCCCGAGGGGGATACGATTGCGCTTCTGCCGTACGATGCGGGATTGCTAAAGCGGTCGCACGTCGAAGCAAACAAAGGATTGCGAGGCAAATGCGAAGCGCTTTGACGGACGCCTCAGCGACCGGGAGTTCAAGGAAGTGACATGAACATGCAATTCGAGATAGGGATGGAAGACGCGATCAACGGATGCCCAAGCCTCGTATTCAGCACTGAAGCGGCGAGCGGCCCAAAGGCAGAGAAGACATGGCTGCCCATGCTCATCGCTGGGCTCGCCCCAATCGTGTTGGGTGCCACAGCGGTGATGGCCCTTGTGTAGAATGTCTGCTGCTCCGATTTGGCGAATGAGTTCTGACATGTCCCATGATCGCAGATGTTTTCATTGTATAGCTGTCTGGCGATGATCAACTCGGCTCTTTCGCGCTGGACCATGGCGTACTTCGCCTCGGCACTGGTGTCTTTGGTCGCCGCTCAGATGCTGATGATGGCCGGCTACGGTTTTCCGACTGTTGCCTTGGAAGCCCCAGAGACGCTTATGATCGTCCACATGATCACAATAGGCTGGCTTAGCCTTCTGATGTGCGGAGCCTTGTTCCAGTTTGTCCCGGTGCTCGTTGCGCGGCCACTTCGCTGCGAGTCTCTGGCCTTGCCGGCGCTGCTGTGCCTGATTGTCGGTCTGACTTGCCTGGTCACCGGATTCTTGCGCCTATCAGGAGCAATTGACGTTGATGTTCCTGCGCTTGCGTTTGCCGGGCTTCTCCTTCCGGCTGGCTTCGGATTGGTGGGATGGGCGCTCGCACGTACGTTATGGGATGTCCGACCATCCAGACTGCCACTGCCCGCGCGCTTCGTTGCGGGAGGGCTTGCCAGCATCGCAGTCACCAGCGTCTTGGGTGCCTCCTTTGCATTCTCGCTCTCCGGCGAGGTGCTAGGTGGGATTGGCATAGATGTGCAAGCGGCTCTTCCCACTCACGTGATGGTAGGCCTTGGCGGCTGGCTCGGCTTCACGGCCGTTGGTGTGAGTTACCGCTTGCTGCCAATGTTTATGCTTTCCCCGGACAGCGAACGCACCACGGGTTATCTGGTCTTGTGGGCCGGCGCTACCGCCCTGCTTCTTATTGTGTCGTCAGAGCCTTTGACACGTCTTTCCGGAGAGATAATGCTGCCTGCCGTTCTCGCTTGCTTACTCGCGTCCGCCGCGACGGTGTTCTATGCCATCGATCTCGTTTTCTTCTATCGCAGCCGCAAGCGACGCAAGATCGAATTGAACAGCAGTTCGGCGATCGGCGCCTTCTCCGCCCTTTATCTGTCGGTTGTGCTTCTCCTCGCTCTGCTGGCGACGGGAACGCTTGCGCAGCATGCAGGCGCAGTTGTCTATCTCGTTGCTTTCGGTTGGCTAACAGGGCTGGGGCTTTCGCAACTCTACAAGATCGTGCCGTTCCTAACCTGGCTCGAATGCTACGGACCGGTGATGGGCAGGAAGCCAACGCCGCGCGTCCAGGATCTTGTCGTCGAAACGCGCGGCAAGGTGAGTTTCGCACTCTTCTACGCCGGCGTGCTGGTCGGGACTGGGGCGCTTCTGACCGAGGTGCCGGGTCTGTTCCGCATGGCTACGGCTGTGACCTTAGCTGCTACGATAGCGATCGTCGCGGAACTCGTTCTTGCGCGCCGCCTTGCCAATGTTACCGCAGCCTTGCGCCTGCCCGAGGGAGCATCGCGCCCGCGCCTTTTCCTGCCCTCCTGGCGCCCATTATAGAGGAAACCCGAATGAGTGCCCCGCATTACGACCTCGACGTTCGGCCGATCCTTCGCGAAGGTGGCGAGCCCTTCAGTGCCATCATGGAAGCGGTGGCCGCACTCGGCCCGGGTCAAAGCCTGCGCTTGCTTGTGTCCTTTAAGCCCATTCCCTTGTTTCAGGTGCTTGGCGCGCGAGGCTTCGAGCCCTCGGCCAAAGAAATTGGCAATGGTGACTGGGAAGTTGTCTTCACGCCGGTTGGGGCAGCACAGCAGGTAGGGGAACCGTCGGAACGATCAGCAAGCACCGACGACATGCCACGCGACTGGCCAGAACCAATCATGGAGCTCGACAATCGCGATCTCGAGCCGCCGGAACCGATGGTCAGAACGCTGCAAGCGGTCAAGACCTTGGCACTTGGTCAGACGATGGCAGTGCTGCTGCCGCGCGAACCAGTTTTTTTATTCGATGAGTTGCAGGTACGTGGGCATCGCTGGCGCGGCACCTTCGAGCCGCAAGGGCACTATCGCATAGTCATCCGCTCTGGTGGGTCAGGAGGGCGAGTATCATGAACGGAGCGGAAGGCCAGGCACTAGCGGTTGGCATACGTGAATCCCTGCGCATGGTCATTGATCCGGAGCTTGGAGAAAATGTCGTCGATCTCGGATTGATCTACCAAGTTTCGGTGGAACAGGATGGGATAGCGCATATCGAAATGACGACCACGGCCCGTGCTTGTCCCGCGACGGGATACCTCAAGGATGCAGTCCGCTCGGCCGCCTGGATAGTACCTGGGATCCATTGGGTAGACATCCGGCTCACATATGATCCACCATGGGCACCTGATATGATGAATACAGACGCCAAGTGCCGTCTTGGCCTGACCGCAACGTGACCCATTGCATGACAGCATGGCTGCAAGGCAACGCCTCGTCATAGACGGTGCGCCGCTCTGGAAACGTCGTTGATTTACGACGGTCAAATGCGCTCCACGGCGTTGTGAAGACATCGGTCCTGATCGTCTTCATGGTTGAAAGGTGTGCGCGATTTCTGACCCGGACCCTTGCTACGGAGTTCCCGCAACCAGCGGCGCATATGCTTGCCTTGCAAGGCCGGGCCTTGCAGTGGCGCGTTTCACTTGTGGGCTTACGCTGTTCGGCCACGGCGAAGCGCGCTCGCTTTCCCGACCGTCGGAATGTTTATGACACGGGCGCTTAGCATCGGCTCAGAGTTTCCTGTTGGGGTGGCATGCCTACTCCTATGGACCAAGCAGCCTGCGCCCGCCCTCGGTGTCCAAAACGCATCTCAGCGTTGCTTGGGAAGGGGGCACACGCGGGAGGGCGCTTCCTCTTTGTCTCAGCGCAACGATCATCTGGAACAGCGGTTGCAAGATATTGCTTCCTAAACCTGGACGACGCGCATGAAGACCCGACTTCGCGACGATGCAACGATGGACGAAATAATGCTCAGGTGGCCGGCAACCATCGGAGTGGTTCTCCAGTATCGCCTGCTTTGCGTCGGCTGCCCGGTTGCCTCGTTCCACACCATTTCCGAAGCGGCGCGTGAGCACGGGATAGGCGAGGAATCACTGCGTGTCGATCTGAACGCCGCGATCGAGCGAACCGGAGCGGACTAGTTGTTCCCAGTCCGTCCTTCGGCCAGCAAAAGCAGGCGGTGAGGTTCCACCACGGTCACCTTTTCGCGGCCACTTTTAACGAGCCCCTTTTCCTCCCAAGATGAGAGCAGCCGACTCACCGTGTGCAGCGTCGTTCCTGTCATCTCGGCGATGTCCTGCCGTGATATCGGGAAATCAATCATGATTCCCTCATCGGTTTGCCGACCGGTCTGCTTGATTAACTTGAGCAGCGCATGGGCGACGCGCTGATCCACCTGTTCGGTGGACATCTCGATCACGCGCGTGTGAGCGTCCTGCAGCCTGCTGCCAACGGTTTTATAGGTATTGGCGCCAAAACTTGGGAAGGAATCCGCGAACTTGAGCCAAAGATGACCTGGCCATGCAAGAGCCACGCAATCGACGGCAGCAATTGCGCTGGCCGGATAGGTGCTGCGACCCAACGCGTGGGCAATCCCCATCAGTTCACCAGGACTAATGTAGCGCACGGTCACTTCTTGGCCGTCTGGCGTTGTCTTAACGACACGCACATGTCCGTCGAGCAACAAGAAGAAGGAGTGGGCTTCCTGCTCTTGCTCGAAGATAGGTTGATCCTTGACAACCCGCAACGATCGCGCTTGGCCGATCATGTAATCAAGATCCGTCGGGGTCATGCCCTGGAAGGCCGATAGCCCGGAGATCAACGACCGATCCAGACGGCTCAAGGGCAATTCCTCTTCCAAGATCTTGCAATGGGCATCAGCAAATCCGTGTCTCTGTCGAGCACACAATGTCATGGGTTCCCGACGGACGGCAAGGGGCACCAAGCCCGGCCTTTTCCTTCGACCTTGTTTGCGTTGCATCAAAGTTCGCATGCTGAAGTCAGTCTAAAAGCTCCCCAACGGCGAACCCGTCAAATATGAAATCACAGAAAGGTAAAATCATGAGATACGCAGTCACCATCGCCACCGCGCTCGCCGCCGCATCGCTAATGAGCGGAGCTGCTCAAGCCGCCGATCACCAGATCCAGATGCTCAACAAAGGTGAGAAAGGCGTAATGGTCTTTCAACCGGACTTTGTCCAGGCAGCGCCTGGTGACACCATCACGTTCGTGCCAACCGACAAGGGCCACGATGCCGAAACGATCAACGGCATGATCCCCGACGGCGCGAAGACTTTCAAGGGCAAGCCGGGCGAACAAATCACCGTTACACTCGACAAGGAAGGTATCTATGGCGTGAAGTGCGCGCCTCATTATGGGATGGGCATGGTGGCGTTGATCGTGGTCGGCAAGCCGGTCAATCTGGCGCAGGCAGCGGCGGTTAAGCAGTCCGGGAAGGCGAAGAAAGTGTTCGAGACGCTGTTGGGTGCAATTCCAGCAGGCAACTGAAGGTGGGGCAATTCTTGTTCAGAGACCTAAAGGACCTGCGGGCGGACGTTAGTCCGCCTATGGTTCCCTTTTGAAATGCATCCGATGGCAATCCCACGCACACGACCCGGCACTTATCCGGCGGTTCTCTCCTACGGTTTCCGGCCGTTCTTCCTGCTCGGCTCGCTGTATGCCGGAGGGGCGATCCTGCTCTGGCTGCCGTTGTTTTACGGTCGTATCGAAACCTCAAGCGCCTTCTTGCCGGTAGACTGGCATGTCCACGAGATGCTGTTTGGCTATCTCGCGGCGATCGTCACGGGTTTCTTGCTGACCGCGATCCCGAATTGGACCGGACGACTGCCGGTGCAAGGCCTGCCTTTGCTGGCACTCGTCCTGTTGTGGCTTGCGGGGCGGTTCGCCGTGTTCTTTTCGGCGCAGACCGGCTGGCTCGTTGGAGCCGCAATCGACTGCGCCTTCCTTGTGGCTGTCGCGGTCGCCGCCGCGACTGAAATCATCGCGGGTCGGAACTGGCGGAACCTCAAGGTGCTGTTGCCGGTCGCCGTACTTTTGGTGGCCAATGTGATGTTTCATGTCGAAGCGCACAACCATGCAGTCTCGGACATCAGCCGCCGGCTCGGACTCGGGGCTGCCGTCGTTCTGATCATGATCATAGGCGGACGTATCGTTCCCAGTTTCACCCGCAATTGGTTGGTACGCGAAAATCAGGGACGCCTGCCGGCCCCGTTCAGCCAATTCGACATCGCAGCGATCGCACTGTCGGCGACCGCGTTGGCGGCCTGGGCATTCTTTCCCGAAAGCAGCGCGACAGGCGCGATGCTGATCGTCGGGGCGGCCTTCAACGCTATCCGGCTTGTGCGCTGGGCGGGTGATCGCACGTTTCGTGATCCGCTGGTGCTGATCCTGCACGTCGCGTTTGCCTTCGTGCCGATCGGTCTCCTGCTCGCCGGACTTGCCGTCGTCGTGCCGGAGACAGTCCCTTCGGCGGCGGGCATTCACGCGTTCAGCGTAGGAGCGGTGGCATGCATGACGCTCGCCGTCATGACCCGAGCCACGCTTGGGCATACAGGGCGCGAATTGCGGGCGACCATTGGCACACGCGTGGTCTTTGTCGCGATCGTGCTTGCGGCCGTCCTGCGCATCGGCGCCGCGTTCCTACCTGCGCAAGCAATGCTTCTCCACATGTCGGCGACGTTGTGGGTGGCGGCCTTCCTCGGATATGTGGCCCTGTTTGGCGGCATGCTCGTTCGGCCCAAATTACGTGCGCGGCAGCCGAACAAGGCGCCTTCTTGACGCGCGAGACCTGGACCGCGCCGTATCGAAGCAAACGGAATGCCGTCGACATCGCTTGGTATGACGAATCCGGAATTTGTATCACGTTGGAGCAGCGCAATTGGCGAATTTCGGTGTTGAACCCACACTGATCGCGCCAACAATCATAGCGGCTGTTCGTCGAGATATCTCAAAGTAGCCAAGCGCTTAATGGCAGTCGTTGCCAGCATTTGAGCTCGGTCGCGGTCGGCCTGGAGGGGAAGGGTTTCCCCCGCGTTGAGGTAGGATTCGGCCAGCAGCTCGCAGAGAGCATCCAAGGATTCCGGCGATCGGTCGCTGATAGACGTGTTCGTTCCAAACGGACTGGCCGTGAGTTGTTGCGCAAGTTTTCGTGCCTCTGCCGCCAGACCGCTAAGCACGGTCTCGTCATGTTCCCCGCGAAGCGCCGCAAATGCTTTCAGTCGGATCGCGACCTGTTCTTCCATGGTTGCAAGGTCGCCAGCGCTGGCAAATGTCGCGTCGGCCTCACGACGCGAAGAGAATGCAAGCCGGCGTTCGACCCGCAGAACACGGGCATGTTCCAACTCCTCTCTGGCCATCTGCTCGGCAGCGGAGCGGATCTCCGTTGAAGGTGCGTTCGAAGCTACGTAGGACCAAAAGGCAAAAGCGCGCTCTTCGTTTCTCACTGCCATCGCAAACGAATGGTAGGGGTCCACAAGTTCCGGCGAGACCACGGCCGTGTTCTCGTCATCGAAAACACCTTTCGGCGTCCATCGGAGCTGCCTCAGATCCGGATCATTGCCACTGGATTGCCGGGACCAGCGAGTGACGTTTTCGATATGGCCCGTTTCCTCCTTGACCAGGCGCTCGAAGACCTCGGCCAGTCTCGCCTGACCCTTATCGCGCATTCGTTGTGCCAGTTCTGAGTACCTTTGAGCAGATTCCTTCTCCATCGCGAAAGCGATTGCCAGAAGTTCGGCCATCGACCTGACCGGCGCCGCCGGCTCTGCTCCCAAACGAGACATGACTTTTTCCTCCGATGCCAGTTTTTCCGACACTAAGCCAACTGCCTGGGAGTTGTTTGCGCTGCGTCAAAGAACTCCCGTCCAAAACCGCCGACACACGCGCCAGAGGCTGCTGGCGGACGAAACCAGCCGGCTCCCAGCTTGAGAACGTGATGAAGGAAGCCAATGCCGGGGAGCATTTCCACACGATATATGTTGGCCGCTTGTTTCCGACTCTGGAGGAACTGGCGCCGCCTTGCTGCGTGGGCAATTACAACCCTTGCAATCCTAACTGTCTTGTCCGCTCCCACCCATGCGGCTGGGAGCCTTAAGGATTACCTGGCAAACACCAAGCCCGGGGAGCTTATCCAGGGAGGCGACCGATACGGGGAGATGGAGGGGGTCCCGGCGCTGGCGCCAGTCTATTCGGGAAACCGAAAGATCGGATATGCCTACCTCAACACCGACTTTTCCAGCGCCGTTGGATATTCGGGAAAACCGATCAGAATTCTTGTTGGCATTGATCCCGCGGGCATTATCCGCGGAATCAAGCTGGTCGAGCACAAGGAACCGATCGTCCTCATAGGCATACCGCAGGCAAAGGTCGTTGCGGCGCTCAACTTATTGATCGGCAAGGACCTTAGTCGCGTCGCTGCTGGGGCAGAACAACTTCCGCAGGTCGACATCGTCAGCGGTGCCACCGTGACAGTTCTGGTGATGAGCGACAGCGTCGTCCGCTCCGCCGTCAAACTGATCCGGAGCAACCGTCTTGGTGCAACGGGTTCGTCCACCTCACCAGTCGCCCCAGGGCTGATTAAGAAACCGGACCTATCCAAGTCTGAAATCCGCGATTGGGCTTCGCTCCTGGGCGATGGCTCAATTCGCAGCCTCCGCCTCAGCGTCGGCGAGGTCTCCGACGCTTTCGCGCAAGCCGGCCATCCAGAAGCTTCCGTCAAGCCCGAGACAGCCAATCCAGGCGATCGCTTCATCGACTTGTATGTGGCTGCGGTCAGTGTGCCGACGATCGGTCGCAGCCTTCTGGGAGATGCCGCCTACGAGCGGCTGCAAAGGAAGCTCAAGCCCGGGCAGCAGGCAATCGTTGTTGCCGGGGAGGGCGCTTATTCCTTCAAGGGCTCTGGCTATGTCCGGGGCGGGATCTTTGATCGGATCGAACTGCTGCAAGACGGCCAAGGTGTCCGGTTCCGCGATCGAAACCACACCAGACTCGGCGACCTGGCGGCCAAAGGCGCGCCGAGCCTGCGCGAAATAGCATTGTTTTCCGTACCGGAGGAATTTTCGCTCGATCTGACGCGGCCTTGGGAACTGCAACTGCTAGCCCAGCGTAGCTTTGGTGCGCGCGACAAGGCGGTGCTTCCGTTCAATGTCGGCTATACTCTTCCCGACCGTTACCTGACGATCGAAGAGCCTCCGGTGCAGGAGGCCGTCAAATCGGTTTCGGAAGCGGCCGCGCCGGCACCTGCGTCGGCTGAAGAGCCAGGCGCGACTTTCCCCGACCAAGAACCGCTCTGGATGAAAATTTGGAGGATGGACACCGTTTCGCTCGCCATCACCGTGGCCGCCCTCCTTGTCCTTACCGCCATCTTCTTCTTCCAGAACTGGCTGGTTCGGCGGCCACGCCTGTTCGGTTGGGTGCGACGAGGCTATCTCCTTTTCACACTGGTCTGGCTTGGATGGTACGCCAATGCCCAGCTCTCCGTGGTCAATGTGCTGACGTTTTTCAACTCGTTGATCAGCGGCTTCAGCTGGGAATTCTTTCTGTCGGCACCCCTCATCTTCATCCTTTGGGGTGCGGTTGCGGCCGGGCTGCTCTTCTGGGGCCGTGGGCCGTTTTGCGGCTGGCTTTGTCCGTTCGGTGCGCTCCAGGAGCTAAGCAATAATCTGGCGCAGTGGCTGAAAGTGCCCCAGATCACGCTGCCCTTCGGCCTGCACGAGCGGCTGTGGCCAATCAAGTACATCATCTTCCTCGGCCTCTTCGGCCTTTCGCTCTATTCGGTGGGAATGGCAGAGACTTACGCCGAGGTCGAGCCGTTCAAAACCGCGATCATCCTGAAGTTCGCCCGCGAATGGCCGTTCGTGATCTTCGCGCTGGCGCTTCTGGTTGCCGGCCTGTTCATCGAACGCTTCTACTGCCGCTATCTCTGTCCGCTCGGCGCCGCACTCGCCATACCAGGGCGCATCCGCATGTTCGAGTGGCTGAAGCGCTATCCCGAGTGCGGCTCGCCCTGCCAGCGTTGCGCCAAGGAATGCCCCGTGCAGGCGATCCATCCAGAGGGCCAGATCAACGTCAATGAATGCATCTACTGCATGCATTGCCAAGAACTCTACCACGACGACCATCGCTGCCCGCACATGATCCAGGTGCGCCTGAAGCGCGAGAAATTCGAGGCGCTCTCGTCACCGTCGAGCCGGGGCAAGGGGCCGGCCAAGCCGGTGATCGCCTTCAAAGGCAAGCCAATCGAGCAAAGCAGCCCTGTTCTCAGTTCAACGACCTAAGACTCAACCAGAAGGAGACGGAATATGTCGGAAGAAGACCGCAAGAGAACCCTGAGCAGGCGCCAGCTGTTGGGTACGTCGGCAATCGTGGCGGCCGCCGGCGCATCGGGCATTGGCGGCACGCTGACATTGGGCGGAAGCATGGTGTCGCCGGCTGCGGCACAGAGCGCTGCGTCTGGAGGGCAAAAGTTCGAGGTCATGCCAGGCGAGCTCGATGAATATTATGTGTTCTTTTCGAGCGGCCAAAGCGGCGAAGTCCGCATTGTCGGTGCGCCTTCGATGCGCGAACTGATGCGGATCCCCGTCTTCAACCGCTGCAGCGCGACCGGATGGGGCCTGACCAACGAAAGCCGCAAGGTGCTGACCGAAGGGCTGCTGCCGCAAACCAAGGAATTCCTGAAGGACAAGGGCGGCATCTACCTCAACGGCGATCTTCATCACCCGCACCTCTCGTTTACGGATGGCACCTATGACGGCCGCTACCTGTTCGCGAATGACAAGGCCAATACCCGCGTGGCCCGTATCCGCCTCGACGTGATGAAATGCGACAAGATCATCCAGCTGCCGAACCAGCACACCGTGCACGGGCTGCGCGTCCAGAAATATCCGAAGACAGGCTACGTTTTCTGCAATGGCGAGGACCGGGTGCCGATCCCGAACGACGGTAAAGTCCTCGACGACAAGACGAAGTACCACGCCATCTTCACCGCCGTTGACGGGGAGACAATGAAGGTCGCATGGCAGGTGATGGTCGACGGCAATCTCGACAACGTCGATGCCGACTACCAGGGCAAATATTGTTATGCCACCTGCTACAATTCCGAAGAAGGTGTCAATTTGGCCGAGACGATGGCGAAAGAGCAGGATTGGGTCGTCATCTTCAATCTCAAGCGCATCGAGCAAGCCGTCGCCAAGGGTGATTTCAAGGAAATCGGCGGCGTGCCGGTCATCGACGGACGCCACGGTTCGCCCTACACGCGCTACGTTCCCGTTCCGAACAGCCCGCATGGCATCAATACCGCGCCAGACGGAATCCATGTGGTGGCCAACGGCAAGCTGTCGCCCACCTGCACGGTTTTCGATGTGCGCAAGTTCGACGATCTCTTCGACGACAAGATCCAGCCCCGCGATGCCGTCGTGGCCGAACCCCAGCTCGGTCTTGGGCCGTTGCACACGGCTTTCGATGGCCGGGGCAATGCCTACACCACCTTGTTCATCGACAGCCAGATCTGCAAATGGAATATCGACGATGCCAAGCGCTCCTTCGCCGGCGAGAAGGTCGATCCGATCCGCCAAAAGCTCGACGTCCATTATCAGCCCGGCCACAACCATTCCTCGATGGGGCAGACGAAGGAGGCGGACGGCAAATGGCTCATCTCCCTCAACAAGTTCTCCAAGGACCGGTTCCTCAACGTCGGCCCGCTCAAGCCTGAGAACGACCAGCTCATCGATATCTCGGGGGATACCATGGCGCTCGTCCATGACGGGCCGAGCTTTGCCGAACCACATGACGCAACGCTGGTTCACCGGTCGAAAATAAACCCCGTCAGCGCATGGGATCGGGCGGACCCGTTCTTCGCTGACGCGGTAAAACAGGCAGTTGCTGACGGCATTGACCTGCTGGCGGATAGCGAAGTCATCCGCGACGGAAACAAGGTTCGCGTCTACATGACGTCGGCTGCACCGGCGTTCGGACTGGAGAGCTTCTCCGTCAAGCAAGGCGACGAGGTCACGGTCTACGTCACCAATATCGATGAGGTGGAAGACCTCACCCATGGCTTCGCAATCGTCAACTACGGGATCAACATGGAAGTAGCGTCCCAGGCAACTGCTTCGGTGACGTTCACGGCCGACCGCGCAGGCGTCTACTGGTATTACTGCTCCTGGTTCTGTCATGCCATGCACATGGAGATGCAGGGCCGCATGTTCGTCGAGCCGCAGGCGGCGTGACAGCATGGCTCGATTGGCCACCCTCGGAACTTTGGGAATGGCGGCGTTTCTCGTCGCCATTCCTGGTAACGATGCCGGGGCGGCGGAAATCGCCGTGCCGGCCGATGAGACGCCCCTTCAAACGACCGTCGATGCCGCCGCCCCCGGCGACGTGCTGTTGCTCGCAGTCGGCAGACATCGCGGTCCTGTATCCATCAACAAACGGGTGACCCTGCAAGGCCAGGCGGGCGCAATCGTCGAGGGTGATGGCCAGGGCAACGTGATCACCGTCGAGGCCGCGAATGCTGCGGTGCGCGATTTGGAGATTGTTGGTTCTGGGTCCGACTTGGATGCGATGGACGCCGGCGTGTTCGTGAAAGAGACGGCCAAGGGCGTGATGGTCGAGGGAAACACGATCCTCGGCAACCTCTACGGAATATATCTCCATGGCGCTGCGGGCGCCGTCGCTAGGGGTAACCGCATAGAGGGCATGCGCACAGGGCGGACGAACCAGGCTGGAAATGGCGTCTCCGTCTGGAACGCGCCAGGCGCCAAGGTCGTCGGCAACCAGATCAGCTTTGGACGCGATGGCATTTTTGCGACTGCCAGCAAACACAATGAATTCAGCGCGAACACCTTCCACGATGTGCGGTTCGCCATCCATTACATGTACACAAACGACAGCGTGATCAGTGACAACGTTTCAGTCGGCAATGTTGTTGGCTACGCCATCATGTATTCCAGTAGGCTGCGGGTCACGGGCAATTTGTCCGACGGCGACCGCGACAACGGGCTGCTGCTCAATTATGCCAATGGCTCAGAAATAAGCGGCAACGTGGTTCGCGGCCGAAGGCAGCCGATCGGAAGATGGGCGAGCAACGGACAGCGTTTCGCCGACACGGACGGACTTCCTGTGGCCGACGCGGACAGGGTGGTGACTCCGACAGGGGCCATTACCCGCCTAGGCCCCGAGAAGTGCGTGTTCATCTACAATGCAAACAAGAACCGCTTTCGCGGCAATCGATTCGAGGGTTGCGAGATCGGCGTGCATTTTACGGCCGGTTCGGAAGGCAACGAGATGGCCGGTAACGCCTTCATCCGCAATCGAAACCAGGTGAAATATGTCGGTACGCGCTACCTTGAGTGGTCGAGCGGCGGCCGAGGTAACTACTGGAGCGACAACCCGGCTTTTGACCTGAACGGCGACGGTATCGGCGACAACTCCTACCGACCAAACGATATGATCGACAAAGTGCTCTGGACAGCGCCGGCGGCGAAGGTTCTCGTCAACAGCCCCGCGGTGCAGGTGATCCGCTGGGCGCAGACCCGATTTCCCGCAGTCTTCCCCGGCGGCGTCGTCGACAGCCATCCTCTGATGAAGCCGGCTGACACGAAGGAGAGCCCATGAGCGTCAACATTCAATTGAACTCCGTTGCCAGGCACTTTGGCAGGGTCAGGGCCGTCGATGACGTTTCATTCGCACTGAGTGATGCTGAGACCGTCGCCCTCGTTGGACATAACGGTGCGGGCAAGACAACCCTGATCAAGCTCATGCTTGGGCTGAGCCGGCCCACATCAGGTTCCGTGACCGTGCTGGGGCAGGATACGTCAGCCGGAAATTCCGCCGTTCGCAGACATCTTGGCTATCTGCCGGAGAACGTTTCGTTCAATCCGGTTCTGACTGGCCGCGAAATGCTTCGATTCTACGTTGGATTGAAGGGCGAGAGCCCGCGCTCCGTGAACGAGCTGATGGATCGGATCGGTCTTGCGCATGCTGCGGACCGACGCATTGGAACTTACTCGAAGGGCATGCGGCAGCGGCTGGGATTGGCGCAAGCGCTGATCGGAACGCCGCGGGTTCTTCTGCTGGACGAGCCGACCACCGGCCTCGATCCAGAACTGCGCCAGCAATTCTATCGGATCGTGCGTGAAATGCGGGATGCGGGGACAACGATCCTTCTGTCGTCGCACGCCCTCAACGAGCTCGAAGGAAACGCCACGCGCGTCATTATAATGAACGAAGGCAAGAAGATCGCGGACGGGTCGCTCGATGAATTGCGGCGGATCTCTCGCCTGCCGACGGTCATTCGGATGAGGGCTACCGACGGCGGCGTCCAGCGCATCAGGGACTGGATGGGAAATGGGCCGGATCTCCGGCAGGTGAACGGCCATACCATCGAATTGGACGCGTCCCCCGATAGCAAGATCGCGTTCCTGCGCCGGACAGGCGGCGCCGAAGTGCCATTCGACGACATCGAGATGGTGCCGCCCGGCCTCGATGAACTTTATGCCCATTTCCTCGGCGGGAGACCATCAGCATGAGTACGATCGCGCTTCTGGCCGTCAAGGAAATCCGCGAAGGGCTGCGAAACCGCTGGGTGGTGGCAGCGACAGCACTGTTGGCGGCGCTCGCGCTAACCCTGACGTTTCTCGGCAGTGCGCCAACTGGCAATGTCGGGGCCGGCGCTCTTGACGTTGTCGTGGTGAGCCTGGCCAGCCTCACCATATTCATCGTTCCGCTCATCGCCTTACTGATCTCCCATGATGCGATTGTCGGCGAGATCGAGCGCGGCACGATGACGTTGTTGCTGAGCTATCCCGTGCGGCGTTGGCAAGTGCTTCTCGGCAAGTTCCTTGGCCATCTTGCGATCCTGGCATTTGCGACCCTCATTGGGTATGGCGTTGCCGCGATTGCGCTGGCGGCGACCGGAAAGTCGATTGGCGGCGCCAGTTGGTTCGCCTTCGGAACAATGACGGCCTCATCGGTGCTGCTCGGAGCCGTGTTTGTGGCGATCGGCTATCTTGTGAGCGCGCTCTCACGCGACCACGGAACCGCGAGTGGGATCGCGATCGGTATCTGGCTCCTGTTTGTGCTGATCTACGACATGGGGTTGCTGGGATTGCTGGTAGCCGATCAAGGGCGATTCGTGACCGCCGGCATGCTAAATGCCCTGCTTCTTCTTAATCCGACCGATGCGTACAGGCTGCTGAATCTCATGGGCACTGCCGAGATCAGTTCGGCATCCGGCATGGCTGGAACCGTCCAGAGTGTCGGGCTCGGTTCCTTGTCGCTCGTGGCGACACTAGCAGCGTGGACGGTGGCGCCGATGGCCGCCGCCGCTTTCATATTTTCGACGAGGGAGTTGTGAGGATGCGCTTGGGACTGGGACTCCTCGCCGGAAGCCTCATAGCCATAGCCGGCTGTCAGCGCGGCCCGGACAAGATGCCGGCGCCGTTCGCCATGACCGAAGATGCGATGGGTCGCTATTGCGGTATGAACATCCTCGAACATCCGGGCCCGAAAGGGCAGGTTATCCTTGCCAAGTATGACGAGCCCATCTGGTTCTCCTCGGCCCGCGACACGATCGCCTTTACCATGCTGCCAGAGGAACCCAAGGACATACGGGCGGTCTACGTGTCCGACATGGCGAAAGCACCCAACTGGGATAATCCAGGTATCAACAACTGGGTGAATGCCAAGGACGCCTTTTTCGTCATCGGGAGCGACAAAAAGGGCGGCATGGGAGCTGCGGAAGCGGTGCCTTTCTCCTCCAGCGAATCCGCCCGGGCCTTTGCCAGCGAGCATGGTGGCCAGGTCCTGAACTTCACCGACCTGCCGCGCGATTACGTTCTGGGGCAGGAGTCTGAGACGGTTTCCGATCGGGGCTCGGACCCGCAATCGCTTGATCCCGACAACGTCAATTGAGGGCGCCATGATCTCCCATATGTCTCGCCGTCGATTCATTGGCATAACTGCTGCGGCTGCTGGAATGGCCTTGCTTCCGCTCGGTCGCAAAGCTCTGGCGACACCGTCGGCCGTCTCGTGGCGCGGAGAAGCTATGGGCGCCCAGGCAACGCTGCTGATCAACCATCCCGACCGAGCCTTGGCCTTGAGGCTCGTTGACCAAGTTGCCGCCGAAGTCCGCCGCTTGGAAAGGATTTTCAGCCTCTATCGTGAGGATTCGGACCTTTCGAGATTGAATCGCCAAGGATTCCTGGTCTCGCCGGCAACGGATCTCGTCGAAATCCTTCGCCGTTGCAACGACGTCTGGCGTCTTACCGGGCGCGCCTTCGATCCTACGGTGCAGCCATTGTGGCTGGCCTATCAACGCCACTTTTCCGATCCCGGAGCCACTGCGGCCGGGCCGTCGCGGCGGGTCATGCAAGAGGCCCTTGATCGGGTCGGCTTCGACAGATTGGCCTACTCGGAAGATCGCATAGAATTGCCGATGGCCGGGTCGGCGCTCACGCTCAACGGCATCGCGCAGGGTTACGCAACGGATAAGGTTGTCGATCTGCTGCGTGCCGGCGGCGTTGAGCACGCGCTCGTCAACATGGGCGAGGGCCGTGCGATCGGATCGGCGCCGGAGGACCGTCCTTGGCGCATTGGCATAACTGATCCCTTCAATTCCGATTCGATTCTGAAAGTCTTGCCGCTGACGGACAGCGCCGTCGCCACCTCGAGCCCGGCCGGCTTTCAGTTCGATGAAGACGGCCGGTTCACCCATATTATTGATCCGCGAACCGGATCCACTCCCCAACGCTATGCGAGCCTGAGCGTCGTCGCGCCGACTGCCACGATTGCGGATGCACTGTCGACCGCCTTCAGCTTGATGGACGTGGAGACAATTGCCGGTGCGGTCCGACGCCTCGATGGCGTAGACGCGTATGTTCTGTCGCAAGACACTCTATGGACGCACGTCAAGTCTTAAATCGGGGAGTGGGGATGGGCGGCAAAGGTACAAGTCCAATTGCCCGCATTGTCAGGCGGCTCTGCCAGGATCGGGTGCCAAGTGAGTCTTCTCCCGCAAGACTGCGAGATAATCGAGAAAAAGCGATACTGGCTCACCTTTAGAAATCGCCAGTCAGTCGGCACAGGTACCTGGCCTCCCACTGCCGGCGAGAACGCGGAGCCGTTGGGTCACTGGTACAACCGCGAAGGACGGGCATCTATTTTCTCAGGACGGACGGAGCGTCAGTCATGCTAGCCGTTCGCCCGTACGGCTCTTTGCGGAATGCCGACAAGCGGCAATTTCCCAATTCCTCCAGGATTCTCGGAATTGTTTGCGTTTCGACAAATAGGCTGACTGACCACGGGGTAGATTTTCGCGCCGGGATCGACCATCGCCGCCGTCTCCTGGCTCCAACGTTTCTGGCGGCCGGGAATTCCAATCGACATGGCAGACCCAGAACTTGCATCGACACTTTTGATCGACGTGCGGACCATCGCCCCGATAGATCGTCACCCGCGAATCTTCGGGGTAGCGGCCGCGTTGGTCGAGGGTTCTTCTTTCATCATCGTCAACGACCACGACCCACGACCTCTGCACTATCAGATCGAGGCCAGATATCCCGGTGTATTCGCTTGGGAATACCTTGAGCGAGGGCCGGAGGTCTGGCGCGTCGAAATCAGCAGACCGCAATCGTCTGGCTGCGACTGTTGCTGCGGCAGCTGATGACCAGCCCAACGTCCGGCAGCACTTTGCAAGGTTTCTTTTTCGTCGCCACCGACTGGTCTGGCCGCCGCCTAGGTCAAACATTCGAAACATCTAAGGCGAGGAAGGTTCCTCGCCATGAGAATGTCGCTGAAGGTTAACGGTCAGGCGATCGAGACTGAGATCTTGCCAATCTCGCGATTGAGCAGCTTTCTTCGCGACGTCCTTGGCCTGACGGGTGTCAAGGAAGGCTGTTGCGAAGGCGAGTGTGGCGCATGCACGGTGCTGCTGGATAGCCAGCCGGTTGATTCCTGCCTGATGCTGGCCTTTCAAGTCGCGGGGCGCGAGATCACCACCATCGAGGGACTCTGTGGGAGCGGCATCAACGATCTGCAGCAGGCCTTCTTGAAGATGGGTGCCGTGCAATGCGGCTACTGCACGCCGGGAATGCTGCTGGCAGCCCAGGGACTCTTACATGCCAATCCCAGCCCAGGTGAAGCCGAAATCCGCCATGCACTAGCAGGCAATATCTGCCGCTGCACCGGCTTCGAGACCATCGTGCAGGCGGTCGCTACCGCAGCCGCCGCTCGCCAGGGGGCAGGGCGATGAATGCGCTCACGGTCTCAGCGCCCGTCGACATGGCCGAGTTGCGGGCGACGCTCGCCGCGGAAGCGGGGCCGGTGCATTTCGTCGCCGGAGGGACGGACATGCTGATCGCGGGCCGTCCGCTCCCCGAAATCGGACTGCTGGTTGATCTCGCCCGTGTGGCGGGCATGGCCTTCATTTCCACGGATGGCTCGGATGTTCGCATCGGAGGTGCCACCACTGTCGCGGTGCTTGCCGCGGATTGCAGGCTGCGAGTACGAATTCCGGCCCTTTGCGAGGCTGCCGCACAGTGCGAGTCTGTCCAGATCCGCAACCGGGCCACCATCGGTGGCAACATCGCCAATGCCGCCCCAGCCGCCGACTTGATGCCCGTGTTGGTCGCCGCGGGAACAAGACTGGTGCTGCTCAAGCACGACGGGACACAACACGAGGCCGCGCTCTGCGAACACCTTCCAAGCTCCGGTCATCTGATTACGGAAGTGATCTTGCCAGCAAGCGGCCTTCTGCCGCGAAGCGCCTTCGTCAAGCTCGGATCTCGGCAGGACATGACCATCTCGCGCCTCAATCTCGCACTGCTGGCTGAGTTTCAGAGCAACCATTTCGGTGTCGTGCGGATCGCAGCCGGAGCGCTTGGTCCCGTTTCTAGCAGACTGCTCCAGGCAGAGGGGGCGCTCGCGGGCCGTAAGCTCGGTGCCGCCACGTTGCGCGACTTCATTGCGGCGTTAGTCGACGATGTCGATACGGCCATTCCCGGCCGGAATTCGCAGATATACAAGCGCCGCGCGATCGCCGGACTCGGCCTCGACCTGATCGCGCAGGCCCTGGGGCTCAGCCCACGTGGATCGGCTCTTCGAGGAAGCAGCGGGA
Organism: Mesorhizobium sp. B1-1-1; assembly: GCF_006442955.1. Classification (NCBI taxonomy): domain Bacteria; kingdom Pseudomonadati; phylum Pseudomonadota; class Alphaproteobacteria; order Hyphomicrobiales; family Phyllobacteriaceae; genus Mesorhizobium; species Mesorhizobium sp. B1-1-1. The sequence goes on from NZ_VFWW01000009.1 coordinate 231,805, forward strand.
TGAACCAGATCTCCCATCGGGTGCCGCTCGTTGACGGTGTGGCAAAGGTCACGGGCGCATTGCGCTTCGCGGCCGATTTGCATGTCGAAGGATTGCTGCACTGCGCGCTCGTTTTCAGCCCGCATCCACATGCCCGCGTCGCCTGTGTCGATGCTGCATCCGCGTTGGCGGTTGAGGGCGTACACGCTGTCTTCTGGCATGAAAACACGCCCCCACGATACTACAACAGCTCGATCTGGTTCGCCGGACAGGAGGCGCTGGCAGACGAGCGAATGTTCCCGGCGGTGGTGCGCCATATTGGCGACCGGGTTGCGGCTGTGGTGGCGGACACGGAGGAGATCGCGCGGCACGCCGCACGGTTGGTGGCGGTCGAAGATGTAGATCTCCCCGCTATATTTGATCCTGAAGCTGCGCTCGGTCACGCCGGGCCAGCGATGCGGGACGATGGCATCCCGGCTTTCATGAACCCCGTGGCCGACGAGAGCTTTACGCATGGCGATCTTGATGCCGGATTTGCGGCGGCTGACCTGGTGGTGGAAACACATGTCACGACTCCGCGCAGCCATCACTGTGCCCTTGAACCTCACGCCTGTATTGCCAAGCCTGAATCCGACGGTCGAATCTTGATCCTTTCGCCGTGTCAGAGCGTTTTTGGAGTGCAGGCTGTCGTCGTCCAGGCATTGGGAGTGCCACCAGATCAGATACGCGTAGTGAAGACTCCCATAGGCGACTCCTTCGGCGGCAAGGCCGAGCCGATTCTCGATCCGTTGTGTGCATTCTTTGCGCTGGTACTAGGGCGGCCTGTCATGATCCGCTACGACCAGCATGAAACCTTCACCGCGACCCGCACGCGGTCGAGCGTTGTCGGCCGGATGCGGATCGCGCTTAGCTCCGACGGCCGAATCCTGGCGCGCGACACCGAGACGCTGGTGGACATCGGCGCTTATTGCACCGGCGGCAACTATCTGCCCAGTTCGATGCTTCAAAGACTGGTTCGGCTTTATGACGTTCCCGCCGAGCGCTACACGGGCCGCGCAGTCTACATCAACACCGCCCCGGCAGGCGCTTTTCGCGGTTACGGATCCCCCCAGATCCACACAATAGCCGAGATCACGCTTGATATATCCGCGCGGCGGCTGGGGGTGGATCCGGTGGCGATGCGGCTGAGGAATCTGGTTGAGCCTAACGCGATTGAACCTTGGCAAGGGCTCAACGTTGGCAACGCTCGGGGGAGAGAATGTCTGCTACGCGGGGCCGATGCATTCGGCTGGCAGGCGCGTAGGCAGACGGATGCCGGACGAGGCCGGTGGCGGCGAGGAGTGGGGGTAGCCTCGGCCACTCACATCAACGGCTGCTATCCCGGTTTCCACGAGGAAACGACGGCGAGGTTGAGCCTCCTGCCCGACGGGCGAGCGGAACTCGTCTGCGCGCTCCACGACCTCGGCTGTGGGGCCGACACGACGCTTGCGCAGATCACGGGCGAGACGTTGGGTCTTAGGGCGTGCGACATTGCCATCGTTCCCGCCGACACCGATAGCTGTCCATATGATCTCGGCACACGGGCCAGTCGCATGACCTATATCTGCGGCGAAGCAATCCGACTTGCAGGCGTGGCACTCTCGGAAGTGATCCGGGCTGCGGCGGTCCTGGAATTGAATACAGAAGTTGATGAATTGAGGCTGGAGGCGGGCGCAGTGCGCCGCCCGGACGGCTCGGGCCTGGCGCTTTCAGAACTCGCTGCCCGCTTGACGGTCCGCGGGGCGGAACTGCCCACGGCGACCGAGACCTATCGCGCCCAGGCCAATTCAGGCTCATACGCAGCGCATTTTGCTGAGGTGGAGGTCGACGGACTCGCCGGTCGCGTACGCGTGACAGATTATCTAGCCGCCCATGACGTCGGCCGAGCGATCAACCCCATGCTGGTGGAAGGCCAACTCCATGGGGGAATCCAGATCGGTATCGGATATGCCCTTTACGAGGATGTTGCGATCGACCCTGTCACTGGTCGAATGCGTGGCGACAGCTTCAGCCGCTATACATTGGCCAATGCCTCCGAGATGCCGCCGATGCGTGTCCTGCTCACCGAAGAGGGTGAGCCGACCGGCCCCTTCGGCGCCAAAGCCGTCGGAGAGATCGCGACAATCCCGGTCGCGGCGGCCGTGGTCAACGCCGTCAATGATGCCCTGGGCACTGAACTGACAGATTTGCCGCCAATACCCGTGCGAGTCCTCGCTGGATTGAGTTGAGGGACAATGGTCATGGAGGTGCATCTAAGCCACTGTGGTATTGCACTCGGTCCGAAGCCTAGGGTGCGCCTGCGCTTTCTGGCCGTGCATCCCTTCCATGCCTGTTCACTGCCGATGCCGCCGAACGATATCAAATGCGCGGCAAGCGCCCACACCGGATATCTCGTAGGATAGCTGGGGTAGGGCATGTCAATCGATCACGCTGTTGTGTGGCTGGAATTCCGAACAGCAAAAGTGTTCCTTTTTGAAGACGCTGCAACGCCGTCAGTCGCTGGAGAACCTGAATTCATCGGTGACATGCGGCTGACGCATGATGGTCAGAAAGGCCAACGTCGAGACGATGATTTCTTCGGGGAGGTTCTTGGCTTTCTGGAAGCTCGGAAGAAATGGATTATAATCGGAAATAGATCGAGCTGTGTCGGCTTGCTCGAGCGCATATGCCGTCAGAAGGCCGAGGGTCGTGTCGTTGGCGTGGAATTTGTCGATGCGGTCACCGCTGAGGAAGTGTTATCGCGAGCCCGTAGCTATTTTAGCGACCGCCACTAGGCATTTCCGCCACGCCATTGGCCGTCGTGAGATCAGGCCAAACTAGGATAGGGCAGGGCGAAGACCTGGCCGATGCCAACGACATCAGGGACAGGTTGGACGAACTGGAAAGGCGCGTTGGTCCACAGCGAGTTGGTGCTGACGACAACACGGTGGCTACCTCAGTACCAAGACCATCAGCCGAGGATTCGCTATGCGATCCGCGTAGCTGCAGTCGTCGTCGACGTTAGGCGGCTAGACGCGGCCTTCCGTTGCCGCGAACCGCGGGAACAGGATGTTGTTCTCCAAGTGGATGTGTTCCATCAGGTCTTCGGCAAACTGAGCCGTGCCGACGTAGAGCGCCTGCCAGGAGCGGCAGGCTCCGTCGGGCGTGACGAAGTCGCCGGTGAGGCTTTCGAGGAGCCGAAGCAAGGTGCCTTGGTCGTCGTGCTCGTGCCGCAGTTCCGAAATCGGGATATCGAACTTGCCTTTGCCCCACTGCCGCATTGCTGGAAACAGAATGGCCTCTTCCTTGGCCATGTGTTGCTCCAGTTCGCTCTGCAACTGCCGTAACGCATCCGAAAGGCCGGCCGGCACCTTCGGATGTTCGCGATGCACCGCCTCAACCTTACGCGACAGTGCAATGAGCTCGGGCAGAGCGCGCCGGTGCGCTTCGTGGTAGCAGGCTTCGATGTGGTTGATCAGTTCATCGCTGTCCATCGCAGCCGGCGCCGCTGTACCCGCAGTGTCGGTACCAAGTGCCTCCAACGCGCGCTCAAGGTCGTCGGGATCGACTCCGCGCCGGTGCGCGGCGCCATCGAGGGTGAGATCGCCATTGCAGCAGAAGTCGATCTTGAATTTGCGGAAAACGGCGGTGGCGCCAGGCAGCGTTGCGGCTATGTCGCCGACCGTGCGTTCCCATAGTTCTGGAACTGGGAATTGGGTGTTCATGACGAAGCTCCATGCATTTTCGACACAACGGCTTTGAAACTTGAAGCGGGCCCATTCGACGCGACGCAATGTCTCGAGGACGAAATCGTGCCAACCGTTGGACCATGAATTGCCCAGATAAAGGTCCGCGTCTTTGCGCTGGAACAAAGAGGAGCAGATCACCAAGCTGTCGCCGTCAGCCTCCCAGCGGGAAGCCTGAGTGCGTGCGGCGCGGCTGAGTTCAGGGCATTTGGCTCAAAGAACATAGCAATTTATCAAGTTCGGATCCTGCGTGTCCGGGCAGGGGTGCGCACCTGATCGCCTAGCGTGATAGGCCCGATGTCTTCGGCGATTGAACAGAGTTTTCCGCTGTTTCAGCCGCAGGAGGCATGAGGGCATCCGGTGCGCTTCATCCGGCCGTCGCGCAAAGGCCGCAGGCTTATGCTCTGATCGGCGGCCAGCCAAAGTCGCAATGGCCGACGATGCCGATCGCCTGCGCCATGTGATCGCAAACACGCGGTGCGCCAAGCCACTCTGGTCGAATGTTGCTTCTCAAAGCTCAAACAGGTGTGACGCATCGCAACTCGCTTGAGAAAACAATCAGGAATTCCCTCGTTGTCGCCCTCTCGCAGCTACGATCCGATGGATCAGGTGATTGTCCGCAGCTCTTAATCTAAAAGCGCTGTCGACACGGGATCATCCGAACATCGCTCGGGTATGATTGGCGCTGCGCCGATCAGTTCGAGACAGTAAGGCACGGCAGGAAAGACGGCGTTCAAGCATACGTCGATTAAAGCCGGCTTGCCTGGCAGGTTTATGATCAGCGGATGGCCGCGGACTCCCGCAGTCTGACGTGAAAGAATGGCTGTGCGGACTTGCCGCATGCTGGCCTGCCGCATGAGTTCGCCAAAACCGGGAAGTTCCTTGGTGATGACTTGCTGCATTGCCTCTGGGTAAGATCCCTTGGAGATGGACCGGTCCCTCCAGTCGTCAGGATAAGATCAACGCCGCATTGGTCGCAAAGCTCGATGAGCACATTCCGGACACTTTCCACGCCGTCAGGGACTATGCGGCGGATGAAGACGCAAGGCGATGCTACGACACGTCGAAGCCAGCGCTCGATGGCAGGCCCGCCAAGATCTTGATATTCGCCGCGGCTTGCACGTTCTGACACTGTAATGATTGCAATCTGGGTCATTTTTTCTGTTCGAGATCCACCTTCAGATCGAAGCGGTCGCTTGCCATCCGGGCTTGGCATGGGCGTATCCATCGACGAGCGTGCCGGGCAGATCGAGGCACGAGAGAATAAAACGGGCCCCCTCGCGATCCTCTCTCCCATTGGCAAGAGCTCTGTACGTCTTTGCCACCTCGATCATGTCGCACGTGTGCGGAGACAGGCGGATGCGCCGGACGCCTCTGGAGGCGAGATCCGCGGGTGCGGGGCAAAAGGCCTGCACCTGGTTGGAGAGCGTCTGCACGCCATTGATCGCGAGGAACTGCTGGTCGTCGAGCGTGTCTACGGCAAGACCGTCCGGGTCTTTCTCGCAGGTAAACTGGCACGAATCCTTGTGAAGGCCGTAAATGCGCGCATGATAGCATCGCCCGGAAGCGCGAGCGGCAGCCGACCGAAGGCGAAAATCTCGAAATCCGCCTCGGGACATGCGCTGGCCATGGCGCCGACGGCGGCGAGCGACAATTCCACTGGCGGGCATATGGTTTTGGCACCGCGATGAATGAGGAATTGCGCGGAAGACCCATTATAAACGTTCAGGAACGGACCTGTCACGAAAGGCTTGCCGGAGCGTGACGGCAGGGCGGTGACATCGTTGATCTCGATCAGCCGATCGTCGCCACAGAGGTCCTCGATGCTTCTGCGTTCCCGAACGGTCGCCGGTGCTGCCAGGGTAGACAGCACCACTTCCTTTCCGGCACGCTCGAGGCGTTCGATGATCTCAGGCCATACGGGGTCGGAAAACGGCATCCGCTTGCCGCAGACGACTTCGCCGATATGGACCCGGTCGATCGGAGCCTCGTCCGCGATCCTGCGGTAGAAGTCCGTGAGGCGGTCGGGCGACCAGTGGAAGAAGACCGGCCCAAGCGTCAACGCAATTGCGGACAAGGTGCTATCTCCACTTCTTGCTGTACGCTCCTGCCGTCTGCCGGGAACCTTCCGACTGGCCAGCAAGAATCCGATCGATCTCAATGGCGTCGCCGCCTTGCTCGACCGCGTCAACGGCCTTCCGGAAGGCGCGGACCACTTCCGTCACATAACCTTTGCCGCGCTGGCGTCCTTCGATCTTCAAGGCGGTTACGCCGGCGGCCTTCAGCCCGGCAATCATCCCGCCAGCGTTCAGGCTGACGGGATCCTCGAACAAATAGGAGGTCTTGCCGCCGGCCTTGAATTTGCCCTTGCACAAAGTGGGATAGCCTACTGGCTCGCCGAACTCGTAGCGGTCGATCGTGAACCCTGAAAGCCGTGCTGCCGTGCCGTTAGGCTCGTCGTCGTAACTCACCATTTCGGGTGGCGAACAGACGCCATTCAGATTTGGCGATTTTCCCGTCGCGTATGAAGAAAGATAGCATCGGCCTTCGATCATCACGCAAAGGCCGCCGAACACGAATGCTTCGTCTCCACGTCGATCGCGCGGTTGAGCGCCGCGATCTCCTGAACCGAAAGAACCCGCGGCAGCACGACGCGACGAACTCCGAAACTTTTCGCGTAGAATCCGATTGCTTCCGGCGTTGCTGCCGCAGCCTGTACCGACAGATGAAGACGAATTTGTTTATGGTTCTTGGCGACATGATCAAGGACGGCTATGTCCGCCGCGATGATGGCATTTGCGCCGCATTCGGCTGCGGTATCCGCTGCCTTTTTCCACAGGCCAACATCGTTGACACGCGCGAATGTATTGATGGCGACGAGAACCTTGCTGCCGTGGTTATGCGCGAAGCGGACGCCCTCGGCCAGTTCTTCCCCGGAGAAGTTGAGCCCCGGGGAAATTCCGGGCATTCGTTTCGTCGCGAAATCCGCAATAGACTGCGTCCGCGCCTGCCTGGACGGCTGCCCTCAATGTAGGCGGGGTTCCGGCCGGGCAGACAAGTTCCATGCGTCCGCTTGTCATGCCTCTGGCGCCTCGCGTCTGGAATTTCGATTGGCCATTTGGCGTGCGACGCTCAATGCGCCGAGAATGCCCGTATTGGCGAGACGAGCCAGGAAGCCACGCAGGCCGAGTAGGTCCGCGGGGCTAAGCTCGGCGTCCTCGATTGTGTTCCTCAGCGCGAGCACCGCCTCCGTGCGGCCGCTGATCGAGATGATCCGGCTGAAGAAAAGCGCATCGCCATCCAGCGTGCCGTCGAGCAGGCTCAAGAGTGTCAGAAGAGGTCCCCTGATCTGGACGTTTGATGTCGCGGCCTCACTTCTCCTGACGACACGAACGATCGAACGCTCTGCGTCCGGTACGACGGTAAATGCGAAGGCGAGGTCGACCGGGTCGATGAAATCGCAAGCTGTTCGATGTTCGCCCAGGCGGTCGAACAATCGGGGCTGGCGCCTAGCCATCGAGCGCAAGGATAGCGTCAGCAACGGCCCGAGGGGAAGTCCGGCAAAAGGTGGGAAAAGATGACGAATGACCGCCGGCAACGTCGGTTCCGTGCTGATCGTCACCATTCAGTACATCCTATCCACATGAGCTCGTTCAGCAGGCCCTTCCGGCCATCGACTTCCTGCGTCCGTCTGCCAGCAAGTCCGCGAAATTGACACTGTTGGGACAGAAATCCTGATAGTGGCTTTCGAAATCGAAGGCGGCCAGGTGGCCATGACACTGGCGGCGATGCTGGCAGGCGATGCAGATGCGTGACATGAAACGGTGCGCGGCTTCCAGCGATTGAAAGCTGTCAGGATCGATGTCAATCGAACGCATCGCGGAAGAAAGCAGGTCTTGCGAAGCGTAGGGTAGCCGCATGGCTTCATCGAATTCGCTTCGTGACAAACCGATGCCATTCAGGATGCCTGTACACTCATCCAAACCCATTGCCCAAAAGTCCCTTGTCGCTGCCATGCTCTGCCGGCGATCCGCGAGAAGGGAAATTACGGACCGCAAAGCTTCGACAGTTTCGCTAATGAGATTGCCTGCCATGTGAAATCCTTTTGGCTCGATCGCCTTCCTCGGAAATGATGTGAGAAGGGAAAAATAGCGGGGACGGATCGTTCGCTCTTTGCGCTAGCGCAAAGTTCTTCGTCAGCCCTGATGGCAAAATCGATCGCCGACGAACCGGTCGGGCCGGATTTCGCTATGCATCACCGCTGCCTTCCCTTGTTTTCAGATCTTGGCTCATTCCTTTCGTTCCTCGATCGGAACGGGCAGCTTCGTGAGGTTGGCATCCCTGTCTCGACACGGCTCGAACTGACCGAGATACACAGGCGGGTGATTGCCTCGAAAGGCCCAGCGCTCCGCGTTACGGCGCCTGTCGACGATCGCGGCGTCAAGTCAGCCTTTCCCGTCGTCGCAAATCTTTTCGGCACCCGGGAACGTGTAGCCTGGGGCCTTGGCACCGACCTTCACGGTCTGGAAACCCTCGGCGCGCTCCTTGCGTGGATGAGATCGCCTCAGGCTCCACAGAACCTTCGTCAGGCCCGACAGATGTTGCCTGCGGCGCGGGGTGCACTCGTGGCGCGGCCGAAGATCGTCTCCCCGCCCAGAGAGTGGCGCGACGCCGATCCGGATTTTTCGCTTCTTCCCATCCAGACTTGTTGGCCGGGAGACGCAGGCCCACTCATAACATGGCCAGTGGTCATTACTCGCCCGCCTGGCGAGGACGACCCGAGCACATACAATCTGGGCATATACCGGATGCAGGTGCTAGCCCGTGATCGTGCCATCGTAAGATGGCTGCCCATGCGAGGTGGAGCAGCCCACCATCGCATATGGCAGGCGAGGGGGCTTGAGATGCCGGTGGCGGTCGTCATCGGGGCAGATCCCGCGACGTTGATCGCCTCGGTGATGCCGGCGCCTGAAGGCGTGTCGGAGCTGGCACTGTCCGGGATGATCAATAATCGCCGAGTCGGATTGGCGCCCTGCAAGAGCATCATGCTTCACGTGCCAACCAGTGCGGAAATCGTGCTTGAAGGTGCCGTCTCTTCAACAGAAACCGCGCTGGAGGGCCCTTTCGGCGATCACACGGGATATTACAACACGCCGGAGCGATACCCCGTATTCAACCTCAAGCGCGTTCGCGTTCGCGACGGGGCAAATTACCTGACCACGTTCACCGGGCGCGCGCCCGACGAGCCCTCGGTTCTCGGCGAGGCACTGCTCGATGTGTACAAGCCACTCCTGCGCCAGCAGATACCGGAAATCGTTGATGTGTGGCTTCCGCCGGAAGCCTGCTCCTACAGGATTGCGGTCATCTCGATCGCCAAGAAGTATGCCGGACAGGCCAGGCGCGTGATGATGGGGTTCTGGTCCCTGCTGCCGCAGTTTTCGATGACCAAGATTGTCATCGTGGTGGATGACGATATCGACATTCGATCATGGCCGGACGTGATGTGGGCGGTCGCCACCCGGATGGATCCCTCGCGCGATCTGATGCAGGTGGACCGAACCCCTATCGACCAGCTCGATTTCGCCTCACCCCTCGAAGGGCTTGGGGGAAAGATCGGGTTCGATGCGACGCGCAAGATTGGGTCCGAGACCTCTCGCGAATGGGGAAAGGAGCTGACGATGTCAACTCATATCGAGGAGCAGGTGTCTCAACGATGGAACGAGTTTGTTTCGCAGACGACCGCTCAGGGGCAACAATGACCAAACGGCTGATAATCGGTGTGACAGGTGCATCCGGCTCCGTGCTCGCGCTGGAGACCATACGTCAGTTGGTCAGGGCCGGGGTGGAGACGCATCTCGTCGTCTCCAAGGGCGCGCGATTGGCGATCCCACATGAGCTCGGCACCGACGGCCTTGCCCAACTGACCTCCGTCGCCAACCGCGCGTATTCCTATCAGGACTTCGCCGCACCAATCGCCAGCGGCTCTTTCAGAACGGATGGCATGATCGTCGTTCCCTGTTCGATGCGGACCTTGGCAGCTATGGCACACGGTTTAGGCGACAATCTTCTCACCAGGGCCGCCGATGTCGTCCTGAAGGAAAGGCGCCGGCTGGTCATTGTTCCACGCGAGGCGCCGCTCCATGAAGGGCACCTCGACGCGATGTTGAGACTAGCACGGATGGGCGCAGTCATCGCACCGCCGGTACCGCCGTTCTATGTCAAGCTTGCCTCGATCGAGGAAATGGTAGTCGAGATGGCTGCCCGACTGATTGGCTGGGCGGGCGTTGACCCGGGCGACAAGCTCACGCGTTGGGGCGAAAAGAAAGTCGCCGCCGCGTGATCATCCTGATGGATTGGCTCAACGTGCAAGGATAGCAATGAATTTGCAGACGTCGAAAGGCGCGACATATGACGTACGGAAACTTCCACCTGAAAGGAAGCAGTCCGCTGTATTGTCAATGTTCGACGGACTCAAACCCGGTCAGACATTCGTGGTCGTTCTCGATTTTGATCCTGATAGACTCAGGCGTCAGTTCGAAGCGTTCTTTGCTGGCGAACACATCTGGCTTTGCCTTAGACCGGGGCCACCAGAATGGCTGATCGAGATAGGAAGACCTCAACCTGCGCAGTGATGTCGAGCTCTACGAAGAGGTCGCACACGCCGATCGACCGATCTGGTCACTCAAGACTCAGGTGGCAGTGACCGTGAGGGCCCCCTTCATTCCAAGCTCATAATGACCCCGTATCAGGTGGTCGTATTCGCCTTCATTGGTGAAGGCCAGACGCACCGTCTCGCCTCTTTTTACGGTGACTGAAACCGGATCGAACGCCATCGATCCATCTTCGTTCTCGACCATGCTGATCGCGATGGTACGATCTATTTTGGCCGCCATGCCCGGCTGACCGATAACCATCAGTTCATGGCCGTCATGAGTGCCGGAATGCATTCCCGCCGCAAGCGCCGGGGCGATGAAGAGGACCATGGCGATTGTTGGCATCATGCATTTCTTCAGTGCGATTTCTCCGTTGTGAAATGTGTTGAGTTTCACCCTGTCGGAGGTGGCCGCGGGCTCTGTTTTGGACCGCGATCGGCGGAACCAGGTTAGCAGGGTCGCCTGAAGCCTTCACCAGTTCTTGCCGCTGATCACCTATGGCCCGTCTGCACCGCAGATAAACTGAGTTGCCGCATCGAAAATGCACCCTCCTTTGCGGTGCTCGCGATGTCGTCAACAGGAGAGCGAGATCCATGTAGACGCTGCGATCCCGTTCGGCTGCGCCCATTTCATCGAGATCCTGCAGGAAGAAGAGAATGGCTTCGATGCGCTCGCGTTGACAGCGGGCGTTGGCAAGATGCTCGCGTGCCGCGCGCCGCACTTCCAGAGCCGTAAATCGCGCCAGCGTCTCGTCGAGTCTGGAACGGCACTCACAATCGAGCCGGGCGTCCTTGATCAAATTTGCCAGCCTGCCGACAACGGCCATGCCAGCAAAGCGCCGGGAACAGTCGTCAATACTACTCAATGGAACGTTTTGTTTCATCTTCTTCGCTCCTAGGGCAGACGTTTCGCAGCCGGTCGCAACGCGAACAGACGACGCGCGCCCTGCCAATCGGCAGACGCGGTCTCGAAAATTGTTTTGATTATAAGCGACTATTTTTGCTGCCTGTTTGCGCTGGAGCAAACACGTAGACCGATCATCGACGGTATTGCCTTCGCATTGAGTTTTTTCCGACCGCCGATCTTGCGAGTTGAGAAGCGGCACGAGGACGTCGTGTCAGTCATCCCTGTAGAGGAATTGTCGCATGGCCGCCGACGGGAGTGTGCTTATTTTCGACGCGAAGCAGAGGCGGATGTCGGCGCCGTTTCGGCCATTCTTTCTAATCGCGGGGTTGGACGCGATTGTAGGCCCGGCGGTCTGGCTGCCGTCAACGTTCGGAATACAGGCCATCGGCCCGACCGGGATATCTCCCGGCGATTGGCATCGCGACGTGCTTCTTTTCGGGATGGTTCCAGCCATTTTGACTGGCTTTCTGTTGACGGCATTGCCTCGATGGACAGGACGACGCGCAGTCTCGCCACTTACCACGCGTCTGCTCGTCGCCCTATGGCTGTGCAGCCGGGGGACTTTCCTGTTTCTGTCGCATTCGGCCGGGCTTGCCCTCTATGCGTTTTTGGTGCTGACGCTCCTCTTGATTGCGGCGGGACGGGTGATCGCGAGCCGCGACCGCCGCAACCTGAAGATATTGTTTCTGCTGCTCGCCTTTTGTGGTGGCAACATACTTGCGGCGGCGTCCTACCAAGTAGAATTTGCGCTGCGGCTAGCCTTGGCTTCGATCGTCGGACTTGTCATGATCATCGGAGGACGCGTCGTCCCGGCGTTGACGGTGGCCTATGTCGAGAGCGCGGGCGGTCGAATCTCCGTCAACCGTTCTGCCGTTTTGGAATACGCGGCAGCGGCTATTGCGGCATGCGCCCTTGGTTTGTGGGTTGTTGCGCCGCAGGCACAACTCACCGGCGTTGCCTGCGCGCTCGCCGCCTGCGGTCAGACCATGCGAGCCGCCCAATGGAATGGTTGGCGAAGCGCGGCCTCGGCGACGGCTCTTGCCCTTCACATAGGATATGGATGGATCATCGTGGGTTTCGGACTTCTGGCGATCCACATTCTAGCACCGGAGTGGCTGGGACAGGCGGCTGCGGTCCACGCATGGACGATCGGCGCCATTGGCACGATGGCCCTCGCTATCATGGCGAGCATGATCCGTAAGCATAGCCACCGCGCCTTCGCGTCTTCGGCTCCGACGACCGGTGCGTTCATAGCGATGACGACTTGCTGCCTGTCGCGCCTCCTCGTCGAACTGTTGCCGGACTACGGGACAGGCTTGACCAACCTCTCGGGAGCAATGTGGGTTGTCGCCTTCGGTCTGTTTGTCACAGCATTCCGTAGAATGCTCATCCTGCGCAAGACGAAGCCAGACTGCCGCTCCACATCCTAAGCGACGATCAATGCCGCAGCGCGCCTGATTGAGCTGATCCGAGGGTGCCATGCCGTCGCTGCCGATTGCCTTCACACCCAATTCGTGAAGTTATTTTTGCGACAGCATAGGGCCGCCGGTTCGGTCCAGTGGAAGATGCTACCCACGCTGCTGAACGCCTTCAAGGTTGCGGCTTATACTTATCCGGGGGTTGAGATGCGTAGTATTGTGCTACTTGCTCCATTTCATCGTCCGTCATTGCGCGTGCAATATTTCGCATCTGCTGGCTAATATCGTTGCGACGACCTCCGTCTGCGAAAGCGCGCAGTTGAGCTTTGATGTAGACGGCCGACTGGCCTTCGAGCCACGGACTGCCGGCCTTGTTGTCCAAACTGCCGTGACACGAGCCGCAAGGCGCAATTCCGCGCATTGGGGCTCCATTGATGACGATGCGAGGCGCAGGAACCTTTTGCGAGGGATGATAGGCAGGCAATCGCGGCAGGTAATTATAATAGGCCGCGAGGTCGATCATGTCCTGGTCGGCAAGATGAGGCGCGAATGGACTCATTACGGCGTTCACGCGCGCGCCCGATTTGAAGTCTTTTAGCTGTTTGTATATGGCGGCTGGGTATTGCCCTGCGAGGTTGGGCGAATCGGCGCGGCTGACGCCCGTCGGGCCATGGCATATCGCGCATTGCTGAGCGAGCGTCGCACCGCGGTTGATCGACTCGTTCGAAGGATTGGCGAGCATGGCTGACGTCATGATGACGTCCGAGGTCTTGAACGTGGGCTGAACGGTCCTGGCACCCGATGTCAGTTTGGGAATGCCGGCAGCACTGCATATTGCGTCCCACAAGCCAGCCAGCTTCAGATCAGACTGTGCATAGGGAAGCAGGATGAAGCCGCCAAGGGCTGTCAAGACCACCAGCGCGGCCGTGATACCAATACTCAACCTGACCCAAGGGTTTGTCGCTGAGAAGAGGCGTTCCGTCGACATTATCGGGCTCCAATGTAGACAGCCGGAACAGAGGTGCCCTGCCTGAACGCGAGTTGCAAGATTGGGAACCCATAATTGGTCACAGTGAGCCCGATCATCAGTGCCAGCCAAAGGCCATAGCTGTTAAGGGCAGCGGGCACAGAAACGGGAGCATGGACGGCCGTGCTGAAGCGATATTCGCCCGCATCCATCGCCGGGGCGCGCTGGCCTCGTATGAGGATGAGAATGAAGATCGCGCCGGAGATCAGCAGGATCAGCCCCCCAAAGGCCGACATGCTCACTGACATCGCTTCGGAGGCAAGTCCGGGGTCGGTATAATCGAAGTAAGCCATGCGGCGAGGCATGCCTAATATACCAACATAATGCCACGGGAAAGTTGTAATGATCATGCCCAGAAACCATAGCCAGAGCTGCAGGCGCATGAGGCGGAAGTCGATGAACGCGCGCCCCGTCAGATGTGGCCATAGATCGTAGGCGATGGCGAAATACATGATCACGATCGCGCCGCCGAAGATCAGATGGAAATGGCCGGTTATCCACTGCGTGTTGTGGATCGTGGTGTCGAGCTGATAGCTCATGTTAATGAGGCCTCCGGCGCCGCCGAAACCCAGAAGCACGAAGGAGAATGCCGTTGCCAGCATGATCGGATTGTTCCACGGCAATGTAGCGATCCATCCCAGTGGTCCTCTGCCCCCACGCAGGCGACCTGCGATTTCGACAGATGCGCAGATCGTGAAAACAGTCAGCAGGGTCGGCAGGGCCACAAGCGCCGTGAACGCCGAATGGATGAACTTGAAGCCGGCGCCGACCTGCGGATCGGCGAAAGCGTGATGGATGCCGATGGGCATCGCAACGACCAGAAAGAGGATGAAGGCAATCCTGCCCATGGAGTCGCTGTAGAGCTTCCCGCCAATGGCCCGCGGCACGATCGTGTAATAGGCGATATAGGTAGGCATCAGCCAGAAATAGACGATGGCATGAAGCGTCCATGAGAAGAAGACGCGGGCCAACCCAGCGTCTATGGTCGATTTCAAGCCGAGCGCTACCGGCAAAATCTGGAACAAAAGCTCTAGCGCCGCTCCAACGGCCGTCCAGGCCCAAAGATATGCGCCCGCTACATTGGCGAACATGGCGAGAGGCACCGGCGCGTCCGGGTTGTTTCGCTTCCAGATCCTCAGGTTGATGGACATGAGTGCGACCCATATCCATGACCCGAGCACCACCAGCACGACGCCGATATAGTAGAATGGGCTCCCAATCAGCGGCGGATAGAACGTGTAGAGTACGGATGCGCGGCCAAGCGACACGGGAACCATCGCCGTCACTGCGCCGATCACGATCAGCCAGAAGCCCGCCCAGGCCCATCGCCGTCCGATGAGTGGTTGCTTGAGCGCGCTTTCGGAAATGGCGTAGCCGAAGCCCATGGCCACGAGCGTCGGGAACACGTAACCCATAATGGTTCCGTGGGCCGTCAGCGAGCGATAATACCATTCCGGATTGGTGATCCAGGTATGAAGCGGGCTTCGAATGAACATCTGCCAGGCGCCCATGATAAGCGCGAGCCCAAAAACCGCAAACGCAAGCCAAAAATGAGCAAGTATCAGTCGCCGGCTATTTAACACAGCTCACCCTCTCTTGCTTGGTTGCCATGGTCATGAACTCGGCTTTGTCAATGACCTTGACTTTCCCCCACATTCCTTCGTGCCCGAAGCTGCAATATTCCTGGCATGGCATCAGGTACTCGCCCGGCTTGCGGAAGCGGGCGTTCTGCACGGAAATGTAGCCGGGGACGAGCATGGTGTTGACGTTCGTCCCCTGAATAAGAAGGCCGTGGATGACATCTGCACTGGTGGCGCGGATGGTTATCGTCGTGTCAGTCGGGACGAGAATGCACTGTGGCGCGAAGGAGTATTGTTGCCCGATTGCCCGGACAGTTACTGAACCGTCAGGCTCGATGGCGCTACCAAGGTTGGATTCGACGAACTCACCCGAAATGTGAAGCGTGGTTGGATCAGCGGTCTCCACCCGCGCCTGCGGCATCGTCGCCTGATGGATGCCGGCGAAGGCCGCCATGCCGGCGAGGAAGGCGATGATCAAGACCGCGATTATTGCCCAGTTTTTCTCGGCGCGAATCGCAGCCCCGGCATGGTCAACAGGATCCTCGGTCATCTGGATAGCCTCGAAGCCCTAAGGATTGGCGTGGGGGATGAATACGAGTAGGTAGAACGTCAACCACATGCCAAGCACAATGGCGGTCGTAATACCGGCGAGGAGAAAAGCTCCGCCTGGGCCCGATCGTAATATCCGCTCCAGTGCCTCCTTTTCGGATCCGGCTGCGCCTGTCGGCTCATCAGAGTTGATCATCCGGCCCTCAATTCAATGTCGCAGAGCGCAGCTGGTTTGCTTCCGACGGGCTGATCGCTGCTCCCCGATTGCCCCACGAGGTGCGGACATAAGTGACTACCGCCGCCACCTCGTTGTCTGACAAAGTGCCGGCAAACGGAGGCATGCCATACGGCATCGGATTGCCGGCGGTGCCGGGAGGATAACCGCCATTCAGTACCATCCGGATCGCGTTCACCGCCGACTGCATCTGGATGGACTGGTTGCCGGCCAATGGCGGGTAATGTGGCGGAGCCCCTTCGCCTCGCGCGCCGTGGCAGCTTGCGCATCGTTGATCGTACACCGTTTTGCCAAGGCTTATCAGCAGGCTTCCTTCGCTCGGCGGCACGGAAGGTTTAGCGACATCGGGGGCGCTGTCCTGAGCGATGCTCTTCAAGTAGACGGCCATTGCGCGCGTGTCTTCGTCGCTGAGATACTGGAGGCTGTTGTAAACGACTTCGGCCATCGGCCCGTAGACCGCGCCCCTGTTCGAGACCCCGGTGCGCAGCAGATCGGAAATGTCCTTGATGCTCCAGTCGCCGAGCCCCGCTTCCTTGTTCGAGGTGAGGGATGGGGCATACCAGTTCTGCATCGGGATAAGACCGCCCTTGAAGGCGTCGGACTGAGAGTTGCCTCCAAGGGCGTTGATCGGCGTATGGCACATGCCGCAGTGCCCGAGCCCCTCGACGAGGTAGGCGCCGCGATTCCACTCCTGCGACTTGCTTGGATCGGGCTGATATTCGCCTTCGGTAAAGAACAAGGTACGCCAGCCAAGGATTAGTGATCGGTTGTTGTATGGAAAACTGAGGTCATGGGGCCGGTTTCGCTGTTTCACCGCTTCGACAGACTTGAGATAGGCGTAAATCGCGTCGCTGTCTTCCCGGGTCACCTTGGTGTAGGAGGCGAACGGCATTGCCGGATAGATCAATCCCCCATCCCGTGAACGCCCGGTATGCATCATCCTGTAAAACTCGTCGGCCGTCCATTGGCCGATACCGGTCTCAGGATCCGGTGTGATGTTGGAAGTGTAGAGTGTGCCGAAGGGGGTGAGCATGGCGCGGCCGCCTGAAAACAACTTGCCTTCGGGCGCCGTATGGCAGGCGATGCAATCTCCGGCACGTGCCAGATACTCGCCTTTGAGAATAGTGGCCGCCGGGTTTGTCAATGTCCGTTCTTGCGCCCAGGCGGCGTCGTCCAGCTTGAGGGCGGCAAACGAAACCGCGCCTGAAAACGCCAGGAGGCCGACGAGAACTTTGGGCTTCAGCATAGCGTCCTCTCAGTTCGGCTGGCTTCCACAATCGAAGGGCAATGTGAAGGTGCCTTTCGGGGCTGGCGCGGCATTCGGCGGGGCCGGCAGGGAAGACAGCCACGCCGCCACGGATCTCACATCATCTTCCGTAAGGTGCCCTGCCACGACTTGCATGCAATCAGGAGCAGTCGCCGTCCGGGTCCCGTAGCGCCAGGCGCCGAGCTGAGCGCTTACATAGGCTGGGCGCAGACCAAGAAGGCCGGGAATTGCAGGCTCCATGCCCGTAAGCGAAGGGCCGTGACAGCTCGCGCACGCAGGTATGGAGCGCGCTGAGTCACCATGTGTCACCAGTTCCTTGCCATGCATCAAAGCGTCTTGCGAGACGTCGGGGGGCGCGGCAACAGGCAAGGCCGGCCGTTGGTCGGCAAAATAGTCCGCCATCTTCTTGAGATAGGACTGCGGCAGGAATTCGAGCAAGTAGTTCATCGGCGGATAATGGCGCCGTCCCGCTCTGAACGCGAGCAACTGATTATAGAGATATCCGGATGGCTTGCCCGCCAGTCGCGGGAAATAGACGTCGCTGGTGCCCTTGCCTTTGTCGCCATGACAAATGGTGCAGGCCTGCACGCGAGCTTCCATTGTGTCTGGAGCGTTGTTTGGCGGATTGTCTTGCGAAAGTGCGGAGACGGAGGTGAGCAACAGAGACGCAACAACAGCGAGCGGAATTGGGTTGCTCATACCTAAGCTCCATCGGCCTGGCTGAGACCATAACCAAGACAGCAAGGATATGGAACCCCCGCAGCGGCAACTCGCTTGTTTTCACAGACATGAGCTGATGGGCCACGGAAATTGCCGCAAACGGGTCGAGGAGCGCGTTGGAGAGGACGAGACGAAGCAGATGGAGCTTGAGCCGGAAAGGTAGCCTGAACCGCAGTGTTTGGCAGAAACGCGGGGTCGGAAACGGGCGGGGCAGCTTGGGGTTTCTCCAGGCGATTTCTGGGGCATCGACGCGTATTGTCAGCCAGACCGAAGGATCCTAGCTCATACTAACCCGCTTGAACCGGCAACTCCATGCGGAACCATTCTGCGCCGTACAGGTTGCTTTTGCAGAGTGTTCGATTCCCCGAGGATGCAGCCGCTTGAGGCCCGTTGTCCGTCCCTCCGGCAGCGGGCCTTCCTTGCTCAGTCAGCCCCCTAATGGGGCACCTCGGAATTTCCCCTCCTCGATAGCAGCCAGCTTGAAGCACTCTCGAGCCTTCCTGAGGTGTCGCTTGGCCAGCCAGAGCGGCCCAGCAAGCGCGCACCGCTTGTTTCCACTTAGGGCCACGCTTACTCCACTGAAGGAGATGCTCGGCGGCAGCCTCTACGCTGCTGACCATGTACGTCATGCCTGACGGGTTGCCGCTGACGGGACCGGTGGGGTGAACCAGTGGGTGGCCATCAAGGTGGCCATCAGCTGACGCTCCGATAGGAGAGCCTGCGTTTGAGTTCAGAGGCGTTCAGGAGCATCACGAGGTCCGTCGCGTAAGGTGACCTCAAGGCCGACCGCTGGGTGACCCTCGGGTTCAGCGGGTTTCCCGGTCTTTTGGTCGACCACCGTCCACCCCTTGGGGTCTCTTTTCCGTTCGTACCTTGGGGCCATGAGACCATTCGCTGTATTTCCGTCTCAGTTCTTCGAGCAGGGACCGATGCTCCTGGGGGAGATCGTGGTCTATCCGCAGCCCCAGCAACTGGCGAAGGTGGCGGCGGAACGCCTCTGTCTTGATCCACCGGCGAACAAGGTGGGCTATGGCCTGCTGCCGGGCTTTGTCGAGTTCTGCCATGGTCGGTCTGCACGAGTAGTTCAGCACCGAACTCCGGGTGCCCTGGATGGTTCCCAAGGCCAGAAAGCGCCCGAGAGCCCTGAGCTTCGTCATTCAGGCTAAACTGACGCCGGCAGGGACAACTACTTGCTGATGATCCAATCCACCAAGCCAACTTCGACCGGCACGCACCCGACGTATTCGAGTACCAGGCTCTTAGCCAGATCGCGCCATTGACACTCGGGCGCGTTCGTTCCCGAGACCAAATCTCGGAACACAGCGCGGAGAATATCGGCATCGAACGCTGAGATGGTAAGGGGAGCCGGGTCTGCATCTTCCCAAGGTCGGACGGTGTCATCGTTCTGGGACTGGTGAAGCCGTCTCAGAAGGTCGTGTGATGCCGTGGTTACGCTTCGGGTATGATTAATATCGCGCCGAAATGCGGCTCTTTCAGCAAAGGAGCGATGCCGCAGCAGGAAGGTGGCTTCGATGGCCGCGCGCGATGTCTGTATGCGCTGCAAGCATGGGGCTTCCTCCCCCTCGAAAGGATTTATTTACTCCCTGTTGAACGGACCCCACAAAGCAAATCAACACCCGAACCAAAGCGGCCGGGAATGTTTGAGCGCGAAGGATCAATCAAGCGTTGCCAAGCGTTCGCTTGCGATCAACCGCGTTCAAGACGGCCACCAAATCCTCGGCAAATTTCGGGACGCTTATGTGGTTCCTTACTCATGGAGGTCGAAGAGGACGAGCTTTTCACCTATTGACGCAAGGTGAACCACCCTCGTTCATCGGCGGAAGGATCGTTCCGAGTTTCACGCGCAACTGGCTCGTCCGCCAAGACACGACCGGCTGCCGACACAATTTGCCCAACTCGACATCGTGGCAATAGTCATCTCGGCCGTCGCGCTGGGCACGTGGTCGACCGCTCATGACGACAGCGCCTCAGGACTGTTTATGGCCGTGGCCGCTATCCGCCAGGCGTGGCGACCGTGGGCTGCGCTGGTCCTCCATCTTGCATGGGCCTCGTGCCGGTTGAAGTTGCCTTCATTTCGGCGCCGATCTTCTTTCCTGCCATGGTGCCGACCGCTGCCGGGCTATGCGCGCTCGGAACGGGTGCGGTGGGCGCTTTGACACCTGCTCTGATGACCAGCGCTCGGGCACACTGGGCGAGAGTTCAAAGCTGGAAATGGCGCCTTTGTTCATCTTCGTAGCCGTCCTTCTTGCGGGATCACTGGGAATTCTGATCGCCTTCGTCCCCAACTGGAGCGGCGGGTGCTGGCCGGATGGCGGCTTTTGCCGGCTTTATCCTGATCTATCGAACAGCATAGATGAGGCCAAAGACACCGTGAGCCCGGAGCAGCAATCGACCGACGAAACCAGAACGCAGCACTTGCTCCTGACTGTCAGGTAATGCCGAGATAGCTAAGGAAACGGTTGGCCCATCCACGATGCCCTCGCACCAGTCTGAATCCCAGATTGTCGGGGGGCAAGCCGACGGCGCAGCCTCCGCTTTTTCCGTCACTTACGAAATTCGACATATAGGCTCTGTGAAGGCCTTCAAGGACATGGACGCCACAATTGTCGACCGCGCTCACAACCCCGCTTCCGTCTTCGGCCAGCGTCGTGCGGACATAACAGGTCGAAGTCCACTCCCACACGTTGCCGGAAAAGTCGGCCAAGCCACGCGAATTCACACCAAAGGAACCCCGGCTCCTGGGCAACGGGTCCGGTTTGCGATTGAGGTCAAGCTCTGCCTGGTAGCTGGTGAGCCAACGCCTGGCAGGGTTGTTGGCATCGTTTTCGACACCTTCGAATTCGCCTGCAAACCGCTCAGCTGCCGCAAATGCCCATTCCTCGTCGGTGGGCAGCCGCCATTGGTCACCTGTTGCTTCTGAATACCACCGGGCGTAGGCAACGGCGTCGAGATAGCTCACTGTCGTTGCGGGTGCGTCATGCGGGATTGAGCGGGTCTCCTCCGCCGGCCGACAGGCCCCAGCCGACACGCAATCCGTATAGTCGGCTGCGCTGACCTGATAAGTCATGATCTCAAGCGGACCGTTGAGTTGCTGCTCGACCTTGGGATTGGTTTGCGGTCGTCCGTTCTTCAGGAACTCGCCGGGCATCGGATAGGTGATCGAACCGGGGAACAGGCTAACCGTTGTGGCAATGGCGTGGGGCTGTCGCTGGCCATCGGCGGCCTGTATCGAGAGTCCTACCGCTACCGCTGCGGCCACCACGGCCATTGGCACGAGCTTCAGGATGAAAGCCGACATAGTTCTTGTCCAAGCCCGGACAGGATCACTGTCCGGGCAAATGCGAGGGCCGTTCAGTTCATGGCGACGGGTTTGGGCGCTTCCACCTGCGTCATGAGGTCGTCGTTCCAATCGCCCTCGACCTTGAAGTGAGCGGTCGCTCCGAGCTCCACGGCCTCGATCAGATTGTGATTGACGTAGGCGTAGACGCCCGGCTGCAGGAAGGTGTAGAGCGCCGAGCCCGCGGAACCACCACGAATGAACCAGGTTTCCAGATCCTTGGCCGGCGGGTTGGCGAATTTACCCTGTTCCCAGACGTAATCGCCATGGCCGCCGATCAGATGCGGCCGCGTATCGCGGTTGGCCTGTGAGTGGACGATCAGCACGGTTTCGCCGACCTTCGACTTCATGGCGTTGTCGCCGGTGAGCGATCCGACCTTGCCGTTGAACACCACATGCGTGGGAATGAGCCCGCGCATCACCTTGACGGTGTCATCGTAGGCGTCGCCGGCGGATTCGTAGCTCTTGAAGTTGCCCTTCTCGTCGCGCGGGATATAGAAGTCACTCTCGCCCACGTAGAAGATCTTGTCGTACTTGACCGGTTCGCCCTTGTCGTTCCTCAAGCCGTCGCGCGGCAGCACCATGACCGCGCCGTTCATCCCAGACACGACATGCCAGGGGATCATCGCGCCGCCAGGGGCGCAGTGATAGATAAACGTTCCCGTCCGCGTCGCCTTGAAGCGCAGGGTCACCTGTTCGCCGGGGTTGATCAGCGTGAGCTCGCCGCCACCCAGAGCGCCGGTTGCGGCGTGGAAGTCGATGTTGTGGGCAAGCGAATTGGTTTCAGGATTGATGAGCGTCAGCTCGAGGTAGTCGTCCTGGTGCACGACCATCAGCGGGCCGGGGATCGAGCCGTTGTAGGTCATCGCGTTGAGCTTTGTGCCGTCGGCATCAATGACGATCGGCTTTTCTTCGATTGTCATGGTGAACTCGACGATCTTCGGTCCGCCCTTGGCAATCTGGTCATGCGAATGCACAAAAGGCGGCGCAACGAGCATGATCTTTTCGCGGGGCAGCCCCCGCACCTCTGCCTTTGTAACCGTTGCCGACAATGCGGGCAGCGCCGCAACGGCGGCAGCGCCAAACGCTGCTCCGAAGAGGGCTTCGCGTCGCGTAATCATGTCAATCTCCTGTCTCTCGACCATTGTGGATGAGGAGAAACTACCTGACCTGACCTAGCGTTTCTTTGCGTTGGCGCAAATTGGTGATGTTAATCGCGGAAACAACAGCTCGGAACGCAGCGATCTTATGTGTCACTATTTGAAGTGGAGAATTTTGGCGTCGCCGTTTTCTGCAAGGATGCGCCGTCACGGGCCACTTCTTGAATATCAGCGGCCGCTTTTATCTTCCGTATCGATCAGAATCCGTTCGGCGGCTCCGTCGAGATCTTCGTACTGGCCAGTTTTCAAAGCCCACAGGAAGCCCCCCAGGCCAAGCGCTCCAAGAAACAGCGCGACAGGTATGAGGTAGGTCAGTGTGGTCATTACGGTCCGACCCGTTCGTTGGAGTTGGACAGCCTATCGTGGCGAATATCGCTGGCCGGTGAGATTGGTTTCGACGATCGCAGTCGCAGCGCATTGCCGATGACAAGCAGCGATGAGGCGGACATGGCGATCGCCGCTATCAAGGGCGTAACGTGGCCAAGGATGGCGATCGGTACCGCGACCGCATTATAGACGATCGCGATGGCGATGTTTTGCCGGATCAGGCTTCCTGCCTTCCGCGAGATGTCCAGCGCGAGAGGCACGGCCAGAAGACTTTCGCGCAGGAAAACGAAATCCGCTGCATTCCGGCCGATATCGGCGGCGCTGGCCGGTGCGATCGAGACATGGGCCGCGCTCAGCGCCGGCGTATCGTTGAGCCCGTCGCCAACCATCAGAACCTTGTGCCCATCTCTCGCCAGACTCTCGATGCGTTCGACCTTGCCGGACGGCAGCAGGCAGGGAACGAAGTTATCGACACCCAGCACGTCCGCAACCTCGGCGCAGGCTTTAGCGGTATCGCCCGACAGCATTTCCACCGATACCCCGGCATCGTCCAACCGTTGGACGGCCGCTCTGGCGTGGGCGCGCAGCGCATCCTCGAAAACGAAGGATGCGGCAATCATGCCATTTTTCGTCAGCACCGTTCCGCCGTAGCCGTATTTGCCTTCGCCGCCAGTGCGAGCCTTCCAGCCGGCCCATCCGCGTCGACCCAAACGCCAGATGGTTCCGGCGTCGGTGGCTTCGATCCCGAAACCTGGTTGCTCGGTCACCGCATCGAATTTGTGCTGCCGGCTCGAAATGGCAAAGCCGGCTATGGCCTTTGAAAATGGATGACGGGAATGTGCGGCCAAGTCGGCTGCGATCGCCAGCATGCCTGGATCGATCGACGAAGCGTTGACCAGCCGGGGCCGGCCAAGGGTCAACGTGCCGGTCTTGTCGAACACCGTCGTGTCGATTGTCGCCAGGCGTTCCATGGCCGAACCATCCTTGACCATGATGCCGTTCTCGAACAGGCGTCGTGCTGCGACCACCTGAACGATCGGCACGGCGAGGCCGAGCGCGCATGGACATGTGATGATGAGAACCGCGATGGCGATCGTCACGGCCCGGTGCCAGTCGCCGGTCCCCGCCATCCAGCCCAGGAATGTCAAGAAGGCGGTGAGATGAACCACCGGGGCGTAGAGCGCCGAGACGCGATCGGCGACGCGGCGATAGCGCGCGCGACCGCCCTCGGCGGCCTCCATCAGCCGGACCATTTCCGCCAGGAACGAATCCTTTGCGGCGGCTGTCGCCTGAATCATCAGCGGGCCGGTAAGATTGAGCACGCCGGCCTGTACTGCTTCGCCCGGCGCCACGTTTTTCGGCGTGCTTTCGCCCGAGGCCAGCGAGCAGTCGAAATCCGACGTTCCCTGGATGATCTTGCCGTCGACGGGGATCCTCTCGCCGGCTGCGATCAACAATCGCATGCCTGGTTCGATCTCGCCGACCGGCAAATAGTCGCGCGCGCCGTCGCCGCGCAGCACCATGGCGCCACGCGCGGCCAGCTGAGACAGGCCTTTCACGGCAGTCCGGGCACGCTCCCGCATCACATGATCCAGCGTGCGTCCGATCAAAAGGAAGAACAGCAGCGATACCGACGCGTCGAAATAGGCGTGGTCGCCATGATTGACCGTCTCATAGAGGCTCATGGCGTAGGCGAGCGAAACACCGACCGCGATGGGCACGTCCATGTTCATGCGACCATGGCGCAGAGCATTCCAGGCCGAACGGAAGAAGATGCCGCCGGCAAAGGCGAGGGCAGGAATGGCGATCAACGCCGAGACCCAGTGAAACAGGTCGCGGGTAGCACCTTCGGCGCCGGACCAGACCGAAACCGAAAGCAGCATGATGTTGCCCGCCGCAAAGCCGGCAACAGCGACTGCGCGGATCAGTTCGGCAAGCGTCTTGTCCTTGTCGTCGATCTCGGGTGCGAACAGATGCGCCTCGTAGCCCAGCCTGCCAAGCGCGGCGACGAAGGGTGGCACCTCGTCTCCACGCCACCGGACCGCGACCCGTTTCGTCGACAGGTTGACGCGCGCGCTTTCGACGTGATCGAGCCTTCCAAGTGCCGCTTCGATCGTCTGGATGCAGGCGGCGCAATGAACCGTCGGCACTGAAAGGTCGGTCTGCCGAAGATCGTCGCCAAGCGATCGGCTCGCCAACCTGATCTCCTGGCTGGATGGCAGGACCGATGTGGCGCCGTTCAGATCTAGCGCCATTTCAGCGCCCGGTGCACAGCAGCTCACTGCAGCCTCCATGAGAAATCATGATCCTGCGGACGTCGCGATAGGGTCGTGCCTGGCCGGCATCGGCGTCGACTTCGACGATCCAGACACCGTCCTTCGGCATATGCTGCGCTGCGAATTCCTGGCCGGAGGCAAGCGCGAGCGTGACGGACTCGTCCTCTTTCTCGTAGGCGGGATGACGAAACAGCACCTTGACGCCGTGCAGAGGAACCGGCTTGCCGGCTGCGTCGGAGAGGCCGTAGCGGACTTCGCCCCATGCGATGGTCAGCTTGCCGGTCCAACCGAGCGCTGCTTGGGCGCGGCCGGCCTCGGCCTCCTTGTTGAATTGCTGGCTGGCCACATAGGTGTTTTCGACGACGAGGCCGGTCCAACTCGTATTGGCGAGCGTGGCCATGGTCAGGTTGACCGCGATGACCACCCCGAAAAAGGTGAGAATGATGGCCAGCATGTGCCTGCCGGTGAATTCGCGAGGCTTTTGGGCATTGGCGGTCATTTGGCGGCCTCTGGCGCGTTGAATGTGGCGGTGTACTCGTTCGACTCGAAGCTCGCCTTGTCCTCGACACGGAGCTTGAAGGTCTGGGCCGGGGCGTGGATCTGGTCCGCCGGCTGGCGAACGAAGACCTTCAACGTTTTCAGGCGGTCGGGTTCGACCGGGACGGCGAAAGACCGGCCGGCCGGGATGTCGTCGCCGACGACGACCATGTCGGCACCCTCCAGGCCCTGCATGGTGACGGCGATGGTCCTTGGCTCAGGGATCATGTTGAGCAGCTTGACGGTATAGCCGTTGCGGATGGAACCATCGGATAGCGTGACGAATTGCGGATTGCGGTCATGCAGCACGTTCAGCTCAAGCCGATTGCGCGTCAGCAGCGAATAGAGCAGGCCCAGCCCGATCAGCGACCACAGGCCCATGTAGACGTAGGTGCGCGGCCGGAAGATCTTGCGAATGTGAAAATGCGCCACCTGATCGGAGAAGGTGCCGACGGCAGTCCTGACCAGCGACGGATTGATTGAACTGGAGCCGCCTGCGGTCGCCAGCATCATGTTGGCGTTGTAGTCGGAGAGCGTCGCGTAGGAGATCAGCCCGCGCTCCTTGCCGAGCTTGTCCATGACGCCGTCACAGGCGTCGATACACAGCGCGCAGGTAATGCATTCGAGCTGCTGGCCGTCGCGAATGTCGATCCCCATTGGGCATACCGCAACGCAG
The DNA here is from genome assembly GCF_006442955.1 of Mesorhizobium sp. B1-1-1. Lineage (NCBI taxonomy): Bacteria > Pseudomonadati > Pseudomonadota > Alphaproteobacteria > Hyphomicrobiales > Phyllobacteriaceae > Mesorhizobium > Mesorhizobium sp. B1-1-1. The sequence goes on from NZ_VFWW01000009.1 coordinate 258,237, forward strand.
GCATTGCAGTCGACGCAGTCGCCGACGGACTGCCCTGCGGCTTGCACCTTCTTGGCGTGACGCGAGCGCGGTTCGCCGCGCCAGTCATTGTAGGTGACGGTGAGCGAATTCTCGTCGAGCATGGCTGCCTGGATGCGCGGCCATGGGCACATATAGGTGCAGACCTGTTCGCGCATCAGGCCGCCGAACGTGTAGGTGGTCGCCGTCAACACGGCGATGGTGATGTAGGCGACAGGCGCGGCGGTACCGGTGAAAAGCTCGCCCACAAGTGTCGGTGCATCAGCGAAATAGAAAATCCAGGCGCCGCCGGTCGCCGCACCGATGACCAGCCAGACGGCGTGCTTCGATACGCGCAGCATCAGCTTGCGGGCGGTCCAGGGACCATCGTCAAGTTTCATGCGGGCGTTGCGGTCCCCCTCGATCGCACGTTCGATGACAAGGAACAGATCGACCCATACGGTCTGCGGACATGCATAGCCGCACCAGGCACGGCCGACAGTCGAGGTAATCAGGAAAAGTCCAACGCCGGCCATGACAAGAAGGCCGGCCACATAGTAGAATTCCTGGGGCCATATCTCGACAAAGAAAAAGTAAAAGCGCCGATTGGCGAGATCGAGCAGCACGGCCTGGTCCGGGGCAAATGGACCGCGGTCCCAACGCAGCCACGGCGTCAGGTAGTAGATGCCAAGCGTGATCGCCATCACCAGCCATTTGAAGCGGCGAAAGTTGCCTGAGGCGCGCTTTGGGAAAATTTTCTTGCGCGCAGCGTAAAGGGGCTGACGGGTCTTGGCGGAATTGACCGCCTCGGCTTCCAGCCGTTCTATCTGCGTCTTGTCCAGCACGAGTATCTCCACTTGCGCGCAGACCGTGACTTTGAGTGCGCTGGACAACCTTGCCGCGGCATGGACAGACCCGCGTTGATGCAGGTCAATCGAGGAATGCCGAAAAAATTGAGGCCCGGACTGGCCGGGCCGCGTCGCTCAGGCGGCGAAGGGCAGGAAAGAGGGCCCCCGACCTATTCCCCGCCGCCGAGCGAATGGATGTAGACCGCCAACTCCTTGACCTTGGTCTCGCCGAGACGCGCGCCCCACGCTGGCATCACGCCCTGCTTCGGTGCGCGAACCTGGTCGGCGATTGCCGTTTCGCCCGACCCGTAGAGCCAGATCGCGTCGGTCAGGTCGGGCGCGCCGAGCTCCCTGTTGCCTTTCGCATTGTCGCCGTGACAAGCGACGCAGTTTTCGGCGAAGACCTTGGCGCCGAGTTGAATAAGAGTTGCATCGCGGACCTTGCCGGACAGGCTGGCGACGTAGGCGCTGACCTGGGAGATCTGGTCGGCGGTGATGATGTCGCCGAAGGCCGGCATTTCCGACAGGCGCGTGTCCGGATCTGAAGCGAAGCGGATGCCGTGCGTGATCGTCTGCTGGATCTGCTCGGCCTTGCCGCCCCACAGCCAGTCGTCGTCGTTGAGGTTGGGAAAGCCCTTGGAACCCTGGGCGCCGGAGCCGTGGCACTGCGTGCAGTTAACCTTGAATGCGGCGCCGCCGGCCGCGACCGCGAATTCCCGCAAGACATCGTCCGCGGCGATTTCGGAGATGCTTTTCGACTCCACCGCCGCGACGTACTTGCCCTTCGCTGCTTCCGCCGCCGCCAGCTCGTTCTTGACGTCATTGCGGCTCGAATAGCCGAGAACACCCGTTGTCGCCGAGTGCAGCAGCGGCCATGCCGGATAGGCGATGGTGTAGCCGATCGCCCACACGATGGTGACGTAGAACGTTGTGACCCACCAGCGCGGAAGCGGGTTGTTCAGCTCCCTGATGCCGTCCCATTCGTGACCGGTGGTTGAGACGCCAGAGATTTCATCGATGTGCTCGTCGCTCATGATCACTCGTCCTCAAGGGGAATCCGGGCAGCTTCGTCGGCCAGCTTGCGGCTGCCAGGGCGCAGGGCAAAGACAATTGCTCCGACAAAGAAGAGTGCCATGGCGACCAGACCCCAGCTGTCAGCAAACTCCCGCATCAAATTGTAATCCATGGATAAACTCCTCAACGGTAGCCGGCGGCTTCGTCGTAGTTCTTGAAGTCGACCAAGGTCCCGAGCATCTGGAGATAGGCAACCAGGGCATCCATTTCGGTCACCTCCTGCGGATTGCCGTCGAGGTCACCGACCTTGGCTTTGGGATAGCGCTTCTCGAGGCCGGACGTGTCGGCATTCGGGTCGGCCTGCGCCTTCAAATCGGCATTGGCGTTGGCGATCATGTCGTCCGAGTAAGGGACACCAACGCGCGCGTTCGCAACCAGGTGCGTCGAGAAGTTCTTCACCTCGATCTGCGCGTCCTTCAGGAAGGCATAGCTCGGCATGACCGATTCCGGGACGACCGAGCGGGGGTCGGCAAGGTGCGCGACGTGCCAGGCATTCGAATAGCGGTCACCGACGCGGGCGAGATCCGGCCCGGTGCGTTTGGATCCCCACTGGAAGGGGTGGTCGTACATCGACTCCGCAGCCAGGCTGTAGTGGCCGTAGCGCTCGACTTCGTCGCGGAACGGCCTGATCATCTGGCTGTGGCAGAGGTAGCAGCCTTCGCGCACATAGATGTTGCGCCCGACAAGTTCGAGCGGCGAGTAGGGGCGCATGCCTTCCACCTTCTCGATCGTGTTGTCGAGATAGAAGAGCGGTGCGATTTCAACGATGCCGCCGATTGTCACAACAAGAAGGGAGCCCACAAGAAGAAGCGTGGCGTTCTTCTCGATTAGTGCATGTCTATCCATCAAGCCCATGTTCTGGCTCCTTATTCGGCAGGCTGAAGGGCGGGAACGGAGCCAGGCATCGGTTGCTCCTCGCGCTGGTGGCCGAGGATGGTCATGGCGATGTTCCAGGCCATGACCAGGGCGCCCGAGAGGTACATGGCGCCACCGATGGCGCGCATGACGTAGTAGGGGTGCATGGCTGCGACCGTTTCGGCGAAGGAGTAGACCAGGAAGCCCTGCTCGTCGTATTCGCGCCACATCAGGCCCTGCATGATGCCGGACACCCACATGACCGCGGCGTAGACGACGATCCCCAGGGTCGCCAGCCAGAAGTGCCAGGTAACCAGCCGCAGTGAATAGAGCCGGTTACGGTTCCAGAGCTTCGGCACCATGTAGTAGATCGCGCCGAACGAGATCATGCCGACCCAGCCGAGCGCACCGGAGTGCACGTGACCAATGGTCCAGTCGGTATAATGCGATAGCGAGTTGACCGCCTTGATCGACATCATCGGGCCTTCGAAGGTCGACATGCCGTAGAAGGCGATGGCCATCACCATCATACGGATGATCGGGTCGGTGCGCAGCTTGTCCCAGGCGCCGGACAGCGTCATCAGACCATTGATCATGCCGCCCCAGGACGGCATCCACAGCATGATCGAGAACACCATGCCGAGCGTCTGCGCCCAGTCGGGCAGGGCGGTGTAGTGCAGGTGATGCGGCCCGGCCCAGATGTAGAGAAAGATGATCGCCCAGAAATGGATGATCGAAAGCCGGTAGGAATAGACTGGCCGGTTCGCCTGCTTGGGCACGAAATAATACATCATGCCGAGGAAGCCGGCGGTGAGAAAGAAGCCGACCGCGTTGTGGCCGTACCACCATTGCGTCAGCGCATCCTGGACCCCCGAAAAGGCGGAGTAACTCTTGGAACCGAGCAAAGAGGCCGGCATCGAAAGGTTGTTGACCACATGCAGCATCGCGATGGTCACGATGAAGGACAGGTAGAACCAGTTGGCGACGTAGATGTGCGGTTCCTTACGCTTCAGGATCGTGCCAAGGAACAGGATGAGGTAAGCGACCCAGACGATAGTCAGCCAGATGTCCACGTACCATTCGGGTTCGGCGTATTCGCGGCTCTCGGTGATGCCGAGCAAGTAGCCTGTCGCGGCCATTACGATGAAAAGCTGGTAGCCCCAAAAGACGAACCATGCGAGATCGCCGCCAAACAGGCGGGCGCGGCAAGTGCGTTGCACGACGTACAATGAGGTGCACAGCAGCGCATTACCGCCGAAGGCGAAGACGACCCCGGAAGTGTGCAGCGGCCGCAAGCGGCCGAAATTGAACCAAGGCTGAATGTTGAGATCGGGGTAGGCCAGCTGCAGCGCGATAACCACGCCGACCAGCATGCCAACCACGCCCCAGAACATTGTGGCGATGGCCCCGTAGCGGATCGGACCGTCCATGTAGGCGGAAGGGTCGATCGGTGCGGTCACTTCGAAGCTTGAGTTGCGAATGAGGATGGCGACAAAACCGAGCAGCACGAAGAACAGCACCCACATGTGCTGCCGGAATGGCTGGTCCACGCCGAAGCCGGCGGCCACCAAAGCCGCGAATGTAAAAAGGCTCAACGCGAAGATTTGTGTGCCGAACTTCATGACATATCCCCGACCTCGGATTCCCTGCGCGGGCGCCAATCCGCGGCAACACCAATTCCGCAGCCGGCACGTCGCCGCCTTGATCCATGTCAAAGTCATTTGCATTTGGAGTGGGCAGGCTTGGTCCTGCGAACGATCAGGAGATTGCCGTTGAACTCGCAGACAGCAGGGGGACCATTTCCGCCGCATGCAGCCGGCAAAAATTCGATACCGACAGCGTTTGCTGCGGTGATGAAACGTGCACACCTAGAAAAACTGCAGCTCTGCGACGTCTTGGAAAGGATCGCGGACACGTTGCCCAAGGTCGACACGTTGGCGTGCCTGAGCGTAGCCAACGCAATCGTTCCGCTGTTGCGCGACAGTCATCGATACGAAGAGACGGTCATCTTTCCCGCCTACGAGGCCGCGTTGGCCAGCAGTGATGCCGACCTTGGTTCAGCAAGGCGATTGAGCGCCGAGCATATCGAGGACGAGTGCTTTGCCGGTGAGGTGACCGAAATGTTGCTGGCGATCGGCCACGGCAAGACGATCGACAACGCCGAGGCGGTTGGGTTCATGCTGCGCGGTTTCTTCGAAAGCCTGCGCCGGCATATCGCCTTCGAGCGCGAGCATGTCCTGCCGATGATCGGGTTTGTCGATTGAGCCTAGGCGCCGGAGCGGCTCTGCAGCCGATTCAAGCTATCGACACTAACATGCCGATTGTTCTCGATGCGGATCACGCCATCTGATCGCAGCCGGCTCAGCTGACGGCTGACAGTCTCGATCGTCAGGCCGAGGAAATCGGCGATGTCGGCGCGGGTCAAAGGCAGGTCGAAACGTGTCGACTGGGCGGTCGGATCAAGCGTGGGGTCGATGTTCTTGGCGATCATGAGAAGGAAGCTCGCCACCTTTTCCGAAGCACTCTTGCGGCCCAGCATCACCATCCAGTCGCGGGCATCATCGAGTTCGTTCAGCGTCTGCTTGAAGAGACGATGCTCCAGTCCCGGCGATTGCTTCATCATCCGTTCGATGACGGCCCTTGGAAACGAGCACAGGGAGACCGCGGTTGCGGCTTCGGCGTTGATCGCGCTTTCCACCTTGAAGGGCCGGCCCAGAAAATCGGGAGCAAATTGAAGCCCGACAATCTGCTGGCGTCCGTCCGAAAGGCTCTTCGTCAGCTTGACCACGCCGGAAAGCACATTCGCGTAACTGTCGATGGCCTCGGCATCACCGATCAATTCCACGCCCGCTTCAACGGTATGCTTCGATGAGGTCTTGGCGAGGCCCACCAGTTGGTCCGGATCGAGCGCGCCGCAAACGCCATGATGCCGCGCTTCGCATGACTGGCAAAGCACGGGAATGCCGGCGCTATGTACATCCTGACGCACTGTCATCGTGGTCGTCCGCGAACCCAAAGTACTGGCAGGATATAGTATCGGCCCGAGAAATCCGTTGCGGCAGTTTGTCCGCGGCGAGATATCATTGACCGAGATCAAGGCTGCCATTGTCCGATGTGAGCAGGATCGTGCAATACACATCGGAGCAGATATCGAGATGCGGCCAGAATTAATTGCCAGGCTTGGTGAAAACGTGCCGCGTTATACGAGCTACCCGACGGCGCCGCATTTTCATCCGGGCGTCGATGCCGCCGTTTGTCGCGACTGGCTGAAGGCGCTCAACAAGGGCGACGAGATCTCGCTCTATCTGCACACCCCTTATTGCGACAAGCTTTGCTGGTTCTGTGCGTGCCACACCAAGCAGACACGCCATTACGAACCGGTCACCAAATATCTGAGATCACTGCATGCGGAGATCGCCACCGTCTCAAGTCTCGCCGGAGGCAAGGGCCGGGTACGTGCCGTCCATTTCGGTGGCGGCTCACCGACGATGCTCAAACCACAGGACATGGTCGCGCTGGGAGCCGTTCTGCGCAACTGCTTCTCATTTCTTCCCGGCGCCAAGATCAGCGTCGAAATCGAACCCAACGATATGGACGAAGCCCGCCTCGACGCACTTGCCGAAATCGGCATGACGAGGGCGAGCCTCGGGGTCCAGGATTTCGATCCGAAGGTGCAGAAGGCCATCAATCGCGAACAGACCTTCTTGCAGACCAAGACAGTCGTCGACGGCGTTCGGTCACGCGGCGTCGAGTCGGTCAACCTGGACCTGCTTTACGGCTTGCCGCACCAGACCAGGGAGAGTGTCTTGTCCACTGTCATGCAGGCGCTGACGCTCGAACCCGATCGGATCGCCCTTTTTGGCTATGCCCATGTGCCATGGTTCAAGAAACATCAGACAATGATCGACGAGGCCTGGTTGCCAGGCCCGGAGGAGCGGTTCGCTCAATCGCAACTGGCAGCTCGCGCCATACTCGACCAGGGATACGAAGCAATCGGGCTCGACCATTTCGCCAAACCGGGCGATGCGCTGGCGCTTGCTGCGCACGCGGGGATGTTGCGTCGTAACTTTCAGGGCTACACCGAGGATCGCTGCGAAACCTTGATCGGCCTCGGCCCGTCATCCATCAGCCAATTCCGGCAAGGCTATGTACAGAACATGCCTTCGACCGCCGAGTATGGCCGCATGGTGGATGACGGTGGGTTGGCTGCGGTCCGCGGAATTGCTTTGTCCGACGACGACCGCGCTCGCGGGTGGATCATCGAGCGGCTGATGTGCGATTCCGGCTTTTCAGCGATCGACCTGGTCGAGCGCTTTGGCGAAGCTGGCCAAAGGCTTCTCGGCAGAGCGAGTTCCACCGCCCTTCTTGACCCTGCCCGGTTGCTTGAACTTGACGGTGACCGCTTCGTCGTGCCGTTGGAAAGCCGCCCCTTTGTCAGAAGCGTCGCGGCGAAGTTCGACAAGTATTTCGAAACCGGCAAGGCGAGGCATTCCGTGGCGGTCTGAACATCGGCTGCGGTCAGAAATGCTCGCCCAAATCGTATGGAAAGGCCTACATCCCGATCTGGACAGCGCAGATCGTCGACCGCGTCAGGAACCGCTTCTCCCTTCCGTTGTCCAGCGAGAACATGCCGCCTCGGCTTGGCACCACGTCGATAATGAGATCGTTATGCTTCCAGGCCTCGAATTGCGATGCGCCGATGTAGAACGGCGCATCACCGATATGGCCGAGCAAGACATCGCGATCGCCGACGATCAATTCGTCCAGCGGATAGCACATCGGCGAAGAGCGGTCGCAGCAGCCGCCGGATTGATGGAACAGCACTGGACCGTGCTCGGCAACGATCTCCGCGATCAGTTCAAGCGCTGCCGGCGTTGCCGTGACCTGGTATGCATTAGGTTTTCGATCCAGCTTGGGGCGCGGTCCCCTGCGGAGCCGCGCCCTTGAGCCGATCAGAAGAAGCCAAGCTTCTTCGGGCTGTAGCTGACCAGCATATTCTTCGTCTGCTGGTAGTGGTCGAGCATCATCTTGTGGGTCTCTCGGCCGATGCCGGACTGCTTATACCCGCCGAAGGCCGCATGCGCGGGATAGGCATGGTAGCAGTTGGTCCAGACGCGGCCAGCCTGGATCGCGCGGCCGAAGCGATAGGCACGGTTGGCGTCGCGTGTCCAGACACCGGCACCGAGGCCGTAGAGCGTATCGTTGGCTATGCTGAGCGCTTCGTCGTCGTCCTTGAAGGTCGTGACCGATACCACCGGCCCAAAAATCTCCTCCTGGAAGATGCGCATCTTGTTGTGACCCTTGAACACCGTAGGCTGGACGTAGTAGCCGCCGGCCAGATCGCCGGGCAGAAGACTGCGCGCTCCACCGGTCAGCAACTCGGCTCCTTCCTGGCGGCCGATATCGATATAGGACAGGATCTTTTCCATCTGCTCGGACGAAGCCTGGGCGCCGATCATCGTTGCCGGATCGAGCGGATCACCCTGCACGATCGCCTCGACGCGCTTGAGGGCGCGTTCCATGAACCTGTCGTAGATCGATTCCTGGATGAGCGCGCGGCTCGGGCAGGTGCACACCTCGCCCTGGTTCAGCGCGAACATGACGAAGCCTTCGACCGCCTTGTCGAAGAAATCGTCGTCTTCGGCGACGACATCCTTGAAGAAAATGTTGGGTGACTTGCCGCCGAGCTCGAGCGTCACCGGGATCAGGTTTTGGCTGGCATACTGCATGATCAGCCGGCCCGTCGTTGTCTCGCCGGTAAAGGCGATCTTGGCAATGCGCGGCGACGAAGCCAGCGGCTTGCCGGCCTCGAGGCCAAAGCCGTTGACGATGTTGAGCACACCCGGCGGCAAAAGATCGCCGATGAGATCGGCCCAGAGCAGGATGGCAGCCGGGGTCTGCTCGGCAGGTTTCAGGACGACGCAATTGCCGGCCGCCAACGCGGGAGCAAGTTTCCAGCATGCCATCAGCAACGGGAAGTTCCACGGGATGATCTGGCCGACCACGCCGAGCGGCTCATGGAAATGATAGGCGACAGTGTCGTCGTCGATCTGCGAAAGGCTGCCTTCCTGGCCACGCACCGCGCCGGCGAAATAGCGGAAATGGTCGATGGCCAAAGGCAGGTCGGCCGCGGTCGTTTCGCGGATCGGCTTGCCGTTGTCCCACGTTTCGGCGCATGCGAGGAGATCGAGGTTTTCCTCCATGCGATCGGCGATGCGGTTGAGGATAAGGGAGCGCTCGGCCACGCTGGTGCGCGCCCAGGCGTCCTTGGCGGCATGGGCGGCGTCCAGGGCCGCCTCGATGTCCTGGCCGTCCGAGCGCGCTACCTCGCATAGCAGCTGGCCATTCACCGGCGAGAAGTTCTCGAAATAGCGGCCAGAGCGGGGCTCGGCCCGTTTGCCACCGATGAAATTGCCATAGCGCTTGTCGAAGGGCGCCTTGACCGAGCGTGAGAATTCAACCTTGTTCATGCGTCTTCCTCCCAAAGCTGACGTCGCGGGATGCGACGCTTCGAAAGACACTTGCGATTTTCGGCGGTGCTTGTCACCGCGCCGGTCACGCTGGTCGGGTAGGATGTGTCGCAGAATTGCGACAGTTATGAGAGCTTGGGCGTCAGTGTGACCGGCGGACATCCAGACGGTTGAGCTTGCGGTGAAGCGTCGCCCGGCTGATCCCAAGCGCCTGAGCTGCGGCTGAGACGTTCCCGTCAGCGCGCGCGAGCGCACGCTGGAGGGCTCCACGCTCTGCCTCAGCGAGAACTTTAGGGCCGATCTCAGCCCAGCCGAGCAGATCGGCGGCAGGCATTGGTTTGTCGAAACACTGCTGTGTGATGCCAAGCGCCAGGCGGGCCGAACGGGTCGCGCCGACCACGAGATCGTCCGCGTCAACGGCGATCAGCGCGCCAGAGCCTTTGTTGGTCACCGGCGCCAGCAGAATTCGCGCCTTCGGGAATGCCATCTTGAAGTTCTCAATCTCGATCCGGTGCACCGCGTCGACCACAGCCATCGAGATGAGATTGACAAAGGCTTCGGTCAGATCAGCCCGGCAGGACGACACGTCAAGCACGGCTACAAGATTCCCCTCATGATCGTGGATCGGAGCGGTGGTGCAACTGAGCAGCGTATTGCGCGTATGGAAATGCTGGTCGCGGTGAATTGTCAGCGGGCGTCGCTCAACCAGACAGGTGCCGATCCCGTTGGTGCCCTGCCTTTCCTCATTCCAGACGGAGCCAGTCCACAAACCCCAGGAATAAAACGTCTCGTCGTCCACGAGCGCGCCGCGCCGTTCGACAGGCACGCCGTCGCGATCGGCGAGCAGGACACAGCATCCCACGCCGCCTACTGCGAGATAGAGACGGTCGAGACTCGCTTGGGCAGCGCAAATGAGAGGTTCGATTCGTTGCCGGGCCTGTCCCAGTTCGGCCTCCGTCAGATAATGTGGAGGCCTGCAATCGGCTGGTTCGAGTCGATGCAAATTGGAAGACCGTCGCCAGGAGGCAACCAGGGCGGATTTCGCCGCAGCGTCCGACGCAATCGCCGCCTGGATGCGGTCGGCATGATGACCGAATAGATCTTCTCCCATGCTTATCCTCCCAACTCTGATGTCTTTCCTCCCGGTCTGCGGTTCGATCAGGTCATAGTCAATTCGTCCAAAGAAGCAGAAAGGCAGATCTCTCCCTCCTGCTGATCGTCGGCCAAATCATGGCTGACCCGATCGTAAGAGCGTACCAACAGAATGCCCGTACAGTATTGATCGGGAGCAAACCTGAGCACCAACTGGTCAGAAATGCTCGCCCGCCTTGGACGGTCCGATGCGGTGCCGGCTGCGATGAGACAGGCGGTCGACCAGCCGATGAGCAAGAACCCGTTAACGCATTCGAGTGCCGCCAGGACACGCCACGCAAGGGCAGGCACTATGTCGCCGTAGCCAACAGTCGAGAAGGTGATGGTGGAAAAAGTACAATGCAGTTTCAAAGTCGGCGAAGATGTTGAGCATCCGGTACAACCCCGCCCAAAGCCAGATCTTTGCCGTCATGACGGCAAAGAGACCCATCACCACGCGTCATCGCGACGATGCGGCTGCGGCGCCCGTGCATGCGAAAACGGGACACAAGGCACCCCCCACCGGGTGTGTGACCTCGATGAGGCCAAAGATATGAATCAGTACCGTCAGGCTGATCACGATGGTACCGATAAGGAGATTGAGAGCCACAGGCGAGTCTCTACCATTCGAGCTCACGACCAGACGTCGTGCGAGATCAAATCTGTAACGGGCATGCAGTGTCGTTGCCCCTCCCGAAGCCGCCCTGACTGATGCTCTGGAATTGCCGCCCCTTTGTCTCGGCCCAAGTGAGGTGAAGAGCGTTGAGGCGCCAAAACCAAACTCAATGTTGAATTACCTCGGCCCAAAGCTTCTTGGCGAAGCCGCGCTCGTCGAGTGCCCAAGTATCACCCGTGACCACAGCTTTGCCGTCCTGGCATTTGTAGGAATAGACGGTATCGTGGCCGCTCGCCGCGGCCGGCACGAAGTCTTCATTCGGGTTCGCCTTGCAGAATTCGTCAGCGCCAGGATTGTCGCGTGAGGCGTTCATCTTGGTGCAGGGCAGATTGGCGCCCACGAAGCAGGCCAGCAGCTTGCCATTCATGCAGCGATAGTGAACCTGGGTTTCGAGTTCCGGTTCCTCCGGCACGATCTTGGCATCTGGAAACAGCTTTTTGAACGCCCTGACCGTGCCGGCGTAAAGCGCGTGCGAATAGGGGAGGACCTCGTCGTCGTTCTTCACTTGGCGGCAGAGCTTGTAGAGATCCTTCGCCGGCGCCGCCATAGCGCTGCCGGTGGCGATGGCGAGCAACGCTAATGCCGACAGCGTAAAGAACCCCAGAGTTGAAAAACGCAAAAGAGATGTAAGGCGCAAAGCAGACATTTTGATATCCTCAGGAGAACACGCAGGGTTTGGCGTCGGGGCCGCAGATCAGGCGCCTGGCGAACTGGATGACAGCGGCGCGCAGACGGATGGTCACCAGCCAGTAGCCGGCACCGTATCCAGCGGCCATCATCAGCGGTAGTGCCAGCGCGAAGGCACTAGCCGGACGGGGTGCTGTGGATGCGGGGCCGATATAGACCGCCATCGTGACGAAGGCGCCGACGACATAGAGCCAGATCGATCGGGACCCGACCAGCCGGCGCACGATCTCAATGCCGACGGCGAAGACCAACATCAGATACGTGATGCCCAAAGTGTCGAGCAGGGCATCCGTCAGGAAGGACTGGTGGCCGATCCAGGTGTTCGCCACAAACCCAGCACCTAATGAGAAGAGACGCATCAGCCCGGCGACAGGAAAGCCGACCGCGTAAGGCACCGTGAGCATGGCCAGGTAGAAGAAGGCGATCGTGGCGACTATGTCAAAGGCGATCTTGAGCAAGGTTTTCAGGGCCGGGCGCATCTCGCCATCCTTCTTTGCCGTCCGCCATCGGCGGTCAGCCTTGTCTCCCGCCCCTGTAGCCCCGATCGAATTCGTTTCGTCATTTAGGTAATCAGCTTATCGTCAATGCGTCAACAATTAATTGATTGCCTAATCGACTTGCTGTCGTGTAGCATTGTCGTATGTCCATCCAACTCATCTTTGAGGCGCTGTCCTCGCCGGTACGCCGCAAGATCCTTGCCTATGTTGCGCATCACGAACTAAGCGCGGGTGACATCGCCGGGCGCTTCGACATGTCGAAGCCGTCGATCTCGCAGCATTTGCAATTGCTTGAGCATGCCGGCCTGGTGTTGAGCGAAAAGCGCGGCAAGTTCGTCTATTACCGCCAGGCGCCTAACACGCTGGCCTCGACGTTAACCGGCTTTGTGCAGGAGATCTGCCCGGTAGGCCGGCCGATCCGCCGCGAGAGCAAGGCACTGGCCAGGAAGGCAAAGGCGCCCGGCGCCAAGGATCAGCAAGTCGCCAAAATCCCGGTGGCAAAGGCCTCAGCCGCGAAGAGCTTGGCTGCAAAGGCCAAGGCGACGGCATCCGCGCCGCCGAAACGCGCAAGGCCCAGAACCAACAAGGTCAAGGAAAGGACTGCCTGATTGCCGCTGTCAATCCTGAATAGGGCCGGCGCGGCTGTGAATGGGCGGGCAGCAGAAAGGAGAGAACCATGCTTATGACCAGATCGGTCATGCTGAAAAGGCAATCCAGCTCGGACAGCCATCGCCGCGCCGGGGCTAAGCGTTCGCTCGCGGTCCTTGTCGCACTGGCGTCGTTCCTGCCGGCAGCCGTCCAAGCCAAGATGCCGAACGACTTCCTCGGCAAATGGTCGACCGATCCGCTGCGCTGCGAGCAGGAGAACGGGGAAGTCGATGTGCTGGAGGTTCTGCCGTCGGGATTGACCTTTTATGAGGTCGGCTGCGAATTCGGCGAACCGCACGTTGACGGAAAAACGCTGCGCGTTGCCGCCCAATGCTACAAGGGCGGCAGCCCGATGAGCGCAGGCACGGTCGAGCTCTCGCGTTCGGAGCCCAACAGGATAAGCCTGTCCCTGCACGGCTTTTCCTGGTCGTCCGATGATCCGGAAACATTCCAGCGCTGCCGCGCGCGATGAGCCGGATGAAATTGCGCTTCGCCTGACCGCCCTTGCCCGGAGAACTGTGGAGAAGTAATCTCCAAGCCCAGATCCTCATCACAGAGGCGATCAAGGCGAGCGCATCGTCCGTCGCCGGCTTCAAGGAAAGCCAGCGAGGTTTCGGAACATCAAGGCACCGCGGCGAAGGATGATTTGAAGATCCGGCCGCGACATGTCCGCAATGGCACTCGGCCGCACTCTCAAGCTCTTCGGCGAGAGATTCTCGGGTCATGGCACCGTTTGGCCGTACTGAAGACGACAGGGCCAGCGACATCTTTCTGAGTCCTACAAACGGCTGGTGCCGAATACAGTCGCCTTGTGCTCGTCCATCATCCAATCGACTGGCTCTTTGACGGAGGCGCTGTGAACGATGCTTTGACCTCTCGTGCAATCCTGCACCTCTTCGGCCACAAGCACAGACACCGTGCCGTGATGGAGGCAGTATATCCGCCTTGGAGCGGGCGCGGTGAAGCCTTCGCGGCACGACCAGCCGTACGATCCTGGCTACAACCTCATCCGTCTCGAATGCGGCGTTTCGGCTGTCTTATCGGCGAGCACTTCCATGGTTGCGCCGGGTCGTTTCTGAAGAGCCAAGCTCGACAAAGATTGCACGCTCAAAACAAAAAGATCCGGGGCTTAGCTAGGCGCGTCCATAAAGCCGCTGGTTGAGATAAAGCAGCAGGCTACTGGAGACGCCCGCAATGACGACGAGCAGGAAAGTGAGCGCCATGATGAGGTCTATGTTGTGCAAGCCGATTGCGTTCATCAGGAGGAAACCGAGGCCGCGCTGTGAGGCGAACATCTCGCCGAGCAGCGTCCCGATCAGCGTCAGCGAAAAGCCAATCCGGATGCCGGCGAAGATCTCCGGCATGGCGGCCGGCAGGACGATGCGCGCGATCATGTCGGCAGGGTTCAGGCGCATGACGTGCCCGGTCTTGACGTAAACGCGCTTGACGTTTCGCACTGCATTGATCGTGAAGAGTGCGATAGGAATGACGCCGTGGATCGTGCCGAATGCGACCTTCGCCGACATGCCAAGCCCAAAGGCGAGCAGCAGGATCGGGTAGAGCGTGATCTTGGGGATCGAATAGACTGCGACGAGCATGGGCTCGAGAACCTCGGCGATGGCGCCGTTCAGGCCAAGCGTGAAACCGATCGCGAGGCCGATGACGACCGCCAACAGGAGCGCGAGGCCGAAGGCCTGGGCGGTCTCGGTAAGATGAACCCAGAACTGCCCGGTTGTGACGAGATGGGCCGTGAAGCCGAGCGTCTCGAGCGGCGAGCGCAGCGCGACCTCTCCCACGATCCAATAGAGGATCTGCCAGAAGACGAGCAGCGCGACAACGAGGGTGACGCCGTTGCGCAGGCCGTCGGGAATATGGAAGTCCTGTGCGGCTGACCGGGTCTCGGTCGACGCAACCGTATCGACCTTGCCGGAGACGACCGCGTTGAGAGGCAGTTTGCTGCTCATCGAAGCCCCCGCCGGTTCATGAGCTTCTTCTCCCAGCGGGCGAGAAGCGCGTTGATGGTGATCGAAACGATCAGGATCAGCAGAATGAGCGGATACATGATCGCATTGTCGAAGTTGTTGTAGGCGAAGCTGATCTCGTAGCCCATCCCCCCCGTCGACATGATGAATTCGGCGCCGATGATGCCGATCAGCGAATAGGCGACGGCGAGTTTGGCCCCCGTGAGGATATAAGGTGCTGCACAAGGCAGGGTGATGCGCCACGCGGTCTCGACCGCAGACATATGGCCCATCTTGGCGGTCTTGAGGAACACCCGCGGCACCCGGTCCAGGCCATTCAACGTATTCACGATGACAGCGACGACGCCCAGCATGGTTCCGATGAAGATCTGCGGTGCGTCACCAAGCCCGAAGAGGATAATCAGGAGCGGGTAGAAAGCAAAGACCGGGATCGCATAGTAGGTCGCGAAGACCAGGTCGAGTGTGTCGCGCACACGCTCGAACTGATGGATGACGATAGCACTCGCGACCCCGGTGACAACGGCAATGACGAAGGCGATTGCGGCGTTGCCCAACGTCTTGGCAATCGCGGCATTGAGCGCGCCCGAGGCCAACATCTTGACGAGATCGATGACGATGCGGTGCGGCGGCTGCATCGTGAGGTGGGGGATGACCCCAACAAAGCACAAGACTTCGAGCAGGCCGACGAAGCCGACGACGATACCGATCCGCCAGAATGTGGCGCTCTTCATGCCGCCCCCTCCATCTTGCCGATCGCCTTGAGCGATTCCTCGCGCAGCGAACGCCAGAGCCGGGCTGTAATTGTCCCGAAGCGCTCCTCCTGCACGATGCGGCTGTCGCGATCCTTCGGCCAGTCCGTTTTAACGATATCGATGAGCCGTCCGGGTCGGGCCGACATCACCCCGATGCGATCGGCAAGCATGGCGGCTTCATCGAGCGCATGGGTGATGAGGAAGACCGTCGCGCCGGTCTTGCGCCAGAGGTTCAGCACCTCATCGCCCATCAGGAGGCGGGTTTGCTGGTCGAGCGCGCCGAACGGTTCGTCAAGCAGAATGAGCCGCGGCTCCGTCACTAGCGTCCGGGCGATGCATACGCGTTGGCGCATACCTCCAGACAACTGGGCAGGATAGCTCTTGGCAAAGAATGTGAGCCCCATCATCGCGAGCGCCCGCGCGATCCGTTCTTCGCGCTCCTGATGCGAAATCTTCATGCGCCGCAGCCCGAAGGCAATATTGTCGGCGACCGTAAGCCAGGGGAAGGAGGCATCTTCCTGGAAGACGACGCCGACGCCATCCGGTATCTGGCCGGCGATCGGCCGGCCTTCGAAGGTGACTTCGCCGCGGGTCGCGGTCGAAAGTCCCGCGACGAGTTCCAGTAGGGTAGATTTGCCGCAGCCGGACGGCCCCACCACGGCGAAGAATTCGCCCTGCTTCAACTCAAGATCGATCGCGCCGAGTGCGTGAACGGTGTCACCCGGCCGTCCCGGCCGGGTGAACACCTTGTCTACGCCGCGCAGCGCGACCTGTGCGCTTTGCGAAATGGTCATTTCAATTCCTTGATATCGTCTGGCAGGAACTGGGTATCGATTATTGCCTTGAGGTCGACGTCGCCGCTCAGGGCGCCGATCATCTTCTGCACCTCGACGGACTTCTCTAGCCCGTCCAGGTGGATCTGCCCCGTGCCCCAATATTCGATGCCGTTGGTACGGCTGTCCACGAGGTTCTTGACCGCGCTGCGCGCTACTTCTGGCTCGAGATTATACACCTTGGCGATGATGTCGCCTGCCTCATCGGGATTCTGCGCCATGAACTCCACCGCGCGACGGCGGGCGCGGATCACCGCCTTGATGAAATCGCCCTTTTTCTCGGCCGCCGAGCCAGCAGCGGCACCGAGCACATTGGCGATGGGCGGCAGCAGATCGGAGGCCTTGGCGATAGGCCGATACTTGTCCTTGAACTTCGACCACAGCGGTTCTGGAATGGGCGCGACGTCGACAAGCCCGGTGTCCAGCGCCGCAACGCCTTCGCCGAAACCGCCAGTCTTCACGAGCTCGGCGTCTTCAGTCTTGAGGCCGCCAGCCTGCAAGACCAGCGCTGCCAAGCCTTGGCTGGTGGAGCGAGGGTTGGTAAAAGCGATCTTCTTGCCCTTCAGGTCCTTGACCGATTGGATCGGCGAATCCGGCTTCACTGCCCAGATGAATTCTGCAACTGTCAGCACGTTGTCGCTGATGATCTTGATATCGGCGCCCTGCTGGATCGCCGCGATGATGGCATTCGGATTGACTTCCGCATATGGCGCGTCGCCAGCGAGCATATTGCGCAGCGTCGTGCCGCCGCCGGCCGAGGAAAGGATGCCTGTAACGTCGGCGCCCTCTTCCTTGAAGAAGCCCTTCTCCATGGCCACGGCAAAAGGCATTCCGTTTGCCGAGACGCCGTAGTTGCTCACAACGATCTGTTCGGCTTGCGCCGTGCCCGCCAGCGCCAGGCTGGCCGCAGCGAGAACCGCTAGACGCGAGAATGCATTCGATACTTTCATAAGTTCCTCCCTTTTCAATTCTCCGGGCGTCGCTAAGCCCGTGACTCTCTTTGCCATGCCAAGGCCACTGCTTGCGCGGCATTCATACCCTCGGAAAGGCGACTCCAGTACGTCCTACCTCGCCCCGGGAGTTTCGATCGCCCGCCAGTGGTCGAGATTGACTGCCTGATCCAGGATCCCGCGCACGGCCACGCCGTTGGCGAGCGGCTGCAGTGTTTCCGTCCCCTCGGCATGGCGCCGCAGCGCGGAGACTGCCTGCTGCATGACCGCGACCACGCGAAAGATGATGCTTGCCGGAAAGGACACCTGCGTAAAGCCCATGGCGCCGAGTTCGGCGGGGCTTAGCCAGGGCGTATCGCCGCCCTCGAACATGGCAGCCGACAGATAGGCGCCCTTGAAGGCGGCACCAACCTTCCGGTAATCCGCTTCGGTGCGGAGCCCCGCGATGAAGATGCCGTCAGCTCCCACGGAAAGAAAGCGTTCCGCCCTGTGCATAGCCGCGTCGAGGCCGAGCGGGCCATAGGCGTCCGTGCGGCCAATGATAAAAGTCTCGGGATACCTCCGTGCACCGAGGGCGGTACGAAGCTTCGCCTCGATCACCGCTTCCTCGACCACCGCGGCCGCCTTGTCGGCACGCTGCTGCTTATGGTCACGACTCTGGTCTTCCAGGAGAAGTCCGCGAACGCCGATCGCTTCATAAGCGGCGATCGTACGCGCCACGCTCTTCACGTCGCCATAACCGTCATCGGCGTCGGCAAAGAAGGGCAGCGATGATGCAGCCGCGATATCGCGAATGCCCTCGACCATGTCGGTCAGCCCGATCAGTCCAATGTCGGGATAGGCATGGCGGGCGGCGAGCAACGCCGATCCGCCTATGGCGAAGGCCTTGAAGCCGGCCTGTTCGATCAGCCTGGCGGAGAGCGCGTCATGTGCTAGCGGCGTAACGAGCGGCGTCTCCTGTGCCAGCGCCTCACGGATGGTCGTACGCGTCATGTGTTCCATTCCCCTTCCACGGGCCGGTAGATCCAGCCGCGACCTGTCTTGCCGGCGGCATAATAAGCCTCGATCTCGGCGGCGTGGCGAAGCGTCGTGTCGATTTCATCGTCGCCACGCACCAACGCCTCAGCGCGCATCGCCGGCACCCGGAAAGCGTAGATGTGCCCGTCCGGCGCAGCGATCTCCGACATCGTCAGATCGACCGTGAACACTGGGTTGCTGGGACGGCTCTCGACCGTTGCGGCCAGCGCGGCGAATGTCTCTGCGTCGATCAAGCCGGCAAGCAGGCCATTGCGAAAACTGTTCTCGTAGAAGATGTCGGCGAAGCTCGGCGCCAGCACGCAACGGATGCCGAACTGCTGCAATGCCCAGACGGCCGCCTCGCGTGAGCTTCCACAGCCGAAGTTCTCGTCCGCCAGGAGAATGCTTGCAGCGCGGAACGGCGGCCGGTTGAGCACGAAATCCGGCCGTTCGCGGCCGGCCTCATCATAGCGATGGCCGCCGAAGAGGCCTTTGCCGAGGTCGGCCATCGCGGACCGCAGATAGGCCGACGGGATAATCGCGTCCGTGTTGACGTTGCTCAGCGGCATCACTGCCACCACGCCATTGACACTGGCGAAGGGCTCTCTCATGCATTCCCCTTACGGACATCGGTGATGTGACCAGCGAGCGCCGCAGCGGCGACCATGGCGGGGCTCGCAAGATGGGTGCGACTGCGCGGCCCCTGCCGGTTCTCGAAATTGCGGTTACTGGTCGCCATGCAGCGCAGGCCCGGACCGACCACATCCTCATTAATGCTTACGCACATGGAACAACCCGCATCGCGCCACTCGAAGCCCGCTTCACGGAAGATGTGGTGCAGGCCCTTGTCTTCGGCTGCGCGTTTCACCGACATGGAGCCCGGCACGACGAGCGCGCGAACATTCGGAGCGACTTTCCGCCCGCGCACGACGGCCGCCGCCGCTTCGAGATCCGCAAGACGTGAGTTCGTGCAGGAGCCTATGAAGGCGATGTCGATCGGGATACCCTCGAGTGAACTGCCAGGCTCGATCCCCATGTAGCGAATTGCGGCAGCAGCGAGTTCGCGGCGCTTCACATCGGCAAAGGAGGCGGGGTAGGGGACATGCCCGTCGATGCCCGTGACGTCTTGCGGCGTCGTTCCCCAGGTAACCTGTGGAACGATCTTGTCGCAATCGATGGTGACGTCGCGATCGAAGACGGCGTCCGCCTCTGTCCGCAGCGTTCGCCAATAGGCCAGCGCGAGCTCGAAATCCGCCTCGGCGGGTGCGAATTCGCGGCCACGGACATAGTCGAAGGTCGTTTCGTCAGGGGCTATGAGGCCGAGGCGCGCACCGAACTCGATCGACATGTTGCAGAGTGTCAGCCGCGACTCTGCGGAGAGCGCCCGCACCGCCGGCCCCGCGTATTCGACCGCCGCCCCGCGACCTGCGGCGATGCCGTATTCGCCGATGGTGCGCAGGATCATGTCCTTGGCGGTTACGCCCGGCCCGAGCGTACCCTCGTAGGAGACACGCATGGTCTCCGGCCGCGCGAGCGCAAGCGTCTGCGTCGCGAGCACATGCTCGACCTCGCTGGTGCCGACACCGATGCCAAGCGCGCCGATCCCTCCGACGGTGGAGGTGTGGCTGTCGCCGCAGGCCAGCACGCTGCCCGGCAGTGCAACTCCCAGTTCCGGCGCAATCACGTGCACGATGCCTTGGCGCGGATCGCCGACGCCGAAGTGGCGGATGTGGTGCCGATACGCATTCGTCCGCATCAGGGAAAGGAGCTCGCGGCCTTCCGGATTGGTGTTCTCGGTACGACCCGGCGCCGTGGAGATGATGTGGTCCTGGGTTGCAAGGGTAAGCTCCGGATGACGCACTTGCCGTCCGGTTTTTTCCAAACCCGCGAAAGCGGCGGCGCACGTCGTCTCCTGCAGCACGTGCCGGTCGACGAAGATGAGGTCGCGCCCGTCATCCAACTGCCGAACGAGATGGGCGGTCCAGATCTTCTCGAAGACGGTCTTCGGCCCAGTGGAGGAGGCCGAAGCTCGCGCCGAAGACGTTGCAACGGCTGCTAAGCCATCTGCTTGCGTCGGCGGCGCGTGAACTGGCATGACTTTTCCTCCCACATGAGTCGTGAAACCCGCGACTTCTGGCTTTTGGCTCCGCCCGGTGTTCGCGCAATAATGCGTCCGTTAGAGTAGATTTCTGCTGACGGTAACCTCCTCCGGCCCTAGGGTACACCCACAATTTACTCTTTTGCCATCAGGAAAAGGCATAGCACATGTCGCGCCGACTTCCTCCCTTGAATGCCTTGCGCGCCTTTGAGGCGACGGCGCGCAACGGCAGCCTGACACGCGCCGCCCAGGAACTCTCAGTGACCCAGGGTGCGGTCAGCCGCCATCTGCACCAGCTTGAGAACTGGCTCGGCACAACCTTGTGCCTACGGCTCAGGCGCGGAGTAGAGACGACGTCCGAGGGGGCGGCTCTGGCTGCTGTGCTGCGCGTCGCCTTCGACCAGATCGAGGCGCAGACGCGGCGCATTCAGGAAAAACCGGAAGGCAACAGATTGCGCATCAAGCTGCCCCCGACCTTCGCCATCCGCTGGTTCGTGCCGCGGCTCGCCCGTTTTCACGCACTCAATCGGGATGTGGACGTGCAGATCACTACTTCGCACCAGCAGGTCGATTTCGATCGCGAGGAGATAGACGTCTGCATCCATTCCGGCTCGGAGCCTCCACCGGGCCTCTATTGCAGGCGATTGTTCGGGGAGATCGTGCTGCCGGTCTGCAGCCCTGGCCTGATTGGCAGCTCATCGCCTCTCGTCGAGCCGAAGGATCTGGTCCGTTACGTCCTGCTCTGTTCGATGCACAGACCGGATGACTGGCCTGCCTGGCTTCATGCCGCTGGCGTGACGACGGTCGACGGCAATAGCGGCCTCAAATTCGAGAATTCGGCGCTCGCCTACCAGGCGGCTACCGATGAACTCGGCATCGTGATGGCGCAGCGCGCCTTCGTCGAGGACGATCTGCGCACGGGACGCCTGATCGCACCCTTCGGTTTGAGAGTGCCGACGCAGGGCGCTTACTATCTGGTGTATCCGCGCGCGACGCGGCGGACGCTCCTGATCCGCACTTTCGAAAACTGGATTGTGCAGCAGGCGACCGAGTTGGAAGAGGCCGCCGATGGAGCTCGTTGAAGTCGGTGACTTGCTTGAGGTTGGGTGGCGCCGGTCGCAGGGGTTTTGAAATGTGTGGCGCGACCCGATCAATCGCACCGTTTGCCCGTGGCTGTCGGTCCCGGATTTGTGCTGGCTCGAACATTTCCAAAGCCGCTCGCGTAGCCGACCGGACTTGCATCTATTTGCCGGCAACATAGTCGAGCATCGCTTTCGGTGGAACCTCATTAGGGGCCAGTGGCCGGCCGGGGTAGCGCATTAGGCAAAGTTGGATGGCAAAGCCGAGTTGATTGGGTTCACGGCGCCGTAGCTGGTTTTCCAGCAAATCGGCCGGGCGAAAGAGAATAGTGGCGGATCATGCCAGCCGTCGCGACTCGCTGATCGGGCGCATGAATCTGGGCCAGAAGCTCACCGACGATGCTGTGACGATGTTCATCAAACTGATGAGTCGGCTGTTCTCGCAAGCTAATAACCGCAAGAAGCAGCGGCACGTTGGCGGATGGCCTCATGCCTGCTGCAATCGATGCACGCACCCCATGTAGTCGTCAGCCGAGGTGAACTGCCAGTCTATTTTCCGGCTCTTCCGGTCGCCGACGCCGATAGGCTGTGATCTCTATCTCGACTTTCAGTTCGGGCTTTCCCAAAGGCATACACAGTGTCGTGTTTGCTGGATGGATACCGCGGAACTTTTCGGCCACAAGCCGGTTGACGATCTCCTTGTCCTGACGATCGGGCACAAAGACGTGTACGACGACGACATCCTTCGGAGAGGTCCCGACCGAAGCAAGCGCGCCTTCTATATTGAAGAACGCATGCTCGGCACTTCACTCTTGGGCCGTTGCGGGGTTCCCCATCGGCCGAGACGTGGGGCTCGGCCGCAGGAGACGGCATTCCCCTTGCGCATCCGCCGAGGTTTGATCTGCGTCGGGTCGAAAACCGCTTTGCGCGAACTATGCGCGGAGTATCTTGTCCATCACTTTGCCCTTGGCGAGCTCATCGACCATTTTGTCTAAATATCGGATCTCCCGCATTGTGGGTTCTTCGATAGTTTCGATCCGGACTCCGCAAACGACGCCGGTTATCATGGACCTCGATGGATTCATTTTGGGCGCTTGTGCGAAGAAGTCCTCATAGGTCGTCTTTTTCTCAATTTGGCCATTGAGCGCTTTTTGCGAGTAACCTGTCAGCCAACGAATTACCTCGTCGACGTCAGCCTTTGTGCGGCCGTTCTTCTCCGCCTTGGCGACGAGAAGGGGATACACCTTGGCGAAGCTCATCGAATAGATGCGGTGTTTCGTCATTCATCGCCCTCTTGGTGCCAAGTGGTATTTTAGATCATCCCGACGAGGCGCAGGAAACGATAAGTTCACGGCGTGTCGTAGCAGCCTGTTCTTCGGGCGCAAGGTGCCCGCAATCCTTAATAGTGGCGCAGCGGATGCTGCGAATGCCAACGCTACGAAAAGCCGTCGATATAACGATTGATGTCGCCAGGCTCATCCGCGCCGCGAATGTAAAGCAGCGGTGTTTCGACAAAATCTTGAGCTTCTCCCCCCGCCCTGTTCTGGGCAGCTGCGGTGAGAATGCGCGACTACCAATCAAATCCGACGCGAAGGGCATCTGGTCTTGCATAGGCCGCGCATAAAGCGTGGTCAGGGGCAGGTCCCGCCATCGACGTAGATAAGCCCGACATCGGCTGGAGTGGCACGCGCCGTCAAGTGGAGCGTGGATGAGCTGCTCGATGCCGACAGCCGACCTCTCGCTTGCGGCCCCTAATTTCACCTTGACGGAAGAATCGCTCAGTTTTCAGACCCGGACGGAAGTCGCATCATTCTTGCGGAGCCACCCTCGAGGCTTTTCAAAAGATAACAAGCCCGAAGCGCGCCCTCTCATCAGAACGATAACCATTGCGGTGTTCGGACGTTGTGGCCCACTGGCGGGAGAGGTGCTCTCATCGGACCGATCGGGCAAAGCGGAGTTGCTCCGGCTAGAGGAACTGCCCTATGATCCGGTGCGGGGATGGCCGACGGGAATCGGCGGCTGGTTTGTCCGGGCCGGCATGAACCGCTGCAATGCCCGGCTGAACAGCTACGCTTTCGATCAATTGCAGTTGGTTCCGGAAGATCGGGTCGTGGAAGTCGGATTCGGCGGTGGGACGGTACTGCCCCGGCTTCTCCGGGACGCAGTATTCGTCTGCTCCTTGCAGAAATAGATGATTGCTCCAAGAATTTGTCCTTCCGCACCCAAGGCCCATGCCGTCTTGTCATCACCCAACGCGTCCGGGATCGCGCCGTCAGTGGTAACGAGCTTCTCGTTCAGACAGCCAGCATAGGCGTCATCGCCCTCGGAAGTGACGCGCGCCAGCTGAGTATTCACCGCGATCGTGGCAGCACCCAGCCTGGCGGCATCGTCCTGGTACTCGGAATGGAAAGCGTCGGTAGGATGAACGCTCACGTTATCGCGCGCCAGGTCGGGGTATGCCGCCAGCGCGGCCGGATTGCACGTTTCGGAAATCGCCTCAACGATGGACTGTTCGACGCCGGTTTTTGCGGGGGTGATTGTCGAATAAAGCTTGATTTTGAAGGCATCGTAGACGGGCAGGAAGGCCGGGCCGTGCTTCACAAAGTTCTTCTCGATACAGCCGGCCAGCTTTCCGTTCTGGAGCCGCGCGCTGCGCAAAACCTCTGTAGAGAATGCGATCTGAAGATCGGTATCCTGCCTGCGGTAGTTGACAAAGAAGTCGTAGAGGGATGTCGCCCGTGCCGGCGCAAGCGACATGCCAACCGACAGCATGGCAACTATCAGTCGCGCGGCCAATGTACCAGAAGAACAAGGTGGTGCTACTGCTGGCACTTTCTTAGATCCTCACTGACGCTCGGCAGAAGGTTGACCACGGTCGAGTAGTTCCGGCGCGGATCGGACTTCAGGTAAGCGCCTTCAACCGCAGTCAACCGCTGTTCAAGAATAGGACCTGCGCAAGCACAATAAGGCGCCGTCTCGGGTTGGTTTGCAGGTAGGGCCTTCGTACACATCTCGGCTACGCCCAGTTTATCATTTGGAATTCCGCTTGTCGGGTCTGCGAGGAATTCCTCGGCATTTGCAAAAAAGGTTTGCATGTCGGGGTCTTTACAGGAAATGT
Source organism: Mesorhizobium sp. B1-1-1 (assembly GCF_006442955.1). Taxonomy (NCBI): domain Bacteria; kingdom Pseudomonadati; phylum Pseudomonadota; class Alphaproteobacteria; order Hyphomicrobiales; family Phyllobacteriaceae; genus Mesorhizobium; species Mesorhizobium sp. B1-1-1. Next base: position 282,949 of record NZ_VFWW01000009.1, read on the forward strand.
CGGTGACGAGTTGTCCATCGGCCTCGGCGCGATCCTGAGCGGCCGCGTCTCGGACCATGTCGTTCATGAACTGCCCGGGGTTATTGAGGGCTTTTCCAAGCCACTGCCCCTCCTGCAACAGGAACTCTGCATTGTTGTTCTGAGCATCTTCGCTGGTCCCGAATACGCCCGATCCCAGTCCTCGCTGAAGCACTGCTCGCAATAATTTTTCCGTGAGGGTTCCCGGGCAGGCCTGATTGATCGGCCTGACCATCCCCACGATAGCGGCGAAGGCGTCCGCCTGATCGTTTCTGAGCGCTAAGAAATCGTGATCAAAAATCGCCCCCACAAGCTGCCGATTCTTCAACTCGGGGGAGTGGAAGATCGAAGCCACATTCTGGCCATGGCTGGCTGGTGATGTCCCGGCGACCGCGGCACTGCCCGTCGTATGGGCCGCAAACCATCCGTCGAGGCCGCGCATGTAAGCCTGCCACATGGGAGATGTCATGACGTCGGAATGGCCGGATTGGAGCTCCGCGACGGCGCTCGATATGGTCCCGATCTCGCCGATGTCCGTGGCTTGGGTCACGACGCTCGCCAGCCCGGCCACGACTTGCGGAATTACGCCGTCTATCTCCTGCGAGGCAGATTGCATGGCGGTCTTGTAGGAAGCGAATTCTGAAAATCTCCCGAGCTCGTTTTCGGTCTTGCTCTTCCACTGTTGCAGGTGGCTGAGCGAGAATATGTCCGCCCCGACGTACTCGACATGGGTGCGGCCGAGCGCGATTATCTCCGTCAAATCCGCATTGACGATCCCGATAGCGACGGTCTCAGCCGAAGCGACTTCTGCGGCTTGGTCCGCACTTCTCAGGGCGTCGATCATATCCGCAATGACGCTCAACCTGTCGAGCGGTCTTGGACTGCCTTGCTTTGCCGGTGGCTCCGCATGCACGGCGACGATTGCGATCTCCGCCTCGCGGTCGATCAGGGGCTTGAGCACGGCTTGGCGAACCTGCATCAGCACCGGCTCCAATTGCATCTCGAGCGGCGAGACATATGCCCGCAATTTCATGAAGCCATCGGCCGTCGCACTGAAATTTGCCCCAGCCTGGGCCACCTGTTTGACGCGGTTCTCCACGGTGGAGATGATCGCCAATTCGCCATCTTCGTCACCTAGATGGTTCAAGTACGGAAGTATTATTTTCACCAGCGCGGGGCTGTCGTCGAAATAGAGCGGATGAGCCAGGCACTCGCGCGCAAGCTCCGTCCATCTGAACCAGATTTCCTGGTCTCCTTTCTGTCGCGTATCCAGTGTGGTCAGCGGACGCCCCAGGAACTTCCTGGTCATCGAATCGTGGAATGCGCTGGCGATCAGCAGCTTCATGGGGGGGTCTGTCGTAATGTTCTTGGTCAGGTCGAGTTTAGGCGCGCCAGTTTGAATCTGATGCGACCACGCCAACATGCTCACGCAGAACGGAAGGCCTTGCGCCGGTACATATGCCGGATCGGCTTTAGCGTGCGAGATCGCCTGCAGGACCGCCTCAGGAAACTTCTTTCTCTGCAAACGCACCTCACAGGATGGCGCAAGATGCATCGCCAGCGTGGATCCGCCATCCTCAAGTTCCACGTTCGCGGATTTGGGAAGCGTGACGAAATCATTGTTGCGGATGATGCTCATTTCGGAGAGATCGATGGTGCCGATGGTCAGGTCGTATTTTGCTGCGTATCGCACGATCGTCTGCTGATCTCCCCGCGACATCACATAGGCGGAATTCGCCTTATCGATCGACCCAAGGACAACGAAGTCATACGTCGTATTCTTCGGCGCGCACGGCGCAGTGCCTTCCCAAATCTCCCGATCCGTAGGCTCGACAGCAACTCCGTCCTCGATCGATAGCGTGTCCGCGTTCGTAAGGGCGGGACCGGGACCAGAGGAAAGAGCACTGCCCACTAGTTCGCGCAATTGCGCCTGACGCTCAGGAGGGAAATTGGGCGCGATAAGTTGTAGGAGAGTGATGTCGCTAACAGCAATGGGATGCCCGCCGATTTCTTTCAAGGTTGTCTGCCACCAATCGTCCATTACCTTGGAATATCTTTGCTGCTGATCTGCGGTAAGGAATTGAAAATACGATCTTAACCTTATGTCGTAATTCTGGAAAAATCGGAGATCACGAATGTCCCTTGGCAATTTTTGAATCAATTGAACAAGCACGTCGGCGTTCTGAACGTAAATATCGTTTTGGCTCGGAAGCTTCAGAACCTGCTTGCGAGCGTCCCCCGCCAGTCTTGCAGCAGGTGTCGTAGACGCAGATGCCGCTGTGCTGCCTGGAACTGCCTGCGCGGTGGCACCCAGTTGGGACAGTTCGAAAATCCGCTCCCTGTACAAAGTGGAAACGCATGTCGGAGCGGTGCATTTGTTTCTCTGCTTGATCCAACGTTTCTGAGCAGCCACGAGTTCCGGTGCCTTCCGGCCGTCAATCGCTTGAAAAGCCGCGTACAGTTTCTCGTCCAGATCGGAGAGCAATGCATCAGCACAGATCATGCGCTCGACGGAAAGTCTCGCACGAGAACAATCAAAGCTTGCTCCTGCAGCCTTTTGTGGCGCATCCAAAAGGAGAGCGGCGGCTGCGACGCAGAGCGTCATAAAAATTCGCATAGCCGCCCTCCGGAAAAGTGTCGTTCCAGCACAACCACTGCCGCAACCGCCATGCCGCAGATCGGGATCGGTTGCCTGCAGAAGGATGCTCCCGCCCAAACCTCCGCGCCACCTGATACCCAGAATCCCGCAGTATCGACGTACAAATCCGATTATAGGCAAGGCAGGATAGCCTCGGTCATCTCACGTATCGACACAAGTACGCCTTTCGGAGAGCGACTCTGTCCGACGAGCGAGGCAAGCTCCCTTGTCTTGGTTTTGATCTGCGTTCGGAAACCCTGCTCTCTTGCAGCTAGTCTTGACTTCTCCGCAGCCGCGCGAGTTCTCGTCTCATTGCCAAAAATGCCCGCTTGCCCAGCGCGCGCAAGTTGTGCACTTGAGACTATCTTGGCTAGTCTCGTCAGTGCCGGCGGCGACCTCGTCTGGGTCCACACCACCCTGTCGTTTTCGAGCCTTCGTAGCTATTTCGTCTTTCGAGGATCGTCGGCCGGATTGATGTACTTTATGCCCCACGGGCCGTTAGTGGTGAGCTGGAGCACCGTCTCTTCGTCGAAATATGCAAAATGCGCCATGCCTGGCGGCAAAGCGAAGTAGCTGCCCGCAGGAATTGCTTTGACGGCGCTACGGTTGGCGGTCTCGCCCATGCCAAGATTAATGGTTCCCGATATTACTGTGTCAACTTCAAGCCCCGGATGCGTATGGGGCGCGATCGCATACCCAGCCGGCTATTTGAGCCGAAGGGCAAACGGACCTTCCTTGGCCGGATCGCCGTACAGGATTGCCAACTCTGCTCCAGCAGGAAGCGTTTTGGGGCCCGGACCCCACTTAACCTCGCTGGGAGTGGTCACAGTGTGCGCGTCCTCGGCCGAAGCAAAGGGGGCGATTGCGCAGGATATGATCCAGCCGACTGCAAGTAGCGATGCAACTTTCATGGTAGCCTCCCGTCTAGGCGGGCTACCCATTCCGGCGGCGTGCCGGGTTGGGCTCGCCAAGGTCCGCGCGTCACACCTAGGCAAGCGATTTGTCGGCTCAGTATAACCGCTGCCCTTGGCGAAAGCGCATGCGAGTCTCGCGCATGCGCTTCACCCAAGGGAATTTTCGAGCACGCTTCTCAAACGATATTGACGTGCCGCGTTACCTGGCCATTGCTCTCCCAGTATGTGTGCTTTTTTGCAATCAAAGGATCGTCCATAGCCGGTTGAACTTGCCCCTCTGTACTGACCGCCCGCGAGGTGACGCTGTGCTCCCCGGCGGAGGGCTTGGGCCAGTTGACCGACCATATCTTCCAAGCAAAGTCCGCCTTGTCCGTCTCATCGATGGCCGCCAGCATCCACGGCCCATCGTCGACTTTCACCTCAACCCGGTCGATCGGCGCGCCCCAGGCGGCCCCGACAATGCGATAGTCATTGCCGATATGAGTGACCCGGGCCGGTGCCGATTTCAGCCGCGCCCGCCCGACAGAAGTCTCCACCCATACAGTCTCGCCGTTGTGGTCCTCCTCGCGCCGTGTGACGTAGTCGCGTCCCATGAAACGGTTCTCGAAGCGCTGGTCGCGCACATCGATACGCTGTAGCCATTTCGCATTCGCGATCCCATACCAGCCAGGCGCTATAAGCCGCAACGGGAAGCCATTATCAGGCGGCAAGGGAGTCCCGTTCATCTCGTAACAAAGGATGTTTTTGGGATCCATGGCGTCGGCCAGCGACATGCTGCGGGCGCCCCATTTGTTGTCGTGGCGAGGGTTGCGGCTCGGAATCTTCCGCATCACGCCTTACACTCGGTTTGCGGTTCAACAAGCTCCGCCACAGGCGAAATGGACAGGACGGATACGATTGAACGGCAATGACCGTGGAATCGGACCCCGCATTTCGCGTAAAAGGGGATACTCGTGTGGTTGTGTTGGAATTTCATGCGAGTGTCGTTCCAAGTACCTGAAAACGCTTCCATCCGGCCACGCTGCAAGTTGGCGGCTATCTGAAGCCAGCTTTAAAAGCCATTTAGGATCCACGGATCGGTGTCGTATCCGAGGCGCGGCTTTTCCGGCGTTGTTCCATCCGGCAATTTGGCCGTGCCAGTCAAACCGCAGTCCAGATCTCTCACCGGCTTCTTGGTCGAATGCTTCGTAGAACACAGGGCCGCAGCATCACCGACCACCACTTTCTTCTCCTTGGCAAAGGCACCACCAGTCGCAGCGATCACGATCGCCGCGAAAAATATTGCTACTCTCATCGGACTTCCCCACCGGTCGCGCATCCCCGAGATGCCAAACATTACGTCAAGGCGGGCTGCTCTTCCATTTCGCGATGGCTTTTACGCTAAGCTCGTCCGCTGCCGAAACCGCACCGCGCCGCCAGTGGTGCGTCCACAGAAGCCCGCCGCCTATTGGGAGCATCGGCAACGGGGCAGATAGGCGGACCGGTGTCGAAGGGCCTGAAAAGAAAAGGCCGAATGGCTCAAGCCAGGCCTTGTCGGTCGGGTCAAATTCTTCAAGGGTGAAGAAAAAGCTTCGCCCGCGCGAAACTACTGGATTAAAGGGAGACGTGAATGGCGGTTGCGAAAGAGGTACCTGGATGACCGCCGTCGGAAAACCGGTCCTCTACCCAGTCACGGAAACGGAGTTTGTGGCGAGTCTGATCAAGCACGCCAGTGATCAGCCGACGGTACAGTTTCTGCAGTACACCTATAGGGTCCAGCAAACGCTCGACCAGGATATCGAAAATTGGGAAGAGCCCGCCGAGGGCAAGGTCGATCAAACGATCGAATGGCTCCAGGAGCGCAACACCAATCCCGACGTCGTGATCACGCCGGACAATTATCGCATCTACGCCCGGAGCCTCGCGGTAAACCTGCTTTTCGTGATCAGTAACGACCGTCCCATCCAGCAGGACCACCGGGTCGCCAATGAGAGCAAATGGGAGGAGAGGCAGCAGGGCGAATATTGGCGATGCGTGGCGATTTGCTCGACCGGCTGGCGGGAGACTTAGAGCGGCTTGCCGGCGCGGAGCATGGTGCGCGACAGCCAACTGTGCTTCCGTCCTGGCGTTCTCTTTCTGGGTCATTTTATCGACCGCGATGAGCCGTCGTTCGCGGTCGTGTAAGCGTGCGGGTTGCGTGCACCGATGACCGCGAACAAGGTGGCGAGGAGGGCAAGCCCTCCGTACCCGACGGCTATTTGCGGCAGCGAGAAAGTGTTGGACAGCTTGCCGGAGATGAGGCTGGGGAAGGCGGCGCCGCTGTAGCAGAGGAGATAGATCGCGCTGAAGATCGGTGCGCGGTCGGCTAGCGTGCTGCCGCGCAACAGACCGCGTGTCGCGGCGCTGATGGCGATGCCTTGGCCGGCGCCCGCAAGGATGGTTGCGATGATGAAAAACACAAGTGTGCCGGCGGCGATCGCCGTGATGACGCCGATCATTCCGGTCAGGAAGATGACCATTCCGACGCGTTGGGCGACCGCCGATGTGAACCGGCCGCCGATAGGAGCGCCGAGAACGCTGGGCGTCATATAGGCGGCGAACACCAATCCGAGAATGAGCGGGCTGCGGGTCTGGAGTTGATCTTCCACCAGCGCAGGCACGAACGCTTGGTAGAAGGCTCCGGTCGCCCAGGTGGCCAGGAACACCGCTGCCGCCACAGGGAGCAGATGCCTAACGTGGGCCGGTACGCCCACCCGAGGCAACAGCGATCGCCAAGCGCCCGGGGTCAGAGTTGCGGTTTCCGGGCTGATTGAGATGAGTCCACCAGACAGCAATAGAAAGCCGACGCAAACCAGATAGATGAGGTCGCGTGGCCAAGGGCCGAACTGGACCAAAGCACCGGAGGCGATGGCGCCGACAGTGAGGCCCAGCATCGGTCCCTGGCTGGAGGCGACGGAGGCCAACCATTCTGGCCTGCTGGGCGCGGCGTCGACGATGTAGGAAGTCAGGCTGCTGCTGGCCAACCCAGTGCCGACACCCACCAGGAGCCGACCGGCCAGCAGGATTTCGATGTCGCGCACATTCAGCAACAGCAGACAGCCCAGCAGCAGCAGACCGAGGCTAGCGATCGAAGTGAGCCGGCGGCCCAGATGATTGGACAGACGTCCCAGCACCAACAGTGAGGCGATAGTGCCGATGGCGTACGCCACCACGGCCATAGAGATGCCGGCGTTGGTGAACCCGTCCTCCGCCCGGTAGGTGTTGTAGAGCGGGATTGGAGCGGCCGCTACGGCAAAGGAAGCGACCAGGGACACCATGGCGGATATGAAAGCCAGCTGGCGCATTCCGCCCCGGCGAGCCTCATTGATCACTGGTGGCACGTCTTGCACCGAGCCGTGCATTTCTGCCTCACGCAATTGAGCTTTGTCCGTTCCAGGCTGCGCTGCGCGTCACTCGAGAAGATCTGCGGAAGCGATAGGCATCGATTGCAGCGAGGAACGAAACCTTCCACTAGCCGGTGCATATGGTTTTCTTAGCGGCGCAGAAGAGCGCTGCGACAATCGTCGCCCTCAAGCCGCCCTACGCCTGTCCGCTCCCAAATGCGTCGCGGCTGGCTCCTCAGGCGCGTTAAAGACCGACGTGGTGAGTAGGACAGCGGCAGCGAGGACCCAGTAGTACCAAGCGTCGAGCCCAGCAAACTTGAAGGCGAACGGTGCGATGACAAACACGACGCCAACGGCCCGGTCGACCCAAAGATGCAGCCAGTAGGGAATGATATGGACGAGCCCGGTGGGATGGTCGGTAAGGGCGGGCAAGAGTAGCGCCGCGACACCGACAACAACCGAAAGCCACACCGCGATCGGTCCGCTCTGGCCGAGCTTCAGCACAAACGGTGCTGCGATCAAGACGACAGCGACGGGATAATCGATGAGGTAGGCGTGCATAGACTTGGTGATGAAGCGGAACGACATTGGTGACTCCTATGGCTTGTTTGCTTGGGCGGGTCCTTGCGACGTGGATAGCGCATCATCTAAGAGGGCGATCACGACGCCTTACGCTAGCGGCCACTCCATGCGTCTCTCGGGTCAGCTCGGTTAATTGCACAGAGCTATCCCGAAAGGCTGACCATTAGAAATGCCGGGTTGTTATCGTTTCCATTCCAGTCGCCCGGCGCGCCATGGAAGCGTTAATGCGGCGTAGAGCGTCGGCCGACAGTAAGTGCGGAGTGCACTTCAGGCGCACGACGTGACCGTGCTTCAGACCTTACGTCATCAGCTTATTCCCTAGCCACCCCACAAGAGCCGGATCACTTGCCGCGCGTTATGCCGGGGTGCTTGCCTTCAACATTCGGCGTCGCAGCCGTCAGGCGACCTCTTCGATCACGAGGTCCCTTCCATTGAACGAGACCGTGTCACCGGCGCGCTTGCCTTCCAACTCAGCATAGATCGGCGCTTGCGTGGAGATGCCCATAATTTCGTTGCCGTCGCACGCAAATTTGGCCGTCGGCACGGCAACAACGAAAAACCGACCGTGTAGCTTCAGCATTGCGCCTTCTTCGACCTTGCTCTTTGGTCCGAAGTCTATCGTCGAGCTTCTCGATCTTGTCGGAGTGCGAGTGAACAGTGTCGTCGAAGGCTTCAGACAGGTCGCTTGCGAGCTCCGCCTGCGCTTGTTCATCGTATTCGATCGGCTCACTTCTATCCAGCCGGGCGCTCGCGACATACTCCAGGTATTTTTCTCTCGCGCTCTCGAGGTCGCGCGCCTCGAGCGACAGCATTGTTTGCTTCACGATCTGCTTATTCATCTCACGTCGTTTTAAAGGAGGCGCCGCGGGCCGGCGCTGTGGTGACAGTGTCGGCAAGCCCGACCACTGCGCGCTCATTCGTTGTCGGGAACGTCAGCCCCCTGGTAAGGGATTCTCTCAACCCTGGAATCTCGTAGGATGCTGGCGACCAGACAGACGTAGGATTGCTTCACCGTGTCGAACCCGAGCATGGAGGATGACTGCCCTAACGGACACGGGGGGAAGTCAGGAAACCCGATGCGCAGCACAAACCGCTCGGGATCCCGATCGAATTCCTCCTTAAATATCTTTCGCAGGCCATATCGGCTCGCTATTTAGTCTCCGTTGTCGTGACGTGTGGGGCGGTTCGCGTTTAGCTGTTCGTCAAGCCCCCGCGAGCGCTCCTGGTCCAAGGCATCAAAGGTATCGATCAACAAGCCCTTGCTGCCGCCCCCCCTGTCGGTGATCGCATAGATGTTGGAACCGTCTCCCGCTTCGGGCGGGCTCTCGAACCTTATCGCGCCATCAACGCGGGCGCCGCCGCCACCTACGGGCTTCTCGGCAGTCAGGTCGTAGAGTTGGCCATCCTTATCCGGTATTTGTGGTCGTAGCCGCGTCTCAAGAGATCTGAAACAGCCACGACCATGTCCCTCGCGTCGAGGTTCATCTACATCCTCCTAGATTTTCGCCGCTCAGGCGGCAAAATATATCGGTCACAGGAACAGACCCGCGAACGCGACACCACACGACAAGTGGTCCCTAGACACCCCGCACCGAACGCTAAGTTTCGTAACAGACGTTGGGAAATGCAGTACTGTTCTGGTTTCCATTCTCGCAATTGCGGCCGGATGAGATCCGGTCGCCTCTGGTCTAGCCGTCGGCCGCGACGTAGTTCGACGGGAAGAGCGCACGCATCGTTTCCTCGTCGTTCACCTTCTTGAACTCGTGATCCGTTCCGACCGCACGCGCCCTCGCGACGGCGGGCCGACCATCGATTGCGGCGAACCAGCGTTTGACGTTCGGGAACGGCGCCAAGGGATCGTCGGCGCCCTTCATCACACGTGAGGCACGGTCTATCCAGCCCCAGGCGGACATGTCGGCGATCGTGTAGTCGGACCGGACGATATAGTCGCGGCCGACGAGTTGACTGTCGAGTACGCGATAGTGGCGCTCCACTTCGCGGCGATATCTGTTGACGGCGTAGTCCAGGCCGTCGGGAGCCGCAAACTGGAAATGCACAGCCTGTCCCGAGAAGGGCCCCAGGCCTGTTGCTAGGAAGAAAAGCCATGACAAAAGCTCACCCCGGTCGGCGGGCTGACCAAGGAAGCGGCCTGTTTTCTCGGCCAGGTACAGCAGAATTGCGCTGGAATCGAAAACCCGCACCTTTTTTCCGCCTGGGCCTTCTGGGTCGACGATCACAGGGACCTTGCCATTGGGATTGACGGCGCGAAATGAGGGCTGGTGTTGTTCGCCTTTGCTGGTGTCGACCGGCACCAGCTCATACGTTAGCTCAGACTCCTCCAAGAACAGGGCCACCTTGGCTGGATTGGGCGTAGGGTGGAAATAGAAGCTGATCATCGCACTCACCTTCAGGATTTCACAGACTGCGCACAAGGGCCGGGCGCCGGGTCGACGGAGCCACTGGACCAAGCCGCCGACGCCACATTGCCAATGCGTTCGTCCCTACGGAAGTGCCGCTGCATTATCGATTTCATTCCCGACCGCCTGACGCCTACACTCGATCGCGACCGGCACCACGACCTGCAGCCCTCGGCGAGCATCACCTTCGCGCCGGGTCCCGACGCCACGCCCGCGGCGCGGACGTCTCCTGACCCGCCCCCGATCACGAACAAGGTCGACATCGAATTCCACTTCACCGGAAGGCGCTGAAGCGGCGGGCGCCAGTCTCGACGCGGCTGGAGGTCACTGCAATTCGTCCGTGTCGCTCAACTCAGGCATCCGATCCATTCTGTGGGCGGTCGAAATGCGTGCGCTGACCGTATTTGTCCGCGCACGCCGATTTCCGCCTAGACCAGAGCTCACTCTGGATATGAACGAATGTGAGTCCTGGCGAACACGCCGCCGCTTCAGACTCGCGCCATCGTGTTTTGAACTTTCGGCTCAGTGCATCCGTCGATGATCAGTGCGGCTGCGCCGCCTCGCGCAAGAACCACGCGCGCTTCTCGGCGGCGTCTATGTACCCTTCGAGAAGGCTTGCCGTCGCAACGTCGTCCAACTCGTCGCAGAGCTTGTGCGCCAGCCGCATCGAAGCCGCCAAGGCCAAGTTGCCCTCCATGAGCTCGGCGAGCATAGCGACCGGTGCAACGCCATCGGCATCGTTGTCCGCAATGGTTCGCAGCCGCGCCGCCTGCCCAAGCGAGCGGATCGTCCTGCTGCCGGCCGCGCGGACGCGCTCCGCGAGTGGGTCGATCAGGTCGAGAATGTCGCTCGCCTGCTCGTCCAGCATGAGGTGGTAATCCCGGAAATGGGGGCCGCTCACGTGCCAGTGGAAGTTTTTGGTTTTGAGATAGAGCGACAGAGCGTCAGCAAGGAGCTGGTTGATTTTTGCCGCGAAGGTCGCAATCGAGTTTCGCACCGCCGGCTCGTCTCGCTCGCCGTTCGGCAGCTCTTGGACATTTGTTGTCATGTTGGCAGCCCTTTCATTGTCTTTGTACGTGGGAGTCCCTGGCGTGCGTGGAACGAGCGGGGAGGGCGCGTGCTCGTCAAACCGCCGGTTAGGGCGACGATCGCTTTATTGACGTTCTCGAGCGCATAGCCGCCGACCTGTTCGAGCGATGTGGAAGGTCCGGCATTTCGTCAGGCGCCACGCCGCACGCGACGATCCCAGGGCGGGGGGACGCAAACGCCTCGATCAAGTCGACTCGAGCAGCTTATGATGAGCCGTCTTCCACTGACGGAGTGTTGCCGTTCGATGTAGGCTTGCAGCCAAGTCATGCACGACGGGCGCGAGGCCCGTCGCCGATCAAGGGCTTCGGCCTAATGGTTCGCGCCGCCTAGCGGCTTTAGGTTCGCACAAAATTCCGCGTAAGGCTTGCTCATTGCCTCATCTTGGCACTCTTTCATCATCGCGTCCTGATCGCTCTTCGACATGCTTTTCCACGCGGCCTCGAATTCGGCCTTGGGCTTCATCGTTTTCATTCCTGCATCATTGAAAAACGGCGCCATCATCGCTGGCGAGTCGAGAGCGCCTGCGAAAGCCCCGCCACCAAGCGTTGAAAAAGCCAATGCTCCGAACAGAATGGGTCTCAGGTTCATTAGTAGGTGTCCTTCTGGTTTGCGGGAGTTCTTCTGCAATGTGTGTTTGCCCAGGATCGAAAATTGCGTTGTTTCTGGCGCGCTCAGATTTCGCCCGAAGCCGCCAATCCAGGCCAATGAAAACGTTGTATGGATTTCATGCCGGTCGGGAATTGTAGGCGACGAATTCTTCCACTTTCGCCAAAAGCAAATGATGTCAGACAAAGATCACGCTCATCAGATACCGGCGGTCAGCCTTCAAAACCGCCCAAGCCGCTTGTAAGTTCGTTCTCCGCTTTCCACGTAGCGAGCTGCACGTCAGAGCCGGTCGTGGAGGCGCCCTGTCGGAGGCTGGGTAGCAGGACTGTCCGTGACGACCTCATCCCGGCCGGTTATCGATTGGATGTCCGCTTTCTATGATCTTACCATGTCGGCGACCGGTACTCTCACTACGGCGTGTGGCCGGTCAGAGGAACTCCAACATGGCGACGGAAAAGGCGGTGTTGGCTGGTGGATGCTTCTGGGGCATGCAGGCCATGTCCCGGCGAGTGCGAGGCGTGGTCTCGACACGCGTCGGCTACACTGGCGGCGACCTCCCCAATCCGACCTACGGCAACCATCAAGCGCACGCAGAGGCAATCGAGATCATCTTCGATCCCGCGGTGGTAAGCTACCGGGCCATCCTTGAACGCTTCTTCCAGTTTCACGACCCGACAACCTACGAGCAGGAGCGACTTTGGACCAAGCTAGCTGCCATCTTCTACCCCCGACGAACGGCAGAAGGAGACGGCGCTCGCGACGGCCGCAGAAATCGATGTCTCTGGGTTGTGGCCCGGTCCTGTCACGACTGAAATCAACTCCGAGGAGCGGTTCTGGCAGGCCGAGGCCGAGCACCAGGACTACCTGCAACGGCACCCGGGCGGCCAAAGCTGCCATTATCCGGCCAAACTGGCGACTGCCGTCGGCTCGTGCATGCCAGGCGACGCGGACCGTCGAGGGACCGGAGGACTGAGGCGCCTTCCAGGAGCCTGCCATATCCCCTTGTGCCCGAACCTAAACGAGAGGGTCGATACCCGCAGCTCCCAGCTCGGCTATATCGGCCTCAAATTCAACTAAGCCTTGTCGCGCGCCAATGACCTCTCGCAACTCGCTCACTACTGATGTGCCTGGAGCTCGTTTCCAGGCTTGAAGGCATCGGCTGTTATCGTGCGTCGCGCCACCACCTCACGAGTAATCACCGCCGCTCTGCTGAGTGAGGTTACCGAGATAGTCGCGCTTCCCAATAGCCGCACCGAGCCGCCTGAGGATCGCGTGAGCAATCGAGATGTGGAAGAAGAAGTCAGGCAGAACCAGGTGCCGGATATAGTCGTCGCCGCCGTACCACCCGCGCACGATAGGCGGCGTCAGCTCGTATGTGTGGGACTGCGCGCCGGCAATTTCCTCCGGCTGCACGTTTTGTAGAAAGCCGCGCGTCTCAACGAGCCGCCCCTTCAATGCTGGATACATCATCGCCGTGGTGCGGGGTGCCGGCGGGTGGCGCTGCATCAACTTCGCCATGTGCGCGTCGACCTTGTTGCAGCTTACGGAGAACTGTCCTCCGAAAGACAGCATGCTGGGCGTGAGCCGTTCGCCAAGGATCCTCCCGGGATCGAATCCCTTGCTCCGCTCGAGCGCTTGAGCGTGGTCGAGATAATCATCCATCACGTTCAGGCCATGTACCATGACAGGGACAGTGATGTCATAGACCGAGAAGGACACGCCAATCTCCATGCGCTCGTTTGTACTTTGAACGTCCGTCGGACCCGAAAGGTCGCTGACGGGAACGAGTGGTCACAATAAGCCCATCAATCTTCCGATTTAGCCACGCCAGTCTGCCGGACTCGACATTGGCTCGGAGAAACCGCCGCAGCAGGTGAGCGCCTACGCGTGCGGCAGGCTGGAGCCGCTCCGCTGACCTGTGCGAGCGCCACTGCGGTGCCGGCGACCGGCGCAATGGCAACGCCCAGGCTGACAGTCCTCGGTAACTTCATTGGAGGTCTCCTTTGTCGCTCGCTGAAGACACTATGACTTGGCTGGCGAATTCAATCGCTTTGGAGGCGGCCACGCATCGCGACCGGGCGAATGGACGTCAGCATCCGACTCAACCGACGAAATTAGAAATTCCTTTTGGATATGCATTTGATAGGAATGGGATATCGTTGTCCAAAAGCTCCGGTCGCAACCGGCGTCGCGTCGGTCTTCGATCAGCCGTCGAGGAACGCACCGTACTCAGGGTGCGGCGCGGCGTAGGAAGACATGAAGGGGCACTTCGCGATCGCTCTTTTGCCGTCGCGTTGCAATGCTTCGAAAACGCCATGCGCCAGCCGCGATCCGTACCCAGGCCGGACAGCTCTTATGACACCAATGTGTGCAGGACGACCCCGCCGTCTTCGAATCTAGAGGCAATGCAAACCGGCTCATGGCGGATTGTCCCGGATCTCCCTTTTCACCTTCTGTCTCCTTGCTCATCAGCCTAACAAAGTTAGCAGCCAATAGGCGGTGGTCTGCCGGCAGACGGCGAGCGAAGCGTGTGCCTGGAAGCACGGCGATCGAATAACGCGGCGCAACGCCCCACCGTCAGGACGTTGGCAACGCGGGCCACGAAGACGCTTCGCAGCTCATAAGGCAATTTCTATCGACCGCTCTAGGACATCTCGGATCGCGCCGTTATCCATCAAGACCCATTGAGGAACTCCTTGCCACAAGCTTGCGGAGCCGCATTGTTTGGAGCCACTCCCTCGAATGGTGCATCGTCCGGTATGGCCCCCATGCGGACGAATCGGCTCCCGACCGTCACCCTGCACTCACGGCGACAGGAACGGTATGACCGGTAAGGATTAAGGCGTCGGCTGGCTGCGTGCATCGATCGGCACGTGTCTCTCACGGGCGAACGCGGATGACCGTTTTCCCCGCGCGTCGTTCGGTCGAGTTGAAGGCGGCGATCGCCTCGTCGAGGGGCGCGACTTTGCCGATGTTCGTCCGCAGCCGTCCGTCCCGCACCCGCTGGACGATCTCGCTCAGCTGGGCACGATCGGCTTCGACGACGAAGTCGACCGCCAGGCCCTCCACGGGCCGCGTCTCGGCCGGGCCGACGACGGTCACCAGCGTGCCTCCGGCTCGGATCAGCGCCGCGGACCGCTTCTGGATGTCGCCGCCGATGACATCGAACACCAGATCGACTGCGCGCACGTCTTCCAGGGTGTCGTTCTCGAGGTCGACGAATTCGTTTGTGCCGAAGTCGAGCGCCTTCTGGCGGTCGGCAGAGCGTCCGGTGCCAATGACGTAGGCGCCGGCCTCTCGTGCGAGCTGCGTCACCATCGACCCGACGGCGCCGGCCGCACCATGCGCAAGGACGCTCTGCCCCGCCTGAAGACGGCCGTGCTGAAACAGTCCCTGCCACGCGGTCAGGCCCGAGATCGGCAGGCTAGCGCCCACCGTGAAGTCGATATCGCCCGGCAATGGCGCGAGGTTGCGCGCTTCCATGGCTACATACTCCGCCAGGGTGCCGTCGCGATACCAATCGGCGAGGCCGAACACCCGCTGGCCCACCGACAGTCCCGTCGTACCGTAGCCCAGGGCGGTGACCACTCCGGCCAGTTCGTGCCCGGGGATCGATGGCGTCCGGTCGCCGTCGACGCGATCGGTCCAGGTCGAGGGCCACGTCAGCTCGGTCGGGACGAACCCCGACGCATGGATCTCGACGACGACATCGTTTATCGCCGCCTGCGGCTCGGGCCGCTGCACCAACTTCATCCCGGCCGTTCCTGCAGCCTGGTCCGTCACTACGATCGCTTTCATGGGAATTGTCTCCTCGGGTCTTTTGTCTGCTTAGCGGAAATGCTTCATCGATGAGCGCGATTCGCTCACGGACGAATGCGGATGATCGTCTTCCCCTTACGTCGCTCGGTCACGTTGAACGCGGCGATCGCCTCGTCGAGGGTTACGACTTTGTCGATGTTCGTCCGCAATCGTCCGTCCCGCACCCGTTGGACAATCTCATTCAGTTGGTCACGATTGGACTCGACGACAAAGTCGACCGCCAATCCATTGGTGGGCCGTGCTCCGGCCGGGCCGGCGATGGTCAGCGGGCGCGGTATCAGCGCTTCCGCAGGAAACATCACGTTGGCCGTTACCTCGACGAAGCCGGCTTCGTTCCGGCCGAATGAAAGATAGAAGGGCGTTGGCGATGGCAATCTGGTGGCGATAGTACTCGCGGAAGCATCCACGGCTTGGGAGGAGGTGGGTTGGGATGCTTCCGCGAGAGCGGCGATCTTTGCCGCCGTTCCTGCCAGGACGCCCGGCGCCAGCGAAGCAGCGCCCGCGGGGAGCGGCAACGTCGAGAAAGCCGCGACGGACGTATGGAAAATTTTGTCGCTCTGTTCGTTGCTCAGGAAGTTGCAAACCACTTTTTGGTCGCGGCATAATCGCGAGTCCATAGAGCGCTCCTTTGCAGCCCACGCGCGACGCGCTGCAATAAATTCAATCGATGTCAAGGCGGCCGCGTGTGCTCGGCCGGCCCAGCCAGACTCAAAGATCGGACGCGGCGGACGAAATTAGAAATTCCCTTTGGACATGCTTTCGATAGGCGCGAGGTATCGTCATCCAAAGGTGCCATGCTCACAATTGCCCAGGGCCGTTGCAAGGACGCTCATTGCCGGACTGTCCCGGATACTGTCGCAGACCGAGGAGCCGCGTGGCCGCGCGGCACGCACAGTGTAGGTATGACGCTGACGTCCGATACTGGTGCGTCGCGATCGGTCGGTCGCGAATTCGGCCGTGCGACCGAGACTCGGGGCTTCCTGTTGAGGCGCCTGGGCATCGGTTTGTGTGAATTTATAAAGTTTGCCGGTCGCTGAGACGCTCAGCAGGATCATTCATGTTGCGCCTGAATATATCTAATTCGACTTCAGCCACTACTCCGTCAGCTGCAACTGAGTGATTGTTCAGCGTCTTCAGTTGAAGGCAGTGAAGATCGAACCGATCAATCCCACATCAGGTGGGAGCGTGAATGGCCCTTCGCCCGGTTGCGCAGGCCGAAGGCGTGGGCGAGATGGCATCGTCCCGCTGTCTCGCAGTCGAGCTGGGCCTGAGCACCATAAAGAAGGCTTCTGGACGTGGCAGGCGAGCCGTTCTGGCGTATATCGCGACAAGACCTCGACAAGTTGATGACCACTTTGGACGTCACCCTAGTCAGCCTGTCGGAGTGCACGCTTGCGGCGGGAGCCCACTTGGCGGTTGCCCGCGCGGCAACCTCCACCATCCACTACTGCTTTCGAGGCGCCGGGTTCATTCTCCGTGATCATGAAACGCCCATACGCCTGATACCGCACACGCTGGTAGTCGTCCCTCCTGGGCGAGCGATGACGATCACCGCAACGGAGCATCCGATCGCACTAAGGAACGCCGGCAAACACAACAACGGCGGCTTCACACTGGGGTCGTCTCAGCGGCACACCGTCGGAGACGGTGATCCGACACTGGTGCTTGCGTGCGGGGCCTTCCGGGCCACTTATGGTCCGGCGCTCGACTTGTTCGCCTCCTTGGCAACGCCCATTGTCGAGAGGTTCGACGTGCACGACCAGCTCGACCAAGTGATGACCTACGCGATGGCCGAGCTCGCAGCCCAGGAGGTTGGTGGAGGGCCGATGTCGGCGGCACTGCTGAAACTTGTTCTCCTCGCATTGCTCCGGCGCAGCCTGGTGTCGACGAACGCGTGGGTGGAGCGGTTTTCGAACTTGAGCGATCCTCCGATCGCACGGGCATTTGCCGAAATGGCCTCGCGCCCATCCGCGCCGCACACTGTCCAGAGCTTGTCTCATGCCGTCGGTCTCAGCCGCTCGGCTTTTATGGCTAGGTTTTCCGCCGCCTTCGAAGAGTCTCCAATGTCATTGCTCCGCCGCGTGAGGATGCGTCACGCGGCGGACCTGCTCGCGGCCAATGCGCTGTCTGTCGATCAGGTCGCCCTGAACGCCGGCTACCAGAGTAGAAGCAGCTTCACGCGCACTTTCCGCAGATATTACGGCAGCGACCCATCAGAGTACCGCGCCAAGGCGCAGCGAGCCTGGTCCAACAGCGCTACGCCGATCGAAGACGCGATCGAGGAATCCGACGCAGCCTGACGCCGGTGTTCGCTCCGGGATTGCGTAGGCGCGACCGCGGTAAGGTGCGCTGGACGCACCAGCGCCCCCAGCAGCCACGGGACGCTTTGAGACATCAAGGCTTTCAGGTGGTACACGAAGATCATCACGGCTCCGCGTTTTCTCTCAGCCGAGGCGACGTCGCGGAACTCACAGAAGGCTTTCGGCGATCCTCCGGCGGAGCGCCTTCAAGTCGTTCGCGAACAGGCGGACCGAGCTGTCCGCCGCCAAGCGAAGTCCTGAGAATTGCCAACGCGTGTGCCGGAAAGAAATTGCGATAGCTCGCGCGGAGGTATCCCGGCGGCGTCACGCAAGATCCGCCGCGTAGAACGAACTGCCCGGACATGAACTGCCATTGTATTCGCCGACCGCGCCCTCGACCGCGCGGAACCCCGGTGAGGCGAGGACGGGCTGTGCGTGTCCATTCCCAGGCGTCGCCGAACATCTGATGCATCCGCGCTTGGAATCTGAAAGCTGTGTCCGGCCGTCCAAATCTCGCAGCCTTGTCGTGTGTGGGCGACTTCGCGGCGGCGGGAATATTTAACAAAACGGTTTGTGAGGCACATGCAGTCAAGATGTGCCCGCCGCAGGTCACACGTACCGCAGCCGCCCTCAGGCGGCGTTCCTTCGCGGCAACTTCCAACCCGGCCGGACGAAGTGACAGGTGTAGCCGTTCGGGTAACGTTCCAAGTAGTCCTGGTGCTCGGGCTCCGCCTGCCAGAAATCGCCAGCGGGATAAATCTCGGTCACGACCTTGCCCGGCCACAGTCCTGAGGCTTCAACGTCGGCGATCGTGTCTTGCGCGACGCGTAGCTGTTCGTCGTTGGTGTAGAAGATCGCAGACCTGTAGCTCGTGCCGCGGTCGTTCCCCTGCCGGTTGGGCGTGGTCGGGTCGTGTATCTTGAAGAAGAACTCCAACAGGTCGCGGAAGCTCGTCTTGCTTGGATCGAAGATGATCTCGATAGCTTCTGCATGCGTGCCGCGATTGCGATAGGTGGCGTTCTTGACGTCACCGCCGGAATATCCGACCCGTGTCGACACGACGCCGGGCAAACGCCTCATCAGCTGCTGCATTCCCCAGAAGCAACCGCCGGCAAGGATCGCTCGTTCTGTACTCGCTGCCATTGTCAGACCTCCTGTTTTGCAACGGGCTTCGCGTACTGGCCGTACCCTTCGCTCTCCATTTGATCGCGGTGGATGAAACGAAGGGAGGCCGAGTTCATGCAGTATCTCAACCCGCCCTTGTCGAGCGGTCCGTCCGGGAAGAGGTGGCCCAAGTGGCTGTCGCCGTGCTTGGAGCGGACCTCGGTCCGTGTCATGCCATGCGAGCTGTCGTCCTTCTCTACGACGTTCGCGGCCTCGAGAGGCCGCGTGAAACTCGGCCACCCGGTGCCGCTGTCGGACTTGTCGAAAGATGCGAACAGCGGCTCGCCGGAAACCACGTCGACGTAGAGGCCAGGCTCCTTGTTGCCCCAGTATTCGTTGGCAAAAGGGCGCTCGGTCCCGTCAGTCTGCGTGACGCGGTGCTGCTCCGGAGTCAGCTTCGAGACCGTCGCTGGGTTTTTCCTATAGGTCGGCATTTCGCGGAGCTCCTTCTCGCGCAGGCTGGAAGAATAGGTAGCGGGTTGGCGAGCGTCTAATCACCTCGGGCTATCGAAACGATGCCATCGACGCAGCGCAAGCGGCAAGAAGCACTGCTTTGGCGAGCCGTCGGTCGGAGTGATTCCGTCCTCGACATGCTTGTTCAAAGCCGTCGATCCCTGTCGGGGCGACGCGCCCACCGGCCGCGGTCCGCAACAGGTCGTGGTGTTGGGTGGCGGACCCCTCCGGCTAAGACGTGGAAGCGGCACGGCGCAGCGAGGCCAAGATTTGCGCCGGCTCCGCCCGCATCGTGAAGTCGGGTTCGACGGACGCGCTGCGGATCCGGCCCTCCGTGTCGATGATGTAAGTCGCGGGAATGGGCAGCATCCAGACTGGCGAACCGTGCCGCGCACCGAAGTCGAAACCGAGCCCGGAATAGTGCGCTTTGATTTCGTCAGGCACCCGGAACAATATGCCATACGACAACGCAACGCCGTAGTCGACGTCAGACAGTACCTTCAGGTCTAGGCCCAGACTTCGCTTGAGTTGCCGCGGGAATTGTCCCGTCTCGGGTGTCACGACCGCGAGAGTTGCGCCGACGCTCTCAAACTCCTCCTTCGCCGCCTGAAGGGCGCACAGCTCGGCGGTGCAGAACGGACACCAGTCTCCTCGGAAGAAACTCAGGACGAGGGGGCCGCCCCGGCGCAGCTGGTCGGAGGAGTGAAGACGACCGTCCGCGTCCGGAAGGAGGAAGTCCGGCGCGGCATCTCCGACCTTCAACGCGTACGATACCACGTCTATATCGCGAAGCCAGCCCACGAGGTGGTTGTATGACGCCCAGTCCGCTTCGCTGAACCTCGTCAACAGCTCCGAACGAATCTGGGCGAGTGTCTTGTCGATCTGGCTTGGCATCCGTTTGGCGTCAAACTGCGGATCGGTTGGCTGGAAGCGGTTGGCCGGCGGCGTGCGTGCCGCGGTCATGCCGGCACGCCCGCCGCCTTCGGAAACGTTGGGTCCAGCATCCCGCGATGGGGGACATCGATCGACCAGTCGCGAAGCCGCGCGACCTTGACAAAAGCGTCCAGCGCCGGCGAGTAGCGGCGCCCCTGCACAGCCAGCAACCGGACTTCCCGCCAAACCTGATCGCCTTCGAGCGGAATGGTCTTGAGTGAGGGAAGGCGCGGCATGTGCTCTGGTGCGAGCATCACGCCGAAGCCAGCCGCCGCCATGTGCTGCAGGTGCAATTCATGACCGCTGCAGTGGCCGAGATGGGGTGGTCCCTTTGGAAAATACGTCTGTTGGATTTTTGGGGCGACGTCGCATCCCGCGCGATCCAGCAAGACGGTCTGTCGGAGGTCGTCGATACCGATCGATAGACGGTTCGCCAAGCGGTGTGTTGGCGCGAGAACTGCGACGTAGCGCTCCTCGAATAGCAACCAGTCGTCGATGCGGGCGGGCATGTCGGGCACGTCACCGACGATTGCGGCGCTGATCTCCCCCTCAAGCAATAAATCGACGAGTCTCTGCGCTACACCCTCGTACAGCTCCACGTGAAGTCCAGGCACGAACTTTGCAATCTCCGCGATCGGATCGAGCACGAGCGACGCCGAGATGGAGGGGGCGAGGCCGATCTTCAGTGGTGCGACCTCCTTGCGCTGGAACTCCTGGGCTCTGCGACACACCGCCTCCGCCGAGGACAATGTGCGTTCCAGCATCGGAAGGACTTCCTTTCCGAGGTCGGTGAGCTGCGTCAATTGGCGCTCACGGTAAATCAATTCGCCGCCGAGCTCCTGCTCAAGCTTCTGCACCCCCTTTGTCAGGGCGGGCTGCGTTACGTTGCACTGCTCGGCCGCGCGAGTGAAGTTGAGGGTGGCCGCGACGGCGAGGAAGTAGCGGACTTGATGAAGCTCCATGTGTTTTCTCCGTCAAGTGGCTGACCATTATGATGGCGAGGTTATGCACCCGGTGGCGTGCGGGGCACGCCGTAACAACGGAGCATGGATGCCACTTGCAGGCGCACGTTGGAATGGCCGGGTCTATTCGTTTGGACGCCCGGACACGCTTTCTGGAGCCCCAGAAAGCGGCTAGTGCGCAGCGAGGTTGGCGAGGACCGGAATCAGATCGCACGGGTCGCCGCGTCGCGTATAGTCGACACTGATATCGGCGTATTTGATCGTTCCGTCGGGCGCAACGACGTACCGGGCCGGCATAGTCAACGTCCAGCTCGGATCGCCGTTGAAGGTCGCGAGATCTATGCCGCATTCCTTCTCGACGAAACGCAGTTCGTCGGAGGCCCTCCAGCGTAGGCCGAAAGCGTGCGCGACCTTGCCACCCGCGTCGACCAGGCTCGCGAATGAAAGGGCATTCCACCTCTGCGTCTCAAGGCTGTTGTGGGCCGTCTGTTGTGAGATGACAACCAGCGAGGCGCCGAGGCTGCGTATGTCGTGAGAGCACGCCTCGATCGCGCGAAGGTCGACTGTGCAGTAGGGACACCATCTCCCCCTGTAGAAGAAGAGAACCATCGGGCCTCGACGCAGCGCCTCGCATGATGAGAATGCCCGGCCATGCCCATCATGCAGCCGGAACGGAGGGGCTTGATCCCCGGCCTGCGCGGCCCGCTCGGCCAATCCGGATGTGGCAAGCGCTTCCACCGCCCGTTGCCGAACCAGCGTCACGTTCGGCGGGGTCCTGGCCAAATCCTCGGCTCTAACGGCGTCCAATTCGTCTTGGAGTAACATCTTCGGCTCGTCGCGCGCGGCCCGGCATGCCACTAGCATAATCGCTGGTGCAGCGTGGCTCCGGTAGTCTTGCCGCGCGAGTTTGAGTTATTTTTCTCATGCATGAATGATCGCCCGAGAGAGAGTTGGCTACTTCGTCGTTTTTGCGCATATCTTTGGCGCGGAGAGCTTGGCCAGGTCGGCCGCAAGCGACTTGCGCAGCCGAGAAGCGGCGAACTCCATGAAGCGCCGCAGCTTGAGGGGCAGGATCGCCTGTCCGGTGTGCACCAGATGCACCGGGATCGGGTCAGGCTCGTAGTCCTCCAGGATGATCCTGAGCTTCCCCGCGGCCACAGGCCTCGCGATTTGGTAAGAGAGCACGTTCGTCACGCCGACGCCGGCGAGCGCCGCGTCGATCGCGGACTCCGCCGTGTTGATCTTCAGCCGACAGTAGGGACGCACGCTCCTCGTCGCCTTGCCGCGCGGCTTGAAAACCCACGTCATCCCAGCTGCGAGTGCCGTGAACGTCACGCACATGTGCTCGGCCAGGTCGTCAGGCGTTTTCGGGACGCCATGGGCGGCGAAATAGTCGGGGCTGCCGCACACCACACGCCTGATCTCGCCCACCTTCGTCGCGACGAGTGTGCTATCGGGCAACATGCCGACGCGGACGGCCAGGTCGATGTGCTCGTCGACGATGTTGATCGTGTGATCGGTGAGCGTCAGTTGAATGCTGATCTGCGGGAAACGCGCGAGGAATTCATTCACGACAGGCACTACGTGGAAGCGCCCAAAGACAATAGGCGCGGTCATCGTGAGCGTACCGCGCGGGACTGTGTACTCCCCAGAGGCCTGCGATTCGGCTTCCTCGACCTGTTCCAGGATGCGTTTGCAGGCGGCGACGTAGGCGAGCCCCGCTTCGGTCAGGGACAGTTTCCGCGTCGATCGGACCAGCAGCTGGGTATTGAGGTGGGTCTCCAATTCGGCGACCTTCCGACTGACGGTCGGTAGAGGGACGCCGAGCTGACGGCCTGCCGCGGAGAAACTGCCGGCCTCCGCCGACCTTACCAAAAGCGACATTGCTTCAAACCGGTCCATTTCTCTCACCCTCCGAGAGGCCATTTCTCACGATTAGGCAATTATGGCGCCGAACGGCAGAGGCTACCACAGCAATTCAAAAACCGAGCCGGCCAGAGTCCAACGGAGAAGAAATGTCCCGCATCGCTATCCCGGGTCGCGACGACGCGCCTGCCGAATCCCAGCCAATCCTCGACAACATCAACAAGATGCTCGGCTTCGTACCGAACCACTATCGCCTCATGTCCATCAGTCCGAACGTTCTGGGCGGCTGGGCCGGTCTGATGGGGTCGCTGTCCAAGGCCCTCGATCTGAAGACCCGGGAGGGCATCGCGCTCGCGGTTTCGGAGGCAAATGGCTGCGACTATTGCCTTGCAGCGCACAGCTATGTCTCAACGAACCTCGCGAAGATCCCTCCGGAGGAAATCGATCTAAACCGGCAGGGCCGATCGAGCGACTCCAAGCGCCAAGCTGCGGTCGCCTTCGCGAAGGCGCTTATCGAGACGCGCGGCAAACTCTCCGACGCCCAGTTTGCGGCGGTCAAGGATGCGGGCTGGACGGATGCTAGTACCCTCGAAATGATCGCGCTGACTGCTCAGTTCCTGTTGACCAACTTCGTGAACAATGCAGTGCGGACCCCGATTGATTTTCCGGAGGTGAGGCCCGCGAAGGCAGTCTAACGCCAGGTGACGCCGCTCTCCGGCGCTCGACGCGACGATGCCGATGCGTTCGCCGTCTACCTCGCGGCCCGCTAGCAGATGATTTCAGGTCGAATCGACCTGAAATCTGAATTCGTCTCTAAATCGGAGAAGTTGAGCATGGTGTTGCCCGAAAACCGCTTCACATTCTTCGGCATTATGCCTCTAGTCGGGGTCGATGTTCGGGATCGGAAGCTTGCGCAAGTCGTCGTCATAGCTAGCCGCTCGCCCGACGCTGACGTTGTCGTTCGTGCGGATGTCGGCGCTGAGGCCAAGCGTCCGCCCCACCGGACACATGTCCGCGGCCTGCATCAGTTGGGCACGTTCCTCGTCGCTCAGGTTTCCTTCGAGCCGGATGGAACGCTCGAAGGAGTCGCGGCTGCCCTCGATGCCGTGGTGATATGAAACAGCCACCTCGACATGAGAAAGCGGGAATTTCCGCCTTCGCGCCTGCAGCCGTATCGTCATCGCTGTGCACGCGGCGAGCGAAGCGCTGAGCAGCTCGTAGGGGTTTGCCCCGGCCGTGATGCCGCCCCTCCCATTGAGGCCGCCAATGGAGAATTCCGATGCGCCGGCGCGGCCGTTGAGCGCGCCGGCGCCGTCAAGATCGCCGCCTACCACGGCCTGCGGGTGGGGAGCGCCATCATTCGAGTTCGTCATCGTGCTTTCCTTTCAGGTTTCGACAGGGCCTTTTGGCAGGCCCGCCTTGACCAGGTATCGTAGCTACGGCCTCGCGAGCGCGACCTGGCTCCCCCGCGGCCCGCACTTTTGCGAACGTAGGGTTTATCACGCTGCGGGTCGACGGTTCCCGACAGTGGGTATCAGGCGTGGAGGGTCTCGCCACCTTCGGCATCCGCGTAGTACTGAGGCGCCTCGCGACGGTCATACTTTCCGTAGTCGCGCACGATCCGCACTCTTCGGATCCTGGCCTTGTTATTCGGCGCAGAAGCGTCCTCATAAGCCTGCGCGGCAGCGGCGTTCTTCCACGATATGAGGAGAATCAGGTCGCCGGGCGTGAGTACGGCGTCAAAGATGTCCCAGAACGTGCTGTCGGCGGCCCACGGATTCAGGCCAAGCCACTCGGCACAATCGTACGGGTTGTTGGTTTGCTTCCACTGCGCGGGGCGAGTCGCGTTGATCAGCGTAACCGTCGTGCCCTCCCCAAATTCAGTCTCATCGAGCCTTTGCTCCGTGAGGGCGTACCCCGTCGGCAGCTGATTGTCGGCAGTGATCTGACCCACGCGCAGGTGGTAGTCGGCGAGGATTTCGTCGCGGCCTTTCTGCTGGAGTTCGTGATGATGCCTGCGGGTGCGCCAGCGCACGAGCGACTTCTCGTCCCGCCAGTTCGAAAGCGAAAGGATCCAGCCCTCGCGGATCAGGCTCTTGTAGCGGATGTTGTCGACGAAGCCCTCTTCCTGCTCCAGCTCGGGGCGCAGCATCTTGGCGCTGTCGAGGTAGTCATCCCAGTTCTCTTTATTGGGGAGGACTTCGAAAATCACTGAAAACATGTTCGTATCCCGTCTCTAGAGTGCTTCGACGCAGTCAGTCCCAATGTCGAAATGGCCCGACAAAGGCACATATTCTTGACGGCAGAAGACGTTCCAGCCGTCGACATCGGTCGCCTTGGACAGCACCCCAGTGGCTCCCGTTCATTCACTGCGCGGGTCCTCGCATTCAACCACTAAAGTCGCTGCAGGCCGCACGGATAATCTGGCGTTTGCGAAAATTATGCTCTCGCAAAACGAAAGGAACGGTCCCTCAAGCGCCGTAGCGTTCGGCCTTGATCGCTCTCGCTTCCAGTCCCAATGCGAGCGCCGCGTCCGCCGCGATGTCAACGAAAGCAGTCGACCCGCACACGAAGACGCTGCCGGGAGAGACAGGCTGACGTGCCGCGACGTCGGCGACCATCGCCGCGTCGATCCGCCTGCTGAAGTCGCTGCTGCGCATCGCCGGCTCGCGCGTCAAGGCCAGGGCGAGTGCGAAATCGGGAAGCGACCTCTCGAGCTCGAGGAGCTCGTCCCTGAAAAGCACGTCACGCCAGGTCCTGGAGGAGAGCAACAGCGCGACAGGCACTGGCTCGCCGCTGGCCTTCCGATGCCGGATCATTGCCATCAGCGGCACGACGCCGGAGCCCGCGCCGATCAAGAGCAGCGGTTTCGCTGTCGGTCCCGGCCAGAGGAAGTGACCGCCAAGCGGCCCGCGAAGCTCGATCATATCTCCTGCTCGAGCGACGTCGTGGAAGAACGGGGAGACCTCGCCGTCCGCGAGGCGCTCGATCGCCAGCTCGATCACTTTGGAATTGCCCGGGGCCGACGCGATCGAGTAGCTGCGCATGGCAGTGTAGCCGTTGGGTGCAGTCAGCCGCACGTCAACGTGCTGTCCGGCCGTATACTCGAACGGTTCGGATAGGCGAAGAAAGAAGCTCTTTATAGCCGGCGTTCTCGTCGCGATCTCGACAATCGCGCAGCTCTGCCATCGCGCGGTTGTGCCAATCGCTTCAGTCATTCGTGTATCGCTGCTCGCGCCACGGATCCCCGTATATGTGGTACCCGCGCAGCTCCCAGAAGCCGGCCTCGTCGCGCTCGGTGAACTGAAGCCCGTTTACCCACTTCGCCGACTTCCAGAAGTAGAGATGCGGCACGAAGAGCCGCGCCGGCCCCCCGTGGTCGCGCGGCAGTGGCTGGCCTTCGTACTCGAGTGCGATCATCGCCTTGCCCGTCGCGAGGTCCGCCAGTGGCACGTTCGTGGAGTAGCCGTCGTAGCAATGGGCGAGCGCAAACGGAGTGGGTGCGCTGAGGCCGGCGTCGGCGAGGATATCGTCGACGGCCACGCCCTGCCACGCGGTGTTGAGCTTCGACCAGGAGGTCACGCAGTGGATGTCTCGCGTCATCTTGGTTCGTGGGAGGGCGTTGAACTCCGACCAGCTCCAAGCTTTGACCGGACGAGGTCCGACCTTTAGCGTGAATGTCCAGTCCGCGGGCTCGATCCTCGGCGTGGGACCGGCCGTAAGCACCGGGAAATTGTCGACGAGGTGCTGTCCCGGGGGAATCCGATCCGATAGTTCCGATCCGGATTGGCGGCCGGTAAAACCGCGAGTAACCATGGCGGACATCCTTCCTCGGCAGGTAAAAAGAGCGTCGTCCCGCGCAACGCCAAGCCGTAGTGCGCCGGATGAGCAAGGTACCGGCGTAACATAGTATTCCGCGCCGCGAATGGGAAATGACGTCACGCCATGAAGTCGATAGCCGGGCGTTATGATCGCCGTCCGCCTTCCGCATCGGCCTCGCGTGCGCCCGACGCCGACTGCTCCAGCAGCTCGGTCAGCATCCTGACGGCCTCCGTCAGCTTCAGGACTTCGCGCTCACGTAGTTGGTCGATCTTTTCATGCAGCAACTCTATCTCGAGCTCCGCCTTCACGTTGATGCGGTAGTCATTCTCCGCGGCCTTGCGATCGATGTCCTGCTGCCGGTTCTGGCTCATCATGATGACTGGCGCGGCGTAGGCCGCTTGGAAAGAAAGCGCGAGATTGAGAAGGATGAACGGGTAGGGGTCCCAGCCCCTGATCGCGCTGACTAGGTTGGCCCCTATCCAGACGACCAGGATCGCACTTTGCACGATGATGAAACTCCACGATCCCATGACGCTGGCGACGGCGTCAGCTATCCTTTGCCCGGGCGTCAGGCACGCAGCCGCCGCGGACTCATCCATGTCCTGGAGACGAAATGAGCGACGCGCTCGCCTGAGGTCGGCGAGCAGGTCATGCTCGGCTTGTTCCATGCCGTCCTGGTCTTCCACCTTCTCTTCCACGTTGCCAGCACCGTTCCGCTTGATTGCACGGTCGACGCGCCAGCGCCCCACCGCGTTTTTGATCGCGTCGTTTAGCCGTGAAATTTCGTGGCGATATCCGCGATGGCTCGTCGCCGGCACCGGGCGCCGGCAAGCTCGTTCTCGGTCGGCGGCCGCTGCGCGTCGGGGCCGGCAATTGTCGTGGCGCCGTAAGGCGTACCGCCGGCGATCTCATCGACTTTCCTTTGGCCGGCAAACCCGCAGTTCATTCCGACCACCGTCATGCCGAAGTGGAGCAGATTGGTGATGATGGTGAACAGCGTCGTCTGCTGGCCGCCATCCTGCGTCGTCGATGACGCGAAGGAGCCGCCGACCTTGCGATTGAGGGTTCCCTTCGCCCATAGGCCGCCAGCCTGGTCGAGGAAACTTGCCATTTGGGACGACATCCTGCCGCAGCGCCTGCTTGCGCCCAAGACGATCGCGTCCTACACGGCGAGGTTGTCGATGCACGCGACTGGAGCGGTCTGGTCGAGGTTGTCGTTGGCTGCCTTCGCGCCTCCGGAAATAGAAGTTCAGGCACTCGCTTCACGTCGGCGGACGCGCCCGCCTCGCGCGCGCCCGCGGTGATTTCGTGTGCGAGCTTTTCGATGTGCCCGTAGGAGGAGCAGTAGAGTACTAGCACTTTGGCCATGGGAGCCGTTCATCGTATTGACCGCCGCCCGCTTACGCGTCTTCGGCTATTTCGAAGCATGCAGAAAACCTCCGGCGCGAGGGCGTCCGGTCGGGTGCTTGCTTTGCTAGCATTAAGTTTCGGGGCAGGAAGGGTAAACGTATCGTATCAATAACTGCCGGGAATGCCGCGCTATCGCTGCAATCCTATGGTCGATCGTCTGCAGCGCGGAGTTCCCTGAGAAGGAAGTCGGTAAACGCACGGGCGGCGGGCTTTATGGTCTTTGCGCTGACAAAGAGCGCATTCAGTTCCATCGAGCCGAAATCCCAGTCGGGCAGCACCCGAACAAGTTTCCCGGCGTCGAGCTCTGCCCGCGCGCTGTTTTCGCTCGATGCGGCGACCCCCAACCCGGCGACAGCGCTTGCCGTGGCTACTTCGTTGGTGGTGATCGAGAGCGCGCTATCAACGCGCACGGAGGTGATGCGGCCGCCCTTGCGGAAGGAGAAAGTCGGCGAGGGATGCGCTGGACTGATGATCACCGAGTGGTGCACGAGATCCGACGGCATCGTGGGTGTGCCGCGCTCCTGTAAGTAGCCTGCCGAGGCCGTGAGTACCCTTGGCTGGTGGATGAGTTTGCGCGCCATCGCGCTGGAGTCGGGGAGGGCGCCGAACTGCAACGACACGTCGAGGCCCTCAGTCACGAGGTCTGGGTAGCGGTCCGTCACTCGGAGCTCGATTTTCAGCGCCGGATGCTGCTTCGTAAACGCGCCAAGCCGCGGGATGATCTCCCTGAGCGCGAAACTTGTCGGCGTGCCGACGCGAAGCGAGCCGCGCAACTCTCCTGTTCCGCGCGCCTCGTGGTCGGCATCGTCGAGCGCTGCGAGGATCGTTTCGACGCGCATCAAGTACGTCGCGCCGGCCTCGGTCAGCGTCACTGCTCGCGTGGTGCGGCTAAAAAGCGTCGCGCCGACCTCCTCCTCGAGCGCAGCGATCAGCCTGGATGCGGACGGCTGCGACAGGCCAAGTTCGCGCCCGGCACGGGAGAAGTTGCCGACGCGCGCGGCGCGAGCAAACAGTCTGAGTGCTGAGAGTCGGTCGTTCATCACTTGGTGGCTCGCGGCGGGCTACACGGAGGTCGGATCCAGCACGAGGGCCAGGATCGTATCGAGCGCGGCGGCCACCGCCACCGCAGCGCAGACGGCGGCGACCCCAAACCCCCGTGCTCGTTGGAAGCGAAAAAGGCCGACTGCGGTCGCGAGTGCGGCTTTCCAGGCATTCATCGGTCTCCTCAGCGGCACCATGCTCTGCAACACCTGGGAAGTAGTGCCTATCGACTCTCAACATAATCGTCTATCTGTGAGACACCGCCTCTCGGCATATGAGAGTAGGTAGTTTGCGTGCTCCTGGCGGCGCTATGGGATGTCGGCGGCAATATCCCCTGCGATTAGGAAGTCACGGTCCCTCGCTACGAGCCGCCCCCACGCTTCTGATCTCAGCGCGCCTCTTCATTCAGCGCGCAGCGCAGTTGGTGTCAAACCGCGAAACGCCGGTATCATTCAACCGCTCGTCGCTCAGGTGCGGTCGTTAGCTCTGGCCGCTGATTATCTTTTTGCCGCGGGGCGCCGCTTAGTCCATGCCGGCCGCGCTGATCGCCTTATATTCGTGGAGCAGCCGCGCACCCATACAGCGCAGCGCGCCACGGAAGGTCAGGGTGCGCCAATGGCCGCGCGGAGCCAGGGCGCACAGCCGCTTCCACTTCGGCCGCCAACATGACAGCGAGCCATGTTGGCCTTGATCCACGGCTCATCGAACAGGCACTGGGGATCGGGCCCGGTCTGCGAGGATCCAAACGCAAGCGCCTGCTGGCGAGATCAGCGCACGCCAGATACGCGTTAGTCTTCCAGGTGTCTTTTATAAATTTTGAGTAGAGGCGAAGAGATTCGATTAAGTCGGCTCCGATATCCTGCGCCAACTGGAAATCAGGGCGACCGAGATTCCATCTTGCCATTTGCTATTCATCAGCGCTTCCGCACCTTGATGACCTGGACCAGTCTTCCGGCAGTGATCGCCCTTGCGGTGCTGTTAACTGCCGGAATTTTTGCGGACCATCAAAACAGCATTGTAACCGAGCAGGCATTGCGCGTTGACGTTGCGAAGGAGATGAACCTCGTTCGCGCCAAACTTGAGGGTAATGTCAACGGAGACCTTCAACTGGCGCGTGGTCTGGTCGCGACGATCGTTACTGAACCGAACATGAGCCAAGCTCGCTTTGCCAAACTGGCAAAGAGCCTCTTTCGCGAGAAGACACAGATCAGAAACATTGCCGGCGCCCCTGACCTGGTCGTCTCGTTGATGTATCCGAGGGAAGGCAATGAAAAAGCGATAGGGCTGGACTTCCGCGAAGACGAAAAGCTGCGCGAAGCAGTACTTCGGGCACGCGATAACAAGCAACTGGTGTTAGCCGGGCCGGTAGAACTCAAACAAGGAGGTCAGGCATTCATCGGGCGATTTCCTGTCTTCCTTGACCGTGACGGCCCTCGCGAGACGTTCTGGGGCATAGTGGCCGCCGTGATCGACGTTCCGAAGCTGTACGCGGACAGCGGTCTTTTAGACAAGAACCTGCCAATCGAAATCGCTCTGACAGGTAAGGACGCTCTCGGGAGAAGCGGGGCGCGATTTTACGGTCCCGCGTACGTGACGGAACAAGATCCCGTCACTTCCGAGGTGCGGTTGCCGACAGGATCTTGGCAAATTTCCGCCATTCCCAAGGGTGGCTGGAACACCACGCCCCGCAACGCCTGGATTTTGCGACTAACAATGCTCATCGGCGGCGCCCTGGTCGTGGTTCCGATCGTCTTTGCGGGGCGGCTTCTCAATCAGCGGTATAAGCATTACGCCGATCTGCGCCGCGGCGAACGACGACTGGCACAGCTTTCAGAGAGGCTGGAGCTTGCGCTTGACGCCTCGCAAATTGGCGTCTGGGAGCAGGATCTCGACTCGGACATTATATTCTGGGACGACCGCCTGAACGAAATCTATGGCAAGTCAGCAGATGGCGAACCAAGAACCTTCGAAGAGTGGTCAAGATCGATCCACCCTGACGATCTCGACGAGGCTAAGCGGGATTTCGCGCAAGGGATCGCAACCGG
This sequence comes from Mesorhizobium sp. B1-1-1, assembly GCF_006442955.1. Classification (NCBI taxonomy): domain Bacteria; kingdom Pseudomonadati; phylum Pseudomonadota; class Alphaproteobacteria; order Hyphomicrobiales; family Phyllobacteriaceae; genus Mesorhizobium; species Mesorhizobium sp. B1-1-1. The sequence goes on from NZ_VFWW01000009.1 coordinate 314,390, forward strand.
CATATACTCTTCGCAATATCGTGTGGTGCTTCCCAATGGAGTTGTCCGACACGTCCGCGTGCGTGCCAAGACTTACAGGGACGGCACCGATCACAAAATGGTTGGCGCGGAATGGGACGTGACGGCGGATGTGATCCAGACACGGGAACTGGAACGGGCAAAGGATCTCGCCGAAACGAGGAGTGCTGAGCTTGAGGCGGCGACAGCGCGCAATGAGCATACGGCGCTTCACGACTCACTGACCGGCCTTCCGAATCGCCGCCACCTTGACACGATGCTCGATAGCTACGCCGTCACAGGCTCAACGCCTGGCAGCGGCGCCGCGCTTCTGCATCTTGATCTCGATCGTTTCAAACAGATAAATGGCACGCTCGGCCATGCCATCGGCGACGCCGTGCTGATCCATACCGCAAAGGAGCTGACATCAACTGTTCGCTCATCAGACTTCGTTGCCCGAGTCGGAGGCGATGAGTTTGTGGTAGTCTGCAGACGCGATATCTCAACTGATCAGCTTAAACAGCTGGCCGACCGCATCATACATAGATTGCGGCAGCCGATTCCCTACAAGGACCATCAATGCCGTATCGGCGTTAGCATCGGGATCGCAGTCGATGCGGACGGTCCCATCGACGGCCCACGCCTGATGGTCAACGCGGATATAGCCCTTTACCGGGCCAAGAGTCGGGGACGCAATCGATATGAGTTCTTCACCCAGGACCTCCACTCTGAGATCATCCGGACCAAACGGGTAGCCGACGAGATCCTCGCAGGGTTGGAACGCAACGAGTTTGTTCCACATTACCAGCTACAGTTCGATGCCAAAACGCTGGAGGTTGCGGGCGTTGAGGCGCTGGCGCGCTGGAACCATCCCGCCGACGGACTTCAGACGCCAGCCGGGTTCCTCAAGATTGCTGAAGAGTTGAATGTCGTTTCAATTATTGACCGACTAGTACTGGAACAAACCCTCCACGACCTTGATCGCTGGCAGAGGGCCGGCCTCCTGGTTCCGCGCGCTTCGGTGAACGTCTCCGCGAGACGGCTTCAGGACGAGGAGCTGATCACCAGCCTGACGTCACTTTCGATAAAACCAGGAACCGTTTCGTTCGAACTTCTAGAATCAATCTTCCTCGACGACAACGATGAGCTTATGATCTGGAACGTCAACCAGATCAAGGAACTCGGAATCGACATCGAAATTGACGATTTCGGCACCGGCCATGCGTCGATTGTCAGCTTGCTCAAGCTTCAACCGCGACGGTTGAAAATTGCACGCCAGCTAGTTGGTCCAATCGCCAGGTCAGCCCAGCAGCGAGAGGTCGTACAATCGATTGTGCAGATTGGCCGGTCCTTGGGCGTGGAGGTCATCGCCGAAGGTGTCGAGACGATGCAGCAGGCCAAGGTCCTCAAGAATTTAGGCTGTGACATCTTGCAAGGCTATGCGCTGAGCCGACCAATGACCGCACACGGCATCACGAAGTTGTTAAACAACCGGCGAATGCTCGCAGCATCATGAGATCAGCGCGCGCGCGACGAGCATCGGCGCCCGCCAACCCCCGTTTGCGGCCCCTGCGCATGACCAAGCGGATGTACTAGCGCCATTTCACGCGCCAGACCAATGGCTTTTCTAACAAGGCAGAGGCTCACGCCAGCCCGGTGGCCTCCATTCCAGGTATTACAATTGAGCGACGCATTGATGCCTCGCGCCGCATGACGCAGGCGATAGCCGCTGGCGTCACTGGCAAGCTTTTGGAGATTGGTCACATCCTTAAGCTTCTCGAAGGGAAGGAAGCAGAACCGAAGGCTCGCGGCTCACTTCGGATACGACAGGCCGGGTAGGTTCTTTCAGGTTCTCATGATCGACCAGGGGACTGGGGCTTATCGGAGTAGAATGCGACTGGGCAGCCGTGTGCCTTCAGATAGAGTTCCAGCGCCTCGAAGGAGCTGAAGGTGCTCTCCGACTTCACAAAGCGAAGCTGCTGGAGCTTGCTCGTGGCGTCGTCGATGAAGACGAGCAGGGTGCATGGATCGCCCCGCTCCTCGAACCAACGGTGATCACTGCCGTCGATCTGCACCAGCTCGCCATAAGATTCTCGACGCAAACGAGGCTGATGGAATGTCCGGCGCTGCTTGCGCGACAGCCAGATTCCGGCTTCCGCCATCCATTTGCGCAACGTCTCTCGCGACACGATCAGGCCGTGGTTCGCCGCCAACTTCTCGGCCGCCAAGGTCGGCCCGAAGTCGAGATAGTGTTCCCGAACCAGCCGAACCGCCAACTCACCGATGCCGGCGACATATCGATGGTTCGACGGTCGTCCTCGAGCCTTGTGCCGAAGTGCCGCGGCGCCTTCAGTCCGGAACGCCTTCAGCAGATGCTGGACCTGGCGCGTTGTCATATCCAGGACATGCGCCGCCGAGACAACCGTCATGCGCCGCTCCAAAACCTTCGACAGCACCTCGATGCGTTGCAGCTCGCGCTCGCTCATTAAGATCAGTCCCAACCCGCCGTCTCCCTCGCTCATCGGCGAGCAGGGCGACATTCCTACTTTGCGGAATCAAGACATTTCTATTTTGCGGCAATACCCATAAGTCGCATAACATGTATTATGGAACTAACATTTGTGATTACTATTCATATACTTATGTGAACTTCAATATTTCGATTGGACAAGCTAACCGGGAAGCCCGATGAACGGATTCTGATACCGAACTCCGAGCGGTCTGAAATCCTTTTCATTGTCCGTGAGCACGATTAGATCGTGTTGCGTGGCTGTGGCAGCAATCGCGATATCCTCGAAACCGGGAGAGATGCCAGCTCCGCGGGCGACTGCCATAAGTTGCCCGGTTATCGTTGCCGTCTCGAGATCAAGAGGCAGAATGCGGCTACCGTAGTAGTGACGAATTTCTCCCCACCACTCAGCGAGCGCGGCCGCTTTTTTGGTGGCACCGGTTCGCTTGGCGTTCGCAATACCGTCCTCGATCTCAGCCGAGGTGATGACGGACAGCCAAAGGTCGGAGGATCTGTCGACGATCCAGGCAACTAGTCTTTCATCGGAGGGTGTCCTGCGTCTCGAGGGGGCGAGCAAACTGACGACATTCGTATCCAGAAGGTACAACGTCAAAACGCCGGGTCACGCAGAGCCCGTGCGGGCTTTCGGCTTCGCGCTGGCAGGTCGCCGTCCTCCAAGGGCGAGTTTGTAAGCAACCAACCCAGCGATGGCACACGGGAAAGGCGCTCGTAGTCCGCATAGCTGATTACGACAGCCTCTCTTTTGCCGTGACGGGTGACAACCGTCGGTGCGCCTGCAACCGCTTCGTCGACCACATGCGAGAACGTCGCCTTCACGTCTTTAAGCTGAATCTCTTTCATCTTGACAGCCCTGTGACCAAAGTAGTCATATAGCTTATGGAGCGAGCCTTGACAAGAAGGCCGTAGCCCAACTGTCGTAAGCAGATGAGTTGTCCGGATTAGGTAGCACGTGAGTTGTCCGGTTTTATCGCCAGCGGATGGAGGCTGGGGATGAAGCGGGCAGCGTGGCTACAGGACCGGAGAATGCAGAAGTTTCGAGACGTATTGAGCCGCTGGAATGGTGGCGATCTTTCGATGATGGAGGCAGGCGAGTTGCTTGGCATGTCGGAGCGGCAATTCCGACGCTACCGCGACCGGTACGAAGAGGCTGGGGAAGCAGGGTTGCTGGATCGGCGCTTGGGCAAGCTTTCGACGCGTCGGGTGCCGGCGGAAGCGATTGAGGAGATGCTGGAGCTTTACCGTCATCGCTACCTCGGCTGGAATGTGAAGCATTTCCACGAGCACCTGCTGCGCGATCACCATTTCAGCTGGGGTTACACCTTCATCAAGACGCAGCTCCACGCGGCGGGCCTTGTGGAACGGGCCAAGCGGCGCGGTGCTCACCGGCGCAAGCGGGAGAGGAAGCCTTGCGAGGGGATGATGCTGCATCAGGATGGCAGCCGTCATCGATGGCTGGTGGGTGAGCCGATGCTGGACCTGATCGTGACGATGGACGATGCGACGAGCACGATCTATTCGGCCTTCCTGATCGAGGAGGAAGGCACGGCGTCGAGCTTTCAGGGCCTTCTGGAGACATTCGTCGCCAAGGGATTGCCATCGAGCCTCTACAGCGATCGCGGCAGCCACTATTTCGTGACGCTGAAGGCCGGCGAGGCGGTCGACAAAAGCCGGCTGACCCAGGTCGGCCGGGCGCTCGAGCGGCTGGGTATCGAACATATTCCAGCCTATTCCCCTGAAGCGCGAGGCCGCTCGGAGCGGATGTTCTCCACCTTGCAGGATCGGCTGCCGAGGGAGCTGGCGCTGGCCGGAATTGCCGACATCGAGGCCGCCAACCGGTTCATCGCCCAGACCTACCTACCAGCTCACAATGCCCGCTTCGCCAGGCCGGCCGCGGTCGAGGACAGCGCCTTTGTCGCCGCAGATCCGCAACAACTGGCCCAGATCCTGTGCAACGCCATCTGCCTCGACGCAACCATTCCGGCCTCGTCCATCACGAAAACGGTCTTGCCGTCGAGGAGGTCAGTACCCCTCCCCCACCGAAGCTCCCATGACGCCAATGTGCGCGCCGCGATTGCCGCTTCCTTTTCCAGGCCTTCGGCCGCCTTGCCGGCGAGCGCCCCACCAACGACGCGAAAACCTTCGCGTTCCCAAGCCTCCCGTGCCGCTTTCAGCGCGCTGGTTTTTGCGGGCTGGACTTGGAACGTCGCGCCTTGTCGGGGGTTGCCCTTCAGCGCGCGCGGATCGACAAATTTCAGTTCCATGGAAATGCTCCTTACGGGGTTGCCGGACACAGCCCGTCGCTGCGTCCTTTCTCGTCTTCTTCTCGAAGACACCCCCCGGCCCGCGGAGCGAGCGGGCCGGTGCAACTGCGGCCGAGCATCCCTGCCCGGCAGGACAAGCGGGGCTAACAGCCCTGCGAAGGACGACGTGGCCGGGATCGCGAGCGGCGCGGTTGAGCGCAAGCGTCAGCGGTCCGCTCGATCTGCGAGCAGGTTTTCCCCTCCCCTTCCTTCTCAGCCTTCTTCCCAAATTTGGATTGAACCCCGCTATTCTGACGCTATATTGCGTCATAATTATTGACATACAGGAATGGAGGTAAGCGTCATGGGACTTGCCCAATATGCTGACGGCGGACTTTTTTCACCGCGCAAAATCGCAGACGCCTTGCGTACTACCAGCGAGGAGATCGCCCGAACCGCCGGTCTCGGAAAGGATGCCATCCAGCGCAAGGACCGCATTGGCTCGGACAAGACGCAGCGACGGCTGCGCGAGATGTCGGAGATCGTCAACAAGGTCGAGCCCCGCTTCGGCTCGGCGCTGATGGCCTATGCCTGGTATCGCTCCGAGCCCCTGCCCGGCTTTTCCGGCCTGACCGCGATGCAACTGGTCCGTGATGGGCGCGCCGATGACGTGCTCGACTATATCGACGCGGTCGACGCCGGCGTTCACGCCTGATCCGGTCGATGCATTTCAAGGGGGAACTCTATCGGGCGCTGAATCCGATCTATGCACGCGAGCGGATGTCTGGCCGTGGCGCGGAGCTTTACGGTGGCCGTTTCAACCGGAAAGGAACGCAAGCGCTCTATATGTCCTTGTCGGTCATGACGGCGTTGCGCGAAGCCAATCGGGCCGGCAGTTTGCAGCCGACGACACTCGTGTCTTATGATGCGGATATCGAGGCGGTTTTTGACAGCCGCGACCATGAGCGCCTGCGTGCGGAGGGGATGGATGCGGCGGGGCTCGCCGGTACGACTTGGCGCGATCAGATGAAAGCAACCGGAGAGGCGAAGACGCAAGCCTTCGCACGAAGACTTGTCGCGGCTGGCTATCATGGATTGCTCGTCAGAAGCTTCGCCCCCGGAGCGACGGAGGACGGCCTTAATCTCGTCCTCTGGACATGGAGCGATGTGGCGCCCTGCCGTCTCACCCTGATCGACGATGAAAACCGCCTGTCGCGATAGCGGCGATCGAGGACAGCCGGTTATGGTTAACAAGAAGAAAGGCCGGCCACGCCGCGAGGCGTGACCGGCCAGCACATTCGATCAGGCGGCAATTGCGTCGGTCGCCCCGGCACCTTCAATATCCGTCGCCAGTGCCGCCTCCACCTCAGCAAGCTGCCGCCGCTTGTCGGCCAATTCACCCGCGAAGGCGAACTCGGCACTATCATCCCGGGACTGGTACGACGCAAGCCGGCGGCGGGCGTCGGCGAGGCGCTGGCGATAGCGCTCGCGCTCTCCTTCGAAATCGTCGAGCGCGTGCTTGAGGCGCGAAATCGCTCCGAGCGGCGTGACCGTCATGGCAAGCTCGATTTCGGAATCGGCACCGGTGCGCATCAGCGTGGTGCTATAGAGGCCGTTGACCTCGTCGTCATTGCCGGGGCGTGTACGCGGCGAAGCCTCACTTGCGCCCTGTCGGGCGCAAGTGGCAGGCAACGATCCCCTCTTAGTGAGCCGGGCGGTACTCGTAAGGATCGTATTCGTGGACCACCGTGCCCTTGTCACCGTCATATTCGCTCGACACCATGACGCCGAACTCGCCATCGACTTGGAAGAGCGTGACCGGGACCATCAAGGTCTGCGCGAGATTGAAGGCATGGTGCTGAGCAAGGGTGAAATTGTGCGACATCGTTTGGCTCCCGTCTTTGGGCGGGGTCCATCCCCGCTCGACAGGCGCCCGACGTGTTCAGGGCATGGCCGCGGTCACCTTGAAGGCGCAGCCGCAGAGGTCGCACGCTTGCGTAGCGAACCCCTTGCGGGTTGATTGTGGAAGGCCAGGACCTGAACCAGGAAAGCCGGACATGAGAGCGGGATTGCACCTCCTCAATGGCGGCCGCCCTGTCCCCCGTCTCACACTCCTTCACGTGCTCGCCCGAGAGCCGTTCATACCGAGCCCGTTCGCCTTCAGTTCCCCGCGTTCTCGAGAGGCCTACAACATCGCTGCTACAATCCGGTTCCAAGGCATCCTGAAATAAGCGCTAGAGTCCAACGCTTCATAGCTGCCACAGCCAGGATTTCCGCTTGCCGTTTGACAAGGCCCACCCGCCGAGCAGCATCAGCGCACCCCAAATCAAACAACCCGCGGTCCCAATAGACCCACTGGGACCGCGGGACGGTTTCGTTGACATGGTGTGTGCCGAGAAGCTGGTGATCGTCCACTCCCTCGACCAGGTTGAATATGCCAAAGCCCATGAGCATCGTTGCAAGTAGCAACTTTCCTGACCACCCGAGATGAGGTTGGCGCGCCGCACGCCATAGCACAATGAGACCTAATGCGACGAACACGTATGTGCCGGCGTGGAACCAGCCATCGAGGGACGTGTTGAACCGAAGGTTCTCAAGATTGCGGCGGGATAGCCGGCTGGTCGCCATATGATGCCACTGGAGCAACTGATGCAGAACGATTCCCTCGAAGAACCAGCCTGAGCCCGAGCAGGATTCCGGCCGAGGTCGGGAACCTGTGAGGCTCTTCGTCGCTGTTCCTTTTTCTCCTAAGGGGACCCAACGTCGAGCCCGCCAATGTACATCACCGTTTTTGCGCTACCGGCGCGTCATCATCGCTTTTTGAGAACCGCTTCAGCTGGCAGACCGAGACGGTGACCGCCACCGACCTTGTGGTATGCGACTGGACAGAACGCTATGATGTCAGGAGCAACTTCGCATGACCGACCAACAACTGATTATAGGAGCATTGGGAGTCTCGTCCAGTTTTGACGTCGCGCTTGAAACGCGCCGACGCATCGATTTTCTCGGCACCTATCTGCGTGCCTCGAATCTCAACACCTACGTTCTGGGCGTAAGCGGTGGCGTAGATTCGCTTGCTGCCGCTCTTCTTGCGCAACGGGCCGTGGAGGAACTGCGAACGGCAGGATATGAGGCCAGATTCCTGGCCGTTCGGCTTCCATACGGCTTACAGGCCGACGAGAGCGACGCGCAGCGGGCACTGGATACAATACAAGCAGACGAAGTGCGCCGGGTCGACATCAAGCCCGCCGCCGACGCGATGCTGGATTCGATCAAGCTTGCGGGCACCGACCTCGGCGATGCCGGCGGAGAGGACTTTTTGCTTGGCAACATCAAGGCTCGTGAGCGGATGATTGCCCAGTTTGCGCTTGCCGGCGCCACCCGAGGGCTGGTCATCGGTACCGATCATGCGGCCGAAGCACTGATGGGTTTCTTCACCAAGTTCGGCGACGGTGCTGCCGACATCCTTCCTCTTTCCGGGTTGAACAAGCGTAGGGTTCGCGCCTTGGCGGCGCATCTGGGCGCTCCGCCTCAATTAGTTGCCAAGATTCCGACTGCCGACCTGGAGAACCTAATTCCGCTTCGCCCGGACGAAGATGCCTATGGCGTAACTTACGATCAAATCGACGATTTCCTTGAAGGTCGGGAGATCGACGAAGCAGCGCGCACGCGCATATTTCAAGCGCACGCCGGCACCGCACACAAGCGCGCGCTTCCAGTGGCGCCCGTCGCCTCGTCCGGTCCATCACGACAGTAGCCGGACTCTCGGGATGGATGCTCACTATTGCTGCGACCGCCGCCAGATCTTCCACGTCCGATCCGACAGCGTCAGGTGCCGAATCCCGCCCTCGGGCTCACTTGGATTCAGCGAATAAGTTGAGCCGTCCTATCGCGCGCAATGCATCGGCCGTCGGCCCCGAGGGCGACTCTCGATCGAAACGAGCACTGCGTAGGGACGGTTGTCCGTCGCGGTGATGGCGCCTTTCCGGGCGCGCTGGGTTAAGCGACGTTTGAAAAAATCTGCTGATCCAGGTCGCACGTGGCCAGCCCATAGCGCCACCTGTGATTCGTTGCCTCGCGCCGGCTCTGATAGAACAGCGTCAGTTGCCGGCCCTCTATCATCACAGTCGAGTGCCCGTTCTCTCCCGGCTCGCCCGGATCCAGCACTGGGCCGACGGACACGTAAGGTCCTTCGACGCGATCGGCAATTGCGAAGAATACACGCTGGCGGCTGCCGCGCGGCCCCTCGGGCAGGAAGCAGGTTGCATTGAGCAGCACGCGTCCATCCGGCAACTCGACCAGTTGAGCGCCTTCGATGCCCCATTCATAGTCGGGATGCTCGCGTGCGTTGTGATGCGGAACGTCCAGGTGGTCCAGGATCTTGCCAGCGCGCTTCCATGGTCCGAACCAGGAGTCGGACTGGCTGCGTGCGAGATAGACGTCGGGTTGCGGGACCCTGCTGAATTTCGGCATTCCCGAGTAGACGATGTAGCGCTTGCCGCCGATGACCGCCGGATGGGGATCGTAGATGCCATCTTCATCGGTGTCCGGCAGGGATAATATCGCCGACGTCAAAACAACCCAGTGGAAACCATCATTAGACACCGCATGCTCGCACCGCCCACCCGACTTCATGAATTCGGTCTGGATGAACATGTGGAAAACCCCGCCTTCGTGGATGACACCGGGCGCCGCCACACCCGAGCCGGTGATCGGCAAGGCGATCGGTTCATGCTCGGTCCAGGGGCCACGCGGATCCGGCGCTGTGGCGTGCAGTATCTTCCATTCCTCGCTCGTGACGGTGCCGCTCGATCCGAACATGTGCCAGAGCGTTCCGTCGAATACGGGACAAGGATCTTTCAGGTCGTCCACCTGCTGCGGGTGAAACAACGGAAAGACGTGCGTTTCAAAATTGATCTGCATGTCCATAAACCTCGACAGCCTCTCTCAGCTTCCGACACCCAGGTCCAAACAAACTGATTCGAGGCGCTCTTATTCTAGCAGCGTCGGCTAACACGTGTCGATTTTCCCACAGGCCTTCAACAGCTCGAGGAGTGACAAAGCGCCACGTTAGGGCGCCGTGGTCCCAATTCCAGCGGATCTCGTGCCGCATTCGGACCGCCCGCGAAGCAGTCGAGCGGCCCTACCTCTGATCGTTGAGGCCGATGATCGGCCACGCAAATCAATTAATACCGCGGGAACAACTTACTAAATCGAAAGTTAGATGGAACTGAAAGCATCAGGCAGGAGTGTCGAAAATTAACCTAGGTTAATTCTTCGAGACTTGACTCGTATTAAAAGGGAAAATATATGGAAATCGCGCCGGCAAAAACAAAAAAAATCACGTCTATTGCGTACAATGCAGTAGTTATCTGCTTTTCACATCTCCGATGGAATTTTGTATTTCAAAGGCCACAGCACCTCCTGACCCTCGCCGCCCGGCAGCAACAGGTAATTTACTTCGAAGAACCAGCCTTCGAAGATGTCCGCGGTCCCTTCATGCGCGTGAACGACGTAGCTCCGGCAATCAGGGTTGTCACGCCGGTCGTCCCGCTTGGAACATCCGCGACAAAGGTGGACGCCATCCAGCGAAGCTTCGTCAATGAACTCGTCGCACCCGTTCCTCATGACCGGCTGATTGCGTGGTATTACACGCCAATGGCGCTGCGCTTCAGCAGTCATCTGCGCTGCAATGTGTGTGTCTACGATTGCATGGATGAGTTGTCCGCCTTCCGCGACGCGCCCGCGGAACTGGCACAGCTGGAAAGAGCGCTGTTCCGCCGTGCCGATCTGGTCTTCACGGGCGGGCAAAGCCTCTATGAGGCAAAGCGCAGTCAGCATCGTTCGATCTTTGCGTTTCCAAGCAGCATCGACGCTGCTCATTTCAACATGGCGAGAGAGGGGGGCGAGGAACCATCCGACCAGGCAGCCATTCCCCATCCAAGGGTTGGCTATTTCGGCGTGATCGACGAACGGCTCGACATCGCCCTTGTTGGCCAGACGGCTGCCGCGATGCCCGACATCCAGTTCGTCATGCTTGGGCCGGTGGTCAAGATCGATCCGGCGACCCTGCCACGGGCAGACAATTTGCATTGGCTCGGGCCCAAGAACTATGCCGACCTGCCGAGCTATCTTCGTCATTGGGCAGTCGGTTGGATGCCGTTCGCGCTCAACGAGGCAACGCGATACATCAGCCCAACCAAGACACCCGAGTTTCTTGCGGCCGGACTGCCCGTGATCTCCACCGCGATCGTTGATGTCGTTCGCACCTACGGTGCGGCTGGTCTCGTCGAGATCGTCGACGCCGACGACATTGCGACCAAGCTTCGCTGCATGCTTGCCCGCCCCAGAGACCTGCAGGTGAGGGCAGTTGATGCCTATCTCGCCGACAAGTCGTGGGAACGCACTTGGGATGCCATGACCTCACACATCCACGGTGTCCAGGCGATGAAAACTGTCGTTCCGCTGCGCAGGAGAGCCTGACGATGTTCGACTGGCTGATCGTCGGAGCCGGCTTTGCCGGCAGCGTGCTTGCCGAGCGCATTGCATCGCAACGCCGCGAAAGTGTCCTGCTCATAGACCGCAGAAATCATGTCGGCGGCAACGCCTATGACTGCTACGACGAAGCGGGACTCCTGATCCATCGCTATGGTCCCCACATCTTCCACACCAACGCGCAATCCATCGTCGACTATCTGTCGCAGTTCACGGCGTGGCGGCCCTACGAACATCGCGTCCTCTCTTCGGTAGACGGCAAACTGCTGCCCATCCCGATCAATCTCGACACGATCAATCGTCTCTACGGACTTGATCTCACCTCCGAACAACTGGAAGAATTTTTCGCTTCGCGACGAGAAACGGTGGAGGAGGTCCGAACCGCCGAAGACGTGGTGGTCAGCACCGTGGGCAGGGAACTCTACGAAAAATTCTTTCGCGGCTATACTCGCAAACAATGGGGCGTGGATCCGTCCCAACTGAGTAAATCCGTAACGGCACGGGTGCCGACCCGCACCACCCGCGACGACCGCTATTTTGGCGATACGTTCCAGAACATGCCCGCCGGCGGCTATACGCGGATGTTCGAGCGGATGCTGGACAGGCCTGAAATCAAGGTGATGCTGCAGACCGACTATGGCGAGATACGCGACAAGATCGGCTTTCGGCAGCTGATCTATACTGGGCCGATTGATGAATATTTTGATTGGAGGCTCGGCCGTCTGCCTTACCGTTCCTTGCGGTTCGACCATGTGACAGTGGATTGCGAACAATTCCAGCCAGTGGCGGTGGTGAACTATCCGCAGACGGAAAACTACACCCGCGTCACGGAGTATAAGCATCTGACAGGCCAACGGCATCCGAAAACCAGCCTCACCTACGAATACCCGACCGATATAGGCGATCCCTATTATCCTGTTCCGAGAGCCGAAAACGAGGAGCTGTACAAACGCTACGAGGCAATGGCGGACGCCTGCCCAAACGTCTGGTTCGTTGGACGGCTAGCGACCTACCGTTATTACAACATGGATCAAGTGGTGGGTCAGGCCTTGGCCACATTCGCGAGGATACAGAAGACCCTGCCGGCCTCGGCTTCGTTGGAGGCGCCGACATTTGCTGTGCTCGCGCCGTAACCATTTGCCGGACGAAGCCGAACGCGATGCCGTTCTACCCGACAGGCCCATGCTGCACGCGTGATGGCCGGGCTTACGCGAACAGAAGGCGCTGGCGCGCCAGCTCGTCCGCAACTGGCTGCCGGATGCTGCGCGAACCATCCGCGTGCACGGTAGAAAACAAGCCGACTTCGGCGTGGCGGGAATTGTCCCAACCCGGATAGGCTGTCACGGGATAAATGCAAATGCCTTGGATGGGGACGCCCAGCTTCATCGCGGCGCGGACCTCATCGCAGACATAATGCAGCCATGCTGGCCCGGCGGATCCTTCGGACCCGGTTTCAGCAATGAACATCGGCTTGCGGAACCTGTGAGCGACCTCGAGCAACATCTCGGACAGCGCCTGATATTCATGGTGGCCCATGGGAATGGTCGGACCGTTTAGATACCATTGGTTGTGAGGATAAAAGTTCAGGCCAATCACGTCGACAAGATCTTGGCTGCCGCCCAGTTCAGGCTCGACCTGTCCCATCAGCATCTCATACGCCTCGAACTGACCTCGCCGGGCGTTCTGCGCGCGTTGCCGTTCCGCTCGGCTGCCGTCGCGAGGCGCGATATGGATCAGCGGCTCAGCCCAGACGAATCGACAGTCGGGGTCGGCCTGTCGCATTGCACGGATGCCCGCGACCGCTGCCTTAACGAGATGCCGTTTGAACCATCCGCGCTTCTTTGGGCCGACACGCGGGAAGTAGCCGACTTCGACGGCCCAGGCAAAGAACGAGATTTCGTTGATTGGACAAAGCAGCGGAGAGGTGCCCGTGAAGGAGCGATGGAACCGCACGGCCTCCGCGGCAAAAGCGGCGTAGGCGTCGATGAATTCCTGCGATCCCTGATCGATGTGATCGGGCGACCCGTAATGAAAAACATCCCAGATCACCTGCACGCCAACGGCACGAGCCGCTTCGATCATGGCCGCCCAACTCGACCAGTCATAGATGCCCGGCGCCGTTTCGATCAGGTGCCAGCGCAACCCGTCTCGGATCGTTCGAAGCCCGAGCTCGGCACAGCTCCGGTAGTCCGCCAAGGCATGGATGTTGTGCGAGGTAGCGCGAACAAGATCGAGCCGGACACCGTCGCTCCGCCTGTGGGAGGAACATTCAAAGCCGGCCATGAAGAAGCTTTCGAAGGTTCGGCCGACCGCTCGGTGTTGACCATCGTCTACCACATCCTGGACCGGGCCGGATCGTTCGGTGGGGGCCGGCCTGGCCATCATGCTCTCTCGCGGGTCTGGCGATTTGCCCGTAGCTCGTTACAGTTCACGGTGCTACGCGATTCGTCGACAGGATCGGCTTCAGGATGCCGACTGGCGCGAGCCTCTGCTTGGCTTCTGTCCTGCTCGTCCATGCCGCGCTTGGCTGTGTGCGGCCAGGCTAGCCTACCCGAGTGTGCCGGCTCCTTGATTGTCATTGATGCATTTCTCCGCTGGCGATCGGCGCCGGAGCTAAACCGCGAGCACAATGCTTTGTTCCGGCTGCGCCCGTTACGAACCCCATGCGGATGATTGTTCCCCGGCGCGTCGCAAACCCCACGGCGGGTCACCGCCTGCACGAGAATGGAACCGGCGACCGTCCCGGTAGTTGGGATGATTATCGGTCGGAGGTTTGTCCATGCTTTCCCCATCGAGGAACTCGCGCGTTCCGTCAGGGAGCGGCGCGCGATCCTGTTCGTTGGGGCTGGCGTGTCAATGAGTGTCGGCCTGCCCTCCTGGCGTAAGCTCATCGATCATCTGGTCGAGGACCTGGGCATCGATGACGGCATCATCGCGCCGTCGGACGTCAGCTACCAGACCCTGGCGGAGTTCTACCGGTTGAAGCGGGGCACCATCGGACCGCTGCGAAGCTGGATGGATCGGAACTGGAGTGTCTCGCATGAGAAAGTGAGACGTTCGGAGATCCACCGCCTGATCGTGGCACTGGACTTCCCGATCATCTACACGACCAACTACGATCGCAACCTCGAGGTCGCCTTCGAAGTCCATAGCCGCGACTACGTGAAGGTGGCAAACGCAAAAGACATCGCCAAAGCCAGCAACGGGGTCACCCAGATCGTCAAATACCACGGCGACTTCGACGACGACTCCTCCCTCATTCTGGCCGAGACCGACTATTTCGACCGGCTGTCCTTCGATTCACCGCTGGATGTGAAATTCCGCGCGGATGCATTGGGGCGGACGATCCTTTTCATCGGCTACAGCATGTCGGATATGAACATTCGCCTGCTTTTGCACCGCCTGTGGCAGACCTGGAGGCTGTCCGGCTATGAGACCGACCGCCCCAGATCGTTCGTATTCATGCCTAGCCCGAGCGTCGTCCAGGAGGCGGTGCTGGGTCGATGGGGCATCGAAATGTTGAGCGAAGAGGCGGCTCAGCCTGAACAAGCGTTAGCAGCGTTTCTTTCCAAGCTGCTTGACGCCATGAGGGGTCCATGAGGGGGGACGAACCGGGCACCAGGGCCGCCTTGAGGGCGGGGTGAAGGCGATCACCCCGCGGGTCGCTTCATCTTGGTCTTGCGCCAAACAACCGCGCCCTGCCGAAGCGGATTGCACACGTTTCGCGCACGCGCGTCCAACTCGACATGGTCAGGATAAATACTGTCGAACAGAAGGAACATCTGGTTCTGCGGTCGGTTGGGCGAGATCAACGGAGATAATATGAGATGTTTTACACCGACAAGAAATTGCAATTCCCTGTGCGCGTGGAAACGCCCAGCCCGATCTTTGCTCGTGCTTTGCAGCAGGCGATCGGTGGCGTCGAAGGCGAGATACGAGTTGCGCTGCAGTACTTCTTCCAGGCCTGGGGCGCGCGCGGCCCAAGCAAGTATCGGGACCTGCTGCTGAACACCGCCACTGAGGAACTCGCCCACATCGAGATGCTCGCGACGGCCGTGGCGTTGAATCTGGAAGGGGCGCCGCTGTCTTTGCAAGAAGACATTTCAGCCGATACGATCGGCGGCTCCGTGTTGAACGGCATGAACTTCCGCCACATCCTTTCCACCGGACTCGCGGCATTGCCGGAAAATTCAAACGGCGTGCCCTTCAATGCTTCACACGTCTACGCCAGCGGCAATCTCGCCGCCGACATGATCGCCAATGTCACGGCGGAAAGCAGTGGCAGAGTGCTTGCCACACGCCTCTACAATATGACCGACGATCCCGGCATGAAGGAGATGCTGTCGTTCCTGATCGCCCGCGACACGATGCACCAGCAGCAATGGTTAGCAGCCATCGAGGACATGGGCGGGCTCGCGGCTTCACTGCCGGTTCCCAATTCCTTCCCCCAGGAACAGGAACTTCGCGACGTCAGCTATGCTTTCGTCAACTGTTTCGTCGACGGCGTGCCGCCGCCCGAGGGCCGTTGGTCGAGCGGCAAATCCATTGACGGCAACGGAGAGTTCACGACGGTCGCGGGCGAGCCGATGGGTGAGGAACCCATGCTTGGCTCCCCCCGCGTGGACAGCGGAGCACAGAGCGAACAGATCGGTTCTACCCGGGGCTCCAGTCGCGCCAGGGGGTCAGACGGTAACGGCGCTCGCGGCTAGTGTCATTCTCCAGCTTAGGCTGATGGCAACGCTTTCTCCCTCCAATCGTCGGAAAGCACCTATGGCGTCGCGCCTTCTGTTCAGGGTGAGAAGCCGTGTTGGTTCCCGAACTCACCACCTGGCCAAAGGACCTGCTGCCCATCAGTGGCCAGCGAAGCTCTTGTCACCGTCAATCGAACAAAACGATGAGGGGACGCGTGATCATGAGCCAGAAGATGGCGAGCACGGCGGCGAAGGCAGGAAAACCGAAGACAAACCACAACCGAAACAGCTTGTTGTACCGCTCCGGCGGCGGGTCGCCAGATGTGGCGGCGCGCGTCGCCAGATTGCGCATCTCCATCTGCATCCAAACGACCGGCAGCCAGAACAGGCCGGTCACGACATAGAGCACAATCGACAGCACGATCCATCCTTCCCTCAATGAATAGCCAGCCTGCCAGGCGAGGGCCACGCCGGTGATCGGCTGCGCGACGACGGCAGTCGCGGTAAAGAGGAAATCAGCGACAACCACGATGTGGGCAACTGCCGCGATTGTTGCGGCATTGCCGGTCCGGTGAGCGAGAAGCATGAAGAAGGCAATCCCCGCCCCTGTCCCAAGCAGCACGGCTGCGCCGATGACGTGCAGATATTTGACCACGAAATAAAGCATCAGCGCTCGTCCAAGATCGCCAGCGCAACGAAGTGCAAGGCGAGGATCGGCAGGATTTTCATCAGCGGGCCGAGTGGCTCGTTCCAGAGATCCGGGCGCAGGATGGTGCCGGCGATGGCGTAGGACAGCGAGATCGCGATCGCACCCCAAAGACCCGGGCGGCTTGTCGGCCGGAACGCGATCAGAGCGCCGACAGCCGCGTCGGCGATTGCACCGGCCACGACCGCGGCCTCGGCGTGGGGCGCCACCGCAGTGCCGATCAGCAGTTCGACGCCATTACGCCAGCCTGTCGTGAGCGAGATGATGCCGGTCATGATCCAGAAGAATGGCAGCACAACGAAGATCGCGGGCTTGATGAGATAGAGCCCGGCAAACCATCGCTCCTGGACCGTTGCCGGATCGGCCGCAAGTGCTGATGCGAGGCTTGCCGGGTGAATGCCTGTCGTCACAATCCAGGGCTGCGGATCACCGACAGCGCCTCGCGTGATTTCTTTTTTGCGCATTGCTGCGGATCGGCGGTCGCCAGCCGAGCCATCCAGCCAGATCGCCCAGACGATAGAGGCCTCTCGCCACCCAGCCGGGCAAGGTGAATATGGCTGCCTTCTTCCATCCAAACCACTGGCGGTAACGACTGACGAGCTCTGTCATGGTGAGCGCCTCCGGCCCCGCAAGCTCCAGCGTCAAGCGAGAAGGACTCGTGGGCAGGAGGAAGAAAAGAACGGTGGAGACAATGTCATCGAGCTGAACGACTTGCAGGCGACCGGTATTGGGCATGGCCGGCAACAATGGCAGCGCGGCTAGCCCACGCAACAATGCGCTTGCGCCAAAGACGCCGCGCCGCGCCACCGAGGGACGCAGGATCACCCAGCCGACATCGAGCGCCATCAATACCTTGTCGCCGGCCAGCTTGCTGGCGGAGAAGGCGGACAGCTGATCGCGGTCGACACCGATCGCCGAGAAATGGATGACCGTCTTGATGCCGGCCCGTTCGCAGGTCCTGAAGAGAGCGGAAGCGGCGATGGCATGGACCTCCTGAACCTTTTCCCGCGCGTTGTCCTGCAGAACGCCGGCGCAGTTGACGACGGCATCGACGCCTGAAAGAGGCGAACTCCAGTCCTCCGGTCGGACCGCCTCCGTCATGTCCAAAATGACGTCCGAACTTTTCGAAGAGCCGGCAGGTCGGGAGCGGCGGAGCACGCGCCGTACTTCGTGTCCCTCCGCCTCCAGGCGCGCGCATAGTGAGGCGCCTATCAAACCTGTAGCGCCGGTGACGAGGATCTTCATCCCGTGAGCCCGGCCTGCGGCGTCGCTCGAGCCGCCGGCGGCCTGTTTGCCGGCAGCACGCCTTGTTCGTCGAATCCCCATCTGTGGCAGGACCAGTACCATATCCGGTCGACCGGGTTCCAACCGTCGATGCAGCCGGCACTCGAACCGTCTGCCGCCTCGCTGATAGCGAGTTGCTCGCCATCATGGTTGATCACCCGGCCGTCGCCTGGGTCGATCTCATCGATCTCAACAGCTTTGGTGCGACGTTCGAACAGGAGCTGTCTTTTGCTCGACGCCGGTTCCGCGGACATAGGCGCGACCGATGCTTGGTCAAGCGGCATGGGTTGCCGGACATCCATGACGGACCTCCTCGGCGTGATCCAGTGCGGATATCTAGGCCGCCTTTTGCATCGCTCTCTCGTTCACACCGGCCTCCCCGAGTTGCGTCAGTGCTTCATCGGTCGCCTTCTCCTCCTTGAGCGACTGTTCAAGCAGCGGAACGGCCTTTTTCAGCCCAAGCAAACCGGCCCAGGTGATCAGCGTTCCATATCGGGCGATCGATCTCATAATGCTCGACGGCTTGCGCGGCGGCCACGAGCCCGGCATCCAGGGCTGGAGCCTGTTGAAAGTCCTCCAGGATCTCCTGCCCTTCTTCTATGATGCCGTCGATTGCCGGGCAGGTCTTTCCCTGTGCCCGCTTGCCGAAGATCTCGAACACCTGCTGCAGGCGCTCGATCTGGCCTTCCGTCTCACCTCGATGCTTCTCAAAGGCAGCAATCACCTTTTCGGATTCAGCTCCCTTCGCCATCTTCTTCAAGGCGGAAGGATTTTGCGCTCGGCGTAGTAGATATCCTTCAAGCCGTCGTGGAAGAGATCCTCAAGTCCCTTTGTCTGCGAAGCTTTCTTGGTTGCCATCCTCATCTCCTGCTTGAAAGCGCGCCGGGCGGCACCCCGTTCAAACGAGGCGGCTCCTTGTTTGTTCCGCCGTTTTTCCCCAGCAGACGCCGGCACCCCGTCGGTTGCGAATAAGCGGCATCGACGGCAGTGCCTGAATGCGCACACAATAGGTGTTGTCTCGCCAATGCCGCATTGAGGCTCTTACGGCGCCAATGGGGGGCACCAGGATGCCGGGGAAGCGACGAATATCCCCGCGAGGGCTGCGCCACGCGCCATCCTGTACGACTGAACGACTGAACGACTGAACGAGGGCGGACCTGTTCACTCGTTTTGCGCAAGATAGCTGTGCATATCGGTTGCGGCGATCGCCGCGTGTCCGAAGGCGACCGCGACCTGGTTGATTTCGTCAACCACATCGCCTGCGGCGTAGAGGCCCGCAATTGCGGTTCGCTGGCGCGAATCCACGACAAGATTGCCGATTTCGTCACATTCCGCGCCGAGGTTGGTGGCCAGCTTCGATCGCATCGTGCAGCCCAATGCGGGATAGATGGTATCGAAAGACAGCGTGTTTCCGGCAACGAGCCTGATGGTCGCCTGATGGCCGGCAGAGCGGATCGAGCCCGGGAGGCACGCGTGCACCTTGATTCCAGCCTTTTTGAGCAAGGCGTCGGCGGCGGGGTCGAATCGAGTTGTCGTCTCGACCAACATGGTGACGTCACTTGTGTAGCTTCGCATAAACAACGCCATCTTCATTGCGTGATCTGCCGGGCCCATCACCGCAACCCGTCCGTCGATGACCTCGTAGGCGTCACAGATCGGACACAGCCGCAACGTGCCGGCCTTGATCATATCGGCGGCGTCGGGCGTGTCTGGAAGCGTATCGACAATACCGGTGGCCATGAGCACCGCGCGAGCCCGAATGGGAACCGATGCCGTGGCGATGAAATCGGTCCCACCCCGCTTAATGTCGTGGATCGTATCGTCCACGAGATCGACTCCGCTCAGCAGTGCCTGCTGCCGCAGACGATCAAGCAGCTCAACACCGGCAATACCGTCAGGAAACCCGGGACAGTTGTGGGTTACCGGTATCCACTTTGCGCGGCTTTGGCCGGCATCCACAAGGACGATCCGGCGCCGAAAACGCCCCAGGTAGGTCGCGGCGGTCAGGCCGGCCGGTCCGCCGCCGATGACCAGGCAGTCGTATGATTCGCCAGGACGGATTTCATCGTCTGAAACCACAAGAGAACTCCCGACATGAGCGCGTCATTCCTGGCTGCCACCGCTGAGCGCCTCGTAAACCTCAGAACGCAACCAAACGAAGATCATCGCTCAGTCCTTGAGGCAGCGGGATCCAGCACGTCCGCGACCGCGTCCTTCTTCGCGCGAGGAAGGAGCGTCATCAGAAGAATGAATGCCGAGAGAACGAGACAGGCGGCGTTTGTGATGATGATCGGCCACTCGCCTTTCATGGACCCGAAGATGAGCCAGAGGGCGAACCCTGCTGCCGTAATCGCATACATAGGCGCGGAGATACTGCCCGTGTCTCGCGTCTTTATGATCTTCCAGGCTTGCGGCGTAAAGCTCACCATCGAACATAGTGCCGCGAGATAGCCGACCAGTGTCTCAGTTTCCATGCAATCAAACCGTCGGCGCGCGGTTTTGTTCACGACGGGTGTCTCTAAGTTCAATTTGACCGCTGCCCTGGCACCCTGCAGATGGCTTAGGGCTTGGCCGTGGAGGACTGATCCGATTCGGGAAGTCGATCTCGAACCGCCTTTTCGGTAGTTTTTGCGGTGGCCTTGACGACCTCACCGACCTTACCGGCTAACGTGTCGGCGGTGCCGCTCGAGCCCTGCCGGTCCGCCTCGCTCTTGACTGTCTCGTAAGCTTCGGCAGCGATCTCTTTCGCTTGCTCCACGCCGTCCTCTAAAGCACTGTTGGCGCTGCCAAGTAGTTTGTCGCGGTAGCCGCCGAGTTGCTCGTCTTCCATGGTTGTGCGAGGCAGAAGCACGCCTATAGCCGTACCCGCCGCCAGGCCGAGGACGGCAAGTGCCAGTGGTTCGCGCTCAAATAGTTCCTGCGCGGTTCGACTCGCCTGCACAGCCATATCACTCGCACTGGAGCCAAGCTGCCCCACGGTGTTTACAACCTTATCCTTGGTCTCGCCAGCCGCAGTTGCGGCCGCTTCGCTTGCATTGCTCGCAATCGAGCCAGCGGTCGCGCCGGCATCCGAGAGCATCTCTGCGACCGCCGATGGTCCACCATTGGGGATCTCTTGTCCGGAACTCGGCCCTTCCGCAGCCCCCGTCACATCGCTGACCCCGAACGTCCCCCCATCCGTGTCGGCCTGATTGTTGACAGCCTGGGTTGCAGGAGAGCCACCCGCCGAAGCACCGCTGCCAAGCATCAGCCAAGCCAGGCCGGTCCCAACCAGCATCAGGGCCAAAGGGTTGTCGCTGACTTGGGTCTGGAATCTGCTGAGGGCGGCGGTCCCTGCGCCGCCAGAAAACAACCCGGTGAATTCGTCGATCAACTGACCGGGTGTCATTTTGCTGCGGATGGATTCGGCGGTATCGACGACCGCTGCGCGGGCAATCTCGGCTTCGCGTTCGAGTTCGGCTGCCGATTTCTCGCTCATCTCATTTGTCCTTTGATCACACGCGCATCGCTGTTGAGTTGTTCTTGTGTGCGGTCAGGAGCCAATCCGGAAGGCGCAATGCCGGCCATTCCCGTGCGAAGGAGAATCACCCCCAGGATCGCCACGACGACACCGACGAGCAGCGAGGCCCACCCGGCCCCCAGACCCGCCTTAGCCAAAGCGATCACGAGCGCTTGGAGCAGTACCACCAGCGATGCCAGCAAGCACACGGCACCGCCTACGACTTCGACCACGCCGTGCCCGGCTTTGCTGACGTTTTCGGATATTTCGGCCCGCAGAAGCCTTGTTTCGGTCTGTAGCAGGGTCGTCACTTGCTGTGTAAGGTCGCTCACAAGGCTCGCGAGACTGCGGCCGTCCTGATCGTTGTTCATCGGTCATGCTCCGTGCTCGGCCAAGAAAGTGGCTGCATTCGTTATGACGTGAGGTCGTCCCGTGGAGAGCTGCCTGTGGTCTTCGGGCGCGTTACAGTCTTTGGGGCGCCACTGCTTTTCAGCCGACCGTCCGCTTCGCTCGAATCAGCGGGTTGCGAGCTTTTGATGAAGCGTCCCAGAGCCAAACCGGCGAAAACCGACCCGGCGATAAGCACTCCAGAGTTTTCGCGCCCGAAGGACCTGACCTCGCCTAAGACTTGTTCGACTGGTTTGTCCCGCAAAGAGGACGAGAGGCGCTCCAGCCCGCCAGCGGCAGTAAGCACGAACTTCGAAACGGTGGCTTGATCGCTGTTGGCCAGATGCTCACTTGCTGCCCGCAACGCGCCCCCAAAAGCGGCTAAGCTCGCGCTCATGTCGCGCTGCGTTTCCTGCGCCTTCCCTGACAAAGCCTCCTGCGCTTCCGACGCGTACTCGCCAGCTTTGCTGACGACTTCGTCACTGGCGTCGTGAATCAACCGGGTGGCATTTTGGGTTTCTTCCTGGAGCCGGTCGGAGAGCTCGCTCTTTGCCGTATCGAAATCGGATGCTGGACGTCCTGGATCGCCTTCGCGTTGCATAATGGCTCCTAGTGAAAACCGAGGAAGGAGAGAATTGCCAGCACGACGACAACGAGACCTATGAGATAAATGACGCTGTTCACGGCCTGATTTCTCCATTTTCGTCGAAAGCAAACACGCTGAACCGCGCGATGTTCCATCAGCCAAAACTTTTTTAGCTCCCTTAGATTTAAAGACCCCCTGCGTGGGTTGATCGTGCGAGTTGAACGCGAGCACGTCGCCATGTTTGGAGCCCAAGGGTTACTCGTCACCGGTGCTCTTTTGGCTATCCAGTCTGTGGAAACGGCTGGCAAGACTAACGCCTCCCCCGGCTGTCATTCGACCTTCCGCGGGCTCAATCTCGAGGAGCCCTAGGCCGAGCTAAGCCCGTAGCCTCGTTCGAAGGTCAGGCGATCAGGCGCCGGAACAACCTTGTGGCGTCTCAGTTCGGATGGCGAAAACGGTGAGCCTTTTGGGTGCGACGTCCCAGCGGCGATTCGCCAGTCGCCGCAACCTACGCAAGGAGCACGGCAGCTTGTCTTTCCGGTTTCAATTCTCACTGAAACGATCATCACGCGTCTGGGTCGGCGGCCTGGTTGCGGCGGTGGCCTTGCTAGCGTTGAACAATCGAGCAGCGACCAAGCAAGCGCTTTCCGTCCGCGCGAAAGGAAGGACCATAGAGGTCGACGGTGTCCGCCTTCGATATGTCGAGGCTGGAAGCGGCAGGGACCTGGTTCTCCTGCATGGGAACGGTTCCGCCGCTGAGGACTTCCAAACCAGCGGTCTAGTCGACAAAGCAGCCAAGCGTTATCGCGTTATTGTATTCGACCGCCCCGGGTTTGGCGGAAGTACTCGGCCGCGCGGTCGCCTATGGACCGCCGCGGCCCAGGCAGATCTGCTCCAGAGCGCCACGCAGAGGATCGGGGCAGACAATCCCATCGTTCTTGGGGGGCATCGATCGCCCTCCAGTGGGCGGCCCGGTATCCGGACGAGATTGGTGGCGCGGTTCTCCTCTCCGGCTATCATTTCCCCTCCGCAAGGTTCGATGCCATGCTTGCCGCCCTGCCGGCACTGCCAATCGTGGGAACCATCATTTGCCACACCATCCTGCCGCCTGTCGTCAGGCTGATCTGGCCCGTTTTGATGCGCCGCCTGTTTGGGCCGCAACCTGTCCCGCCAGAGTTTTCAAATGCTTTGCGAGATCTGGTCAGCGCACCGTCGCACTTGCGAACGACTGCCGCGGAATCTGGTCTGCTGATCCCCGTTGCCGCGTTGGCTCCCAAGACCGCAGGGAGGACAAACGCGCCGATAGGTATCATGGCCGGGGACGCGGACAGCCTGCTCGACACCAACTATCATTCCCAACATTTGCACGCGGTCCTACCGGGCTCGATGATGCGCATCGTCGCGGGTGCCGGTCACATGGTTCATCATGCTGCGCCGCACCTTGTGCTCGAGATGGTGGACAGCATCGCGGCAGCCGGATCGCTCTCACCTGAAGAAGCTGCTTACTATGCTCCTGCACCGCGCGAATGACTCGGGCGGTAGCCCCGAGCCCGGGCGGCCAATCGATCTTTTCTGATCCAGGCACAGAGTCGTTTTGTCATAATTCGAAGAAAGCTTTTCGGGTCTTTGAATATAGTCTCTTCCGAGATCATCTCGTCATGGGTCCGCAACTCGGTAAGCAGCATTCCCTTGCCATAGGGCTGTATCACGACTTCGCGCCCGCGTTGGTACAGCACCACGCAGGACCGCGCCGCCACACCCTTGGCCATCGCTTCGCGCAGCACGGAGAAGGCCTCGGTGGAAGCACCGTCGGCAGGGATCAGGTAATAAGGCTTTTCCAGGTAGCGCGTGTCGATATCCTTGATGGCGACAAACTCGTCGACCTCAAGCGTGTGCTCAGACGTCATCTTTAGCTTTTTGATCTCGTCCGGTTCGACCTTGATGAAATCGCCCGCGTCTGCCTCGTAGCCTTTGACTTGGTTTTCGCTATCGACGACATCGCCCGTCTCTTCGTCAACATAGGCAGCCTTGACAGGCAATCCATCTTTCCGATTCAAAATCTTGAAGTGGATTTTCGATGCCTCGCTGGTTGCACCCACAAGCTTCACTCCGCACGACACGGACCCGACTTTTAAAATCCCTTTCCAAACTGCTCGTGGGGCTGCCATGCAGTCCTCCTGTCGGGCCGATCCTCGGCACAAACGTCAGCCAGATCGTTATGTTCCGCCCGCCTGACTTGGATTGCCGCCGGCGACTGTGCCTGGGTTGAGTGGGCCTGATCCAACGACACATGCTCCAAGGAAATGAGGCGCTCATGCCACCGCGGACTGAACGTCAGGCCAACGCACGATTTGGACCAGAAACTCGATTGCGATCGTACGCGATAAAAAAATCCTGCCTCACAACAAAATCCAGCTTGGAACCTTCTGAAATCGCCAAGGTTCGGACAGAAAGGCCCCGAACGGATACACGAACATGGCACGCTTCTTTTTTGATCTTACTGAAAATGGAAACGTTACTGAAGACAACGAGGGGAGCGAACTTCCCGATACGGAGACCGCTACAGATGAAGCTGTAAAGGCTTTGACCGAAATAGCGAGAGAGACACTCCCCCATGACGGCAATGAGTGCGAACTCGCTTTCATCATACGCGACGAGGAGCGACCAATAGCAGAGGCAGTTATACGGTTCGAACTTCGCCCGCTTTAAAGCGCTCCCCGGGCTGAAATCCATCGATCTGGCGACGCTCTCGGCAGGCGATCCTTGTCTGGTCGGAGAGTGTCCTGAAGCGCTCCATGTCGTTTCGGATTGCACAACTGCATCAGCCTCCACTACCATCAGAACCTCCCGTTTCGCTAGCGACTCCTCATCCGCGTATCCTATCGCGGCCTTCGACCGGCAAGTCGCCAGGCCCATTTGCGGCGTTGACCGTCTCGCTTACCGAACACCTCTGATAGGTATGTCTCATTGGGTGAGCCATTCGTGATGAAGGTCCGTCAGCGCTCCTGAGGCTGCATGGATCGAAACGCCAACCGACCAGTTAAGTGGGTCAGGTGGAGACACGGAGAGAGCTATGCGCCCAAACACCTCAGGCAATGACATGGGATCCGCCACCCCAACCACACCACCCGCGGACGGCCTCGCTCCTGCCTTGGCCCGCAACATCGAAGCAATCGTTCAACGACGGAAGCGCGATGCGAACGCTGCCACTGCGGAGCAACGCGCCGCGGGAGCAATTAGCCAGTTCGCAGGCAGCATGATGTTCGTCTATATCCATCTTGTTTTCTTTGGGGGCTGGATCGTCCTCAATATCAAGCCCGTCGGCTTTGTTCAGCCTTGGGACCCATCCTTGGTTATCCTGGCGATGATTGCATCCGTGGAGGCGATCTTTTTGTCCACCTTCGTGCTCATCAACCAGAACCGGATGGCCGCTGAGGACGATGCGAGAGCAGACCTCGATCTTCAGGTCAGCCTGCTCAACGAACACGAGACGACCAAGCTCATCAAGATGGTCGAGGAGATTGCCAAGCGCATGAATGTTGCCACGGAAGCGGACGATGAATTGAAGGAACTGAAGCGCGACGTGGCACCTGAAGCTGTTCTCGACAAGATTATGGAGGCAGAGGAGTAGAGGAGGTGTCGCCAGTATCTCACCGATAGGCGAAACCGTGTCGATGAACGCTCGTTTGCTGTCAGCAGGGCTGGCGGGTACAAAGTAGCCGCAGACAAAGACGATCCCTTCGCACACTTGCCCCCTCCGACATGGCTCCCTGCGTCGCAGCCGCTATACCTGGCACGACATGTGTCTCGTCGGATCCATTCGGTATCCCACACTGCACCTTTATCAGCGGCCTCCCTTCGCCGCTGCCATTGCCGGCAGAAGCTGGCATTGGTCGAATTCGATCTGGCTTACATCAGCGGCCAGATCGTCGACCATCAGAAGACTGTGCAACTCCTTGAATGGGAGATCGGCTCCGGCCGGGATCCGGATGTCCAGCATTTCGCCTCCGATATCCTGCCGGCCGTACTGGAGCACCTGCGAATGGCGCGGGACGTCCGCAGCAAGCTGGTGAACCCGGCATTGGC